>CANQWS010000004.1 GCA_947627615.1 uncultured Muribaculaceae bacterium | reverse complement strand
AAAATTAGTAAATTTCCCGTCCACAAACAATTTATTGAGTAATTTTGCGGCGCAGTGCAACCTTTTGTCCCTGACACAACGTCAAAGAGTCAGAAACAGACAAAAAAACTCCATCACACAAACAGACATGAAACATAAAATCTCCACTCTGCTCCTATCTCTCGTCATGGCCATCGGCACATTAGCTTATTCCCCGGCCTACGCCGGCAACAACAATGCGGTTGAAAAGGCCAGACACAATCTGAAACAGGCCACACAGAACGCCGAACAGATAATGACAATGGAAGCTGACTCGATATCGGAGACGGTGGTCTACGAAGTGGCCGCCGAAAGCCAGGAACCGGAAGATACGGACGCCGGACGACACAATGGCTACAGCCTCAGCGAGGCCATATCCGGAAATGTGGTGGCTGTCACAGCCATAATCTTCGGGACTTTTATACCGCTGGCCGCCATGGTGCTCATAGTGTTCTTCATAATGCGCTATTTCACCCAGAAAAAGAAGATGTTTTTCGACACGGTCAACAATGCTGTGAACCACGGCATAAACCTGCCTGACTCATTCTTCCAGAGCCAGAAGACCGCAGGCAACAAACTACAGTCAGGTCTCGTGTGGATAGGCTGGGGCGTGGCCATCCTCGCATTCCGGTTCTTCATATCACCGACAGGCTACATATTTCTATTCATAGGATTCTCGCGTCTGGCGGTCTACGTTGTCGAGAATTACGACAGCATAGCCCGACGCATCAAATCAAGAAAAAAATCTACCGGCACAGACTCACCTTCCGATGCTGAGCAAGATTGAGGAAATATCACTCATAACCCGATGCGTGACGCTGGATGACCGTCGCGCATTCGAGCGGCTCGTGAACGAGAACGCGCCTGCGGTGAGGAATTTCCTTTACCGGCTCACCATGGGCGATGCGGCTCTCACTGACGATCTGGCGCAGGAGACGTTTCTCAGCGCCTACACGAGCCTACGTTCGTTCCGGGCACTGGCGCGGTTCCGCACATGGCTCATTTCCATCGCTTACCGGGAGTATATCGACTACACCCGGCGATGCCGCGAATACCGCCTGCCCGATGACTACCGGCCGGATGCCGACGCTCCGGCAAGCGACAGCGACAGCCGGCTCGTGGAGATGCGCCACGACATCCGCCAGGCCATGTCGTCGCTGACCGAGACCGAACGTTCGATAGTGGTACTGTTCTACATCGACGACCTCCCCATCAAGGAAATCTGCCGCATAACCGGACTCCCCTCCGGCACGGTGAAGAGCCACCTGCACAGGGCCAAGAACAAAATGGCCAGAGAACTAACCGATACACCCAACTCTCCGGAATAATTTTTTCAATATGCAAGAAAACAGACATGACCGCCTCAACGACCGCGAGCTCCGCGATATGCTCCAACGCAACAGACTGACCGCTCCCCCCTCGCCATGGTTCACCCGCAAGGTGATGAACCGTCTGCCCGAGCGCCGGGTGCGCCTCGTATCCTATATTGAGTACGGCCTCTACTTAGCGGCCATCGCCGTCACCGTCATCTTTGCCGTGACGGGAATCAAGAATATTTTCAACAGCGGTGTCGTCACCATAGGCGACCTTACGAACATCGGGCTTTACGCGGGCCTGTTCATAGGCGAACTTTATCTGCTCATCAGCCCGTGGTTCACGATTGACGACGACGTTGCCCGCCAACACCGGCAGAAGTGACTCAAGGCTATATGACACAGCAAAGGCCATGCCGGGAGCGGAATCCCGAGGCATGGCCTTAGCCGTAATGGAGAGGACAGAGAGGATTGGCGTCAGAGAGTGAGGGCGATATTGTTTTCCGATGCTATGCGACGCATATTGAGAATGGCATAGCGCATGCGGCCAAGGGCGGTGTTGATGCTCACCTGGGTGGCTTCGGCGATTTCCTTGAACGACATGTCCTTATAGTAGCGCATCATCAGCACCTCACGCTGGTTCTCGGGGAGGGCGTCGATAATGCGGCGCACATCGTTGTGGATCTGCTCCGAGACCATCATGTCTTCGATGTTGGTCTCCGAAAGCTCGCGACGGTTGAGCACGTCGACATTCTCATCGTCGGCCGACATTGTGTTCTCGCTTTTCTCCTGACGGTAATAGTCAATTATCAGGTTGTGGGCTATTCTTGAAATCCAGGCACCGAATTTGCCTGTCTCGGAGTAACGGCCCTGCTTTATGGTGGTGATGGCTTTTACGAAAGTCTCCTGAAAAATATCATCGGCCACATCGCGATTCTTCACCACGGAGTAGATGTAGGAAAAAACGCGCGACTGATGCCGTTTCAATAAAGTATCGAAAGCCTGATTGTCACCGTTGGCGTATGCGGCGACCAGAAGGTCGTCCGTAAGCCGGGAAGTTTTTTGCATTGCTGTAGAGTCAAAATGATTGTTAAGTAGCAGTATAATCTATAGGCTCTTTAGGGTTAGGTTGTCAGGTAATATTAAATTATCTTATCACTATTTGCTGCAAATTTGCCATGAAAATGATGCCGTTAACTGGCAAAATCGCATTACTATTTGCATATTGGAATACAAATTTAATGCATTTTCACCAATTCAGCAAGCACATTAAATAATAGCGGAATGGGGTTAACATAGTTTAACTCCGCTTTAACACATAGCGCACAATAAAAAGAATGGCTTAAAAACGTAAAAAATTCAACCGGCAAAGCATACTAAACGTTTATGTGAATGCGTTAAAAGAGAAAGCCTTGAGAATAGAGGCACGCCCCTTGTCAACTTTTGAATTATTATATCGCCTATGCTTAAAACTTCTACTCCACGACAAACATCAAAAAATCAGGAATCAGACATGATGCCCCGGAAAAGGACCATTGACTTTCTGCGCCAGTTTGCCCGCTCCTACGTAGCTCCGGCAAAAACCGCAATGCAGCTCCCGGGCGTTGTTCTCAACTGAATCACTTGAAGCGAATTCAAGACAGTGGCGGCATCATTTGCCGCCACATTTGTTATATGCATTTGTTATATACAGCTATTAATTTTCTGAAATAGCTCAGATTTATTGGATATTAGGTGGAAAATTCGTAACTTTGCACCGCAATTCTGAAAGAATAGCTCAACAAACTAAAAATCAAACAATAACAAAACATGAAGTACGAAACCGTTTTCATTTTAACTCCCGTTTTGTCTGACGCTCAGATGAAGGAAGCGGTAGAAAAGTTCAGCACAGTGCTCACCGATAACGGTGCCACCATTGTGAACACAGAGAACTGGGGTCTGCGCAAGCTCGCCTATCCCATCCAGAAAAAATCAACCGGATTCTACACCCTGATTGAATTCGAAGGCGCACCCACCATCGTTAAGAAACTCGAAACCGCTTATCGCCGTGATGAGCGCGTGCTCCGTTTTCTGACCTTCCGCCTCGACAAGTATGCTGCAGAATACGCTGAAAAGCGCCGCAGTCTGAAAGCAGGCAAAGCAGAGACAGTGAAAGAAGAAGTTGTAGTAACCGAAGAAAAGGAGGGCTAAACAATGGCACAGACACAATCAGAAATCCGCTATCTGACTCCCATGTCAGTTGACGTGAAAAAGAAAAAATATTGCCGTTTCAAACGCAGTGGCATCAAGTATATCGATTACAAGGATCCTGAATTCCTCAAGAAATTCCTCAACGAACAGGGTAAGATTCTTCCCCGCCGCATCACCGGCACCTCGCTGAAATTCCAGCGCCGTGTGGCAAAGGCTGTGAAGCGTGCCCGCCATCTGGCACTTCTGCCTTACGTTACAGACTTGATGAAATAAACCTAACTGCTGACTTTAAAACGCGAAAACATTATGAAGATCATTCTTAAGGAAGATATCTCCAATCTCGGATATAAAGATGATGTGGTAGAAGTGAAGTCAGGTTATGGCCGCAACTACCTTATCCCCCAAGGCAAAGCTGTGATAGCATCTCCTTCAGCTCTGAAGGTCCTGGCCGAGAACCAGCGCCAGCGCGCCCACAAGCTTGCCAAAATCAAAGCCGACGCCGAGGCTCTGGCCGAACAGCTCAAGGACGTGGCCCTCACCATAGGCGCCAAGACCAGCTCCACCGGCACAATCTTCGGTTCTGTCAATGCCATCCAGATCGCCGAGGCTCTTGAAAAACTCGGTTTCAACATTGACCGCAAGAACATCGTGGTCAAGGGAACCATCAAGGAAGTCGGCAACTATGGCGCAACCATTAATCTCCACAAGGAAATTTCCGTTGAAATACCCTTCGAAGTGGTAAGCGAATAATTTCCCGAAAAGATAACCCACAAAGGCGGGGCGGCTCCGGAATCCGGAACTGCCCCGCCGATTTATTTGTGCGGTTTCACGGCGGATGCACTGCCAACATTTTTTTGTGCAATTATTAGGCTGCAAAATATTAAATGACGTATCTTTACGCCTGATAAACCAACAGACCTGACAACAACATGCTGACCGCGACACTTAACTGGATGTATTGGTTGCTGATGATTGCCTACGGAATCACAGTGATCAGCATCGTGGGCGTCGTACTGTCGGAAAACCGGAATCCGCTGAAGTCCCTCGCATGGATAACGGTGCTGCTGCTGTTTCCAGTAGGCGGAATCATCCTTTACATATTTTTTGGCCGGAGCATCAAGAACACCCGCATGATTTCCAGGCGCAAGAAGCGGAAACTGCGTGAAAGCGAAGGCGATTACCATTCCACCATACCCGAGGATTTCAATCAGGAGATGCGCCAGCTCGTGGAACTGGGGCGCTCGCTTACCGGCGCCCTGTATTATCCCGACAACCGCGTGGAGGTCTATAATCACGGCGAGGAAAAATTCAAGGCTCTTTTCGAGGACCTGAAGAATGCCCGGGAATACATCCATCTGCAATATTATATAATAGAGGATGACGAGACCGGACGCCGCCTCCGCGACATTCTCGCCGAGAGAGTCAGGGCCGGAGTGAAGGTGCGTGTAATCTATGACGATTTCGGATGCTGGGGCGTGGACAAGAAATACTTCAAATCGCTGAGCGAAGCCGGAATAAGCATCCATCCTTTTTTCAAGGTCAATTTCCCGCCGTTCGCCACCAGAATAAACTGGCGCAACCACAGGAAGCTTGCCGTAATTGACGGCAAGACGGCCTATCTCGGAGGCATGAACGTGGCCGACAGATATATCGACGGCGGCAAGAAATTCGCTTGCTGGCGCGACACCCATATCCGCATCGAAGGGCCGGCGGTTGCCGCGGTGGAATATTCGTTTGCCGTTGACTGGTCATTCATGGGGCAGCCGCTTTTGGAGGAACGCGTGGACCTCTCCCCCGCCACTGCGCCGGGAAAGGGAGCCGGACTCCAGATGATGAGATGCGGCCCCACAAGCGAATGGAGCAACATAAGCCTCTACATGCTCAAGGCCATTGGCAACGCCAAGAAGCGCGTATACATACAGACGCCCTACTTCCTCCCTACCGAGGCCATGCTCAGCGCCCTGCAGGCGGCAGCCCTGTCAAGGGTCGACGTCAGGGTCATGATTCCCTACAAAAGCGATTCGGCGACACTCACTCTTGCATCCTACAGCTATATAATGCAGTGTCTCAGGGCCGGAATAAAAATCTATCTGTTCAAGAGCGGAATGCTCCACAGCAAGGTCATGATAATCGACGACAAAGTCAGCGCCGTAGGCTCGGCCAACATTGATTTCCGCAGCTTTGAACACAATTTCGAGGACACCATGTTCATTTTCTCGAACGACATCAACGCCCAGCTGCGGCGTCAGTTTATGACCGACCTGCAGGATTGCGAACGCGTAAGGCCTTCGCAATGGCGCCGGCGTCCCATAACACAAAAGGCCAAGGAGTCGATAGTACGTCTCCTTAGCCCTGTGCTGTAAAATATCAAATTATCTTAGCGATTCCCGGATTTCAGCTTGGAATCCATTGCAGCCGCGGCGCGGCGTCCGTCGCCCATGGCGAGTATGACAGTGGCGCCACCGCGCACAATATCTCCGCCGGCAAAAAGGTCAGGCACGGACGATTCCATTGTTTCGGAATCGACCTCAATGGTGCCGCGGCGTCCCACCTCAAGACCCTCGATAGCATGAGGGATAAGCGGATTTGGCGAAACGCCCACGCTGACAATCACCAGATCGGTCTCCACCTCCACTATATCGCCCGGAACGGGAACAGGCGAGCGGCGTCCGGATTCGTCCGGCTCGCCAAGCTCCATGCGCTGGAGTCTGACCGCCCTCACATGGCCCTTGTCATCGCCGAGATATTCCACCGGATTGTGCAAGGTCATGAATTCCACGCCTTCCTCTTTGGCATGAGCCACTTCCTCGATACGCGCCGGCATCTCGGCCTCGCTGCGTCGATAGACAATGACTGCTTTTTCAGCGCCCATACGCCGGGCCGTGCGCACGGAGTCCATGGCGGTGTTGCCGCCGCCGACAATTATGGCCTTACGGCCACGTGTCACCGGGGTGTCATAGCCCTCGCGTCCGGCACCCATCAGGTTCACGCGGGTGAGATACTCGTTGCTTGACATAACGCCGATGAGATTCTCGCCCGGAATGCCCATAAAACGGGGAAGTCCGGCTCCCGAGGCCACGAAAAGGCCCGAGAAGCCCATCTGCCGCAGGTCTTCGTAGCTTATGGTCTTTCCTACTATGCAGTCCTTTATGAATTTCACGCCAAGCGCCTCGAGTTTGCGAATCTCGGCCTCGACAATGGAGTTTGGCAGACGGAACTCCGGAATACCGTAGATGAGCACACCGCCTATCTCATGGAGAGCCTCATAGACGGTAACGGCGTAGCCTCTGCGCGCCATCTCTCCGGCAAACGAAAGCCCGGCGGGGCCGCTTCCGGCCACTGCTATCCTGACGGCATCGGGATCCGGCGGCACTGGCTTGACGGGCGCTGCCACGCGCATTTCCTCGTCGGCGGCGAAGCGTTCCAGATAGCCTATGGCTACAGGCTGCTTCTTCATCTTGCCGTAGATGCAGCGGCTCTCGCACTGTTTTTCCTGAGGGCAAACGCGGCCGCACACGGCTGGAAGGGCCGATGTCTGGCGGAGCACAGCGGCAGCCATGGCAAAATCGCCCCGCTGGATGTTTTTGATGAAACCGGGTATGTCTATGTTGACCGGACATCCGGTGACGCATTGCGGGTCGGGGCAGTCTAGACATCTCGTAGCCTCAAGGACAGCCTGCTCCGCCGAAAGGCCGCAGTTGACCTCTTCGTTGTTGGTCACACGGTAATCGGGCGGAAGCTGCGACATGACTGCACGCAGTATTGCCGTGCGCTCTTTGGCCGTCATTGATTTTCTGAGTTCCTCGCGCCATGCATCCTCGCGCGGCGCCAGAGGTTGGCAATTATTCTGTTGCATGATAAATAATCAGTTATAAGAGCGCAAGCGCATAATCATTTCGTCAAAATCCACTTTGTGGGCGTCGAATTCGGGACCGTCAATGCAGACGAATTTTGTCTTTCCGCCCACGGTCACGCGGCAGGCGCCGCACATGCCCGTGCCGTCGACCATGATGGTGTTCAGGGAGACCATAGTGGGAATGGCATAGCCCTCGGTCAGTTTCGACACGAACTTCATCATGACGGCAGGACCGATGGCCACGACCTGGTCCACTTTCTCCCGCTTGACAACTTCCTCAAGTCCCGCAGTGACAAGGCCTTTGCGGCCCAGAGAGCCGTCGTCGGTCATGATGATCAGTTCGTCACTGAAAGGAGCCACCTGGTCGCGGAGTATTATGAGATCGGCTGTGCGGGCGGCCAATATGGTCACCACCCTGTTGCCTGCCTGTTTCATGGCTTTGACAATAGGAAGCAACGGAGCCACGCCTACGCCTCCGCCACAGCACACCACGGTGCCCACGTTCTCCACGTGTGTGGCCCGGCCGAGAGGGCCCACCACATCGGTGAACTCGTCACCTACGTTCAACGCACAGATTTTGCGGGTGGACACACCCACTTCCTGAACCACAAGGGTTATGGAGCCTCGTTCCAAATCGGAATCGGCAATTGTAAGGGGAATTCTTTCGCCTCCTTCGCCCACCCGCACTATCACGAAGTGGCCCGGACGACGGGAACGAGCTATCATGGGGGCTTCTACCACCAGCTTCACCACATGTTCGGAGAAGTGCTCTTTGTCAAGGATTTTATACACGATTGTTAATTTGATTTGTCTTTTTCAAAAATAATAGCAAAAGTACATAAAATCCACGATATTATAAACAAATATCCTGAAAGAGTGCCCTTTTAACACATAGCGGAATGTTGCTGAAAAAAATCGAAACCTTTCTTAAGTTTTTACGATTAGTTTTTGTAATTTTGCGCTTTGGATAAAAAATCAAATAGTGGAAACGAAATATATATTTGTCACCGGTGGCGTTGTGTCATCATTGGGCAAGGGAATAATATCGGCCTCGCTGGCCTGTCTGCTCAAAGCCCGCGGTTATCGTGTCACCATACAGAAGTATGACCCGTATATCAACATCGACCCCGGAACACTCAACCCCTACGAGCACGGAGAATGTTATGTCACTACCGACGGCCGGGAGACCGACCTTGACCTCGGCCATTATGAACGCTTCACCAATGTCCGCACAACCAAGGCCAACAATGTGACCACCGGCCGCATTTACCAGAATGTCATAGACAAGGAGCGCCGCGGAGACTATCTGGGCAAGACCGTACAGATCATACCCCACATCACCGACGAGATAAAGCGCAACATCATGCTTCTGGGCAACACGGGCGAATATGATTTCGTAATCACGGAAATAGGCGGCGTGGTAGGCGACATTGAGTCTCTTCCGTTTCTCGAAGCTGTGCGCCAGCTGCGCTGGGACATGGGGGCCGACAGCATCTGCGTGCATCTGACCTACGTGCCCTATCTCCACGCGGCCAAGGAACTGAAGACCAAGCCAACGCAGCATTCAGTCAAGAGGCTTCAGGAGCTTGGAATACAACCCGACGTGCTGATTCTGCGCACTGAGCATGACATACCTTCGGGAATGCGGCGCAAGATAGCACAGTTCTGCAATGTGGCTCCCGATGCCGTGTTCCAGTCCATAGACCTCCCCACGATCTACGAAGTGCCCGTTGCGATGCACCACCAGCATCTCGACGAGGTTATCCTTACCAAGCTCGGAGTCACCCCGCAGGGCGAGCCGCACATGGCTCCGTGGATGGCATTCCTTGAAAAGATGCACAAAGCCGAGAAGCCCGTGAGGATAGGGCTCGTGGGCAAATACGTGGAGCTTCAGGACGCCTACAAGTCCATCAACGAGGCCCTGCTTCAGGCCGCCACATACTGCGACCGCAAACTGGACCTGCACTACATCCACAGCGAGAAGATAGACGACGCCAACGCCGACGCACTTCTCGCCGGAATGGACGGAGTGATAATAGCCCCGGGATTCGGACAGCGCGGAATCGAAGGTAAATTCTCGGCACTGAAATGGTGCAGGGAGCATGACGTGCCCACCTTCGGAATCTGCCTCGGAATGCAATGCATGGTCATTGAATTCGCCCGCAACGTATTGGGCCTGACCGATGCCAACTCCACCGAAATGGACCCCTCGACGCCCAACAACGTCATAGACCTGATGGACGAGCAGAAAAGCATATCCAATATGGGAGGCACCATGCGTCTCGGCGCCTACGACTGCCGGCTGAAACCGGGAAGCCTCGCCGCCGAAGCCTACGGCTCCACCGAAGTCAGCGAACGTCACCGCCACCGGTTTGAATTCAACAGCGATTTCCGCCCGCGTTTCGAGAATGCCGGAATGCAGTGCGTGGGAGAAAACCCGCAGACGCATCTGGTGGAGGTTGTGGAAATCCCCGGCAAGAGATGGTACTTGGGCACCCAGTACCATCCGGAATACAACTCGACGGTTCTCTCGCCCAATCCGCTGTTCCTGTCATTTGTCAAGGCAGCCGTGAAATACAGCGAAGACCGCCATTAAACCCTCTGAAAACAAACAATAACTTAACCAAAACATACAACAACCACTAAAAGAACGATGAACAAAACCAACGTCATAGGACTGTTGCTGATGGGAGCTGTCATAATGCTCTTCATGTACTTCAACCAGCCTTCAGCCGAGGAACGCGCTGCAATGGCCGAGAAAGCCCGTCAGGAACAGGCCGACGCTCAGAAAACCGACATCGACCCCAAGGCACAGCTCACCGACACATCGGTGACGCCCCAGGAACGTGCCATCATCGCATCGACGATACGCGAATTAGGCTCAAAAGATTCAACCGGAACAATCGTGCTCAACGCCCCGATGGTCAGACTGACCATGGAAGCCGATTCCGCGATAGGCGGAACCGTGACACTCAGCTCCGGAACCAAGGTCCCCGTCAAGGCAGTAATCACATCGGACTACGGACAGCTTTCCCGCTCCGATGCCGCCGAGGCTTGCAGCTTGCTCCGCAAAGCACTTTCGGACGTGGCCAAATACAAGGGTTTCGCCTCGCACCTCGGGGGAGACTCAACAACGGTGAAACTTGAAAACAGCCGTCTGGCGCTGGAAATATCCAACAAAGGCGCCATGATTGCCCGCGCGACAGTAAAAGGTTATCAGCGTTTTGATTCCACTCAGGTGGCTCCTATAGAACCGGGGAACGACAGCTACGGATTCACCCTCACTTCCGCAAGCCAGCGCTTCGACACCCGCGATTTCTTCTTCGAGATCACCGAACAGACCGACAGTTCGGTTATGATGCAGCTGAATCTGGGCGACGGAGCCTCGTGGGGCATACGCTACACACTGGCGCCCGACAGCTATCTGGTGAATATGACCATTGTGCAGCAGGGCATGCAGAATGTGATTCCTGCCTCTGTCAACACCATGGAGTTCAACTGGAACCAGACAATGGCCCGCAATGAGGAAGGACGCATGTTCGAGGAACAGAACTCGGCCATATACTACATGGGCGCCAACGGCGACGTGGACAATCTCAGCGAGAACTCCGATGACAAGGAGGAATTCACCCAGCGTTTGAAATGGATAGCCTACAAGAACCAGTTCTTCTCCACAATATTCATTCCGAACACCAATTTCTCCGGTGCCGACCTCGAATCCGTGGCTCTGAAGGACAATGCGGCCTATCTGAAACAGATGTCGACACAGGCCGAAATGGACTACTCGTCGACCCATGCCATGCCGGCATCGTTCACCATCTTCATTGGCCCGAACTCCTATCCGCTTCTCTCAGACCTCGAGGACACCATAACGCCCGATGAAGACCTTAACCTTACAGAACTTATACCTCTGGGATGGACCCTGTTCAGATGGATCAACATCTTTATCGTAATACCGGTGTTCACCTTCCTGGGCAACTTCATCTCGTCCTACGGCATCATAATTCTCCTGCTCACCATCTTCATCAAGTTGATTCTCTTTCCTTTCACCTACAAGAGCTACATGTCGCAGGCCAAGATGCGCGTGCTCGCACCCGAGATAAAAGAAATCAACGAGAAATATCCCGGTCAGGAAAACGCCATGAAACGCCAGCAGGAATCCATGGCGCTCTACAGCCGCGCCGGCGCATCGCCCATGTCGGGCTGTCTGCCGCTTCTGCTCCAGATGCCCATCCTGATCGCGATGTTCAAGTTCTTCCCGTCGGCCATAGAGCTCCGCGGCCAGTCATTCCTCTGGGTCGCCGACCTTTCGGCCCCCGACTACATCATCTCTCTGCCGTTCGCCATTCCGTTCCTCGGCAACAAGCTCTCGCTGTTCTGTCTGCTCATGACTGTAACCAACATAGTCTACACACGCATCAACATGCAGAGCCAGCCGGGCGGCAACTCCATGCCCGGAATGAAATGGATGATGTATCTGATGCCGCTCATGTTCCTCTTCTTCTTCAACAACTATGCCGCCGGCCTCAGCTACTACTATTTCCTCTCGCTCCTTATAACGATTGTACAGACCTACATATTCCGTCAGGTTGTGGATGAGGACAAGGTTCGCGCCACAATGCGCGAGAACGCCAAAAAGCCCAAGAAAAAAAGCGGTTTCATGGCCCGCCTCGAAGAAGCCCAGCGCAAGCAGCAGGCAATGTTGCGCGAACAGGAAAAACAGCGCGGACGCCGCGGCGGAAACAATAGGCGCTGACAAGTGTTTCTCAAAATAGAATATAATCCAGTCTAAATCAATAAAAATATGATTTCCAACAAAATTCAAGACGCAATCAACGACCAGATCAATGCTGAATTCTGGTCAGGTTATCTCTATCTGTCAATGGCAATGAACTTCGAGGCCAAAGGCTATGCCGGCATCGCCAACTGGTTCCGCATCCAGTTCAAGGAAGAGCAGGCCCATGCCGAGATCTTCATCAATTATCTTGTACAGCGCGAAGGCCGTGTGGTTCTCAAACCAATTGCCGAAGTACCGTCGGAGTGGGACACCCCTCTGGCTGCGTTCATAGATACTCTCGAACATGAAAAGAAAGTGACCGCAATGATCAACAACCTTTTCAGCCTTGCTGAATCAGAACATGACTATGCCACCCGCGACCGTCTGGCATGGTTCGTTTCAGAGCAGGTTGAGGAAGAGGACAATGCCCGTCAGCTCATCGACAAATTCAAACTCATCGGTGACAACGGTTTCGGCCTCTATATGCTTGACCGGGAACTCTCACAGCGTGCCTACAACGCCCCCTCCATCCTCGGCGAATAAACTGACAGCTAACTGACAGCAGCCGCCCCGATGCTTTCTGATGATGCATCGGGGCGGCTTGTTTATTTCTTAATTTCAGACAGGCTGTTTCAGACGGCCTGACCGGGGTCAGACGTTGAAGAGGAAGTGCATGATGTCGCCGTCCTGAACCACGTATTCCTTTCCCTCAATGTTCATTTTTCCGGCCTGGCGCACCGCAGCCTCGGATCCGAGAGTAACATAGTCTTCGTACTTGATAACCTCGGCACGGATGAATCCCTTCTCAAAATCGGTGTGGATAATTCCGGCGCACTTGGGAGCTTTTGAACCGCGGAGGAATGTCCATGCCCTCACCTCATCGGGGCCGGCGGTAAAATATGTCTGGAGGTCGAGCAGCGCGTAAGCGGCCCGTATCAGACGTGACACTCCCGATTCCTCGAGCCCTATCTCCTGAAGGAACATCTGACGGTCCTCGTAGGTGTCGAGTTCGGCAATTTCGGCCTCGGTCTGCGCGGCCACCACAAGCAGCTGGGCATTTTCTTCGGCTATGGCCTCGCGGACAGCGTCGACATAACTGTTGCCGGTGGCGGCTGAAGCATCGTCCACGTTACATACGTAAAGCACCGGTTTGTTGGTCAGCAGGAACAGGTCACGGGCAAACCGCTGCTCATCGACAGAATCGAATTCAACCGTTCTGGCGGCCTTACCCTCCTTGAGAGCCTCATAGTAGCGGCTCAACACATCATACTGCATCCGAGCGTTCTTGTCGCCGCCGGTCTGGGCCTGCTTCTGGGTCTTGGCCATGCGGCTTTCAACTGTCTCGAGGTCCTTTATCAGAAGTTCATAGTCAATAATCTCCTTATCACGCACGGGATTGACCGAACCGTCGACGTGGGTTATGTTGTCGTCGTCAAAGCAGCGGAGCACATGGATTATGGCATCCGTCTCGCGGATATTTGCAAGGAACTTGTTACCGAGGCCCTCGCCTTTGCTCGCGCCCTTTACCAGTCCGGCGATATCTACGATTTCCACCGTAGCGGGCACCACGCTTTTGGGCTTGCACATGTCCACGAGAGTGGTAAGGCGGTCATCGGGCACGGTGATGACACCAACGTTGGGTTCTATGGTGCAGAAAGGAAAGTTTGCCGACTGTGCCTTAGCGTTTGAAAGGCAGTTGAAAAGAGTGGATTTGCCAACATTGGGCAATCCTACTATACCGCATTGCAATGCCATGATATATATAATGAGGTGTTAATTTTCACAATGTTTGTTTCAGAGTGCAAAATTACGCATTTTTATCCTTAAATCCAATCCGTCGGCATTACCGATTCTATTTCTCGAACAGGTTGCGCAGGATGTAGCCTATGTCGTTCATCATGGACATGATGGGGGTCAACAAGGGCCGGATAGGACGGTCGGCCTGCGGCGTCAGAATCCTGAGGCTTGCGGGCAGACAGCTGACACTCAGCTCAGTGCCCATTTCAAGCGGTTCTCCGTCAATGTGCACTGCTCCGGCATTCCGTCTGGCAATGGTAAGTGTGGAGGTCTTGAACGTGTGGATCAGCATGTTGTGGGGAATGGTGCCTGACATAAGGTCGAGCCCCACGAGCGCCGTTGACAGCAGGTTGCCGTAATGGATTATGGTGACGTCGAGCAGTCCGTCGGTTATGGATGCCTGAGGCGCTATGTAAGCGTTGTTGCCGTACTGCGAGGCGTTGCACACCGCAACCACGAAAGCCCTGTCGGTCAGTACCTGGCCGTTGGCCGAAATCACATATTCCTCCGGCTGATAGTTGACATATTCGCGGAAGGTGTCCGAAATGTATGTCAGGCGGCCGCGGCGTTTCGATTCGGCGAACTTGTGGCTCACGGCGGCATCGAAACCGAGACCGAAAGTGCAGAAGAAATTGCGGCCGTTGACCACTCCCCTGTCACAGGCCTCGCTCCGTCCGTCGGCAATGATGTCGAGCGCCGAACGCACGTCAACCGGTATGTTCAGATGTCTTGCCAGACCGTTGCCCGAGCCGCACGG
The DNA here is from genome assembly GCA_947627615.1 of uncultured Muribaculaceae bacterium. GTDB lineage: Bacteria > Bacteroidota > Bacteroidia > Bacteroidales > Muribaculaceae > Paramuribaculum. The sequence continues at coordinate 91,105 of CANQWS010000004.1, read as the reverse complement.
AATTATTCCGAAACTCACACCGGTATCACACAGGGCATTGGCCGTCTCATTGACAGTCCCGTCGCCTCCGGCGGCAATGACCATGTCAAAACCGCCGTCGACAGCCTCGCGGGCCATGCGCGTGGCATCGCCCTGGCCGGTTGTGCGGGCGCACTCCACCGCTATGTCACACGCGGCAAGACGCTGCCTGACCTTGTCCTCAAGGCCCTCTTTGCTACCTGTCCCGGAGATAGGATTGATGATAAGGAAAGCTCTTGTCGGATTGTCTTGGGCCATAGGGAACACGGTTAAAAATGAGAAAAATTACAGACTTGTACCAATAAATCTGCGGCAAAAATAATAATTTCCGTTGAAAAACCGCAACTGTAGCCTTACAAATCTTCCGTCGACGGCTCCACAAGGGCAATTTGGGCGAAAGTTTTTTATACCCAATCAAAAAAAATTTGTAACTTTGCACGCAATAAAACTATAACGCTCCCCATCATTTCCACATTATCGTTATGTCATTTATTGCAGATAAAGTAAAGATGGACGGCCTTACATTTGATGACGTCCTTCTGATTCCGGCTTATTCGGAAGTACTTCCGCGCGAAGTGAATCTCCAGACCAAATTTTCACGCAACATCACCCTCAATGTGCCTCTGGTTTCAGCAGCCATGGACACAGTGACTGAGGCGGCCATGGCCATAGCCATAGCCCGTGAAGGCGGTATCGGAGTGATTCACAAGAACATGAGCATTGAGGAACAGGCCCGTCAGGTCCATGCCGTGAAACGCGCCGAAAATGGTATGATCTATGACCCTGTCACCATCAAACGCGGCTCGACCGTACGCGACGCTCTCCACATGATGGAGGAATACCACATTGGCGGTATTCCCGTTGTTGACGATGACCGCAAACTCGTGGGCATAGTGACCAACCGCGACCTCCGTTTCGAGCGTGACCTCAACCGCACCGTCGACGAGGTTATGACCAGCAAGGATCTGGTGACAACCAATCAGAGCACTGATCTTGAGGAAGCAGCCGACATTCTGCAGCGCCATAAAATAGAGAAACTTCCGGTTATTGACAATGACGGCCGTCTCGTAGGACTCGTGACCTACAAGGACATAACGAAAGCCAAGGACAAGCCTAACGCATGCAAGGATGCCCGCGGGCGTCTGCGCGTGGCCGCCGGAGTGGGAGTCACAGCCGATTTCATGGACCGCGTGGACGCCCTCGTTGAAGCCGGCGTCGACGCCATAGTCATTGACACCGCCCACGGCCACAGCCGCGGTGTGGTAAATGTGCTCAAGACCGTCAAGGCCAAATATCCCGAGATTGACGTTGTGGTAGGAAACATAGCCACAGGCGATGCCGCCCGCTATCTTGCCGAGAACGGCGCCGACGGCGTGAAAGTAGGCATCGGCCCGGGTTCAATCTGCACCACCCGTGTGATTGCCGGTGTAGGCGTTCCGCAGCTCACCGCAGTCTATGATGTGGCCAAATCACTGAAAGACACCGGAGTACCCCTCATCGCCGACGGCGGTATCAGATATTCCGGTGACATTGTCAAAGCTCTTGCCGCCGGCGCTTACAGCGTGATGCTCGGCGGAATGCTTGCCGGCGTAGAGGAATCGCCGGGCGACACCATCATCTACAACGGAAGAAAATACAAAGCCTACCGCGGCATGGGTTCGCTCGAAGCCATGGAAAAGGGCTCGAAGGACCGCTACTTCCAGGCCGGCGAGACCGACGTGAAGAAGCTTGTGCCGGAAGGCATAGCCGCCCGCGTTCCGTTCAAAGGCAGCCTTTACGAAGTTGTTTACCAGATGCTCGGCGGTCTGCGCGCGGGAATGGGTTACTGCGGAGCCGCAGACATTGACCACCTGCACAACGCCATGTTCACCCGCATAACCAATGCCGGTGTTGCCGAAAGCCATCCCCACGATGTGGCCATCACCGCTGAAGCTCCCAACTACAGCTCGTCGCACCAATAAAACATCATCCCCCCTATAACTGACGCTCCCCCGACTGGACATCCAACCGGGGGAGCGCTGTTTTGTTTTCGACGGTCAGGTCAGCGGACCCAGCCTTTGCCGCCGCATGAAACGCAACGGGTGCGTCCGCCGCAAAGGCTGCACTTCGATTTGCCTGAAGCCGAAAGGCCTGAACCGTGGCAGTGCTGGCAGGTTCCGGTTCCGTGGCAGCCCATGCACGTTGTCTTGCTCGATGACGAGCTGCCCGAATTGTAACTGCCTCCGCCGCTGTAACCGGAGCCACCGCCATAGTAGCCGCTGCCGCCGGTGTAGGTGGGTGTCTGTTCCTTTTTGCTTACCAGGTTGCCCCTGTTATACGAAACATTATAGAACTTCTTGGTTGTCGCATCATAGTATGTGCCCATTCCGTGAAATTCAAAATTTTGATCGAGCGGGCCTGTATAATATGAGCCGTGGGACCACTTGTAAGTACCGTTGTAACTCTGAACCACGCCGTCGACCAAAAACTTGGTTCCTTTGAAACTGTTACCGTTGTTCCAGCTGTAGGACACAGGTTCGTTGGTGTAGGTTGGAAAATGGGCGTAAGTATTGTTCAGGTAGTATTGTCCCTGGGCGCCGAGGCTTGTCATCATCGAAGCGACAAGCAGTAAAATCATGATTGTTTTTCGCATAGCTGATTGGTTTAAAAAATTATGTGTTTTTGCAAAATTATTCAAATTCACAGACTCCTAAAGTTAACGTTACCAAATATTAATTAATATTTCTTTAGCCGACAAAGCATTTAAGTAGAGAGTAATAAAATAAAACCGAGACAAACCGCGTTAAAGTTATTGGAATAAATAAGAGGTTGTTTAAAAACAAATGCTAAAACATTCAATCAGATGAACAAATCATCTCTTGCTGTGGTACTTTCAGCCCTGACACTCTCGTCGACATTGTTCGCAGCCAAGCCCAAAAGCGACCCTGTGATAATGAACATAGGCCCTGACAAAGTCAGGCTGAGCGAATTCGAATACCTGTACAACAAAAACAACAGCCAGCAGGCTGCCGATATACCCATCGACGAGTATATCGACATGTTTGTCAACTATAAGCTCAAGGTACTTGCTGCCCGCGATGCCGGGCTTGACACTTCGGCAACCTATCTCAACGACATGGCCAAATACACGGCCGACCTTTCGGCTCCCTATCTGCGTTGCAAGGCAGTTGACGATTCACTCGTGAACGTAGCCTACGAACACATGAAGGATGTGGCCGACGTTGACCACATACTGATTGCCTCGAATCACTCCGGAATGACTGTGGAACAGCTGCGTCAGAGAGCCGACAGCGTGCGTCAGGCTTTAGTGGACGGGGCTGATTTCGGAGAGATGGCAGCTAATTTTTCCATAGACCGGACCACATCGGCCAACGGCGGAAAGATGGGCAACGTGATAGGCGGCTTGTGGCCCTATACTTTCGAGGACCTCGTCTACACCACCCCCGTGGGCTCGGTATCGAAAGTGGCACAATCGCCCTACGGATTCCACATAGTTCGTGTCAACAGCCGCCATCCCAACCCCGGCTCGGTTAAGGCGCACCACATTCTCAGACGCACCGACGGCCAGAACGACGAACGTCAGAAAGCACTGACTGACTCTCTTCTCGCGCTGCTGAAAAACGGCGCCGATTTCGCCACTCTGGCGGCAGAATACACCCAGGATCCTCAAGGACGCAGATCGGGCGGAGACCTGCCCTGGTTTTCCGAAGGACAAATGGTCAAGGAGTTCAGCGATGCAGCCTTTGCCATGAAACCCGGAGAGATTTCAGAACCTGTGCGCACATCCTATGGCTGGCACATAATAAAGCTTGAGCAGCGCAAACCGCTCATGCCTCTCGATTCCCTGCGTCAGGGAATTCAGGAACGAATCGCAAACGACGAACGCGGCCCCATGGCCGTGCTCCGCACCCTTGACCGATGGAAAGCCGAGAACGGAGTCTCCATATCGGCCGACGCCCGCAAGGAATTCGCTGACGCCCTGACAAAATATTCCAACTCCGACGAGGCTATAAAAAGCCTCAACCAGTCAACTGTCACTGCCGCAAGACTCGGCAACGAGACAATTACGCTTGGGAATGTGGTCCGCAGTATCCGGCAGAATCCGTCGTACACCCGGGAGCAGGCCCTGTCGGCCTACGACAATGCTCTTGACGGAAGCCTCTACAGCCTGGCCCGCAAGCAATTCATTGAATCTCTTCCCGAACACGAGACCGCCTACCGGAATCTGCTGAACGAATACCGTGACGGACTCCTGCTCTATGAAATCAGCAACAAGGAAGTGTGGGACCGCGCCAATACCGATACTGAAGGCCTTGAAAAATTCTACGAGGTCCACAAGGCTGACTACAGCTGGGACCGCCCGCGCTTCAAAGGCTATCTGGTGAGCGCCACTAACGATTCCGTGGCCGATGCCGCCATGGCTTTTCTCGAAAAGAACTTCAGCAATGCATCGCAGCCCATTCCCTCGCAGGTTCTCAAAAAGGAATTCGGCAATAACGCTAAGATTGAACGCGCACTCGTGGCCAAGGGCGACAACGCCATAATCGACGCGCTGAGCTTCGGAGGTCCGAAACCGAAGGCCGACAGCCGCTGGAAGGCTTTCCGCACATTCCATGGACGCGTCATCAACGCTCCCGAAGAGGCCCGTGACGTGAAAGGTCAGGTGAGCCTTGCCTATCAGCAGGAACTCGAGGCAAAATGGCTCGAAGAGCTCCACAAAAAATACCCCGTGAAGATTGACCGCAAGACCATCAAAAAGGCAGTTCATTAACCGATTAGACTATTTTAGCATAATTGTTTGCTTTCCGTAGCCAAAATTTTACTAATTTTGGCCTCGGAAAGTAATTATATAAAAAACCGACGAGTGAAAATATTCCGATACATCTCCGCATCAATATGCTTACTTACAAGCATTCTTATATCAGCCCAGAACAACATAGCCGAGGAAGTGGCATGGGTTGTCGGCGACCAGCCGATATGGAAATCCGAAATAGAGGAACAGTACAACAATATGCAGTATGAGAAAACGCCAATTGCCGGCGACCCCTATTGCATAATTCCAGAACAGATAGCTATAGAAAAACTATATCTGCATCAGGCCGACATCGACACGGTGGAAGTCCCCAACTCATCCGTTGTGGCCGAGGTTGACGCCCGACTCAACTTCTACATAACCCAGCTCGGCTCAAAGGAAAAGATGGAGCAGTATTTCCGCAAATCAATGCCCGAAATGCGCGAGGCAATGATGGAAATGGTCCGCAATTCCTACAGAGTCCGTCAGGTCCAGCAGTCACTGACCAAAGACGTGAAAGCCACGCCTTCGGATGTCAGAAAATACTTTGACAAACTCCCGTCGGACAGCGTGCCGTTCGTACCCACTCAGGTTGAGGTGCAGATCATGACCCTCAATCCGGTGATTCCGCGTCAGGAAATCGAGGACGTCAAAGCCCGTCTGCGCGACATGGCCGACAAGGTCAACAAGGGCGAGAGCGAGTTCTCCACCCTGGCCATCCTTTACAGCGAGGACAAGGAGAGCGCGGTGCGCGGAGGCGAAATCGGCTTCATGGGACGCGGGCACCTCGATCCGGAATACGCTTCAGTGGCGTTCAACCTCAACGACCCGAAACGAGTGTCAAAGATTGTGGAAAGCCAGTACGGCTATCATATAATCCAGCTCATAGAGAAACGCGGCGACCGCATCAACACCCGCCATATACTGCTGCGGCCCAAGGTTTCCGACAATGACCTGACCATAGCCGTGAACCGTCTGGACTCAATCCGCACCGACATGGTCGACAACAAGAAATTCACTTTCGAGCAGGCAACCCTGAGCCTGTCGCAGGACAAGGACACCCGAAACAACCGCGGTATAATGGTCAACCCCAACACCGGCACTCCCCGTTTCGAGATGTCACAGCTGCCGCAGGAAGTGGCCAAGACTGTCAACGACATGCAGCCCGGCGAGGTTTCCAAACCTTTCATCATGATTGACCCGAAGCTCAACCGCGAGGTGGTTGCGATTGTAAAACTCTCGGAACGCATTCCCGCGCACAAAGCCAACATATCCGATGACTACCAGACAATCAAGGACATGTACGAGGAAAAACTTCGCGGAGACATCCTGCGCAAATGGCTTGAAAAGAAAATCAAGGACACCTACGTCAGGATTGAGGACGGATGGCGCAACTGCGAGTTTACCCACAAGGGCTGGATCAAAGAGGCAAAAAGCCAGCCGGAATCAGACCGGAAGGAGGTCAAAGACAGCTCCGAATCCTGAAAGAAAGTCACTGACAACGACCGCTAAACAACTTTTCCCCGAAACTAACTGACAGGCATGGTCATCCAGACAATGATAAAGAAACTATCACATCGCCGCCCGGCCCTTCTGGCCGTTGCGGCGGTTCTTGTGTTGTGGCTTCCCGCCATGCTCATTGCCCAACAGTCACGGACACAGGCCCAGCCGCCGAAAAGGAAGATTCCCGTGCCTCATGCCCCGATTCGCCCGATACTTCCCTCGGCCGACCGCAGCCAGCCCAACAAGGTGTTTCTCGAATATGCCGACCAGCTCCGCTATGAAGAGATTCCGGGCGTTCCCAAGGAGGAACAGCCGCAGATACTGAACGGAAACGTGAAGCTGCGCAAGGGCGGCATGTGGATGTACTGTGACAGCGCTTACTTTTTTGAAAGCACCAGCTCGTTCGACGCATTCGGCAATGTCAGGATGGAACAGGGCGACACGCTTTTCGTCTATGCCGACGAACTGAACTACGACGGTCCGCAGCAGCTTGCCATACTCTTCGCCGACCCGGGGAAAAAAGTACGCCTGATAAACCGCGACGTCACCCTTGAAACCGATATTTTCAACTATGACCTTGCCGTGGACATGGGTTATTACAATATCGGCGGAAAACTCACCGACAAGCAGAACGAGCTGACTTCAGTGGAGGGACAGTATCATCCGCGGACCAAACAGGCCTATTTCAACTACGATGTACACCTCGAGAGCCAGCAGGAAAAAGACAAGGTGATAATCAACACCGAAGCGCTGACCTACAATACCGCCACCCATATAGCCGAGCTGACAAGCCCGAGCGAAATCATCAACTCCGACGGAACGATTTTCACCTCACTCGGAATCTACAACACCAATTTGGGCACGGCTGACCTGTTTGCCCGTTCAACCGTACGCACAAACAAAGGCAACACCCTGACCGGCGACACATTGTTCTATGACCGCAACAAGCAGTACGGCGAGGCTTTCGGCAACATGGTGCTCACGGACTCGGCACGTCAGAGCGAGCTCTACGGCAACTACGGTTTCTACGATGAGGCCCGTGACAGCGCTTTCGTGACAGGTCACGCTCTCGCCAAGGAATATTCAAAAGGCGACACACTCTACCTGCACGGCGACACCATCACGGCATATCTTGACCTTGCCGATTCCACCAAGGTGACCAATGTGTTTCATCTCGTGCGCGTTTTCAGATCTGACATGCAGGCCATCTGCGATTCACTGAGCCTCACCGAGCGTGACTCCATCATGGCAATGTACCGCAACCCGATAGTGTGGAGCGGAAAGCGCCAGATTTTCGGCAATATAATAAATGTCCATCTCGCGGACTCAACGGTTGACTGGGCCCGTCTGCCGCAGACCGGTCTCGTGGCCGAACACATTGCCGAGGACTGTTATAACCAGATTTCGGGAAACGACCTCACGGCCTGGTTTGCCGATTCGACAATATCGAGGCTTTACGTGGAGGGCAACGTGATGCTCAACATGTTCCCGATGGAAAAGGACTCGGTCTACAACAAGTTCGCCTACGTGGAAAGCAGCTACATGGACTCCTATTTTGACCGCAACCAGATACAGAAAGTAATATTCTGGCCGGAGACCACATCCAAGATTACGCCGCTCTATCTTGCGAAACGCAATTCTTATTTTCTGCCCAAATTCAAGTGGTATGAGGACCTGAGGCCGTTGACTCCGGGCGATGTATTCGTGATTCCGGAGGGAATGAGAGAGCTGTTCAGCTCCGCCGAACCGCTGAAAACTCCCTTTGTCAGAGAGCCTAATTTCCCTGACAAGCCAAATCCCAACGCTCCGGCCCCGATGCTTCTGATGAAGGAATCACCGGAACTGACACCCGATTCGGTTCCCCTGCCCAAGCCCGGACGCCCTGGCGAATCCGGCCCCTCGCGGAAACTGTCGGCTCCCGAAAGCGCTTCAGGCAGACAACTGCCCGCGGCCGCCACTGACGGCAAGCCCGAAATGAAGCCTCTGAAAGAAACGCCCGCAATCAAGGAAACCCGGGAAGAGAACCTCGGAATGCCACTCTGATTCGCCCCATAAAATCAGCAACTTACAAACGTTATTGACATTTTGTTGACATAGTGTTGACAACGGCCTGCCCCGTGTGTCAATAACACGGTTTGCCCAACAGCGGGGAGTTGAGTAACTTTGCATCTCGAAATCTTACTTAGTCACTACTCCCCTTATGAGCGATATCATCCGTCTTCTTCCTGACTCGGTGGCCAACCAGATTGCCGCCGGCGAAGTTATCCAGCGCCCTGCCTCGGTGGTCAAGGAGCTGGTGGAGAATGCCGTGGATGCCGGCGCCACATCCATACAGGTAATCATAAAAGATGCCGGACGCACATTGATACAGGTGGTTGACAACGGAAAAGGCATGAGCGACACCGATGCACGCATGGCTTTCGAGCGTCATGCCACGTCAAAGATTGAACGGGCCGACGACCTGTTCTCGCTCCACACCATGGGCTTCCGCGGTGAAGCGCTCGCTTCCATCGCCGCAGTAGCCCAGATTGACCTGCGCACCATGCTCCACGATTCGGAAGCCGGAACGCGCCTTATAATCAATGGCTCCAAGGTCGAGAGCCAGATGCCCGAAGCCTGTGCGCCGGGGACCAACCTGATGGTTAAGAATCTCTTCTTCAACGTGCCGGTCCGCCGCAAGTTTCTGAAGAAAGATTCCGTTGAACTGGCCAACATTATGAGGGAATTCGAACGGCTGGCGCTCGTAAACCCCGGAATTGAGTTCCAGTTTGTCAACAACGACACCACCGTGCACCGCATGGTAGGGTCGTCTATGAAGCAACGCATTCTCGACCTTTTCGGGAAGTCTCTTGAAAAGCAGATTCTGCCTGTCTCCACAACCACACCCATAGTGACCGTCAACGGCTTTATCGGACGCCCCGAACACGCCCGCAAGCGCAACGCCCTGCAATATCTCATGGTCAACGGACGCCACATGCGCCATCCCTACTTCCACAAGGCCGTGATGACATGTTTCGAGCCGCTGATACCCGGCGATTCCCAGCCCAACTACTTTCTGGATTTCCGGGTTGACCCGCAGACCATTGACGTCAACATCCATCCCACCAAAAACGAAATCAAGTTCGAGAACGAGACGGCGATATGGCAGATTCTGACCGCGGCCGTCAAAGAATCTCTCGGACGTTTCAATGCGGTGCCCGGCATTGACTTCGATTCATCGGAAGTACCGGAAATCCCGGTGTTCCGCCCCAATGCCGAAGGTATGCACGAGGTAGAGATTGACCGCGGCTACAATCCGTTTGACCAGCCGCGTCCCCGGCAGTCAGGTTTCAGCGGCTGCAACTCTCTGAGAAGCACCGGCAAGATTTCGGACTGGGAACAGCTTTACGAGGGATTCATGGGCAAACCCATGGAGGGTTCAAATCAGGAAGCCAATCTGGAGTCCGTGGAGTCAACCTTGCTTGACGAGCCGGCCGATTCCGAGATGAATGTCCGCAACTGTGATGAGTCAGCTACCATCCAGATAAAGAACCGTTACATTCTTTCGCCGGTTTCATCGGGCGTAATGGTCATTGACCAGCATCGCGCACATGTGAAAGTGCTCTATGAGAGCTATATCTCGCAGCTATCCGAAAGTACCGCTCCCTCGCAGCGCATAATGTTTCCCGAAATCATTGAGCTTGACGCCTCGCAGGGCGCACTGCTCTCGGACATAGCTCCGAAACTTGAGGAATGCGGCTTCGAGCTGTCGTTTCTCGGCGACAATTCATGGAGCATCACATCACAGCCCTCACTGTTGAGCGGAGTAAAGCCGAAAGACGCGCTGCTGAGAATCATTGACGACGCGGCACAGAACCGTCCCGATTCATCGGACGGATGGAAAAGTCTTCTGGCCCTCTCCATGGCCCGCAGCGCGGCCATTCAGAGCGGCAAGCGCCTGTCGGCCCCGGAGCGGGAGCATCTTCTGAATGAACTGCTTAAGCTCCCCACTCCCAACTACACACCGGACGGGCTTCTGATTATAAGTGTGATTCAAAATGAAAATATCGCCGAACTTTTCGCCTGATTTTTTCATAGTAGTTATGAAAGAGTTTTAAAATTGATATTGAAGAATTAAAAAAAGTTGCGTAAATTTGTAACCGTGATTTCGATTATACAACATATCCAATATCTTATCACCCGCCATGACTGCGTGGTGGTTCCCGGACTGGGAGCATTCGTTGCAAGGAATATCGGGGCTTCTTTCGCACCTGACGGCCGCACCATGACACCGCCGTCGCGCGAACTCGGATTCAACGGATGCATCACCCATGATGACGGACTGCTCACGGGCTCGGTGACCCGACGTGAAGGCGTAAGCTACGAATGCGCCCGCAACGCCGTCGAGCAGGAGGTGGAGCTAATTCAGCGCCGTCTGCGCAATGAGGGCACCCTCACCCTTTCACGGATAGGCACTTTCACTCTCACTGCCCACGGTGCAATCGAATTCACGCCCGACACGGTCAACCCTGTGGCATCGCTCCCCTACTGCGGATTAGGCGAGTTAACACTGAACAGCCTCGATGCTCCTGTACTGGAGTCAGAACCGGTAATACTCACCCAGGAAGAAGCCGTCCGACACACCAAGCGCCGCAATCCGGTTATCGGCGTCATGAAATACGCCGCATCGGCAGCAGTCCTCGTTGGAGTGTGCCTGACAATGCTTACGCCTATCTCACCGGCTAACGTCGATCTTGCTTCACTGAAACCCTCAGTCATCTCGGCACCGGCTGCCGAACTTGACAATTTCATGCCCGACGAATCGAAGTATGCCGGCAGGACACTGCCGCTCGCCGCTCCTGATCCGGAGGAAGCGACAGCCACCGTTGAGCCGCGCTACTACGTCATAGTGGCATCGGCGGCATCCATGAACGAGGCTCGCAAATATGTGAAATATCACTCTACCGAAGCCACTCCGCTCCGGATTCTTCCGGGTGAAGGACGCTACAGAGTCTATGCCGCGGCGGGCAATGATTTCGAAGCCATGTCGGCATTCCGCACAGCCGACCCGGAATTTGCCGCCGCCAACCCCAACGCCTGGGTCTACACCCGGAAATAACAGAACATTGTGGAACGGGGTCTTACTTCCCCGCAACGGCTATCCTCAACTGCGAAGGCCGGAAATACCGCGATGACACCTCCGCTATGTCCTGAGGTGTCAGATTGCTTATAGCCCTGAGTTTACGCTCGAAATAGCCGTCAGGAATATCCGAAGTGAGAGCGGCCATGTAGTAATCCATCATGGAGAACGGTGTGTCAAGCACTGAAAGCTGTGACGACAGCAATGTCTGGCGCAGACGCATCAGCTCGTCGCCCGATGGCGGTTGAGCCGACATCAGTTCCAGCTGATTGCGCACCTCGGCTATGAGGCTGTCAACATTATTGTTGTCAGTGTCGGCTCTTATCTGAATGAAAGCCCCGTCGGCTTCACCGAGCAACGAGGCCGAGATTCCGTAGGTGAGACCGAGACGCTCTCTTATTTCAAGCATCAGACGGCTCCCGAAATATCCGCCGAGCGCGCTGACAGCTATGTGCAGCGGTATATAATCGGGATGGCGGCGGTCAATTGCCGGCAGGGTCATGACCACGGCGCTCTGCAGAGCGTCGGGAACGGATATTTTTCTTTCAGTGAGCGGAGGTTCAGGCGTGTAAGGAATCACGTTGGGCTTACCGTCAGGACTGTCGGGAGGCAATTCGCCGAAAGCCTCGGCCACCATATCCTCAATCTCCGGGGTGATATCGCCGCAGAGAAACAGAGTGGACCGGCCCGGCACTCTCGCTTTCAGGAAAGAAGCTCGCAGATCTTCCGATGTTATCTTCCGGATATCATCAGGCTTGTCAACACGCGCACCCGGATGGTCCGCGCCCTTGCTCTTTCTGTCGGACTCGCACACGGCAAGGAAATCCACATCGGTCATGGACACCTCTATGTTACGCGCCAGCCCCTCGCGCCTTACAGCAAGCGCCTCTTCCGGAAAGACCGGATTCAGGGCCATGTCGCGGAACACGGGAAGCACTCTGCCGAAACATGAGTTCAGCGAGTGCATTGACAGGGTGTGATAATGGCTTGAATTATTCGATTTCAGCCATGAACCGTTGAAATCGAGGATGGAGTTTATTTCATGGCCGGAGAATGATTCCGTTCCTTCCCTGCACATTATGGCGCTTAACGCCGCCACCGCAGGCGACGGCATCTCGCACTCGCCTCCCGGGGTGACGTAAGAGAGATAATTGACCGGTTCGTCGCATTTGCCATATATAATCATCTCAACTCCTGAATCAAGACGCCGGCGCCTGACCGGGGGGAGCGCGAAAGCTGTCATCTCTTTTATTTCCGGAGCTGTTTTTCTGAACTCTTCCATGTTGTTTTCCTTGCTTTTTTGTTAGAAACCATGTTTTTCAAGAGCGGCCGCAAGTTCTTCCGGAGTATCTATGCCGGCCGACTGATTTTCGGTCATTACCACCCTTATCTTCATTCCGTTGGCCAGCCACCGCAGCTGTTCGAGCCGTTCTGCCCGCTCCAGAGCCGTTTCCGGCAGCGAAACGAGACGCCTGAGGACATCACAGCGGAAAGCATACGTTCCGACGTGAAGGAGATAATCAATTCCGGACGTCCATTCCGGCAAAGCCGCATCACGGTTATACGGGAGGACCGAACGGCTGAAATAAAGGGCATTGCCGCACACATCCGTCACCACCTTGGGATTATTAGGCGAGACAAGAGTCCCGATGCCTTCCGAGGGGTCAAAATGGCGGGCAAGTGTGGCTATATCGACCGACGGGTCATCGAACACCGCAGAAAGGCGCTTAAGGTCATCGGAATCTATGAACGGCTCATCGCCCTGGATATTGATCACCACCTCCGGCGATACGCCCAATATCTCCAAGGCCCTGCAACATCTTGCAGTCCCGCTGTCAATATCGCCGTCAGTAAGCACGGCTCTACCCCCGCGGGAGCTGACCGCCACAGCAATACGCTCGTCATCAGTGGCCACAACAACGTTTCCGGAGCCCAACGCCTCATGAGCCCTGCAATAGACACGCCACACCATAGGCTCCCCGCCCATATCGGCGAGAGGCTTCCCCGGGAACCGGCTCGAAGCCCACCGCGCAGGGATTATACCCAGAATATCTCTATCGGTCATCTCTTTAATTTTCGGCAAAGATAGCTCAAATAGAGCGTTATCCCGGCCTTTTCATCCGGCATAAAGCAAAAATAATGTTAAAAGCGTTGCTGTTGGCGCCTCCCGCCGCGCCACTGCACTTTCAGCGCAGATTTTGGGGCATAAAATTTTGGAGAGGGTAATGAAAAGTAGTAATTTTGTCAATCTAATGCACTTCACGTCATGAATCACTACAGACTATTTTTCTTATCCATCATAATGGCATTTTCAGCTGCGGCGGCAATGGCCGGAAATTCAGCGGATTCGCTTGCATACGCAGCTGACCGTGAGCCGAAAAACGCGGGGCTCAACCTGAAAGCCGGCCAGGCCCTCTATGAATCCGGACTCCATAAGAAGGCCCGTACGTATCTCGAACGTGCCGGAAACGAAGGTCAGCCATGGATTGCCCTCATCGAATTTGCCGATTACGATTTCGACAAAGCGTCGGAAACAGCATCAAAATATCTTGAGTCCAAGCACAATGCCGAATCGAAAGGCCATGAAGTGGCCGAAGAGGTCGTTGACCGTTGCGCTCTCGCCGTGTCGATGCTTGACCGCGTGGAGAAAGTGATTGTGATAGATTCTATCGTGGTCCCGAAAAAGACATTTTTCGAGGCCTACCGTATAGCGGCGCCCACCGGCCGTATCTCTGACCGGACCATGCTCCCCAAAGGAATGCCGGCCGCTGATCCCACCACTGTCTACATAACCGAGGACGGTGACCGCATGCTCTGGGGCGCCAAGGACGCTGACGGCAAAGTCAGGATTGTAGAGACAAACCATCTGGCCGACGGCTCATGGGAAAAACCCCGCTCGGTTGCCGACAATCTCGGACTCGGAGGAAACGCCAACTTCCCCTTCCTGCTTTCCGACGGCATGACTCTCTATTATGCCACAGACGGCGAGGGCTCGCTCGGCGGCTATGATATCTACATGACGCGCAACGACGGTGACCGCTACCTCAATCCCCAGAATATCGGAATGCCCTACAACTCGCCTATGGACGATTATCTGCTTGCCATAGACGATATTACCGGTGTGGGATGGTGGGCCACGGACCGCAATCTGATTCCGGATTCGCTGACCATATATGTTTTCGTCCCGCAGGAGCTTCGTGACAACTTCCCCGTCGACGGCACTCCGGACCTCGTTGACAAAGCCCGCATCACCTCTGTTGCTGCAACCCGCCGTCAGGGCGAGGACTATTCCAGACTGCTCAAGGCCATACGGAACACAGCCCCGTCACACGGAGCGTCGGCCGAAGGGACCGCAGCCTTCGCTTTCACCATGCCCGACGGACGCATCATAAAGTCCCTGTCACAGTTCACCGAGCCGCGTGCCGCAGACCTGATGCGTCAGTATCTGGCAGCCCGTGACGAACTGGAGGAACACAAGAAAGAACTCAACATTCTCCGGCGCCGCTATGCCAAAGGCGACACATCCGTCTCTGACCGCATTCTACAGGAAGAGACCACCTACGAGCAGCTCGTCAGAGCGCTCAACCGCATGGCCAACGACGTGATTATCGCCGAAACGGGCCAGCAATACTGATACCTACGGCTTCATCCGCAGCTTTTACAACAAACCAACCATTCCCATAAACAATGACAGCATTTCTCATCTCTCTTGCAATACTCGTGGCAGGCTACCTTGTCTACGGCACCCTTGTGGACCGCATAATGGCAACCGACAGGAACAATCCCATGCCGGCATACACCAAACGCGATGACATTGACTTCCGCCCCATGGCACCGTGGCGTGTGTTCCTGATCCAGTTCCTTAACATAGCCGGTCTCGGACCAATCTTCGGCGCCATAATGGGAATCATGTTCGGACCTGCCGCCTTTCTGTGGATAGCATTGGGCACAATATTCGCCGGAGCGGTCCATGACTTCTGCTCCGGAGTCATCTCCATCCGCATGGGCGGAATCTCCCTGCCGGAAATCATTGGACGTCAGCTCGGCAAACCGGTCATGCAGTTCGTGAGGGTATTCTCAGTGGTGTTGCTGATTCTCGTGGCAGCAGTGTTTGTCATCACTCCCGCCGGACTTCTCGCCTCCATGACTCCTGACTATCTTTCGGCCGGATTCTGGATTGCGGCCATATTCGTCTACTACATGCTCGCAACCCTCCTGCCCATTGACAAACTCATAGGCAACCTCTATCCTCTTTTCGGATTCGCGCTGCTGTTCATGGCCGCCGGCATCATGGCGGTACTGATATTCGGTAACGAGACAATACCCGTTTCCTTCAACAACGGATTCTCAAGCCATAACCCTAACGGACTACCGATATTCCCGATGATGTTCGTCAGCATAGCCTGCGGCGCGATTTCAGGTTTCCACGCCACCCAGTCGCCCATGATGGCCCGCTGTCTGACAAACGAGAAATATGCACGCCCCATATTCTACGGCGCCATGGTATCCGAAGGTATCGTTGCTCTGATATGGGCCGCGGCCGCCGTGGCTTTCACGGGCGGATACGAACAGCTCGCCGCCTATATGGCCACCGAAGGCAACAGCGCCGGCTCGCTGGTCCATGACGTGGCGTTCAAATGGCTCGGTAGCTTCGGAGGCGTCCTTGCCATTCTCGGTGTTGTGGCCGCCCCGATAACCACGGGCGACACCGCCCTGCGAAGCGCCCGCCTCTCCGTGGCCGACATGCTGGGACTCGAGCAGAAAAAACTGTGGAAACGTTTTGCCGTAGCTATTCCCATATTTGTTCTCACGGCTGGTGTCATGATGATCGATTTCAGCGTTCTGTGGCGCTATTTCGCCTGGTGCAACCAGACACTCGCCGTGTTCACTCTGTGGGCCATAACCGTCTATCTGGCCAGGAAATCCAAGCCCTACATCATCAGCCTGATTCCGGCCTGCTTCATGACGGTTGTTTCCGTAAGCTACCTCATGGTTGCCCCGCGGCCCGAGGGCTTCGGTCTCAGTCAGGAAATAGCTGTGGGTACCGGAATCCTGATAGCCGCGTTAACCGCTGCAGGATTCTTCTTCTCCCTGCGCAAGTTCACGTCCAATGAAACAATAGCCGCAGAATGATGGATTTCAACAAAATAATCGAGTCAACCGACCGATATAATTTCCATTCCCACACCCAGTTTTGCGACGGACGCGCCCCGATGGAGGAATTCGTGGCGGCAGCCGTCGACAACGGATTCCTGCACTACGGCTTCTCCCCTCACTCTCCGGTGCCCATAGCATCGCCGTGCAATATGGATCGGGACAAGGTGAAGGAATACCTTGACGAAATCAACCGTTTGCGGGAAATCTACGCCGGACGCATCAACCTCTATGCGGCGATGGAGGTTGACTATCTCGGCAAAGAGTGGGGACCGGCCAACAGCTATTTCCGGTCGCTTCCGCTCGATTACACAATAGGTTCCGTCCATTTCATTCCCACCCAGGATGGCGCCATGATCGATATAGACGGACATGCCGACCGATTCATCAGATACATGAAGGAATACTTTCATGACGACATCCGCTACGTGGTCAACACGTTCTACGACCAGTCACTCAAAATGGTCGAGGAAGGCGGTTTCGACATAATCGGGCATTATGACAAAATAGGACATAACGCCTCGCATTACTGTCCCGGAATCGAAAGCGAGACATGGTACAGAAAGAAAATAGACGAACTAACGGATGCAGTCATTGAATCCGGAATCGCTGTGGAGATAAACACAAAGGCACGCGCCGAACACAACCGTTTCTTCCCGGCCACCGACCACTGGGCCACTCTGAAGAAAGCCGGGGTGACAATCATTGTGAACAGCGACGCACATTATCCCGACCTGATTGACGCATCCCGTTCCGAGGCTCTCCGGCTGCTGGGAGAAATAAAATGAATCCGAAGATTGTCAGAGGACTGCTGATTGGGCTGATGTCATTGTTTTGCAGTTGCATAAATGATGACGTTGCTCCCGCCGTAACCGTAATAGACAGGGGCGACGCGCTGCCCCGTTTCGATGTGACAATGAATACCGGGCGGCGCGTGAAAACGGAAGACCTGCGCGGCAGCAGCTCGGTCATAGTGCTTTTCACAGTTTCATGTCCAGACTGCCGGCGCTTTCTGCCCGAACTGCAGAAATTCCATTACAGGAAGCCGGAAATCCCGGTAGTACTCATAGCCCGAGAAGACACCGAAAAAAGCATCAGCGAGTATTGGCAACAACACTCGCTGACGTTAGAATATTCACCTCAGGCCGACCGCACGGTCTACAATCTTTTTGCAAAGGAGGGCGTGCCCCGCGTCTACGTGGCTGACGCCACTCTGACGGTCACGCATCTGTTCGATGACAGCAATGCACCGTCGGCCGAGGAACTGGCGGATTTATTCAATTGACTCCTTGCCTGAACCGGAGACTGCTTTCCAGCAGAGGACAGCAATCACAGCACCAACAATCGGGCCAACGACCATGATCCAGAAATCAGGCCAAGCCTCGGGGCTCCACAGAGCGGGACCGAAACTGCGGGCCGGGTTGACGGAGCAATTATCCACGGTTATACCCACGATATTGACCAGTCCGAGAGCCAGACCTATGGCTATGCCGGCAAACTTGCCGAATCCCGTGCGGGCATCCGTTGCTGCAAGAACCACCATAACGAAGAAGAAGGTGAAGAGGCACTCCATCATCAGGGCCATACCCTGATTGGCTCCCGGCTGCACCACGTTGGTTGCCAGAGAGGCATCACCGGTGATTCCGCCGAAATTGAATCCCGGCGCCATGTCCATGAACCAAAAAAGGAATCCCGCGCCTATAGCCGCGCCGACGAACTGCGACACAATATAGCCCACGCATTCGCCGAATCCCATACGGCCGCTCAGCCACATTGCGATAGAGACGGCCGGATTGACATGACATCCGGAAATATTTCCGATGCAATAGACAAGGGCCAGAAGTACCAGACCGAAACACAGGCCGATACCGAGGACTCCGATAGACGGGCCGGCAAGTACCGCGCTACCACACGCAAGGAGCACCAGAAACATTGTTCCGATACACTCCGCCAGATACTTTTTCATAAATCTGAGATTAAATTAGTGAACGTTTTTATTTATTATATATTTATGACACTTCCCGGGCGCGGTTTGTTCAGTTATCCGCGCTCTTTTTGGCAGGAAGCCGCCGGACAGGCCAAACTTTAAGAGGGATGAGTGACGTATATCAGGAGAAAATGCGTATTTTTGCAGATTAGTATGACAGAGTTTGTGAAATGGCCATATAAGATATTGCGCGGTTGCCTCATGGTAGCCGTGGTGCTTCTGTTTCTTATTCCGGCCACGCTCTACGTGGCTCTGTCGCTGCCCTCGGTCCAGCGCCATATCGCCGCCAGAGCCGAGAAGGAGCTGTCGGAACTGCTGACGGTCAATGTGGCCATAAGCGACATTTCCATAGTGCCGTTCAACCGTCTGGCCCTGCAGGGTGTCACCATCGACGATGCTTCGGGGAACCATGCCATAGAAATAAACCGTCTGGCGGCAGGAATCAGCGTGTGGGACCTTCTGATACGCGACAACATAATAGTGACCTACGCCGAAATCTCCGGCCTTGAAGCCAACATCTATAAACAGACGCCTGAATCGCCTCTCAACATTCAGCCCGTCATTGACGCGCTGAAACCGAAGGACAAGACTAAACCGCCAACGAAATTCGATTTCCGCATCAACACTGTAGTGATCCGGAATTCCGCCTTGTCCTACAATGTTCTGTCACAGCCGGCCGATTCCGGCCGATTCGACCGTAATCACATCGGAATCACCAATCTGAGGGCCGACATTGTGCTTCCGCGGATAAAGAACGATGACTTCACCATTGACCTGCGCAGACTCTCGCTTCAGGAGCAGTCCGGAGTAAAACTCACCAACCTTTCGGGTCTCTTCCATATCACCGCGAAAGGCTCAACCGTCAAAAATGCCGTGATAGACCTCGCCGCCTCCCACATAGCGCTCGGCGACATGGAACTCAAATATGACAACTACGGAGAACTGAAAAAACTCTGGTCGGAAAAGCCCATTGACATAGACATCCACAAAGGCAGTTTCGCCGGTACGACGGACCTGGTGCCGTTCGTTCCGCAACTGCGCGGCCTTGACATCACCTTCTACACCGAACTTCAGGCTCAGGCCACCGCCCACCACGTCAGGATTGACCGCATGGACCTCAGCTCGTCCTACGGGCTGGAACTCTCCCTGACAGGAAACATTCACGAACCGCTCAGACCTAAGGAGATGTCAATCGACATCCCCGATCTCAGGCTCAAGACCGAGGGCTCGAAGGCCTCGGACCTTATCGGACGGTTCACATACCTGTCAGGCAACGTAAGGACCATCATGGCCAACATGGGACAGACCGAGCTGAAAGCCGACATCAGAGGCACGATAGCCGAAGGAAATCTTGTGGCATATCTTTCGGGGGCGCCCGGCACAATCGACATTAATTCCACCTACGCCACCGGCGCCACTCCCAAAGCCGCCGGAAAAGTATCGTTCGATGAATTCAGCGGCGAGCGGCTCATGCACGGTCTGAACGGCCCGCTGGCCGATCTCGGAAACATCACTGCCAACATTGACTATGACCTGACATTTCCTAAACGGAAACCGCAGGGACGTTTCAAAGCCACCGTGGCCGACATCGTCTACCGCCAGCACCATTTCACTGACATCAAAGCCAACGCAGAGGCAGCCGGCAACAATTATTCAGGCAGTTTCTCCGTTGACAATCCCGGTGTGTTCGTGGATCTCGACACGGAAGTCACCGTTGACGGTCCGGAAAAGCGCATTTACATAAATCTTGCAGCCAGAGATGTTGAGCCGTCACTGTTCAACATTGATCCGTCGCACCCTGACCGCCGTTTCTCCATCTACTGCATCGGAGAGGTCTCCGGTCCGGACATGGACCATCTGACCGGACAGCTTGACATCGACGACCTGAGCTATGGCTCCGATGAAAAGTCAGTCTATATTCAGGACTTCGATTTCCAGCTGACCAGCAACGAAGGCATAAACCGCGTGAAACTGAATTCCGACATAATCGACGGCTCAATCGAAGGAGAATACCGGCTATCGGCCCTGCCGCGTATCTGCCGCGGACTGGTCGGAAGCGTGATGCCTGAACTTACCGGCTACAAGCCTTCCGTAAAAAAGGATTCCGAAGATGACACGGACCGCCTTTTCTATAATTTCACCATAAAGGACACCGCTCCGATAGAACCGCTGGTGAAACTCCCGGTAAAGGTCATCCACCCCATACGTATCAGCGGCGGAATCGACGCCCCCGCACGTAAGATGGACCTTTCAATTGACGCGCCTTACCTGCAGCAGGGCAACAAACTGATAGAGAGCACCTCTGTCTCGGCCGTGTTCAACGGAGCCGGCGAAACGGATTCACTCGGTCAGGGCGAGCTTATATTCTCTACCATGCTTCCCACCAAGAAAGGCCCGCTGACCCTGTTCAGTTCAACCACGGCAAGCAATGACCATGTGGACACGCGCCTGAACTGGAAGATAGCCCGTGACCGCGATTTCTCGGGTGACCTGAGCCTGTCGGCGGCTTTTGACCGCGACGAGCAGAACAAACTGCTGACACGGATAGACGTTAATCCGGGCCGGATGGTGTTCAACGATACGGTGTGGACCGTAGAACCCTCGAAAATCGACATAGCCGACAAACGGGCCGAGATACACGGATTCAGCGTGGGCCGCGACAAACAGTACCTCACCATCGAAGGAGCCGCGTCGGCGAATCCGGCCGATACCATAACCCTGACTCTTGAGGACATAAACCTTGACTACGTTTTCGAGACCCTCGACATATCCACGGCCATGTTCGGCGGCAATGCCACGGGACAGTTCTTCGCCACGGACCTGTTCTCCCGCAAGCCCAAAGTGACAACTCCGGGACTCAAGGTGCGCAATCTGACCTACAACCATTCCCTGATGGGCAACGCATTCATAAAATCGGGTTGGAACCCTGAGACGAAAGCCGTGAGCCTCGACGCCGACATCCTGCAGCCCAACGGAAGGCATTCATTCATTGACGGCTACATAAAACCCATGGCCGATTCCCTTGACCTGAAGTTCAAGGCCGACAGGATTTCCATAGGCTTTCTGCTTCCGTTCATGTCGGCATTCGCAACGGACATCAGCGGCTACGCCTCGGGCGACGCACGTCTCTACGGAAGCTTCAAGCTGATTGACATGACCGGCGATGTCTACGGCGAGGACGTGAAACTGACTCTCGGATTCACAAACACCTCCTACACCACCACTGACTCCGTGCATTTCAAGCCGGGACGCATCGACATACCGGGAATAACCATAAAGGACCAGTACGGCCACACGGCGAGGGTCGACGGATGGGTGACACACCAGTGCTTCAAGCAGCCGCGATTCAATTTCCAGGTCAGAGACGCCGACAACCTGCTTGTCTATGACGTGAAGGAATCACAGAACTCACGCTGGTTCGGACATATTCTCGGCAACGGCCGCGCCTCAATCACCGGCGAGCCGGGACTGGTGGAAATTGGCGCCAACATCACCACCATGGCCAACTCGTCGTTCACCTTCGTGCTGTCAGACGAACTCGACGCGCAGGAATACAACTTCATCCGCTTCCGTGACCGCGACCGTGCGAAAAAAGACTCCATAGCCCAGCTCAACGCCCCGCCGGCCATTGTTCAGGAGCTGAAAGCCAGGATGGCCGCCCAGAACGTGGAGGGCCCGCCAAGCATCTACAAGATTGACATAAGCGTGGATGTCACCCCGCAGGCTCAGGTGGTGCTCGTGATGGACCCCGTGGGCGGCGACCGCATACGCGCCTACGGAGCCGGCAACATCCGCATGGCCTACGATTCGGCCAACGAAGACCTGCGCCTCAACGGCACATACACCGTGGAGCGGGGAAAATACAACTTCACGCTCCAGGACATCATCATCAAGGACTTCACCATCAAGAACGGAAGCTCGATAACATTCAACGGCGACCCATACGCCGCGCAGCTGAATCTGGCGGCTACCTACAGCGTCAACGCCAACCTCTCGGACCTCGACGAATCATTCCTCGCCGACCGTGACCTGAACCGCACGAACGTCCCTGTCAACGCCCTGCTGCTCGTGACCGGCGACATGCGCCAGCCCGACATCAAATTCGATCTCGAATTCCCGACGCTCACCCAGGACACCTACCGCAAGGTGCGCTCCATTGTCAACACCGACGACATGATGAACCGCCAGATAATCTATCTGCTCGCGCTCAACCGGTTCTACACTCCGGATTACATGACCACCACCAAGGGCAACGAACTCGTGTCAGTGGCCTCGTCGACCATATCGTCACAGCTGTCGAGCATGCTCGGTCAGCTGTCCGACAACTGGAGCCTTGCCCCGAACTTCCGCTCTGACCGCGGCGATTTCTCGGACGTGGAGGTTGACCTCGCCCTGTCAAGCCATCTGCTCAACAACCGCCTGCTGCTCAACGGCAATTTCGGCTACCGCGACAAAGCCATGAACAACAACTCGTTTATCGGTGACTTCGACATAGAATATCTCCTGAACCGAAGGGGCACCATACGTCTCAAGGCCTACAACCGTTACAACGACCAGAACTATTATGTGAAATCGGCGCTCACCACCCAGGGCGTGGGCATCATGTTCAAGCGTGATTTCGACAACATGTTCTCATTCCTGCGCAAGTTCAGGAAAGAGCCGGAGGAAAAGACCGATTCCGTGAAACCGCAGCCATTGAAAAAAGACACCACCGCAGTGAAAGTCAAAGCCGACACTGCAGTACATCACAAAGCATCCTCATCCGATGATTTCATCACCATAAGACCGAAATGAAACAAATACTCAATTCTCTCACATTGCTGCTCTGCGCCGCTCTGCCGGCCACGGCACAAAAAAGCGGATCATACAATCCCTACGATTATATGGTTATTGCTATAGACAGCGGCATAGCTGAGTGTCCGGGAGCCATGATCGGCGACATCTCCAACCATATCAATCCTACGGTATACTACACTCCCAATCCTAACTGTACGGACATACACTTCGATTTGCTGAGCCTGCAGGATTTCGAGCCCCACCCTACGGATATGTCTCATATATCGATTGCGTTCGATGACGGTTCCAGCATCAATTTCGCATCCACAACAAAGCAACATGTAGCCAACAGCCCCCGGATGTCGGTATATCTGGAAGAAGTCAGCTTGGAAGATCTCAGCCGCCTTGCTACCCATGACATAGTCTCGTGGACCATTGACGACCACACCATACCTATCCTCACTCCCACCGCCGGCATTTTCTCCGCCATGTTCAAGGCAATTGACCTCAGGGACGCTCAGGGACAACGCCCGGCCATGATCGATGTCCGGCCCGCAAAAAATGAGTTCGGCAGAAACCATCTGTGCATGGCCGTCAGACCTAAGGACGCCACTGACTATGCTCACCTCATGCTGCTCAACGCCGACCAGTGGCGCAGGCTCAGGAACAAGGAGCGTTTCAGTCAGGAAGGAATTCTCCTGAACTACGGCCAGAGCAATTGCTTCCTTCTGGACTACAACGACAGGTATGACGATTGCGGATACCCCGCATGGCACTATGCCGTAGAAAACTACGGTCAGAGACTCCCCACCAAGGAACAGGCCGACCTTATAAGCGGATGCGAAGTGCTGCGTGATGTGGCGACAGCCTTCGGCGGCGACAACTACGGAAATTACTACTGGACACGCACCGAATGCCCCGCCCCTGACGACAACAGCGCGTTCGTGTTCTGCCCCGGAATACCTGACGCGGCCATAGACCGGCAGGACGAATTCGAGCCGGATAATGCCGGAGTGCTTCTTGTCGACACCATCGACTATGCCCTGTTTCGTTACTACTTTAATGACATTCTTGAATAATGGCAACGGAAAAGACCGATAAAACCATCATGGAATGGGACGCCCTGATATGCGACAAACGTTTCGGACTCGAACAGTACCATGACCCGAAACGCGGCTCCCGCAGCGATTTTCTGCGCGATTATGACCGCCTGGTCTTCTCGTCGCCGTTCCGCAGACTTCAGAACAAGACCCAGGTATTCCCGCTGCCGGGCAGCATCTTTGTCCACAACCGCCTGACCCACAGCCTTGAAGTGGCATGCGTGGGCCGCTCACTCGCCACGGAGGTGACGTTGCGTCTGCGCGACAAATATGCCGGCGCGCCCTGGCTGGGCAAATTCGATGCGGTGGGAGAGATTGTCTCGGCAGCGTGTCTGGCCCATGACCTCGGCAACCCGCCCTTCGGCCATTCCGGCGAAAAGGCCATAGCCACCTTTTTCAGCGAGGGTGCCGGCAGGAGTCTCGAGAAAGAACTGACTCCCCGACAGTGGAACGACCTCATACGCTTCGAGGGCAACGCCAACGCCTTCCGTCTGCTCACCCACCGTTTCAACGGCAGGCGGCCGGGCGGATTCGCCATGACCTACTCCATGCTCGCCTCCATTGTGAAATACCCCCACGAGTCATCGCTCGCCAGTGCCGACCATCCTAAATTCGGTTTCTTCACTTCGGAGAAAGACGATTTTGAGAAGATAGCCTCCGAACTCGGAATGCTCCGCCGTCCCGGCCCCCCCGGTGAAGTGCGCTATGCCCGCCATCCGCTGGTCTATCTCGTAGAGGCGGCCGACGACATCTGCTACGAGGTGATGGACATCGAGGACGCCCACAAACTCGGACTTCTGCCCACGCGTCAGGTCATAGAGCTGTTCCTGGCATATTTCCCCGAAGAGCGGCAGTCAAGAATGCTGAAGGTCATGGAAGCCGTCACCGACCCCAACGAACAGATATCCTATCTGCGCTCGAGCGTCATTGGGCGATTGGTTGAAGTATCGGCCGACGCTTTTGTCCACAACGAGCACCTGATTCTCGAAGGAAACTTCAGCGGCTCGCTGATTGACCATATTCCCGAGAGGGAGCGCCTTGCCTATTCCGGCTGCAACGAACTGTCATGGAACAAGATATACCGTTCGCCCGATGTGGTTGACATTGACCTTGCCGGTACTAGCATCATCACGTTCCTCATGGAGAAACTGATTCATGCCGTGAGGAATCCCCAGCTGAACTATTCCCAGCTGTTGCTCTCGAAAGTACCGCAGCAGTATGAAATCAACCATCCGTCGCTCTACGGAAAACTGCAGGCCGTGATTGACCACATATCGGGCATGACCGACGTCTACGCGCTTGACCTTTACCGCAAGCTCAACGGAATGAGCCTGAAAATCAACAACTAATTCACATAAAGCAATGGAACAACTGCCATCTGACCCTTTCATGCTCGTCAGCTTCCTCAACATGAAGCTGCGTGACAAATATGACACGCCCGAGAACCTGTGCCGCGGACTTGACCTCGATACCGATGAATTCAACCGGTATCTGGCCGAGCGCAACGTGGAGTGGTTCCCCGAAGGCAACCGCTACGTCATAGGCTGACACCAGGCATACTGAAGCAATGCGGGCTGACACGTCAAGGACATGTCAGCCCGCAGGATATTTTCAGGGGGGTCGGTTTATTTGTTCACGCGATAGGGAGCGGCGCCGGTAGCGAAGAATTCCACTATCTGACGGGCGGCGGCGAGACCAGCGTTGATGTTGGCCTCGGCTGTCTGGGCGCCCATTTTCTTGGGAGTGAAGAAAACACGTCCGGGGAATTCCTTTTCGAGTTCGTCGGCATTGTCAGGCTTGACGTCGGCCACATATTTCAGGTCGGTGCGTTCACGCAGAGCGCGTGCCAGACCTTCCTCATCGATTACTTCCTTGCGCGCTGTGTTGATGAGCACACCGCCCTTGGGCATCAGTGTCACAAGGTCGTAGCCCACCGAGCGGCGAGTCTCGTCAGTGGCGGGTATGTGGAGCGAAACGAATTTGTTCTCGCTGTAAAGCTCGCGGATGTCATGGATGGGGGCCACGCCGGCCTCTTCCATCACCTGGTAGGGACAATAGGGGTCAAGAGCGCATACCTGCATCTCGAATCCTTTGGCTATGCGGGCCACGTTACGTCCCACCTGACCGAAAGCGTGGATTCCGAGGCGCTTGCCGCGGAGTTCGGTGCCCGAGGTTCCGTCATACATATTGCGCACAGCCATCACTGTCATACCGAACACGAGTTCGGCCACGGCGTTGGAATTCTGGCCGGGGGTGTTCTCCACGCACACGTTGTGGGCCGTGGCGGCGGCGAGATCCACATTGTCGTAGCCGGCTCCGGCGCGAACCACTATCTGAAGATTGCGGGCGGCGTCGAGCACACGGGCGTCGACCTTGTCCGAACGGACAATGACGGCGGCCACATCGCTGACGGCATCGAGAAGCTGCTCGGTATCGGTGTATTTCTCCAGCAGGACCATGTCATGGCCGGCGGCGGTGAGCACTTCGCGAATACCCTCCACTGCTACGGGAGCAAACGGTTTCTGAGTTGCAACAAGTACTTTCATATCGTGGATCGTATCAATGTTTGGCTTCAAAATCCTTCATGGCCTGAATGAGCACTTCGACGCTCTCCATGGGCAGGGCGTTGTAGAGCGACGCACGGAAGCCGCCTACTGAACGGTGGCCCTTGATGCCAACAATGCCGCGCTCGCCGGCAAAGTCAATGAATTCTTTCTCGAGTGCCTTGTATTCGGCTGTCATCACGAAGCAAACGTTCATAATGGAGCGGTCGGCCGGGTCGGTCACGGTTCCTTCGAACATGCGGCTGGAATCTATGGCGTCATAGAGACGGGCAGCCTTGTCGAGGTCCATCTTCTCAAGCACCTTCACTCCGCCGAGTTCCTTGTAATAGCGCAGGGTCTGGAGCGCAGAGAAAATCGGGAGCACGGGAGGCGTGTTGAACATGGAGCCTTTCTTCACGTGCGTGCGGTAATCGAGCATGGTGGGTATCGCGCGGTCCACGTGGCCGAGAGCGTCGTCACGGACAATCACTATGGTGACACCGGCGGGGGCCAGATTCTTCTGTGCGCCGGCATAGATAACATCGTATTTCGACACATCCACCGGACGGGAGAAGATGTCGCTCGACATGTCGGCCACGAGGCGCACCGGGCTTTCGGGGTCGTAACGCATCTCGGTTCCGTAGATGGTGTTGTTGGTGGTGAAATGGAAATAATCGGCGTCCGAGGGAATCACGTAGCCCTTGGGGATGTAGGTGAAGTTGGCGTCACGTGACGAGGCAACCACGTCGACCTCTCCGAACAGGCGGGCTTCCTTTATGGCATTGGCTGCCCATGTACCGGTTTCGAGGTAAGCGGCCTTACGGTTCAGAAGATTGTAGGGAACCATGCAGAACTGCATGCTTGCGCCACCGCCCAGGAACAGCACCGAGTAACCCTCGGGGACTTCGAGCAGCTCCTTGACAAGGGCCTGGGCCTCGTCCATCACTGCCTGGAATTCCTTGCTGCGGTGTGACACTTCAAGCACCGACAGACCGGTGTCGGCGAAATTCAGGATTGCATCGGCCGTGTTTTTGATTGTGTACTGGCTCAAAATCGACGGGCCTGCATAAAAATTATGTTTTTTCATACCTTGAATGTGATTATTTATTGCAAAGATACGTATTTTCTCAAATTTACGAGCCAATGCAATGAAATTTCATGCATCAGTTCACAATAATTTCATCGGCAAACAACCATGCGCCGGGACGGTCATGGCCCTTGGCCTTGATCCTCACGTAACGGCCCTGAGTGCCGGGAGCGGGAGTGACCACATAGTTTTTCATCAGAATCTTGCCGTAGACCGGGTCAAGGTCGGTCCATACGGTCTCCACCGTCTTGAAATCGCGGCCGTTGTCCGAGACCTCGAACTCCACGAACTGCGGCAGGTGCACCCATGCGCCCGGAGCGTGCATGAAGGAGATGCCGGCCGAGTGGAGCTGACGCACGGAGCCGAGATCGACCGTTGCGTCGAAATCGCCCGCGAATCCCTGCCAGCGGTTGTCGGAGCCGTAGGTCCATCCGCCACGCACGCCATCGACGAGCGTCGAGTCCATCCGGGCCTTGTATTTGTCGCTGTAAGGTATGGTGTAGGTCACTTTCGCCCCGCGGGCGGCATGGTCAACCTCGGTCAGGCTCTCCCGGCGCTGGCCGTATTCGTTGGCCAGGTCAAAGGCATGATAGCCCTCCGACGTCAGACGGTCGTTGAGCATCAGCGCCCTGCGGTGGAAATCGTCATAGTTCTTCTCCGGAGTGGCCCAGCCGATTTCGGCAATGGCGTAGGCGCGCGGATAGTACATGTATTCGGCATGTTCGTCCGAGGGCACATACTCGCTCCACAGATTGGCCTGCAGTCCCATCAGGTGGCGGGCGTCATCGTCGGTAAGCCCCGGTTCGAGAGGCTCGTAGGAATAGACCTTGCTCAGAGGCGTGTAGCCGCCTATTGATATAGGCTCGCGGAAGGGAGCGTCCTGCGTGTAGTCAATGTAGCAGAATTCGCCGGGGGTCATTATCACGTCGTGGCCGCTCTTGAGCGCCTTGATGCCGCCCTCGGTGCCGCGCCATGACATCACGGTGGCGTTGGGCGCGAGGCCGCCTTCCAGAATCTCGTCCCAGCCTATGATGCTGCGGCCCTTGGAGTTCACGAACTTCTCCACGCGCTCAATGGCGTAGCTCTGCAGCTCGTCCACGTCCTTCAGCCCCTCGGCCTTCATCCGCGCCTGACAGTCCTTGCAGTTGCGCCAGCCGGCCTTGGATGCCTCGTCGCCGCCAATGTGGATATATTCCGAGGGGAACACGTCCATCACCTCGGTCAGCACGTCCTCAAGGAAATCGAACGTGGCCTCCTTGCCTATGCACAGGTCTTCGTCGACATACGGCTTGCCGCTGCACGAGAGTTCCGGATAGGCCGTGGTCACCTCCTTGCTGTGGCCCGGAATCTCTATCTCCGGGATGATGCGTATGTGACGGTCGGCGGCATATTTCACCAGGTCTCGCAGCTGCTCCTTGGTGTAGTAGCCGCCCTTGGCGCGCGGGTCGCTCTCGTCGCAGTACTGCGAGCCGTTATCGACCCAGTCCTGCCATACGGCCTGCGGACGCCATGCGGCAAACTCCGTGAGCCGCGGATAGCGGTCGATCTGCATGCGCCAGCCGGCGGCATCAGTGAAATGCAGGTGCAGGTTGTTGAGTTTCATCAGCGCCATGGCGTCGATCTGTTTCTTCAGGAATTCCGGCGAGCGGAAATGGCGCGACACGTCGAAAAGCAGTCCGCGGTGGGCGAAGCGGGGCTCGTCGGCCACTTTACCGCACTCGATTGCCGTGGCGTCCTTGATTCCGGCAAGCTGTATCAGTGACTGCAGTCCGTAGAACGCGCCGGCGGCTGTGGGCGCCTTTATCTTTATCTGTCTCGGGGTCACGTCCATGGTGTAGCTCTCGCCTTCGCCTCCCGTCACAGCTATATATATAAGGGCCTTCGACGGTTTTGCGGCCGGAGTGAAGAGTTCAGGCAGCGTTTCCATATAGGCTTTGAGGCCGCCATGGGCATCGCCCTTCACCGCGTAGGTCAGCGGAACGGCCGTGAGGGAGAACTCGCCTTTTGTCTGGGTCACGGATGCCGGGCGGGGTATGATATCGGCCGGCGTGACGGTCACTGCCTGGGCCGAAGCCGCCATCAGCAGCATGGCGGCCGGAATTAAGAACTGTGCTTTCATGAGTTTTTGGTGATTCATTTTAGTTTCGGACTCCAAAGATAGCTATTTTCAGGTAGAAAATAACGTTCCGCGCCCCCGGCCTTAACAAATATTGGGGAATGGGGTCGAAAAAAGCCGGTCTTCATCAATGGAGAAGATCGGCTCTGAAGAAGAGAGATGAGAATGAGTCATTTAATAAACCATTATGGCAGGGCTTATGTTCCCACTCTCAGGAACTATTTATTTCTAACTGCTTGCTTGTATTTTTCCTTACTTGTTATCCTGGGCTTTGCGGTCGGCCTTGTTGAAATCCTTGCCGTTGCGGAAGCCTTTGGCTCCGTGATGCTTGCCGTGGTGACCCTTTCTGAAAGCCTTGCCGCCATTGGCCGGACGGCTGTTGAGGAAGAAGTTTTCGAGGAACTGGGTGTACTGCTCCGGAGTCAGAATGCTCTTCACTTCCTTCAGATAGTTTGCACGGGCCTCCTTGGCCTTGGCACGGCGCTCTTCGCGTTTGGCCTTGTCATCGGCCTTGGCCTTCTGGCGGTCAGCGCGGGCCTGCTGTGCGGGACATGTCACTTTGCCGAGTTTTTCCTTCTGGGCGTCGGTCAGATTCAGGCCCTCGAAAGGATTGGAACATCCGGGACGCATCTTTTTGCAGTCCTTCCGGTCGGCGTTCACGCATTTTGCCTGCTTGTCCTTGCACTGGGCCTTGCAATCCTTGTTCTGGGCGAATGCGCCCATGGTCACCATAGATACTGCCGCGAGGGCGAGAGTAGCAATTTGTTTCTTCATGATCTTGAATATTTCTTTAAGTTATGAATAATTGTCGTTACGCCGGATATGACCCCGGGAAACACCCGAGGTTTAATCCACTGCGACAGCTTTATGGTATTTTAGCGTTTGTTTTCATTCATTAGGTCATGCGGTTTTGCCGGAAAAACATGCCCGGCGGGGCCTATTTTTGCAAACAAAAGTTAAAAAACACCCCGATTTCCTATTAACTCAATTTAACTATTTTACATTTTGCCACTTTTGTTTTGAAATCAGTTTGCAAACGTTAGCTTTCAAACCGAATCAAGCTTTACAAATTGCAGTTTTGAAAAGCAATCTGTAACAAAAGTTCAAACCATGTTAAACAACATAGTTTCAAAACCTTAGGAATTAAACGATTTATAGATTATCTTTGCAAGTGTATTAACAACAGCTCATCAAAAACGCTTTTTCATAAAAAATATAACATTAGACATTATAATACATCCACTGACGTTAAGTACTATGTGTAAATCCCAAAGGAGGCTCGTGAGAGCGTCCTTTGTTGTTTTTATATACCATAGGAACGGCTGCTTCAGCTACCATCAAAAAAATCGCCGAAGGCACCTTATATCCACCTGATAAACAAGGCATTCTCAGCCTCGGAGAGGCGTCCCGAGTTGTAGCCCCATATCAAAGGCGCGTCCGGCACCTTTGGTGTGGGGTGGAGGCGTAAAAAAGATTTCCGGCCTCGGAGAGGTCGATTAATTTTCCGGTGACGTAGGTTACATCCCGAGTGGCCACTCCCCGCAACCCTCTCCCGGCTAATAATGAAATTTTTCGGTTAAATAGTTTTGATATTTAAGCGCAACGCAGTAACTTTGTTGCGAAATGAAAATCAGCCATGAACTCAGGTTCCATTACGGACCTAACCATGTTAAAAACCGAAACCAAAAACCATAAAGAGACAATAATATCACGTTTAACTAAACCAAATCATTTATGAAGAAATTTTTACTCACTCTCACGGTCCTTCTGACCGCGTTCGCAATCAATGCCACCGACTATAAAGGGAATATGACGGTTGCTGTAGGCAGCGATTATGATGAATCCGAAGTCACACTCTCTGTGACGGAAGAGGAAGGTACTGTTTACTTGAACGTTCCCTCTATGACAATCACTGTCTCAGGCAACAAGATTCCGACTGCGGAACTTAAAATTGCTTTGGACGATAAAGGCTACGAAGAAGGTATTCAAATGTATGCTGCTATGGCAACTGATGTCATGATATTCCGTCAGGGACAGAGACCTGTTACCGCCGACTTGTCTCCTTTTATTGAGGTTTACGACAATGGAGATATGGCAATGAATATTGACGGTTCTATTAACACTACTCCTTCTGTCACAATTTCATGTTCATTCTCAGGCAAAATCGTGTCTAAACAGGAAGAGACCGGCAAAATCTACTTCCAGGATGACTTCGAGTGGTTCGCTCCCTGGGTGGAACAGGGAGATAGCAAGGGTCCTACCGGAGATACTATTGGCTCTGACAATCCTTCTGCAAACGCTCCGAATCTGACCAATAAGATTGAAGGAAAGACTCTGTATTCAGCCCTCCAAGAGCGCGGCTATTCTTTCGTTGGCACACATGCTTCTTCAAAGGATGAGAGAACTCCTGACAAACAGATTTATTTCAACGATTGCTATCTGAAGTTCGGGCTTACCGGATATCAGTCTGGTATCTCATTCAAAGTTGCTACAGATGTTCCTGCTTCCGAAACCGTGAGACTTAGCTTTGACTGGTGTTCACAGCGTCAGAATTCAGGTGTCATAGACCCGACCGAACTGGTTGTAATAGTTAAAAACGGAGAAAACGAAGTTCAGTATGCCGTTCCGGCTCTCAACTGGGAAGATGGCCACAAACTTGAATGGGTCAACTACACTAAGGATTTCGAGCCCGGTGAGATTAAAAACGGCACAGAAAACACCATCAGAAACAAGGATGAGCAGTGGCCCAGCGGTAAAGCTCTTCGTTGGTTCTTTGACAACCTTTGCTTTGGTGAGAAAGAAGCCGTTATGGCCGGCATCGATGACATCGTTGTTGAAGAGCCCGAGGTTGACCCCAACGCTCCCGTTGAATACTACAACTTCCAGGGTGTCCGCGTAAACGGCGAGAACCTTGCCCCCGGCCTCTACATCCGTCGTCAGGGCAACAAAGCCACCAAGATACTCGTTAGATAAGGCATCATTTATTCATATTCATCCCGACAAGGCGGACCCCAAAGGCCCGCCTTGTTATTTTAGGAGTGACGGCTTCAGCCGTCACACACTCCCCGGGTCGGTGGGGACTTGGGGCGGGGTGTCGGAGGGACCGCCGGAGAAGATGCCGGAGAGGTATTTCTCGCGGAAGCGTTCCAGAAGTTCCCAGAAGTTCGGAACGAAGAGCGTGCCCACTACCGCATTGACCGCCATGCCGAACACCACGGCTGTTCCCAGCGCCACGCGGCTCGCGGCGCCGGCGCCTGTGGCAAACAGCATGGGCATGACTCCGAACACGAACGCAAAGGCCGTCATCATGATGGGACGGAAACGGATGCGGCCCGCATCGGCGGCCGCCTTGCGGATGTCCATGCCGCTCTTGCGGAAATCAACCGCATATTCCACAATCAATATGGCATTCTTGGCCGAAAGGCCGAGCAGCAGGATTATGCCTATCTGGGTGTAGACGCTGATGCTCTGGCTCATTATCAGACAGCCGAGCACGGTGCCGAGAATGGCCGTAGGCATGGAGATGATCACGGCCACGGGGTCGGTCAGACTCTCATACTGCGCCGCGAGCACAAGGAGCGTTATTATCACGGCGAATATCATCACCATGGAAATGGTGGTGCCACCCTGTGTCTCCTGATAAGCCTCGCCGGTCCATGCGTAGGAGTATTCCTGACCGAGCTGCTGACTGACAATGTCCTCCATAATCTTTATGCCGTCGCCCGAGCTGACGCTGTGGGCCGGGGTGGCGGTGAGCGATGCCGTGCGGTACTGGTTGTAGCGGTCCACATCTGGCTCTCCCATCACCTGCTCAACGGTCATGAACGACGAGAACGGCACCATCTTGCCCTCGCTGTTGCGGACAATGAGGTTCAGCACGTCGCCTATGCGTTCACGCGACATCACATCGCCCGACACAAGCACTTCGTAGGCGCGCCCGAACTCGTTGAAGTCATTGACGTAGGTGGAGCCGGTGAACGATGACAGGGCCGAGTAGATGTCGGCGAGCACTATGCCCTCGAGTTTCACCTTGTCGCGGTCAATGTTAAGCTTGTATTGCGGCACCTGGCCCTCGTAGAGCGACGTGACGGAAGCAATGCGCGGGTCCTTGCGCGCCGCATCGGCCACCAGGTCCACGGCCTCCTTGAGCTGCGCCGCTCCGCGGTTGTTTATGTCGAGAATCTGCATCTCCAGACCCGAGGCCATTCCGAGTCCGGGAATGGCAGGCGGATTCAGCCCGAATACCACGGCCTCCTGAATGTCGGCGCACGAAGCCTCGAAGCGGGCTATGACGGACTCCACCTCGTGGGCCTTGCCCTTGCGGTCCTTCCATGGCGTCAGCACCACATTGACGGCGCCCATGTTGGAGCCGGAGCCGCCGAGGAACGAGAAACCGGCAATGGTCATCACGTCCTTCACCTCAGGCATCTTTTTCAGCCGGGCCGACACATCGTCGAGCACCGCCTGGGTACGTTCCAGAGAGGCACCCGAGGGCAGCTGCACGGAGCCCATGAAATAGCCCATGTCCTCTTCCGGAATGTATGACGACGGCATTTTCAGGAAGCCCCAGAAAGCCACGGCACACACGGCTATGTAGACCGCGATGGCCACTACGGGACGCCGAAGGAACTGCCCCACGATTTTCATGTATCCGCCGAGGGTCTTATCGAACAGGCTGTTGAACCAGCGGAACAGGATGAACTGTGAGCCCACCCTCTCCTTGCGCAGGAACAGCGCGCAGAGCGCCGGCGTCAGGGTCAGGGCGCTGAAGCCCGAGAAAGCGGTGGAAACGGCTATTGTCAGCGCGAACTGTTTGTAGAGCTCACCGGTGATGCCGCTGATGAAGGCCGTGGGTATGAACACCGACAGCAGCACGAGCACCTCGCCGATCACAGGCCCCTGCAGCTCCTTCATGGCCTTCTCGGTGGCCTGACGCGGCGTCAGCTTACCCTCCTGAACTATGCGGGCACAGTCCTCCACCACCACGATGGCATCGTCGACCACAATGGCTATGGCAAGCACCAGACCGAACAGAGTGAGAGTGTTGATGGTGAAGCCCAGCAGCTTCATCACGGCGAACGTGGCTATAAGCGACACGGGGATGGTTATCATGGGAATTATAACGGCACGCCAGCTCTGGAGGAAAAGCATGATCACAATCATGACAATCAGTGTGGTCTCAAGGAAAGTTACTATCACCTCATCGATGGAGGCGGTAACGAATTCCGAGGTGTCAAGAATCACCCTGTAGCTGACTCCCTCGGGAAAATAGTCCGAGAGCTGATCCAGGCGGGCCTTCACCTTGTCGGCCACATCAAGGGCGTTGGCACCGGGGAGCTGATAGATTCCGAGCAGGCCGGCCTGTTTGCCCGACACGCGCGAAATGTTGCTGTAGGAATCGCTTCCGAGGTCCACGCGGGCTATGTCGCGCAGACGGAGCATGCCGCCGTCGGCATCCGTGCGGATGACCATATTGCCGAATTCCTCGGGCGTAGACAGGCGCCCCTGCGCCGTCAGCGAATACTCGAATTCCGAAGAGCCGTCGGGAGCCTGCCCAACACTTCCGGCGCTCACCTGCATGTTCTGCGACGAAATGGCCTGACGCACTTCGTCAGCCGTAATGTTGCGCACCCTCATCAGCTCGGGGTTGAGCCAGATTCTCATGCTGTACTCTCCGCCGCCGAAAGCGCTCACCTGCCCCACGCCGTCGATTCGGGCGAGCTCGTCAACGATGTTCAGCTGGGCGTAGTTGGTAAGATAAAGAGCGTCATAGAGCTTGGGGTTGTCGCTCTCAATGGCCACAAACAGGATTATGTTGGAGGACCTCGACATCACCTGAACGCCCTGCTGGCGCACGGCCGACGGCAGCGTGGCCTCGGCGAGCGATATAAGGTTCTGGACCTTCACGGCAGCCATGTCGGGGTCGGTGCCGTTCTCGAATGTTATGGTGAGCATATACGAGCCGTCGGAGCCTGACGATGAACTCATGTACATCATGCCCTCCACACCGTTGACCTGCTGCTCTATGGGCACGCCGATGGTGTTGGCCACGGTGGCGGCGTCGGCGCCGGGATAGTTTGCGCTGACCATCACCGTGGGGGGCGTGATGTCGGGATACTGGGCCACGGGCAGAGTCCTGACCGTGATGAGACCGCCGAGAATCATGGCCACGGCAATGACTATGGCGAATATTGGGCGGTCAATGAAAAATTTCGAGAACATGGCGTTACAGATTACTGATGGAAACTGACGGCGTCAATCAACGCACATAGACCGGACGGATTTCCATGCCGGGACGCACTTTGAGCAGAGCCTTGGTGATGTAGGGAGTGCCCGGTTTCAGGCCGGAATTGATGACACGCATGGAATCGTGGACCACGTCACCCGCATCCACATGGGTGTAGACCACCTTGTTGGAGTCATTGACCGTGTAGAGATACTTGCCGGACTGGTCAGTGGAGAGCGAGGCATCCTTGACGAGAACGGCCTTGGGGTCCAGACGCACCGGCAGACGCACGGTGACATACATGCCCTCGCGCAACTCGCCGTAGGTATTGTCAATGTCGGCCCGGACCTGCATGGTTCCCGTGGCGGGGTCAAGGTCGGGGGCCAGATAACGGAGCGCGCCGGTGTAGGAATGCGGCAGCTTCTCGCTGAACGACACGGGAATGGAATCGTAGTTAATGCCCTGACGGTTGGCCATGTTCGACAGAGCTTTCAGGAACGAGGCATCGTTGATGCTGAAATAGGCCTGCATCTCCGAGTCCTTGTAGATGGTGGCCATGGTCACCGGAGAGGCTTCACCGTTGAGGAACGCGCCGACGCTGAGCGGAGAAGCCGTTATGCGCCCTGTGAACGGTGCATAGACGCGGCAGTAGCCCAGGTTGGTTCTGGCGGTCTGGAGCGCGGCCTCGGCATTCTGGATGTCGGCGAGAGCCGTCTCCACAGCGCTCTTGGCCTGCTTCACCTCCATTTCCGAGACGGCGTTGCTTTTCTTGGCCTTTTCCATGGCGGCATAATGGCTCGATGCGTATTCATACTGGCTGCGCGCGCTATTGAGCGCGGCCTGGGCCTGCACCACGGCATCGCGGTAGCGGGTATCCTCTATGGTGAAGAGCAGCTGCCCCTTGTGGACCACATCACCGCTCTTGTAGTTGACGGCGCGGAGATAACCGCTCACCCGGGCCACGAGTTCCACCATGTCGACCGCATGGAGCACTCCCGGCATGGACTTGTAGATGATTACTGAATCAGTCTCCGCCCGGGCAACATCCACGGGCATCACCTCCGGAACAGATTCATGCTTTTTGGAACCGCATGACGCCAGCGCCATGACTGCCACAGAGACCGCGGCAACGATGCCTGCGATATTCTTATAATTTATGCGTGCCATATCGTCATCTTGTAGTTGTTTTTTCTGAATACATATTACTGCTGTTCGCTCCACCCGCCGCCGAGGGCCTGATAAAGCGACACAAGGGCCGTCAGCGCGTTGCCTTTTGCCGCCGCGAGACTCGACGCATACTGCAGATAGCTTATCTGGGCGTCGGCCACGTTGGTGAACGAGCTGAGACCGCTGCGGTAGAGATCGAACGAGAGGTCGAACGAATTGGAGGCATGCTCCACCACGTCGGCGAGCAGCTCGGCCTCCTTCATTGCCGAGAGATAGTTGGCCATGGCGTTGTCCACCTCCTGAACGGCCGTCAGCACGGCCAGATTATACTGGTCAACGGTGGCCTTGAGCTGTTCGCGGGCGGAAACGAGCGCCGCGTTGCGGGCCATACCGTCGAAAACGGTCCAGCTTATTGTCGGGGCTATGCTGTAGATGAAACTGTTCCTGTCAAACAGGTCGCCGGCGTTATGGGCCGAGGTGCCTATGCTTCCCTGAATCGATAGCACCGGAAGGAAATCCTTTTTGGCGATACCCACGGCCTGGGCGGCAGCGGCAAGCTGACATTCGGCCTCGACCACATCGGGGCGGCGCCGTATGAGTTCTTTCGGGATTCCCGCTCCCACAATCTGACGGTAATCGGGCAGCGGGGCCGGAGCCTTGAGACGCAACGAGATATTCTCGGGATATTCACCTATGAGCAAAGCTATAGCATTGATCGAGGTCTCTATCTGCGCCTCAAGCGAAGGGATGGTTGCCTTTGTGGAATAACAGATGGTGCTTGCCTGTTCAATGTCGAGTTTCGAGGCCAGCTCGGCATCGAAGCGAGCCTCTGCTATGTGGAGCACGCTGTCCTGCGACACAATATGGCGGCGGGCCACTTCGAGCTGCTCCTGGGCGGTGCGCAGCGCCGCGTAGTTTCGGGCTATCTCGCCGCACATACTCACCATGACGGCGGCATACTCGGCCCGGCTTGCCCTGTAGAGCGATTTCATCCTCTTGGCTTTAGCCGATATGCGGCCGAACACATCGATTTCCCACGACATGCTGGCGCCGAGGGAGAAATAATCCATGTTTTCCGGACGGCCTCCGGGAATCATATTGCCCGAGGAACGTGACTTAGTCCATCCGCCCGAAACACCTATGTTGGGATAATAGCCCGCACGCGCCTGCCTGACAGCCTGATTGGCCACCTCGATGCGACGCATGGCGGCCAGGATGTTGAAATTCCTGTCAACGCCCAGGGCTATCAGCGAATCGAGCAGCGGGTCGTCGAATGACTGCCACCAGCGGTCGTCGGTCGGGACCGCCTGAATGAACTCGCTGACGTACTGCCAGCGGTCCGGCATGGAATCGGCCATCACGGACTCCGGCCCGGCAACCGCCTTGGCCGGGAGTATTGCGGTCAGCAATAAGAGGATTTGTTGAAACGGGCGCATATCTTTGTTTATGTGTTGGATACGGATATATAACATCCGCATGCGCCCGGTTTGTTCACCGTCAGTTACGCGAAAGTATGGCCGGAAGTTTACGTGATTCCGCCGGTACACCTATTCCGTAAAGGCCTCCGCGCTCCCCTTTTATCAGATAATATTCGGCAAGCTCGGGATTCAGAATGTAACGGCGCACGGCCCTGCGCGTGAGCGACAGTTTCTGCTGCAGCGAATCGCCGAACGGGTCCGTAAGGTCCGCTATGCAGCTCTCGGCGATTTTCTCGTCGGCGCCCGGCTTGACTATGGAGTAGATGCTGGCAAGCTCGTCGGCATGGTCAGGGATGTCGGCCAGACGCACGCCCTCGGGATGGCAGAGGAAAAATATGTAGACCGTGCGGGCAAGCGGCGTCATCTTCAGCTCAAGCTCATTGTACTGCGGGAGTATGATCCGGAGGTCTCCGTTGACCACTATATCACTCAGCTGATGGGGCTTTTCGAGCGACAGCTTTCCGCGCAGTGACTCCATTATCAGCTCCCGGGGAGGCATGGAGTGGAAGCGCGTCACATAATCAAGCACGAGCGCCGTGAGCCGGTCCACCCACTCGCGCCTTTCGGCTTCGAGGTCCGCATCGCTCTCCGGAACAGCGGCTTCCGGTTCAGGCAGGATGTCAGGGCAGATTCCGACCTCTCTCGCGCAGGGACCCTCATCGTCGTCACAGAGGTCATCGTCCGAATCGCCGAACACCATCATCTCCGAGATTCTGGAACTCAGGCGCGAGAGCCAGCTCTTGCGGGGCGGTTCAGGTTCCGGTTCGGGCGCCGGTGACTCTGGCGGTGACGGCATGGCGCTGCAGCACTCGGCCACGCCGTAGACGGGCGGCTCGTACCATTCAATTCCGGCCGGAGGGACAGAATCAACCACGGGCACGGCCGCATCCGTCAGGAACCGCACAGCGTCGTAAGTCAGAGGGACGCTGTTGAAATCAACTCCGGCATAGCTGCGCGAGGGACTGTCAATGTCGAGAAGACTGATACGCATGACCATGCCGCAACCGGCCAACCCTTCGCAGAGCGGCCGGCGCACGGATACCGGCAGTGAAACCGCGGATTTGACAAAGCCGAGAACCTCAGGCCGCACAGGCTCGAAAAGCACCAGCTCGCCGGGACGCACCCCGCGGGCGTCGGCCATCTCCGCATCTATGTGATGTTCTGTCATAAACATGAATCTTTATGGTGGCAACGTCCGCAAAGTTACATAATTCCGGCCGGAAAAATCCTATCAGTCCTCATCAAAATAATCTTCGTTGCAGCAGGCCATATCCGATGCGCTGCAGCAACTCATGATTCTCTGGGTCCAGCGGGTTCTAGCGCGGTTCTGCCGGCTGAACATGGAAGCCGTGCCGGAGGGCGTGGCATCGAAACATATATGATTGCTGATGGAAAGGTCGTAGCTCACGGCCGCCGTGTCCTGATTGGCGCCGATATAGGCAAACAGCCATCCGTCGGCCTTAAGGCCTTCTATCAAGGTCCTTACCGATTTCTGATTCCACTCCTTGGAATCGTTCTCGAATCCGTCGGTTATGATGGTCACGGAGACAGCCACATCCTTCCGGCCATAGATACGGTTGCGGAGAGCCGTGCAGCAGCGCCCTATGGCGTCATAGAGCGGAGTGCAGCAGCACGGGTTGAAATCCTCGTTGCGGAACGGAGCCACTTCTTCGATGGGAACATCCACATAATGGTCCCTGATGCAGCAGCTGCAGAACGACGTCAGAGTGAAGCGCTGGGCGGAACCGGTGGAGCGGCCCGCCGCGCGGATGGTGCCGATTGTTTCGTTGACTCCGGCCACGGCCTGATTGCTGATGGACTGCATGGAGCCGCTGCGGTCAAGAATTATCAGATTGTAGACCTCGGGCTTAAAATTCTTTTTACCGGCGTTTTTCTTTTTCATAATGATTTGAGTTTAAAGTAAAAGAAATTGAATGTCTGTTTTGTTTTTACACCGCAAATATAATCAGCAGTTCCGCGCAGCCCGGTTTTTTGCAACCTTGCAGAACATTCTTTCCTGCGGTTCTCTTTGTTATTACCCTCCGTATGGCTATCTTTGCCTTCTGATTAAACAAGACCGCATCATGGAACCGACCGTCATAACAGACATTGTGGGCTACGGAGCCGCAATAGCAATGGTTCTGGGGTATCTTCCCCAGGCCATACACACCATACGCACCCGCGAAACCGATTCCATAGCCATGCCAACATTCCTTCTGATGGGACTCGGTGGCATACTGTTCATGATCCAGGGATTGCTCACCGACAATCTTCCGCTGGTTATTACCAACCTCATAACCTCGGCGTGCAGCATAATAGTGACATGCATAAAAATCAACAACGACATTATCAAAAAGAGGAAGAAATGACCGGACAGACATCCATGACTTCCGGCAATTCCCGCCGCAGGACGCTGATAGTGTCGTGGGGCATGGCTGTCATATCGCTGATTCTGGCTGCCGGATGCCTGGTTACCGGCTCGGTTGACATTCCGCTTGACCAGATAGCGCGATGCCTGACGGGAGGCGAGGTGGAGCGCGAGGTGTGGCGCGTGATAGTGTTGCAGACACGTCTGCCCATGACGCTAACCGCACTTGTGGCGGGAGCCGCCCTGTCGGTTGCCGGCCTGCTTCTCCAGACATGTTTCGACAATCCTCTCGCCGGACCCTCCATTCTGGGCATTTCCACCGGCTCGTCACTCGGAGTGGCCATAGTGATGCTTGCATTCGGAGGAAGCATCGGCTCGGGATGGAGCACCTACGGAAGCTCTCTGGCCGGAGCCATCGCCGGCGCGGCCGCGGTGCTCGGGCTGCTGCTCGCGTTCTCGCGCGTGGTGCGGTCGGGCATGATGGTCCTTATCATAGGTATTCTCATAGGTTATTTCGCATCGTCGGCCATTGCCATGCTGAACTTCTTCTCCACTCAGGAGGGCGTGCATTCCTACGTGATATGGGGTCTTGGCAACTTCTCCGGTTCGTCGCTTGACCGCACTCTGGCGTTCTGCGCCGTAACGCTGCCTGTCATATTCGTCTCCTTCCTTCTGATAAAACCGCTCAACGCCCTGCTTCTCGGTGCCCGCTACGCCGGGAGTCTCGGCATCAGCATATCGGCCACGCGCCGCAACCTCATGATTGTCTCCGGAGCGCTCACGGCCTCGGCCACAGCGTTCTGCGGCCCCATAGGATTCATCGGCCTCATAGTCCCGCACATAGCGCGCATAACCCTGCGCACGTCCAACCACTCCGTCCTGCTTCCGGCCACCGCTCTTGCCGGAGCCATGACCGGTCTGCTCTGCGCGTTCATCTCCGCCATGCCGTCGTCAGGGATGATTCCGGTCAATGCCATCACCCCTATAATCGGAGTCCCGGTTATCACCTACATAATAGTTTGCCGAAAAAAACTTCTTTATTTCTCATGACAGCATCTCCGATATTACAGACGTTCGGACTTTCCGCCGGGTACCGCAACGGCGGGAAAGAGACCGCCGTTGTGACCGATGTCAGTCTGTCATTGAGTCCCGGTTCCGTGGCTTGTCTGCTCGGCCCGAACGGTGCCGGGAAAAGCACTCTGCTGCGCACTGTGGCCGGACAGCAGAAGCCGCTTGAAGGGACGGTGACAATCGGAGGCATGGACCTGCAGCATCTTCCGGCCGACAGACTGTCACGCCTTATCAGCGTGGTCTATACCGAGCGCTCCCACGCAGGCGCCCTGACGGTTGGCGAGACCGTTTCACTCGGGCGTCAGCCCTACACCGGATTTTTCGGACGGCTCGACAGAACAGACCGGCGCATCGTGGAGGATTCGCTTGAGGCCGTGGGCATGCTCCATCTGATTCACAGGTATCTGGGCACGCTTTCCGACGGCGAACGCCAGAAAGTTATGATAGCCCGCGCTCTGGCCCAGCAGACTCCGCTTATGCTGCTCGACGAGCCAACATCGTTTCTCGATGTGGCCTCCCGCCTCGAGGTGATGGCCCTGATACGGCGCATGGCCGTGGAAAAAGAGATGGCCATTGTGCTTTCCACACATGACATAGCCAACGCCCTTGCCGTAGCCACCGATCTGTGGCTCATATTGCCCGGAGGCGAAATGATGTCAGGTCCGGTTGCCGAAGTCATAGCATCGGGCGCCATGGACCGTCTTTTCACCGGCCGCAACATCGTGTTCGACACTCCGGCCGGAGACTACAGACTCAAGGAATAATCGCTCTACTGCCGGTCCCACACCGAGGCCACGTCCATCAGCTCAAGGGACGTGACCGTCAGACGGTTGCCGCGAAATTCAAACGGCTGCCCCCTGCGGCCAGCGAAATCGCGTCCGAACGAATATGAGAACAGGCCGCCGTCAATGAACACCTCAACCGAAGTGCGGTCAATAAAAATGTCGGCTGTGAGTTCCATTGATGTAGGATCCTGCGGCGAATAGTGATAGCCGTTGAGAGTGGTGTTGTTCATATCGTAGTCCACTATCCGCTGTCCGTCAAGGCTCAGTGACGCATCGGTGGCGTGTGACAGCATCAGTGTCGCCTTGATCCGGAGACGGTCGCGGTCAGAGTAAGGGCGCATTACGTTGTTGGCCTCTTCCTGAGAAAGATTGCTCCATTTTCCGATGGAAGTACACAGTGACTCCACCTCCCTGACCGGATTGCTGATGAGGCGGATGCCGTCCTTTGTGGTCCGGAGCGAAAGTTCCGTGGGAAGGAGCATCATTCCGTTGAAATTCATTCCCGGATGCGATATGCGCCCCCACCCTATCTGTATGCGGCGGCCATCGCTTGCCGGAATGTTGTTGAAGGTCTGGGCGGCATAGATGCTTCCGCCGGTGTAACGGTGCTTGCCGCTTGAGGACTTGAATTCATACCCGTCGAAATCGCCGAGCATATATGTGCCTGACGCCCCGTACATGACCCACTTGGTTTTGTCGGGGTTACCGTCGACCGCAAGCTCGAACAGCTCCGGACACTCCCAGAAACCGGTGGTGTGGGAGCGGAAGGTCCAGTCACGGAGATTTTCGGAGGTGTATATTGAATGCCCGTCTCTCTCGTTGACCGCCATGACCCAGTGGTCGCCGTAACGGAACACCTTGGGGTCACGCGTGTCATGAGACTGCCATTTCTCGTGGGTATCGATAATGGGATTTCCCTGATATTTTTTGAATGTCCGCCCGCGGTCAAGGCTGTAGGCCATTGCCTGAGTCTGTTTTGCAGGCGAATCTATGGTGTAGAACGCCACCATGGCCGGATTCTTTTTTGACCCGAAGCCCGAGCT
Source organism: uncultured Muribaculaceae bacterium (assembly GCA_947627615.1). GTDB lineage: Bacteria > Bacteroidota > Bacteroidia > Bacteroidales > Muribaculaceae > Paramuribaculum. The sequence continues at coordinate 46,772 of CANQWS010000004.1, read as the reverse complement.
GTTATCCCGGTCAATCACCGTGGAGCCGGAGAAAATGGTGCCGAGGCTATCAGGATGAATCGCGGTGGGCAGTTCCGTCCAGTGCAGCAGGTCAGGACTTACGGCATGCCCCCATGTCATGTTCTCCCAGTCACGTTCGTAGGGATTGTGCTGGTAGAAAAGATGATATTCTCCATCGTGGTATATCAGGCCGTTCGGGTCGTTTATCCACCCGCAACGCGTAGTGAAATGATACTGGGGACGGTTCGGCTCTTTATAGATATTGTCCGACTGCGGAATCTCGGGCATGGTGGTTATGGCCTCGCCGCCGAGATTTCCGTCGGGATAGACCAGCGTTATGGTCTTTCCTTTAATTTGCTCCATGTCGCGGAAGGCGTAATATTCGGCTTTGCCGTCGGCTGGCAGACGCACTTTCAGAGGCATATATTCCTGTCCGGGAATCATCATGCGTACATCCACGCGGTCAAACTTATGCGAAACCGGAACCACAAGATAACGGTCGGTTACTTTAATCTTGCGTTCGGCAGCTGTGGCACCCGCCACAACGGACAGGCCTATCAGCGCTGCCGCAATTTGTGTTACTTTCATTGCTGAAGTGATGAACTGTGGTACTGTACCGGATTATTGAATGTCGGTTATTTCGCATGCGAAGCGCCCCTGACAGCCGCCGGACCGCCGGCCGCGCTCCAGGGCATGCGTTTTCTGAAACAAAATTAGTAAAATTCACCCGAATTTCAAGGTAATCTCGCTAAAAATCACTACCTTTGCAGTCCGATTATATACAAATCCTAATCGACCGGAGCCGCCAGAATGCTTTTGGCCGGGCATTCTTACGGCGAAAGTCAAAATTAATTCATTATTAACCAAACTATTAAAAGTGGATACTTTAAGCTACAAAACCCAATCACCTAACGCAGCAAGCGTTGAAAAAGAGTGGCTCGTGATTGATGCCACCGATCAGGTCCTGGGTCGTCTTTGCGCCAAAGTTGCCAAAATTTTGCGCGGCAAGCACAAACCCAGCTATTCACCCAACGTAGAGTGCGGTGACAACGTCATCATCATCAACGCCGAGAAGTGCGTGCTCACCGGCAAAAAGATGACAGACCGCGAATACCTTACTTTCTCCGGTTATCCCGGCGGTCAGCGTTCTTTATCACCTGAAGTCCTGCTGAAGAAATCATTCAACAAGCACCTCAAACCGGGCTACAACCCCCTTTACATCAAAGTGATGAAAGGTATGCTTCCCAAGAACCGTCTGGGACGTCGCCTGATTGAGAACATGCACGTTTACAATGGTCCGGCTCATCCCCATGAAGCCCAGAACCCCAAAGTAATTGACATTAACAAGATAAAATAAGCTGAAGCATGGAAAAAGTCAATGCAGTAGGCCGCCGCAAGGCCGCCGTGGCACGCGTAATAGTCAGCGAGGGCAACGGTACAATCACCATCAACAAACGCCCTCTGGAAGTTTACTTCCCCTCTTCAATACTTCAGTTCATTGTTAAGCAGCCTCTGAGCGTACTTGACAGCACCGAGAAATATGACATCAAGGTCAATCTCGACGGTGGTGGCTACAAAGGCCAGGCAGAAGCCCTGCGTCTCGCCATAGCCCGCGCGCTTGTCAAAATCAACCCCGACGACAAGGCTACACTCCGCGCACATGGCTTCATGACCCGCGACCCTCGTGCCGTAGAGCGCAAGAAACCCGGTCAGCCCAAAGCCCGCAAGCGCTTCCAGTTCTCAAAGCGTTAATCGCTTTTCTTTCAGTCAATGCGGCATGACGGATTGCTATTCCGCCGCGTGACAGCCCAAGTGTTTAGTATCTAAATCCCGCGGATGGACACGTTCCCTACCGGAGGGATTGTAAAAACAACAGAACGTAAACAACATCAGAACAAAAATGTCAACACCCACATTTGACCAGTTACTCGAAGCAGGTTGCCATTTCGGTCACCTTAAAAGAAAATGGAATCCTGCAATGGCTCCTTATATCTTTATGGAGCGCAACGGTATCCACATTATAGATCTCTACAAGACAGCCGCCAAGCTCGACGAGGCAGCTGCCGCTCTGAAAAGCATTGCCAAATCAGGCAAGAAAGTGCTTTTCGTTGCAACCAAAAAACAGGCCAAACAAGTTATCGAAGACAAGGCCAAAAGCGTCAACATGCCTTACGTGATTGAACGCTGGCCCGGCGGTATGCTCACCAACTTCCCCACCATCCGCAAGGCTGTGAAGAAGATGACCGCCATTGACAAAATGTCGAAGGACGGAACTTTCGACAATCTCTCCAAGCGTGAGAAACTCCAGATCACACGCCAGCGTGCAAAACTCGAGAAAACTCTCGGTTCAATCGCTGACCTCAACCGTCTGCCCTCCGCTATCTTTGTGGTTGACGTGCTCAAAGAGCGCATTGCCGTAGCTGAGGCCAACCGCCTCGGAATCCCCGTGTTCGGTATCGTCGACACCAACTCCGATCCCAACAACGTTGACTTCGTAATCCCCGCTAACGACGACGCATCCAAGTCAATCGAGCTCATCCTCGACACCGTTTGCAGCGCCATGAGCGAAGGTCTCGAAGAACGCAAGATCGAGAAGGTTGACAACAAGGACGCCGAAGCTGCCGAAGCCGCACCCCGCCGCGAACGTCGCCGCGTGAGCCGCAAGGCCGCTGACGAGACTAAAGCCGAAGACGCCGCCGAAGCTCCCGTTGCCGAAGCAGAGACTGCCGCTGAAGCTCCCGCTGCAGAATAAGTCCGCGCAACCACATTCGTGTTAATTAACCCAAAGCAAACTCTTCTATATCAAAAACAACAAGATATGGCAGTAACAATGGCAGAAATCACCAAGCTGCGCCACCTCACAAGCGCCGGCCTGATGGACTGCAAAAAAGCCCTCGCCGAAACTAACGGCGACATTGAAGCCGCCGTGGAGATTCTTCGCAAAAAAGGTCAGGCCGTAGCCGCCAAACGCGAAGACCGCGAAGCTTCTGAAGGTTGCGTTCTCGCAGCCAACAAAGACTCATTCGCAGCCGTAGTGGCTCTGAAATGCGAGACTGACTTCGTTGCCAAAAACGCCGGCTTCGTTGAACTGACAAAACAGATTCTCGATGCCGCCATGGCCAACAAGGTCAAGACAGCCGAAGAGCTCAAAGCCCTCGTTCTCAACGGCCAGACAATCGCCGAACTCATCATCGAAGAAAGCGGAAAAACCGGTGAGAAGATGGAACTCGGTGCCTACGAATGCCTCGAAGCTCCTTCAACCACTTCCTATAACCACCTCGGCAACAAGCTCGCCACAATCGTAGGTTTCAATGCCGAAGGCGTTGACTATCAGGTTGGCCGCGACGTTGCAATGCAGGTAGCCTCCATGAATCCCGTGGCCGTTGACCGCAACAGCGTGCCTGAATCCGTTAAGGAATCAGAGTACAACGTAGCAGTTGAGAAGACCAAGGAAGAACAGGTGAAACGTGCGGTTGAAGTTGCTCTCAAGAAAGCCGGCATCAACCCCAACCTCGTGGATTCCGAAGCCCACATCGAATCCAACATCGCAAAGGGATGGCTCACAACCGAAGAGGCTGACAAAGCCCGCGGTATCATCAAGGAAACCGCAGCCGCCAAAGCAGCCAACCTCCCCGAGCAGATGATTCAGAACATCGCTCAGGGCCGCCTCAACAAATTCTACAAGGAATCTTGTCTCATGGAACAGGAATTCATCAAAGATGGCAACCTCACCATAGGCAAATATCTTGAAGAAGCCCAGAAAGGTCTGGTTGTAGTTGAATTCAAACGTGTCAACCTCAACGAGGACTAATCCTTGTCTGCAACTCGAGTAATCCTCGAGCCATAACATAATTTTTGCATACAGCGCATCCTTCTGACGGTAAAATCCGCCGAAGGATGCTTTTTTATGGCATAAAATCCGTATGACACGAAAAAATCATTAAATTTGCAATAATTATAAGAGTCTGCCGATGAAAGAAATCATAATATGCCGGTCATGCGGACTTGAGGTCGCCGTAGTTACTCAGTCAGGTTCCGCTGCGTTATGCCCCAGATGCGGCTCGGCAGTGGGAGCCACACGGGGCGCGTCCGGACCTGCGACAGGTGTAGTGCTTGAACCTATGGGCGAATCCGCCGCCGCGATAGGGAATCTGACGCTGGCCCCCGGTTCACATACCCTCGGCCGGAAATCGCCGAAAAGCACCGCCTCCGTCCAGATTGACATTCAGGATTTCTTCATGAGCAAGCTCCACACCGGCCTTGACATCTCTGGGCAGCCTGGCAACACGGTGGTGAAAGCGCGCGATGCCGGCAGCTCCAACGGGACATTCGTCAACGAACGGCGCCTCATGGCCGGCGAGACAACGGAACTGTTCAGCGGCGACAGCCTGCGCCTCGGCAACACGGTTTTCAAAGTAAGAATCATCTAAAAGGCTGCGGGCATGACATTCGAGGAATTTCAAAATCGCTACAAATTCGACCGTGACAAAGACCGTCTCGGTTCAGGAAGTTTCGGCACGGTCTACCGCGCATGGGACAACTACAACGATTGCTGGGTGGCCCTTAAATCAGCGCCGGTAACCAATGAGAAAACACGCCTCAGAAAGGAATTCGAGCTGGTGAGCGGCCTTGCCCCGCACCCCAATGTGGCCGTCTATGACAACTGCCACACATTCACCATGGGAACGGCGGAATATGACGTGGCCGTACTCCGGTATTATCCCGAAGGGTCCATGGCCGACATCATCCGCAACGGCCGTCTCGGTCCGGAAAAAGCCGGTTCTCTGATACACGACATTGCCAAAGGACTTAAGTTTCTCCACGAAAACCGCATAGTCCATCGCGATCTGAAACCGTCGAACATACTGATAGCTAAGCGTCCCGACGGCACACTCGTGGCAAAGATATCTGATTTCGGCATAAGCCGGCAGCTTACCGACGACGAGACACTGACACTTCAGGCCTCGGCCACAATAAGCTATGCCTCGCCGGAGCAGCTTCGGGGCGAACGACCCTCGCCGGCTTCCGATGTGTGGAGCCTCGGGGTGATAATCTATCAGGTTCTGACCGGACGTCTCCCCTTCTCGGCCGGCGAACACGACCCCAATTCAATGATGGGCCGCGCAGCCGTTATCACCGAGATTTCCTCAGGGCATCTGCCGGCCGACATCAGCGCCCTTCCGGCTCCATGGAACCGGGTGCTCCCCTCCCTTCTTGCGGGCAATCCGTCCGAGAGGATGCCGCTCGACGAACTTATCAGCCTGCCTGAAACTACCGTAGCCTACAGCAGCGTAGGAAACGGCGGCGGAAATAACGGCGGTGGCGGCAACGGAAACAAAACTGTTCCACCCGTCATTACAGGTCCCCACAATACAAATCCCGGATATCAAGCTCCCGGTCCTGTAAAGCCTCAGGAGCAGAAGAAGAAAAACAACCATACTTTTGAAAAGATTATCGTCGCCATAATCCTTATTATGCTTGTGGTATTCATCTCCCTGATAACCATCGGCAGAGAGCCTGTCGTAAAAAAGGACAGAATCCGAAGGGAAACAACCGATTATGTCGCTCCGGTAATAGAAGATACTGTAGTAGAGGCCATAGAACCAGCTGTCGTTGTGGACACAACAGAAGCAGTTGAGGTAATACCATACGATTACAATGACTATTATGCCGATTCAGTGGCAGTGGCAGTGGAAGATTACGCTGTTGACTCCGCTACGGTTGAATGAAATACCTAAATCCTATTCGATATGACTTATCAGGAGTTTTTTGAAAAATATTCTTACGACAGACGCGCCGACGTAGTGGCCCGCACACGGTTCGGCGTGATATACAAGGCCAAATCCACCAAACGCGACAGCAATGTCTATATCCGCATCATGCAGGTCCGCGAGGGAGAGCCAACACTGGCCGATGAAGTGAAATTCGTCAACGCGCTGCCCGAAAACCGTGCCATTGTTCGCTACACACGCCAATATCGGTTCGAGGAAGCCACCGGCTTCGTGGACTGTGCCGTGATGGAATATTTCCCGTTGGGCAACCTCACGAAGGTCCTCAGCGACTGGAAACTTGACGATGACGAGCGGCGCGGACTCCGCGACAGGATTCTGGAGGCTGCTGGATTTCTCAGAAAAAACGGCGTGAAGCTCGGAACGTTTGACCCCTCCACCATATATGTATCCGAAGTTGACGGCCAGCTCTATCCGCATCTGACGGACCTGAGCGGCATTGACAGCGCGGACGCCGGCTACGACGAGGAAGTGAACCGGTTACTGCCTGAGGGAAAAACCGCAGAGGTAAAGACCGCGGAGGTAAAGACCGCGGAGGAAAAGGATGAGCAGGTCCCCGACGCTGACAGTGACGAGGAAACGGAAGCCGATTCCGAGACCGAGAGCGAGGACATTGAGGTGACGGAAGAGGAAACCGAAGGCAACAGAGGCCGGAAATTCTGGATTATATCGGGCGTGATTCTCACATGGGCAGCCATCATAGCGCTGATATATGTGCTCCATGTAAAACGCAACACCATTGAGGATATCAACGAAGAAACCGTGGTCGACACCACCCAGGTGCTCTATCCCGCCGACCGTTACGCCATTGAGGAAAGCAACAGGATAGCCGACAGCATTGCTTCGGCCAAAGCTGACAGCGCCGCACGCGCCGACAGCATCGCCAGAGTCAAAGCCATACGGATGGCCGCGCCCAAACCGGCTCCCAAGCCCTCGAAACCGGAACCCGCGGTAAAGACAGAACCGGAATCAGCTCCCGCAACAGAAGCGACCCCGGCTCCGGTAGAAGTCAGTCAGGAATAATCAGATGCGGTCAAGCACCGTTCCTATCAGATCGTGGATTGCTGTCTTGTAGTTCGGTGTGGCATCGTGACGCATACGGTTGGCTATGATTGAGCATACAGTCATGGCCTTATGCCCCATCAGGCGGCTGAGTCCCTGCAGGGGAGCCGATTCCATTTCATAATTGGTGATGCGGCGGTCGCCGAAGCGGAATTCCTCAATACGGCGGTTCAGGTCAGGATTAGCCAGCGGCAGACGCAGTTCGCGGCCCTGAGGACCGTAGAAACCAACAGCCGAGATGGTATTGCCGCGCACCATATCGTCACGGCCTATCTTTTCCACCAGATGCGAATCGGCATCGACAACGTAGGGCTTGGCCCACAACGGATTCCACCCTGTGGCCTCGCACATGGCATGCTCGAAATCAAGATCGGCCACTTCGTTACGGCCGGCATAGTAATTGAGCACTCCGTCAAAACCAATCGCTTTTTCAGCTATCACGGGAGTTCCGAGTTTCAGCTCCGGCTGAAGCGCGCCCGACGTGCCTATACGGACCAGATGGAGAGTCCTGTGCTCGGGACGCACCTCACGTGTGGCAAAGTCAATATTGGCGAGCGCGTCCAGTTCGTTGACCACTATATCAATATTGTCAGGGCCTATTCCATGGCTCAGGCACATGATGGGCTTGCCGCCGTAAGTGCCTCCGATTGTATGGAATTCCCTGCTGCTCACCTCGAAATCGCGGCTGTCAAAGAATGACGCCACCATGTCCACCCTTCCCGGATCGCCTACGAGTATAATCCTGTCCGTAAGCTGCTCGGGCAGAAGATGAAGATGGAACACTGACCCGTCGGGGTTGATTATGAGTTCACTTGAAGCTATTGTTTTCGGTTTCATATTTTGGCTGATGAGGTTAACTTGATATTCTATTAACAAATCCGCGTGGACTAATGTTGATTACGCGAGACGGTATTTGCCGCCGGGATAAGCGAGCACTATTCCTTTGAATTCCATGTCTATCAGCAGAGCCATCACTTTGGCCACGCTACGGTTCAGTGCCATGGTCAGCTGGGAGATATGCGCCTCCCCGTGCTCTCTGATAAAATCCACAGCAGTCTGCTCGTCGTCCGAAAGTTCCGGAAAAAGCGTCTGCTGCACGGCACCCTGCTCTTTCCTTTGCCAGCCCATGGCGTCCATAAGGTCCTCGGCATCCTGAATCAGGGCCGCGCAATGGTTTGAAATCAATTTGTTGCATCCCTGCGAATAGCGGTCGGACGTACGTCCGGGCAGAGCGAACACATCGCGGTTATATCCCGAGGCGAGCCGGGCAGTTATAAGGGCGCCCCCCTTCCGGGCGGATTCGGCCACAACAAGAGCATCGCAGAGCGACGCCACGATGCGGTTCCGGGCTATGAAATTTCCTTTATGGACCGGCGAGTCACTGCGGTATTCCGTAACGAGAAGTCCGCCGTTATGCACCATGTCGGCGGCAAGCTTACGGTGTTGCGACGGATAAATGGTGTTGAGTCCGTGGGCAAGTACCCCTACAGTAGGGATTCCCTGCTTGAGACTGGCCTGATGGGCCGACGCGTCGATTCCGAAAGCGAGTCCGGAAATCACGGTCAGAGGCTCCGACAGTGAAGAGGCGGCATCAGCCACGAGCCGGTTTACGAAGTCAATGCCGTAAGGAGTGGCGTGACGGGTTCCCACCACCGCCAGCAAATGTCCCCGGTTCAGATCGGCCTGCCCGAGGGCGTAGAGCATCAGCGGGGCGTCCTCAACGTCCGACATGCGCTGCGGATAATCGCAGTCGGTATAATATAAGGTTCTTATGCCGTTGGCCCTCACGAAATCCGCCTCGCGGGCGGCCGCCTCAAGCAACGGGGCTCTGTAGACATCGTCGAAAATCCTGTTTCTGAAACCCATGACGGACGCAAGGCTCCGTTCCGGCATCTCGAAAAAAGCACGTTCGGAACCTACGCGTGAAATCAGCTCTCCGGCCAGCACCGGATTGATTCCCTTCAGGGAGGCGAAAGCTATGCGGTAAACGAGCGCATCGGTATCCATTGCATTCATCCGGGTTATGTTTTTTTATTTCAGCAGTTCGGCAAAGGCTTCGGCAAGCACGTCTCCGCGGGTCAGACGGCCCTGTTCGGTACACACCACCGTCACCTCCGCTTTAGCCGACAGTTCTTCGCCGGGAAGCGCGTAGATGTCCTGCTCGAATATGAACCTCGCTCCCTCCCGGCGCAGATTGATGCAGCTCAGGAAGTCCTGCCCGAACGTAAGCGAATGGCGGTATTCGATGTTTACGCCGCGGAGCACCGGGTCAATGCCGCGCGCGTGCATCTCCGAGAACGGACATCCGGCCATACGGCAGAATTCATGGCGCGTATGCTCCATGTAGTGAAGATAGATTGCATTGTTCACTATGCCCTGACAGTCCACCTCATAGTCACGCACTCTCATGGGCAGTTCAAACTGATATGATTTGGTTTTCATATTGAAATTCGGGTTTTGGTTTTTGACGGGAGCCGTCAGTCTTCGGAATAGTGCCGCAGCACACGCCTGTAGGAATTGAAAATCTTTGACTTGGACACGAATCCGAGATACTTGCCGTTTTCATCCACTACCGGAAGATTCCATGCTCCGGTATCGTCAAACACCTTCATCACATGCTCCATTGACGAATTCACGCATATCTCCGCCAGGGGGGTGCTCATGAATGTCTCCACGCGTATCCTGCGGTAAAGGTCCGTGCGGAACATGATGTTGCGGATTTCATCGAGCACCACCACTCCGAGCAGTTTTCCGCGGCCGTCAAGCACCGGAAACAGATTTCGGCTTGAGCGGGATATGACGCTGACCATCTGCCGCAGGTCCATGTCGGGCTTCACCGGGAGGAAATCGGTCTCTATCAGATTGTTGATTTTCAGGAGCGTCAGCACGGCCTTGTCCTTGTGGTGGGTTATCAGCTCGCCCCTCTGGGCCAGACGCATGGCGTAGATGCTGTAAGGCTCGAAGAACTTGATGGTCAGGTAGGACAGCGCGGAGACTATGAGAAGCGGCAGGAACAGGGTGTAGCCGCCCGTCAGCTCGGCCGTGAGGAAGATGCCCATGAGCGGAGCGTGCATAACGCCCGACATGACCCCGGCCATGCCCATCAGGGCGAAGTTCTTGACCGAGAGGTCCAGTCCGAAGATATTGTTGATGGCGTAGGCGAATACAAAGCCGGCCATGCACCCCACGAAAAGCGACGGCGCGAACGTTCCGCCGACGCCTCCGGCACCGTTGGTGGCCGAAGTGGCGAAAGCCTTCGTGACGGTCAGCGCCATGATGAACATGATGGTGATGAACACGGCGTTTCGTTCGCTGTAGAAAATCGAACCGTCAAACACGCCCTCGGTGTTTCCGGACAGCAATGAAATGATCGAGCCGTAGCCTTCGCCGTAGAGAGGCGGGAAAAGGAACACGAGACCGGAAAGAATCACGGCGCCTATGGCGTAGCGCAGCCAGATGTTGCTCACCCGGCGGAACATGTTTTCCATCATGTTCATCACTCTGGTGAAGTAGAGCGACACCAGTCCGCAGAACACTCCGAGAAGAATCGTATAGGGTATTCGCGAGGTGAGGAACGGCTCCGTCTGCACGAAATAGAACTCAGCGTTATAACCCGTGAACACGTAGGCCGTGACCGCGCCGGTAATCGAGGCCACAAGCAGCGGCATGACCGACACCGTTGTCAGGTCAATCATCAGCACCTCCAGAGTGAAAAGCATTCCCGCAATGGGAGCCTTGAAGATTCCTGCTATACCGGCCGCGGCCCCGTAGCCCACAAGAATCATCAACACCCTGGGCGACATCCTGAACCACTGCCCTATCTGCGAGCCTATGGCCGCGCCCGTGAACACTATAGGGCCCTCGGCTCCCACAGATCCGCCGAATCCGATGGTCACGGAACTGGCACATAACGACGTGAACATGTTGTGCTTCTTCAGGCGGCTTTTGTTCTGGGATATGGCGTAGAGCACCCGGGTCACACCGTGGGATATGTTGTCACGGACCAGATAGCGCACATAGAGCAGCGTTATCAGCACGCCCACAGCCGGATAGACAATGTAGAGCAACTGCCCTTCATCCACGGCCAGACGGGATGTGAGAGTGGTCGATATCAGATGAATCAGCGTTTTGAGCAGAAGTGCCGCGAATCCGCCGGCCAGTCCCACAAGCAGAGCGAGGAACACCACGAAGGATTTCTCCTTGATGTGCTTCTCCCGCCACAATGCGAACTTCAGCATCGTTGAGTTGAACCGCCCTGACGGATGGGTTATTTCTTTATTTTCAGCCATTGCAAGAATTTCAGTTAATGGAACACCGGCCAATCCCGCCCGGATCACATACGGAGTATGCTGAACGAGGCATCAGGATTGATTTTTATGACCGATGATGACCTGCGGGGTTCCGTGTCGTCACGGCGATACCGCACCACATAGTCCACGGCATCCTTGACCTCGTCATCAATCTCATTGAAGAACCGCGGAGTGGGAGCGCCGCTTATATTTGCCGATGTGCTGACAAGCGGTCTGCGGAGTCTGCGGCACAATTCACGGCTGAAAGATTCGGCAGTCACGCGCAGGCCGGCGCTTCCGTCTTCGGCAAGAAGAGAGGGCGCAAGCCCCTGCGGGTTGCTGACCACAAGTGTGAGCGGCTGTGTGGCTTCTTCGACAAGAGTCAGGGCCACTTCCGGCAGGTCTCCGGCAAAGCGCTCGAACATGGCCGTATCGGCCACAAGCGAAATCATGGCCTTTGATTCCGGACGGCGCTTTATCTCGAATATGCGCTTGACGGCTTCCTCATTGGCCGAGTCACACCCTATACCCCACACCGTGTCCGTCGGGTACAGAATCACGCCTCCATGCAACAGGCATTTGACAGCGTTGTCTATATCTGCATCGAATTCTTCAGTCATTGAATTGAAATCTCAGATGCAAATATAGACAAAATAATTTAAAAAGCCATCCTGACCGGAGCCAAATGCGCCCGCGGGGAGAATCAGCCGGCTATGTAGGAATTGACTTGGGCTATGAATTCATCGCGCTGGGCATCCGTGCGCGACGATATATGGTCGAGGTTGAACCACTTGACATTGTTCATGCCGACCGTGGCCAGAGTGAGCGGAGCGAAATATCCTTCAATGAAATTGCCGAGCACCTCCGAGTCTTCCTCCGACGAGGTCACAATCGTAGTCCTGTTTATTGACAGACAGGGCATGAGAGCGCCTTCGGGGGTTGTGTCATAGACCACTCCCTTGAGGAACACCTTGTCGATGAATCCCTTGAGCATGGCCGGCATAGTGCCCCACCAGATAGGGAATATCATGATGACTTCCTCGCTTTCAAGCAGCATCTCGCCGTAATGACGCGCCTTGGGGTCATTGGTACGGCCCTGCATCTGCAGTGACAGTTCGGCGGAATCAAGCACAGGGTTGAAGTTTTCGCCGTAAAGATTAATCACATCGTACTCCTTACCTTCTGCTGACAGATAGCCTGTTACCGATTCAAGCACTTTGTGATTGAAACTCTGTGTCAACGGGTGACAAAAAACAATTGTAATCATGGTCCGGATTCTTTAAAGGGAAATGCAATATTGGGCAAAACAACGCCACACGGCTGCCTGTTTAGCCATGTAGCGTTAAAAATATTTAATATGAAAGCTGATTCCTAAGAACCGCGTTGGCGCCACTTTTCGGCGATGTCGTCGATGCCTATTCCCAACATGTCCATCTCCCTGAACAGTTCTTCGAGATGGGTATCGAAAAACTCCTGACGGCGCTGCTCGTCCACCCGGTCGCGGGCATCGTCGGCAAGAAAGAATCCCATTCCTCGCCGCGACACTATTATTCCGCTCTGCTGCATCTGGTCAAAGGCCTTCAGCACGGTGTGGGTGTTCACCGCCATCTGGACCGCAAGCTCACGGACAGACGGCACTTTGGCCCCGGGCTGCCATGATCCGGCCATTATACGGCCGAAACAGTAGTCTATTATCTGTCGGTAAATAGGTTTGTCTGTTTTAAAATCCATAGGCTGTTATCAGAATTGGCGCGTGCGCATTTTTCTATATGTCAGATACATCATCAATGAGAAATAGACAACCGCTATGGCACTTGACACATAAATAAACGTTTTCATCATACCTCCCATCCGCTGGCCTATGTACACGCCCACGTCATATCCTTCATTGCCGGCATTTTCCAGTAACTGCTCGAATTCAGGCGACATGAACAGCATGATGCCCACAGTGATTCCGGAGATTATAGAGTATGCGACCCATGAAACAATGGTCATGCCTATGCCCATGCCTATGCGGTTGCGCCAGCGTGAGAAAACGATGAAGAAACAGGTGGCCAGCGGCACAAGATACTGCATCATAGATAGTCCGTAGGTCTCGGCCATGAAATCGAATCCTATGGTGGTCACCTCTGCCAGAACATTCTCCATGAAGCCTTCGCCGTAGGCTATGAGCATCACCACTGCCGACGGTACCAACAGAAGCAGTCCGTTGACCGGCACACATAAAATTGCGAAGAAGGTGAATTTTTCAGCCGTTGTGGCGGGAAGCATGGTCTCGGTCACCGGACTCTGCCTGCGGCAGAAAAACAGCGGGAAGAGATAGAACATGAATGAGGGTATGGCTGTTGCGAGCGAAAAGAGCATGAACGCCACGGGATACTCCGTGAGCCACACATACATTATGGCGAATACAAGTGACACCACCGGATATACCATCAGGGGCAAGCGGTAACTGGGATAATAGAAGCGGGCCACTTCCTTCACTCTTTCCCAGGAAAATTTGTCAGTCATTTCATTTGTGTTCATGATTCCGGAGTGTTTAAAAGTTTCATAAGAGCCGGACCGCTCGAAGGCGAGTGTATGGCATTATAGAGCATCACATAATCAATATCGGTCACCAGACTGCCGGCAACGTGCGGCACAATGCTGCTGAAACGTCCAAGTGTCTGTTCCACATAGATTGCCTCGGGAAGCGGAGTATCACTGGTGACGAAATCGACAATCTCGGTTATCTCCCACACGGGCCTGTTGACCATCAGCTGGCCCACGGAGAGCACCATCACGCTGTCGAACAACTGACGGAAATCCGAGACGGTATGTGTGGACAGGATCACAGTCTGGTCCTCGCCGACACATTCGGCCATCATCGAAAGCACCTTCTGCTTTGCCGAGATGTCAAGACCGTTGGCAGGCTCGTCGAGCAAAAGTATCTCCACGCCCAGCGCCAGAGCGTAAGCCAGAATGGCTTTCTTGCGGTTTCCGAGCGAGAATTCATCTATGTGTTCCCGGCCGGTCATTCCGAGCTTCTCCAGATTCCGGCGAAGCATCTCGGGGTTGAAAGTGGGATAGAACACCGCATGGCGTACGGTCATTTCCTCTATGGTGGCAAAGGGAATATCCATATTGTCGCTCACGAGAAACACCTTGCGCATGACTGACGGCAGCCGTTTGCCTACCGGCTCCCCGTCTATGAGACACATTGAGGGCATCAAGGGAATGCGCATTCCGGCTATCACATGGAGCAGTGTAGTCTTGCCGGCCCCGTTCTCGCCGAGCAGCAGGTGTATGCCGGGGCCTATCTGGGCCGTGATACCGTTCAGGGCCGGTACAGAGCCGCGATATATATAGGTAAGGTTATCAAGGGTTATCATGATTCTTTTATTTTACAGGTGTCACATCATAGCCGGCACGGCGCAGCAGATTTATCACGCCTTTGTTTCCGGGAAGATGGCCGGCTCCAACCACAATCATAATCGAGGCCGTGGGCAGCGCGCCGATAAGGAAATCCACCCAGGCGGCATTGCGGTTGTTGAGCAGACGGTCAGCCTCGGCTTCGGACAGACCCATTTCCGGATCAGTCATCAGCCTCTCGAGTTCGGCAATGTCTCCGGCGAGATAGGCCGCGGTCATGAGATTCATGGCGTTTGTGGATTTCTCGAGATCCGAAACGGACTTCACCAGCTCGGCGGCCTGTTCCGAGATGGGAGCGCCGAACAGAACGGCAATCTGTGATTCCGCGGTTTCAAGTCCTCCGACCTTTTTGCCGGCCTCACGGGCCAGATTCTGCATCGTCATGTCGAGCTGCTGGTTGGGATTGAAAGTGGGGTTTGCTTTCTGAGCCATTCCCATGGTGAGGATGTTTGACACTGCGGCCGGCTTCATCATGTCGAGCTGTGCCACGGTCAGAGGAAGACCTATAGCAGCAAAAGCTTTGTCTACGGCTTCGAGCTGGGCTGCATCGAGCACCTTTGACAGAGTGCTGTCGGCCGGCGCCATCATAGTCTGGGCCATTGACATCTGGAAAGCGGGATCACTCATTTTTGACATGTCTATCTCTCCGTAGAGCATGTCGCTTGCCGCGAGAGCATCGCGAAGACCTGCAACAGAGTCAATAACCGATACCGGAGCCACGTGATGGGTTCCAAACAGATACGAAGGCTTGGAGAGTCCGTTGCCGCTTATTTTCCACAAAAGCTGGGCATTGACTCCCGATGCTGCGATAAGGGCGATGATAATGAATGTGATTTTTTTCATTTTTCCGTGATGTAATATTGAAAATACGATTGTTTTGTTTTCGGTGGTTTGGTGTTGTAGTGTCGTACAACACCGCAAAGGTACACACTTTTTTGAAACCTCAAAACTTTTCAATACTTTTTTTGAAAAAAATTTCAATCACCCATGCCGGCCTATAAGGCCAAACAGCAGACAGAGCCGGCTACGCAAGTGCGGCCGGCCCTCATAAAATACTGTAAATTTGGATACTACCTTATTTTTTATTCCGTTCCCTGCGGCGCATCAGCACATTGAGCAACACTATGCAGGCCACTGTGACCGCAATCACTCCGAAATAATAGACATAATTGCCGTTACGCAGTTCGCCACGGCCTATATAGCTCATCAGGGCAAGATAGACAAGCAGCGCTATTGAAATGCCGGTGGATCTTCGGATTGTTTTCATGACTCGCTTACGGTTTCGGAAGGATGCACTATATAAGGTGACGCCTCGGGGACGAACTGCCCCGAGCGGAGATAATTGTAGATCATCAGGCATGCCCATGAATCTATGGAAGCATACTGGCTCTGAGCCGGCGTAAGCTCCGAAGCCTCCCAGTTGCTGAGACGCTGCCCCTTGCTGATGCGGCGTCCGAACAATATGGCGTAGATTTTCTGCAGACTCGCGTCGGTGATGGAATATTCATGGACCATTGACTGAAGCTCCACGAACGAGGCGGGAGTGAATTCGGCGAGCTTGTGGAGATTGTGGAAATCATCTTTCAGGGAGAGTCCAACCTTAGTCACCGAGGGATTTTCCATGAATTCGATAATCTCGGGCATGAGTCCGGTGCGGCATATACGGAACAGATACGAGCGCGTGGCCGTGGCCATCTGAATCAGTGCCACCTGATTGTTCTGTCCCTTGCGGAAATTGGGACGGGTCTCCGTATCGAACCCCACGACGGATTCCGCCGCCAGTTCGGCAAGAGCCTTCCGGACTTTCTGCGGGCTATCGACAATCTCGATGCGTCCATGAAAATCCACCATGGGCATCTGTACTATATCTTCTTTGGCTATCGCAATACTAAAATTTTGGTTCATCTGAAGTCAAAGATTGATTGAAGGCACATCCATCACGGGGGTGCCGGGAAAATGACGCTCTACGTAGCGGGCTATGAAGCCTCTCGTATCGGCGGCAATTACGGGATCGGTTGAATCGAAATGGGAATTGTAGATTACGCTGTGGAGCCTCATGCCGCGGCGCTCGAGCGCTTCGAGCGACAGCACCGTATGATTGATGGAGCCGAGTTTGGAGTTCGTCACAAGCGCCACGGGCAGATTTCGCGTAGCGGCATAGTCTATGGCGAAGAAATCATCGGTTATGGGAACCATCAGGCCGCCGGCTCCCTCAATGAGCACCACATCGAATCTGGTTCTGAGTTCCGCAGTGGCATGGTCAATCAGGCCGAGGTCAATCTCGCGGCGGTCAATGGCGGCGGCAAGCTGGGCCGAAGCCGGATATGACAGCACAATAGGAGCGGTCGTGTGGTCCAGATCCTCGGGAAGCGCGGGAATGCCCATAATGCGCCGGTGAAGTTCCACGTCCTCCGAATATTCGTCACATCCTGTCTGGATGAATTTCTGAGTCACCACGCTCTTGCCCTCCGAGACATACTGCCGGGCCAGAAAACCAGTGGCATAGCTTTTACCGGCATCCGTGTCGATACCGCTTATGAATATGACATTGTCAGTCATCATTTCTTTTTATCTTGTTCTTTTTCGTCAGCAAATCTGTTTGGGAAAGTCAGTTTCACCTTCGGACGGCTCATGGCATATATGACCATGCCCACACCGAGCAGCACGAAGGGAATGCTCAGAAGCTGTCCCATGTTAAGGACCATATCGGCCTCGAAAGCCACCTGGTCGTTCTTGATGAATTCAATGAAGAAGCGCGGCAGGAATATTCCGATAAGGAACACCCCGAAAATCAGCCCGGGACGGTCCTCGAGATTCTTCTTCCAGTACATCCACATAAGCACCACGAAGAGTGCCAGATAGCACAAAGCCTCGTAAATCTGGGTTGGATGACAGGCAACACCCTCATAGAGGTTGTGCCACTCACGTGAACGCACGAACCACATGCCCCAGGGCAGATCGGTGGGACCGCCGAATATCTCGGAATTCATCAGATTGCCCAAACGTATCAGACATCCCACAAGGGCTATAGGTATCACCAGACGGTCAAACGTCCAGAGCGGACTTCTTTTGGTGGTGAACAGCGAGAAGCACAGCACTCCAATAATCACGCCAATGGTTCCGCCATGCGAGGCGAGACCGCCGTTCCACACCTTGACTATATCCTCGGGATGCACGCTATAGTAATCCCACTCATAGAAAAACACATGGCCCAGACGGGCGCCAATCACAGTGCCGGCCACAGTCCAGAGCAGCAGTATTCCAAGCCATCGCTCGGGAGCGCCCTCATGCTTGAACATGCGCGCTACTATCTCATATCCGATAAGAAAACCTATGGCAAACATAAGTCCGTACCATCGGACCGTGATGGGATGGGAAATAATATCGGGGCTTACATTCCAGATTATATAGTCAAGCATTGTTCCTCTGTTTTATTTTTTTGCAAATTTACATCATTTAATCCGGCGGACAAAACATTTTTAGCCATTGGCATGTTATGAATATTAGTAATAAAACAGAACAGCTATCATAAAACCATAAAACGTCGCCACTGCATGTGAATGTACAGGCGACGTTTTAACAATGCCCCCACAAAACACACATTGCACATTGCAAAAAAAATGTGCAAAAAAATTTCATTTGTTACCCAAAAGTCCAAAAAAATAACTAAATTTGCAGCCTGCACTGCGAAAAGCAACATTCTGACCCTGCAGTGTGGATAGTTAAAAAAAGTAACCCTTAACTATGAAGCTACTCCAAAACAAGCTATCAGCCTATACCGAGCCTCAGAAGGCAAAAGCAGCGGGCGTGTACCCTTACTTCCGCCCCATAGAGAGCGAACAGGATTCCGAAGTAAAAATGTATGGCAAGAAGGTGCTGATGTTCGGCTCCAACTGCTATTCGGGTCTTGTCAACGATCCCCGTATCCACGAAGCGGCCATTGAAGCCACCCGCAAATACGGCACCGGATGTGCCGGCTCGCCGTTCCTCAACGGAACTCTGGACCTTCACAAGAAACTGGAAGCCCGCATCGCGGAATATATGGGCAAAGAGGACGCCATGATCTATTCCACCGGTTTCGGTGTGAACCTCGGCGTTGTCTCCACTCTGACCGGCCGCGAGGACTACATACTCTGGGACGAACAGGACCACGCTTCAATCATTGAAGGCCGCCGCCTGTCCTTCTCCCAGTCTCTGAAGTACAAGCACAACGATATGGCCTCGCTTGAGAAGCAGCTGCAGAAATGCGACCCTGACAAAGTGAAGCTCATAGTGACCGACGGTGTGTTCTCGATGGAAGGCGACGTTGCCGATGTGAAGACAATCGTTGAGCTCGCCAAGAAATACAATGCAGCCGTGATGGTCGACGAGGCCCACGGTATCGGCGTGTTCGGCGAAGGCGGCCGCGGCGTATGCTTCGATCAGGGCGTGGCTCAGGATGTTGACCTCATCATGGGAACATTCTCCAAGTCTCTGGCATCGCTCGGAGGCTTCATTGCCACTGACAAGACCATAACCAACTTCCTGCGTCATCATTCCCGCTCCTACATATTCACCGCCAGCATCACTCCTGCCTCTACCGCCGCAGCCCTCAAGGCCATCGACATTCTCGAGCAGGAGCCGGAGCATCAGCAGGCTCTGTGGGAGGTGACAAACTTCGCCCTCGAAGGATTCCGTCAGATGGGTGTGGAAATCGGAAACACATCAACGCCTATCATTCCGCTCTTCATCCGCGACAACTACAAGACATTCGGCGTGACCCACGACCTTCTCGAAGAGGGCATCTTCGTGAATCCGGTTGTGTCTCCGGCCGTTGCTCCGCAGGACACCCTGATCCGTTTCAGCCTCATGGCCACACACACCAAAGAGCAGGTGGCCTACGCGCTTGAAAAAATTGAGAAAGTATTCAAGAAGTACGGCATTATCTGACACCCGTACCGAACCTGACCCCATACGATGGCCTGCCGCTCCGCGCGGCGGGCCATCACTTTTTTCCATGGCCGGAGAGGCGCCGTTGACGGTTATTCACAGAGTGAAAACTTTTTTATGGCGTCATTTATCATCAGGGCACAAAAATATTTTTGCAGAATGTTTTCCATTTGATGGCAATTTGCTAATTTCGCATCGTGAACCGCCGCCGGGGCCGGCAAAGTCCTGACCTCCGTATCTCCGGCCACAGTTAAATCAAAAACCGAGTAAACACTGCAATTTTTTTATTTACAGGTAACCTGATCGCTAATTATAATCTCATCAAATAATATGGTCTACAATTTTCGTATCGTATCTGACGAAGTCGAGAATTTCCGCCGTGAAATTGCTATCGACGCCGATGCTTCATTCCTCGCTCTCCGCAATGCCATTTGCGATTCCGTGGGCTATGACAAAAACCAGATGTCATCATTCTTTATCTGTGATGAGCATTGGGAAAAAGATGTTGAAATAACTCAGGAGGACATGGGCTCCGATGCTTCCGAGGATGTGTATCTGATGGAAGACTCCATCATTTCCGATTTCGTTGAAGACGAGGGTCAGCGGCTCCTTTTCGTGTTCGATTACATGACTGACCGCTGCTTCTTCATGGAACTCAAGGAATCGGAACCGGGCAAGAACCTCCTTGACCCGCTCTGCACGGTTGCACGCGGAAAAGCTCCCGCCCAGACCATGGAACTCGAGGAATTCGAGGAAAAATCGCCCGTGAAGACTGACCTTTCCGCATCGGAAATCGACGAGGAATTCTATGGTTCAAGCGAGTTCAACCCTGACGAGTTCGACACTGAAGGATTCGACGAAATGAACTTCGACGCCTGATTCGGGCATCGGTAATCAAAACGGACCTTTTCGAGTGGGACGCCTTCTTGCCATTGACTATGGCCGACGCCGGTGCGGAATCGCAGTCACGGACACTATGCGCATAGTGGCCACCGGTCTCGCCACCGTGGAAACGGCAAAGCTTCCGGATTTCATACGCGATTACACCGCCCGGGAGCAGGTCGACGCCATAATAGTAGGTCTGCCACGCGACGTCCATGGCCGTGAATCGGATTCAATGCGCTACATCACCCCGGGCATAAACCGCCTGCGCAAGATGATGCCTGACATGAGAGTGGAATTCTATGACGAGCGATTTACCTCGGTCATAGCCCACCGCTCGATGATTGACTCCGGAATGAAAAAGATGCAGCGGCGAGACAAAGCTACCGTCGACACCATGGCGGCGGCAATAATTCTCAACGATTACCTCCAAAGCAAACAATATACCGACTATCAATTCCAAAACTACAATCCAAACAACAATCAATGAGTCTACCAGTCTATCTCTACGGCCACCCTGTATTGCGCCGGATTTCAACTCAGGTCACCCCGGAATATAAAGACCTCAAGGAACTTGTCAGAAAAATGTTCGACACTATGTATGAGAGCGAGGGGGTAGGTCTGGCCGCACCGCAGATCGGACTCAACGACCGCATTGTTGTCATCGACGCCGACCCCGTGGCGGAATCATTCCCCGAATGCGCCGGCCGGAAACTTACGCTCATCAATCCTGAGATAGAAATACTTGACGGCGACGGTGTGACCCGTACGGAAGAGTGCCTCAGCCTGCCCGGGCTGTCGGAAAACGTGAACCGTGTGGAACACATACGTCTGCGCTGGGTCGATGACGATTTCCAGCAGCACGAAGAGGAAATATCCGGATTCCTGGCCCGCATAGTCCAGCATGAGTGTGACCATCTGGAGGGCAAGCTCTATATTGACCACATATCGCCCATCAGGAAACAGCTCATAAAGAACAAGCTGCGCAACATAGTGAGCGGCAAGACCCGCGTGGACTACCCCGTGCGCTACGCTCCCAAGAAATAACTTCAAAAAAATCCCCTATTTTCCACATAAACCGACCCTTATGGCCGATGACAAGAAAATTATCTTCTCTATGGTGGGCGTGTCGAAAATCTACCCGCCCCAGAAACAAGTATTAAATTACCTCCAAAGCAAACAATATACCGACTATCAATCCCAAAACTACAATCCAAACAACAATCAATGAGTCTACCAGTCTATCTCTACGGCCACCCTGTATTGCGCCGGATTTCAACTCAGGTCACCCCGGAATATAAAGACCTCAAGGAACTTGTCAGAAAAATGTTCGACACTATGTATGAGAGCGAGGGGGTAGGTCTGGCCGCACCGCAGATCGGACTCAACGACCGCATTGTTGTCATCGACGCCGACCCCGTGGCGGAATCATTCCCCGAATGCGCCGGCCGGAAACTTACGCTCATCAATCCTGAGATAGAAATACTTGACGGCGACGGTGTGACCCGTACGGAAGAGTGCCTCAGCCTGCCCGGGCTGTCGGAAAACGTGAACCGTGTGGAACACATACGTCTGCGCTGGGTCGATGACGATTTCCAGCAGCACGAAGAGGAAATATCCGGATTCCTGGCCCGCATAGTCCAGCATGAGTGTGACCATCTGGAGGGCAAGCTCTATATTGACCACATATCGCCCATCAGGAAACAGCTCATAAAGAACAAGCTGCGCAACATAGTGAGCGGCAAGACCCGCGTGGACTACCCCGTGCGCTACGCTCCCAAGAAATAACATCAAAAAAATCCCCTATTTTCCACATAAACCGACCCTTATGGCCGACGACAAGAAAATTATCTTCTCTATGGTGGGCGTGTCGAAAATCTACCCGCCCCAGAAACAAGTATTAAAAAACATCTATCTGTCATTTTTCTATGGAGCCAAGATAGGTATCATCGGTCTGAACGGCTCCGGAAAATCATCGCTTCTGAAAATCATAGCCGGAATCGACAAGGACTTTCAGGGTGAGGTGGTGTGGTCTCCGGGCTACTCCGTGGGCTACCTTGAGCAGGACCCTAAGCTTGACCCTGACAAGACCGTGATTGAAGTGGTGCGCGAGGGCGTGCAGCCCATCATGGACCTCCTTGCGGAATTCGATCAGGTCAACAATGCGTTCGGCGACCCCGACGTACTCGATGACCCGGACAAGATGGATGCCCTCATAGCCCGCCAGGCCGAACTTCAGGACAAGCTTGACGCCGCCGACGCATGGAACATAGATTCCAAGCTCGAACGCGCCATGGACGCTCTTCAGTGTCCGCCTGACGACCAGAAAATTTCCACCCTCTCCGGAGGCGAGAGGCGCCGCGTGGCCCTGTGCCGTCTGCTGCTCCAGCAGCCTGACGTGCTGTTGCTCGATGAGCCCACCAACCACCTCGACGCCGAATCCATTGACTGGCTCGAACAGCACCTGCGCCAGTATCCGGGCACCGTCATAGCCATCACCCATGACCGCTACTTCCTTGACCATGTGGCCGGATGGATTCTCGAGCTCGACCGCGGCGAGGGTATTCCCTGGAAAGGAAACTATTCCTCGTGGCTTGACCAGAAGACCAAGCGCATGGCTCAGGAAGAGAAACAGGCAAGCAAGCGCCGCAAGACTCTCGAACGCGAACTTGAATGGGTGCGCATGGCCCCGAAAGCCCGTCAGGCCAAAGGAAAAGCCCGTCTCAACAGCTATGACCGCCTGCTCAACGAAGACCAGAAACAGCGCGAGGAACGCCTCGAGATATACATTCCCAACGGTCCGCGATTGGGACAGAAAGTCATCGAGGCAAAAGGTCTCGCCAAGTCATTCAGCCACAAGAAACTTTTCAACGACCTCAACTTCATGCTGCCGCCCAACGGCATTGTGGGAGTCATCGGGCCGAACGGCACCGGAAAAACCACTCTGTTCCGTCTCATAATGGGACAGGAAACACCCGATGCTGGTACCTTTGATGTCGGCGAGACCGTGAAAATAGCCTACGTGGACCAGACCCACCATGACCTCGTTCCTGAAAAAAGCGTCTATGAGGTAATCTCCCAGGGCGTTGAAAGCTTCCGCATGGGAGGCCGCGATGTCAACGCACGCGCCTATCTGTCGCGGTTCAACTTCACCGGAGCCGATCAGGAGAAGAAAATCGGAGTACTCTCGGGCGGCGAGCGCAACCGTCTCCATCTGGCCATGGCCCTGAAGGAGGAAGGCAATGTGCTTCTGCTTGACGAACCCACCAACGACATCGACGTCAACACCCTGCGCGCCCTGGAGGAAGGTCTCGAGGACTTCGCCGGATGTGCCGTTGTTGTCAGCCACGACCGCTGGTTCCTTGACCGTATATGCACCCACATCCTCTCATTCGAGGGCGATGGCAATGTGGTGTTCTATGAAGGCTCATACTCTGACTACGAAGAGTACAAGCGCATGAAAAACGGAGGCAAGGAGCCGCCCCGCCGCCGTTACCGCAAACTGATGGAATAATCCCGCAAGACTATACCCTACACCAAGCGCCGGAGCTGTTGAATGTTTAGCTCCGGCGCTTTAATTATACCTGTTTTCAGGTATTGTGACGTCATTCGCCGCTACGTAACTTTGCATCGGATAATTTTTACGAATGAACTTTTTACGTTTATAGCACATTATTTGGGACAAAATTCCGGTCCTTACTAAGGAACACAAACAGCGCCGACCGCGATGGCCGGCGCTGTTTGTTTTAAGTCCGTAGTGCGTTAACGTCCGGTGTAATTGTGGGGAGTGATTTTGTGAAGCTCGGCTTTGACCTCGTCGGTGACATCAAGAGTGTCGATAAACTCGGAGATACTTTCCTCTGTCACCTTTGCGTTGGTGCGGGTCAGCTGCTTGAGAGTCTCGTAGGGATGGGGATAGCCCTCGCGGCGAAGTATGGTCTGGATGCCTTCGGCCACTACCATCCACATGCGGTCAAGATCGGCTTTCAGGGCGTCTTCGTTGAGTATCAGTTTGTTCAGGCCCTTCATGGTGCTGGCCACGGCTATCATCATGTGACCCATGGGAACGCCTATGTTGCGGAGCACGGTTGAATCCGTGAGGTCACGCTGCAGACGCGACACAGGCAGCTTCTGCGAGAGATGCACCAGAATAGCGTTGGCCATGCCCAGATTGCCTTCCGAGTTCTCGAAGTCTATAGGGTTGACCTTGTGGGGCATGGCTGACGAACCCACCTCTCCGGCCTTGATGCGCTGCTTGAAATAGTCCTCGGAAATGTACATCCAGATGTCGCGGTCCAGGTCTATCATTATGGTATTGATGCGGCGCATGGCGTCGAACACGGCGGCCAGATTGTCGTAGTTTGAGATCTGGGTGGTGTAGAGTTCTCTTTCAATACCTAATTTACGTGACAGGAAGTCATTGGCAAACGCGGTCCAGTCCACATCGGGATAAGCCACAGAGTGGGCGTTGAAATTGCCTGTGGCGCCGCCGAATTTACCGCTTATACGCGTATTTCTGAGACTGTTGAGCTGCTCTTCCAAACGATACACGAACACCATCAGCTCCTTGCCCAGACGGGTAGGCGAAGCGGGCTGCCCGTGGGTGCGGGCGAGCATGGCCACGTCTTTCCACATCTCGGCCATTGACCGCAGTTTGGCAATCATTTCCTCGAGATAAGGAATGTAGACATGCGCGAGAGCCTCGTTGACCGACATGGGCACCGAAGTGTTGTTGATATCCTGCGATGTCAGACCGAAATGAATGAACTCCTTGTACTTCTCGAGTCCCAGACGGCCAAACTGCTCCTTGAGGAAATACTCCACGGCTTTCACATCGTGGTTGGTCACTGTTTCAATCTCTTTTATTCTCTCGGCATCGGCCTCAGAGAACTCGCGACATATATCGCGAAGAGGTTCGAAAACAGCGTGGTCCACATCAGCGAGCTGAGGCAGAGGCAGCTCGCACAGGGCTATGAAATATTCCACCTCCACTCTGACACGATACCGTATCAGGGCATATTCGGAGAAATACTGGTCCAGTTGTTCACACTTGCTTCGATAGCGTCCGTCTATTGGAGAAATGGCGGTCAATGAGCTGATTCGCATAGTCTATGTATTGTGATAAGTTTAATTGGTGACTGATTGTAGATTCGAGTGCAAAATTACTTATTTTTCCCCAATAATGAAATCCTCCGCCAACGTTTCCCTCCTTAAAGCCTCCACATAACGGACAGACCGGTTGCGCCGAACACATCGCGGGCCACATTGTCGGGATTGATATACTCCGAATCCTCCAGCCACTCATGATGCAGAATCTTGGAGGACACCGATGTCTTGCCCGACCCGTTGGGTCCGGCAATCACAATGAGGACCGGCTTGTGTTCACTTTCTGCCATTGAGAAGCCTGTTTAAAGTTTCTTCAACTCTTGCACGAGCCTCTTGCGAAGCCGCCTCAATTCCGGCAGCCACACGTTCGGCAGCCCTGAGGGTGCTTGCGCGGGCATCCTCGGCGACCTCCCGCATAATCTGGGCCATGCGTTCGTCGCCCGGCTCTTCCATCGACGTGAGTCGATAACTGTTCATCTGCTCATCCGACATTATCAATAATCTTTTCATATTCTACGCGCCAGCCTTTAGCTCCCGGCATGGCGGCAATAGCGAATGTTGGCCAAAGTTACGAAAAAAGTCTGAACTCACATCACCCTTTCATATATTAGCCTCTCGTCCGCACTTCCAGCGCTATGATCCTACATGGATTGGCGGGCCTGTCCGTGAACCCGGCGACATGGGTTTATGTTATATCTTATGCGACATTTTGTCACCCGCGTCTGACAGTTTGACGCTTTGGCACGGTTTATGTAACATCATGAAAACAGAAACAAAAAACTAATAAACAAATATAACTTAAATCACAGAAAACTATTATGAATCTTCAACCATTAGCCGACAGAGTGATTATTCTCCCCTCTCCCGCAGAGGAAGTTACGGTTTCAGGAATCATCATCCCTGACTCGGCAAAAGAAAAACCCTTGAAAGGAGTTGTAGTAGCTGCCGGAAAAGGCACCAAGGACGAAGAAATGATCCTCAAAGAGGGCAACGAAGTGCTCTTTGGCAAATATGCCGGCACTGAAATAGAATTCGAAGGCGAAAAATATCTGATCATGCGTCAGAGCGATGTTCTCGCCGTTGTAGTGAAATAAGATTTAACCTCTCTAAAAAACAACAAGCATCATGGCTAAAGAAATAAAATTTGAAATCAAGGCTCGCGAAGAGCTCAAGAAAGGCGTTGACGCTCTTGCCGACGCCGTTAAGGTAACCCTTGGCCCGAAAGGCCGCAACGTCATCATCGAAAAGAAATTCGGCGCTCCCCACATCACCAAGGACGGCGTAAGCGTGGCCCGCGAGGTCGAACTCGAGGATCCGTTCCAGAACATGGGCGCACAGCTCGTGAAGGAAGTGGCTTCCAAGACCGGTGACGATGCCGGCGACGGTACAACCACCGCTACCGTGCTCGCCCAGTCAATCATCAACGTAGGTCTCAAGAACGTGGCCGCCGGAGCCAACCCCATGGATATCAAGCGCGGTATTGACAAGGCTGTGGCCGTTGTTGTTGAAAACATCAAAGGCATGGCCGAGGAAGTAGGCGACGATTTCAAGAAAATCGAGGACGTGGCCCGTGTATCGGCCAACAATGACGAAGCCATAGGCCGCCTCATTGCCGAAGCTATGAAGAAAGTGAAGAAAGAGGGCGTGATCACCGTCGACGAGGCCAAAGGCACCGAAACCACCGTTGACATCGTGGAAGGCATGCAGTTTGACCGCGGCTACATCTCACCCTACTTCGTTACCAATACCGAGAAGATGGAATGCGAGATGGACAATCCTTACATTCTTCTTTTCGACAAGAAAATCTCCAACCTCAAGGACCTTCTCCCCGTCCTCGAATCATCGGCCCAGAGCGGACGTCCGCTGCTCATCATCGCCGAGGATGTCGACCAGGAAGCTCTTGCCACTCTCGTGGTTAACCGTCTGCGCGGATCTCTGAAAATCTGCGCCGTCAAGGCTCCCGGATTCGGTGACCGCCGCAAAGAGATGCTTGAGGATATAGCCGTGCTCACCGGCGGTGTTGTCATCTCCGAAGAAAAAGGCATGAAACTCGAGAATGCTACCGTTGACCTGCTCGGACGCGCCGAAAAGATCGAGGTCAACAAAGAGAACACCACCATCATCAACGGCCTCGGAGCAAAAGACGCCATCGCTTCACGCGTTGCCCAGATCAAGGCCCAGATCGAGCAGACCACCAGTGACTATGACCGCGAGAAACTTCAGGAACGTCTGGCCAAGCTCGCCGGCGGTGTAGCCGTGCTCCACATCGGCGCTCCCTCCGAAGTTGAAATGAAAGAGAAGAAAGACCGCGTTGACGACGCCCTTTCCGCAACCCGCGCCGCTATTGCCGAAGGTATTGTTCCCGGCGGTGGTGTGGCTTACATCCGCTGCGTTGAGAAGCTTGACGGTCTCAAGGGCGACAATGACGACGAGACAACCGGTATTCTGATTGTGCGCCGTGCCATCGAGGAACCGCTCCGTCAGATTGTTGCCAACGCCGGTGTAGAAGGCGCCGTAGTGGTACAGAAAGTCAAGGAAGGAACCGGCGATTTCGGTTACAACGCACGCACCGACAAGTATGAGAACCTCTTGGCTGCCGGAGTGATTGACCCCGCCAAGGTAACCCGCGTGGCTCTGGAAAACGCCGCATCCATCGCTGGCATGTTCCTGACCACAGAATGCGTCATTGCCGAGAAGAAGGAAGAGAATCCCGCTCCCGCAATGCCCGCCCCCGGCATGGGTGGCATGGGCGGCATGATGTAATTCCCCGCCACACTTAACTTATTCAGAGAGGCTGTGTCGATTAATCGACGCAGCCTCTCCCTTTTTCGCAAAACAAGCTATTGGGCTAAAAATCCTTTACATTCACAATCTTTATTTTACGTTTTTTCCACTCTATTTCTTCCTTTTGGCCATCAGTGATGACAAGGAGGTTGTCGCAGTGGAGTTCTTCGGCGGCTTCGACGAGGGCGTCGAGTTCGCGTTTGCGGGTCTTCTCTGAGGTCATGTCGTAGCAGACTTGGATCAGTTGCTCGACCTTTGTGCCCTTGCGGCTTACGAAGTCTATCTCCTTATCGTTGCGCGTGCGGTAATAGAACAGAGTTTGACAGGGAGTATAGCCACGGCGCAGTAATTCTACAAACACTTGGTTCTCCAACAGTCTGCCAAGGTTTTCGCTTAAGTTGAAAGCCGTGCTTTGCACAAATCCGTTGTCAACGACATATACCTTTTTCGGGGCTTTGCTCATCAGTTTCAGCTTGTTGTTGAAACGCGGCAAATAGAAAAATAGGTAGGGTTCGTTGAGATAGTCGCAGAATTTCTTTGTCGTCGCCACGCTTGACAATCCCAATTCTCCGGCAAGTTCGTTGGCCGAAACCGGATTGCAGAAATTTGACAACAGATACGTGGCGAGGTTATAAAGGTCGGTTGTGTTCCTTACCTTGTGGCGTTGGGCGACATCCTTCAGCAATATTGAATCAAACAATGTCGATAGATAGTTCTTGGTGATACTGCGGGCCGGTATCGTTTCAGGATAGCCGCCGTTGCGCATATAATCGTCGGCAAGCACTATTGCCTGTGCCTCCTGTTCCTCCCGTCCCGGACTGATGTTTTTCCATCTCATCGTTTCGTCAAGACTGAATGGCAACATCTCAATCTGGAGATAACGCCCGGTCAGTACTGTCGCCATCTCGCTGCTCAACATCTTTGCATTGCTACCCGTGATTATCAGATTCTTTCCCCGACGGTAGAGTTTGCTAACCCACAAATCCCATTCGGGAAGATTCTGGACCTCATCAAGCAGCATGAAATCATAATCGGGATAGACATCGTCAAGTGCCGACATCACCATATCTTCATCCCATTTTTCAAGCAACTGGCCGTCGTCAAAATTAAGATATGCGAAATTCTTGCCCTGCAGCATAAGCAGAGCAAAAACCGATTTACCTACGCGCCGAGGCCCGGTTATAAGTTTGATAAGCGGATTCCGTAACAGTTCCTCAGTATCATACTTGGTGTGCCGTTGCTGATATGGACGCGACATCAGTTCGTCACGTTCCGCCCGCTGATTGAATATCGTGGTTTTCATTGCTGTCTGTTTTTTTGCAAATATAGGGAATTTTGCTCAATTTAAACACTGTATTGAATAAAATAGCAGCTTTTTTATTCAATACGATTCACAATATTGAATACGCCAACAAAACTCCCTGCGGACTTTTGCCTTTTCATTTCGTTATATCATTAAAAATCACTAACTTTGCATTTCTTTAAAGGAAACGCACCTAATCACTAAACAGACTCCAACATTAATGCGATACACACACCTGCTCATCATTTCTTCCCTGCTCGCCGTTATGTCTTGCTCCGGAAGCGGCAATGGAGGGAATGACACGAATACATTCTCGCCCGACACTGTGACCATGGCCGTGGACACCGCTACCGCTCTGCCGGAGCCGGAAGAAAAAGTTACGCCTGAACCGGTTGTAGAGAGTCCCAGACTCGATTCTCTGGCCTCGGCCGAGGCCGCCGTGGAATTCATGGAGAATTCCGACCACTGGAACGAATATCAGGAAGGAATCATTCCGTCGATACTCAAACAGAATCTTGACTACGGTCGCCGTCTGCTCCGTAACCGCCATGACTATTTCGTGATTGTCGACAAGCAGACCATGCACCTGATTCTGTATGATAAATACGGCCGTCAGCAGAAATCCTATCTCATGGCATGCTCCCGCAAATACGGAACAAAACACAAACGCCGTGACAACCGTACCCCCGAAGGATTCTTCACCGCACAGGGCATTTATGACTCAACCGATTGGCTATACACCGACGATGACGGACGCACATCTCCTGTCAAAGGCCAGTTCGGCCCGCGTTTCATCCGGCTCAAGACTCCGGTATCATCGCAGATAGGCATCCACGGCACTTCCGCCCCGTGGTCGCCCGGACATCGTGCGAGCCACGGATGTATCCGTCTTAAGAATGAAAACATCCTTGATCTGGTCAAATACGTGAGAGCCGGCATGCCTGTCATTGTAAACCCCTCGGACCGTGACCAGAAAGTGAACCGCGAGGAAGAGGTGGAGGTTGTGCAGCTCGACCTCGGAAGCGGCATCCGCGACCTTTTCAAAGAAGAAAAGGAACGTGAAAAGAAAGCCGAAGAGGAAGCCAAAGCCAAGGCCGACAGCATAGCGCGCCTTAAAGCCGCGGAAGCTGAGACGGAGATAGTTCCGGACTCCGCCGCCGTACATGAAGAAAAGCATCCGGAACCCGACACTACTTCCACCGACCCCGATTTCTTCGATTAAACCGATGAACGGGACCGGAAACATGCTGTTGAAGACACTGCTGCCGGTTGCCATAGGCGCGGCGGTGGTTATCTGGCTGTTTTGCCGTGAGTTCAGCCTCGAGCAATGGATGGCCATACCCTGGGACGCAAGGACTTTTGCGGCCATAGCCTTAGCCATTGTCTGCGTGGCCGGACGTGAATGGGGCATGATGTGGCGCTTCCGCTCATTGAGTGACCGCGCCCTGTCATGGCGCAAAACACTCAAGGTCACCATGCAGTGCGAATTCACATCGGCAATAACCCCGACTACGGCCGGAGGCTCCACGCTCAGCATGATTTTCCTCAACCGTCAGGGCATTCCTCTGGGACGCGCAACCATCATCACCATGATTGTGCTGATGCTCGACGAACTGTTTCTTGTCGTTGCCTGCCCACTGATATTCATCCTGTTTCCGGGAGGCGACATATTCGGATTCGATCCGGGGGCCTTCTCCACAGGCGTCCGACTCGCTTTCTGGATAGTCTATGGTGGCGTCTGCGCCGTCACCCTGTTTCTGTTTCTCGGAGCTTTCGTTTTTCCCCATAAGATAGCCCACGGACTTCGCCGGCTATTTACCATACGCCTTCTCAGGAGATGGCAGCGTCAGGTCATAGAGATGGGCGACACCATGGTCAGTGCGGGAGCAGATCTGCGCAGCCGTTCACTCACATGGTGGATTGAGGCGATGTCGGCCACGGCTTTGACCTGGATAAGCCGCTATCTCGTGGTCAACGCTTTGTTCTGGGGATTCTCGGCTCTGGCACCTCAAGGCATTGTCTTCGCCCGTCAGTTCATAGTATGGACCCTGCTCACCATCAGCCCTACGCCGGGAGGCAGCGGACTCAGCGAATGGCTCTTCACCAAATACTACGGCGACCTCATAGCCGATGCCTCGATGGTTCTTGTAATCGCAATCCTGTGGCGCCTGCTGACCTACTACGTCTACCTTGTCATCGGCGTCATCCGTCTCCCGTACTGGTTCCGCAAAAAATAATCTGCCCGCCGCCCGCCGTCAGGAAAATCGCGCCAAATTTCCAAACAGAATTGCGCCAAATTTCCAAACGTTCCCGAAAATCCATTGAATTTCAGCCTATTACTCATTTCGCCCCTTTGCCCGTAAAAAGCCCGTTCCAGTACATATAAAACGAGCACCAAAAAGGCCGATTCGCGACGCTAATCACGAAACGGCCTCTCTATAATATAATCTGCGGCGGAAGTTAGGCTTCGGGGGCGGGGATGCGGTCTATGCCGAGACGGATGCGGCGCACTGTCTCATCAAGGCCCATAAGTTCGGTAATGTCGAACATGTGGGGGCCTTTGCACTCGCCTACAACCGTAAGGCGGAACGCATTCATCACATTTCCGAGATGATAGCCCTTGTCGGCAATCCAGCCCAGGACTATAGGCTCTGCTGTCGCAGCCGAGAAATCTGGCAGACCCTTCAGGACCTCGATCAGCTCGCCCATGATTCGTGGCATTTCGGCGCTCCAGCGTTTCTTGACAGCCTTGGGGTCATAGCTCTCCGGCTCCACGAAGAAGAAACCGGCCTGCGCCCAGAGGTCGCTCACAAAGCTGATGCGGTCCTTGACCATGGCAACGGCCCGGGTGATATAGTCGTCCTCGAACGCGCTGGGGGCAGCGCCATGCGCTTCCATTACCGGCTTGAACATCTGCGCGAGCTGTTCGGCGGGAAGCATCTGGAGATATTTATGGTTGAACCACTTGCCTTTCTCGAAATCAAAACGGGCACCGGCACGCGAACAATGGTCGAGCGAGAATTTCGCTATAAGCTCGTCCATTGACATTATTTCGGTGTCATCACCCGGGTTCCATCCGAGCAAAGCAAGGAAATTGACCACGGCCTCGGGGAGATAGCCGCGCTCGCGGTAGCCCGATGAGATTTCTCCGCTCTTGGGATCGTGCCATTCGAGAGGGAACACCGGGAATCCGAGGCGGTCGCCGTCACGTTTCGAGAGTTTTCCCTTTCCGTCAGGTTTCAGCAACAGGGGCAGATGAACGAATGCGGGCATGGTCTCTGTCCAGCCGAACGCTTCGTAGAGAAGCACGTGGAGCGGAGCCGAAGGCAGCCATTCCTCGCCGCGAATCACATGGCTCACCTCCATCAGGTGGTCATCGACGATATTGGCAAGATGGTATGTGGGCAGGTCATCGGCGCTCTTGTAGAGGACCTTGTCGTCAAGAATCGATGAGTTGATGGTCACCTTGCCTCTAATCAGGTCATTGACCTCCACGTCACGGCCGGGCTCAATCTTGAAGCGCACCACGTATTTGTGGCCCTCGTCCATCAGACGTTTCACCTCATCGGCCGGCATTGACAGCGAGTTGCGCATGCTGCCGCGAGTAGAGGCGTCATACTGGAAATTGGGATGTGACTTACGGGCCTCGTCGAGTTCTTCGGGCGTATCGAAAGCTATGTAGGCTTTCCCGGCATCAAGAAGTTTGCTTACGTGCTCGCGATAGATGTCGCGGCGTTCGCTCTGGCGGTAAGGTCCGTAGGCGCCGCCTTCACGCACACCCTCGTCTATGCCTATTCCGAGCCAGCGGAGCGATTCATTGATGTAGTCCTCGGCTCCGGGCACAAAACGGTTGGAATCGGTATCCTCGATACGCAGTATCATGTCGCCGCCGTTCTGACGGGCAAAAAGATAGTTATAGAGAGCTGTACGCACGCCACCGATATGTAACGGGCCGGTGGGCGACGGGGCGAATCTCACCCTTACTTTTCTTTGCATGGTCATATTGTAAGACATTTTGTTTCAGTGGCACAAAATTACGCATTTTGCCCGTTATGTGCAAAAAAAGCGTCGCTCCGGGCGACGCTTTTACGATGTTCTTTGCTCCGTTTCCGTAGCCGGCCTGAACTTTCAGGATTCCGGCATGCGGTTCTGTGGCAAAGCATTACGGATTTCAGTCTGTTATTTATGCTTTGGGAGCCTCGGGAGCTGCGGCTACGGTCACAGCAATCACTTCGGGAGCTGCCATCGGTTTGGCTTCCCATCCCAGGGCGCTTGCGCCGAGCACGGCGGCATCGGCCTCTTTGAGTTCGCTCGGGATGATTTTGACTTTACCCTTCCAGATGGAGAGCATGTTTTTCTCCATGGCCTCGCGGACGGGCTTCAGCAGCAGTTCGCCTGACTTGGCCAGACCGCCGAACAGAATGAACGCTTCGGGAGCCGTGAACACGGTGAAGTCAGCCAGAGCCTCGCCGAGTATGGTTCCGGTGTATTCAAACACATCCTTGGCCAGTTTGTCACCTGCCATGGCTGCGTCATACACATCTTTTGAGGTGATCTCGTCCACCGGCAGATTCCGGAGCAGCGAAGGCGTGTCGGTCATTTCAAGATATTCGCGGGCGGTGCGTGCCACACCTGTTGCCGAGCAATAGGTCTCGAGACAGCCCGTACGGCCGCAGCCGCAGAGACGTCCGTTGTTGCGCTTGACTATAACATGGCCGAGCTCTCCGGCAAAGCCGTCGTGACCGTAAACAAGCTGACCGTTGACAACGATTCCGCTGCCCACGCCGGTGCCGAGCGTGATCATTATGAAATCCTTAAGTCCTCGGGCGGCGCCGTAGGTCATCTCGCCGATGGCAGCCGCGTTAGCATCGTTGGTGATAGCCACGGGAACACCCATCTTGTCGGCCATCATCTTGGCAAAGGGTATGGGAGTGGGCCAGGGAAGGTTCACGCCGTCCTCTATCATTCCGGTGAAATAGTTGGCGTTAGGTGCGCCGATTCCGATACCGTAAATCTTGTCCTGAGCGTCAATGCTGACAATCAGACGGTTGATTTCTTCGCAGAGTTCTGCGACATAATCATCTATGTTACTGTGCTTGCGGGTTTTTATTGAATTGCTTGCAAGCACTACTCCGCGGGCATCAACTATGCCGAACACCGTGTTGGTACCACCCATGTCGATACCGATAACGTAAGGTTTTGAATTTATCATTGGTAATAGGTTTATTAGTAATTTTCACAAAGTTAAGCAAATTATTCTTCCTGACCGCATTTTTTTTGTTTTTTTACGACCGGACTGTCACGGCTGGCTGCCTCCGCTTGTATAAATCACGAAAAATGAGTAATTTTGCATCTATGAAACTGAATTTATTTTTATCGACAATACTCGCGGCCATCCTGTCTCTCTCCGTCACCGCATGCGGTTCCGATTCCGAACCGCAGCCCGGAGAGCCGCAGGAGAAAACGACAAGGTCGGTCATTGTCTACATGGCCGCCAACAACAATCTGTCATACAACGCCTCGGCCGACATTCTCGAAATGAAGAGCGCGGCTGCCGACATCAAGGGCGGCCGCCTGATAGTCTACTGCCATCTGCCTGACGCCGAGCCACGGCTGTTTGAAATAACGCCTGACGGAAAGGAAGTCAGCCTGCGCACCTATGACAAGTCCACATCGTCCGTGACCATAAGCCAAATGAAGGCGGTGATTTCCGACGTAAAGACAGCAGCTCCCGCTGACAATTACGGACTTATACTGTGGAGCCACGGGACGGGATGGCTCTCCGACAACGGATCCATCGATGAACGCAACGCAAAGCCGCTTTCGTTCGGAGCCGATGGGAAACCTGCCAAAAAGATGAAAATCACCTCACTGGCCAAGGCTCTTGAAGGCAGCAGATTTGATTTCATCTATTTCGACTGCTGTCACATGGCCACCGTTGAAGTGGCCTACGAACTTCGCGGTCTGACGGATTTCATCGTAGCATCGCCTACAGAGCTGCCTGTCGACGGCATGCCCTATCACAGGAACCTGCAATATTTTTTTGCCGAGAGTCTTGACCTGCCTTCAGCCATCAAATCCACCTACGAATCCTACATATCCGGCGATCCGGGGTGTGCGATTTCGCTGATACGCACCGGACAGCTTGACAACCTCGCCGCCGCGACCCGCAACGCGCTCCGCTCCGCCACACCCCGTGACGGATACCGCCCCGTCCCCTACTTCCGTAAATCCATAATACCCACAGGAATTTTTGACATGTGGGATTACTATACCGACCTTCTCGCCGGCACTTCAGCGCTTGAAGCATGGCAACGGGCCTTCAACAGCGTGGTGACGGATTTCCACACCACGCCTAAAGTTTTCGCCCTCGACGCATCTCGCTTCAAAGGCCTCGGCTGCCACATACTCTCTGACGAATACACCCCTGAGATGCTGGGCTATGATGAAACCAAATGGTATAACGACGTGTTGAAGTAACATGATTTTCTCAAATATACAGATTCCCGGCACAACGGCTGCCGCACCCGCCGACACAACCGCCACCCAGACTGCACGCAATGACTGGAGCGCACTGAAAGCAGTGTCATTCGACGATCTCGTGAACCGCATTGCCTCCACCATGGTCGATTTCGCCATACACCTCGCCGTGGCCATACTGGTGTTCTATGTCGGAAAATTCTTAATCCGCAAGCTCTATAAACTGACCGCCAATATTCTCTATCACCGCAAGATTGACAAGTCTCTGACCACATTCGTGCTTTCGCTTGTCAACATGGTGCTCTATTTCATTCTGGTGGTCACCGTAATAGGCATCCTCGGCATCAACACCAGCTCGTTCATTGCCATTTTTGCCTCGGCCGGCGTCGCCATAGGTATGGCTCTGAGCGGCACCCTGCAGAATTTCGCGGGCGGTGTGCTCATACTGCTGCTCAAACCCTACAAGGTAGGTGACTACATTGAGGCGCAGGGCTATTCTGGCGTGGTGCGCGAGATTCAGATATTCTCTACCATAATCAGCACTCCTGACAACAAATCCATTATCGTTCCCAACGGCCCCCTCTCCACCGGCTCCATCAACAACTGGAGCCGCGAGGAACTCCGGAGAATAGACTGGACAGTGGGCATAAGCTACGGCGATGATGTCGACAAAGCCCGCGAACTGCTCATAGGGCTGCTCCTTGCCGACCCGAGAATCCTGCAAGGCACTCTGGCCGATGAATCCCGGACCGACGACGCGACACCCGAATCCAAGCCTGAAAAAGTGCCCGAAGTTGAGAAACGCAGCTTCTGGAAGCGAATTTTCCACAAGAACAAGTCAATCCTTCAGAACTCCGACGACGATTCCGACAGCCTGCACAAACAGCTGCTCTCCGTCAACGTTGACCGCACGCCTCAGGTCGTCCTGTCACAGCTCGCCGATTCAAGCGTGAATCTCTCGGTCCGCGCGTGGGTCAAATCCGCCGATTACTGGGACGTCTATTTTAAGATAAACGAACAGATCTACAAGACACTGCCCGAAAACGGAATCAACTTCCCCTTCCCGCAGCTTGACGTCCACCTCCCCGCAGCCCAGGCCTGACGCCGTAGCCAAAAGTAACGGTTTGAAAATTTCACCTATATAATAAGGGTTAATTCGCGCATAATCCGTATCTTTGCACTATATTTGGAATCGAGCGACGTGCCCGATTCCGCTAATCATTTAATTAATAAAACGATACATACTTATTATAAATGTCTATCAATTCATTCCTAAGTAAAATTTTCGGCAACAAGTCCGACCGCGACTTGCGTGAAATCAAGCCGATAGTAGATAAAATCGAGGCTCTGAGCTCCGAACTGGAGAAACTCACTCCCGACGAACTCCGCGCCAAGATCGATGCCGTGCGTGCCGACATCCGTCAGGCAGTGAGCGCCGATGAGGAAGCGGCAGCAAGCAAGCGCCTCGAAATAGAAAAACTCCCCATTGACAAGCGTCAGCCTCTCTGGGACGAGATTGACCGTCACGAGAAAAACGTGCTTGACATCATCGAGCATAAACTTGACGAGCATCTCCCCGTTGTCTTCGCCACACTGAGAGAGACCTCGGCACGTTTCGCCAACAACCCCACCATAGAGGTGACGGCAACCGACCTCGACCGCGAGCTCGCCGCACAGGGCAAGGATTTCATCACCATTGAAGGTGACAAAGCCATCTACAAGAACCAGTGGGTGGCCGGAGGAAATCTCATCACATGGGACATGGTCCACTATCACGTCCAGCTCATTGGAGGCGTGGTGCTCCATCAGGGCAAAATCGCCGAAATGGCAACCGGTGAGGGAAAAACCCTCGTGGCCACACTCCCGGTATTCCTGCGTTCGCTCTCTGGAAAAGGCGTTCACGTGGTGACCGTCAACGATTACCTCTCAAAACGTGACTCCGAATGGATGGGTCCGCTCTACATGTTCCACGGAGCCACCGTTGACTGCATCGACAAGCACCAGCCCAACACCCCGCAGCGACGCGCTGCCTACAACTGCGACATCACCTTCGGAACCAACAACGAGTTCGGTTTTGACTACCTCCGCGACAATATGGCCATGTCGCCCGACGACATGGTGCAGCGCAAGCACTATTATGCGATTGTCGACGAGGTCGACTCCGTGCTTATCGACGACGCACGTACCCCGCTCATCATATCCGGCCCCGTGCCCCGCGGCGACGACCAGCTCTTCAACGAATACAAACCCTACGTTGACCGCGTGGTCCAGGCCCAGCGCAAACTCGTCAACCAGATTCTTGCCGACGCCAAGACCAAGCTTGCGAGCGAGGACAAGGAAGCACGCAAGGAAGGAGCGCTCCTGCTGTTCCGTGCATTCAAGGGTCTGCCCAAGAGCACTCCCCTCATCCGCTTCCTCAGTCAGGAAGGCATGAAGAACATCCTTCTCGAGACCGAAGCTTATTATCTGCAGGACAACTCCCGCGAGATGCCCAAGGCCACAGAGCCGCTCTACTTCGTTATCGACGAGAAGAACCGCAGCGTGGAACTGACCGACAAGGGTTTCGACGCTCTCGCCACCACCCAGTCCGACCCGTCGTTCTTCGTGCTGCCCGACATTGCGGCCCAGCTCTCGGAAGCCGAGAACATCGCCGACCCGGCCGAACGCGCCGCTAAAAAGGACGAGCTGATGCAGAACTACGCCGTAAAGGCCGAGCGTGTCCACACCGTCACTCAGCTGCTGAAAGCCTACACCCTCTTTGAAAAAGACGTGGAATACGTTATTGACGACAACAAAATCAAAATCGTCGACGAACAGACCGGACGTATCATGGAAGGCCGCCGCTACTCCGATGGCCTCCATCAGGCCATCGAGGCCAAGGAAGGCGTGAAAGTGGAAGCTGCCACCCAGACCTTCGCCACAATCACACTCCAGAACTACTTCCGCATGTACCACAAGCTCGCAGGTATGACCGGTACGGCCGAAACCGAAGCAGGTGAGTTCTGGGACATCTACAAGCTCGACGTGGTGACCATCCCGACGAACCGCCCGGTTGCCCGCGTTGACATGAAGGACCGCGTGTTCAAGACCAAAAAGGAGAAATATGCGGCCGTGATCGATGAAATACAGAAACTTGTCAAGGAAGGACGCCCGGTACTTGTCGGAACCACCTCCGTGGAAATCTCCGAACTTCTGAGCCGAATGCTTGACATGCGCCACATACCCCACAACGTGCTGAACGCCAAGTACCACCAGAAAGAGGCCGACATCGTGGCCCAGGCAGGACGCCCCGGCACCGTGACCATAGCCACCAACATGGCCGGCCGTGGTACCGACATCAAGCTTCCGCAGGAAGTGAAGGATGCCGGCGGTCTCGCCATCATCGGTACGGAGCGCCATGAAAGCCGCCGCGTCGACCGCCAGCTCCGCGGACGTTCAGGCCGTCAGGGCGACCCGGGTTCGTCCGTGTTCTATCTCTCGTTCGAGGACCAGCTGATGCGTCTGTTCGTGACTGACAAGGTCATGAAGATGCTTGACCGCTTCGGAATCCAGGAAGGCGAGATGATTGAATCGAAAATGACTGACCGCGCTATCGAAAACGCGCAGAAACGCGTTGAGGAAAACAACTTCGGTATCCGCAAACGCCTTCTCGAATATGATGACGTGATGAACAAACAGCGTTCCTACATCTATTCACGCCGTCACCATGCGCTGCTTGGCGAACGTATAGGCATCGACATCGCCAACATGTTCTTCGACGCTATCGAGAACCTCGTCAACCAGTACTCCGCCGCATCCGACTATCAGGACCTCTCGCTCGAACTCATGAAGGTTCTGACAATCGAGGCCCCGTTCACCGAAAAGGAATTTGCCTCGCTCTCCAAGGAGGACATCATTGAACGCATCAACGATGCCGCCATAGCTGCCTTTGACCGCAAGAGCGACGCCATACGCACCGTTGCCATGCCTGTCATAAAGAACTGCGTGGAGAATCAGGGAATGACCGGCAAGATAATCGTTCCCATGACCGACGGCAAGCGTATATTCCACCTGCGCGCCGACCTGCGCGAGGCCTACGACACAGAATGCCGCTCTATTGTCAAGGAGTGGCACAAGGCAGTGCTTCTCGTCTCCATCGACGAGCTGTGGAAAGAACACCTGCGCGAACTCGACCAGTTGCGCCAGTCCGTGCAGAATGCTTCGTATGAGCAGAAAGACCCGTTGGTAATCTACAAGATGGAGTCATTCCACCTCTTCGAGGGAATGCTCAACAACCTTAACGTGAAGGTCGCTTCCGCCCTGACCCGCGGACAGATCTACATGCCTCAGCCGCAGCCCGGCACCGAGCAGCAGTCCGAGGAACAGCAGAAACCGCAGCCTCAGGTGCAGCGCGCCATGCCCGAACGCAAGACCGACTATTCGAAATATCAGACTTCAAAGGAAGACCTGCCCGGACAGGCAGCCCAGCGTGCAGCCGCATCGGCGCCGCAGGGACAGCAGCAGCGTCCCCAGCCCGTCAAGGTAGGGCCGAAAATAGGCCGCAACGACCCCTGCCCCTGCGGTAGCGGCAAGAAATTCAAGAACTGTCACGGTAAAGGCATGAACTGATCCCAACATGATTTTTTGAAACATCTCTTAATCTCATGAACAACAGAAAAGTATTCATCATTGTCGGCGCGGTGCTCCTTCTGCTTCTGATCGGAGCCATCGTTTTCAGCGTGACCCAGGTCACATCCCTGCGTCAGGAGGTCAACGAGGCCCATGCGCAGAACGAGCAGCTCCAGATTGCCAACGACCAGCTGCAGCTGTCAAATGAAATCAGCGCCATCAACTCCGAATTCCAGCATTATGAGAATCAGGCCGTGGAGCTCGCCAACGACACCATTCTGGCGAAATACACCGCAGCCAAAGCCAAAGTAGAGCAGCTCATGAACGAGCTGAAACAGCAGAAAGCCAACTCTCAGGCCGAGATTAACGCCAAGAATGCCAAAATCAAGGAACTTCAGGGCGAAATAGCCACCCTGAGAGGACTGTTGCGCCATTACATCGCTCAGGTTGACTCTCTTGGCAAGGAAAATGCAGGACTGAAGGCCGAGAATGCCGAAATCAGGACCGTCAACGAATCCCTGTCCACTCAGGTTCAGGACATCTCCCAGAAAAACGAAGCCCTGAACCAGCGCATGACCCTTGCCGAAAAGCTTAATGTGACCGGCGTGTCGCTGCAGGCCCTGAACGGCAAAGGCAAAAACGAGAAGAACGTGACCAAGGCCAAACAGTTCAAGGTCACATTCACCATACCTCAGAACAACTCCACCCCGGTCGGCCCGAAGACCATCTTCATGCGTCTGATAAGTCCGGAAGGCACCCTTCTCGGCAATGCCGGCTCCTTCCCCTTCGAAGGTACCAGCGTGGCTTGTTCGGCAAAGAAAACCGTGGAATATGCCGGAGATGAAATCTCGGGCATCACCATGTACTGGGACGTGAACACGGCTCTCAATCCCGGAGACTACACCGTGGAACTGTTCTCCGACAACTACCGCCTCACCTCCCGCCGCTTCACTCTGAAGAAATAACATATCCACTCATTTCCAACCACATAACTCCCTTTAGCCATGCAGATGCTCCAATACATCTATGACTGCATCAACTCTGTGGAAGTCAACACCATAAGCTCGGTCTACAAGATGCTGCTGAGCATGGCTCTGGGTTGTTGTGTGGGTCTTGAACGTAAACGCAAGGGCCAGATAGCCGGAATCCGCACGTTCGCACTGATAGCCATGGGAGCCACGCTGGCCATGATTCTGTCAATCTACGTGCCGCAGGAATATCTCGGCCTCAAGAACGGTGACCCGGGCCGTATAGCCGCGCAGGTCATAACCGGTATCGGTTTCCTCGGCGCCGGCGCCATCATCCAGAGCAAGGGGTCGGTCAGAGGCCTG
Source organism: uncultured Muribaculaceae bacterium (assembly GCA_947627615.1). GTDB lineage: Bacteria > Bacteroidota > Bacteroidia > Bacteroidales > Muribaculaceae > Paramuribaculum. The sequence goes on along the minus strand of CANQWS010000004.1, from coordinate 4,798 downwards.
ACCACCGCCGCCGGAATCTGGATTGTGGCCACAATAGGAATGGCCGTGGGCGTGGGCCTCTACTGGCTGTCCATTATCGCCACACTGCTCATTATCCTCGTGCTGACAGGCCTTGAGGGACTGGAACGGCGAATCCATCTCGGCGGGGAGTCCAGAATAATCAGAATCCGCGTCAAGGCCATTGTCACCGACATCGAGCCTTACAGGGCCGTCCTCGAGCATCACCATGTGAGTCTCATAAACACTTATGTAGACTATAATTTCACTGACAACTACACCAATCTCAATCTGGTCATAATAGCACGCGAAACCACGGAATTCATATCCGTGTTCGCTGACCTGCGCCGCATTCACCCGACAACTTCAATATCCATCGCCAAAGAGCTTACCATCTGACAGATTATGATTCCGACCACAATCCTGCTCGCAGCTGCTGCCGGAACCGGTACGGAGCTTCAGATTGAAAGCCTCATTTCGGATTTGGCTTTCCTGCTGATTCTGGCCGCTGCCACGACCCTGTTCTTCAAATGGATCAAGCAGCCCGTGGTGCTCGGATACATAGTTGCCGGATTCCTCGCGAGCCCCAATTTCACCTATCTCCCCTCCGTGACAACGGAAGAAAACATTGAGTTCTGGGCACAGATGGGAATAGTGGTGCTTCTTTTCTCCCTCGGTCTGGAATTCAGTTTCAAAAAGCTGCTCAAGGCGGGCAGTTCGGCCATGTTCACCGCCCTCATCATCATGATGGGCATGATGTGTTGCGGCTTCATCATAGGGCGTATGCTCGGTTTCACCAACATCAACTCCCTGTTTCTCGGCGGCATGCTCTCCATGTCCTCCACCACAATCATCATCAAGGCGTTCAACGACCTCCATCTGTCCCACAAAAAATTCGCCTCGCTGGTCTTCGCGGTATTGATTGTCGAGGACCTCTTCGCGGTGGTGATGATGGTAATCCTGTCATCCATAGCAATCAACAACAGTGTGGCCGGCGGCGAAATGCTCCTGAACATAAGCAAACTCATCTTCTTCCTCATAATCTGGTTTGCCGTAGGCGTTTTCGTGCTGCCCTCCTTCCTGAACCGCAACCGCCGCTTCCTCAACTCCGAGACCCTGCTGATTGTGTCGATGGGCCTATGCCTCGGAATGGCCGTATTCTCCGTCTACTGCGGATTCTCACTGGCGCTCGGCGCCTTTGTGATGGGTTCCATTCTTGCCGGCACAAGTTTCGCCGAACGCATCGAGCAGGTCACCGCTCCGGTCAAAGACCTTTTCGGCTCCATATTCTTCATCTCGGTGGGCATGATGGTCAACCCGCAGATGATTGTGGAATATTCCGGACCGATTCTGATTATTTCGGCGGTGGTGGTTGTAGGCATGATTGTTTTCGGAACAGCCGGAATGCTCGCCACAGGCCAGACTCTGAAAGTGGCCATTGAATCCGGATTCTCCCTGACGCAGATCGGCGAGTTCGCTTTCATCATCGCCACCCTCGGCATGCAGCTCGGCGTGCTTGACAAATCCATCTATCCCATCGTTGTGGCCGTTTCGGTGCTCACCACTTTCACCACACCTTATTTCATCCGCATGGCCGACCCCGTCTACGGATTCGTGGCGGCCCATCTGCCGGCCAGACTCCATTTCCTTATCGACCGGTATTCTGATAACGCCAGCAGCGAGAGCGAGACAGGCCAGTTGTGGCGCACTGTCATCAACCGCTATCTCTGGCGCATAATGCTCTACTCTTCGGTACTGATAGCCATCACCATAATCTCCCGCCAGTGGGTCTACCCGCTTATCCACGGCATCATGCCCCACTGGGGACGGCTGCTGTGTGTAGTCCTGACATTCATAGCCATGGCGCCTTTTCTTCTCGCCCTCTCGTATCCGGCCTCGAAACGGACCGAACGCGAGCGCCTTGTTAAAGCCAACGCCCACTTTGACCTGCCGCTGATTCTGATGACTTTCTTCAGGCTGATTCTCGCCCTGGGACTGCTCATGTACATGCTCAAGTCCTTCTACTCATGGAGCGTGGCCGCCACTTTGGGCCTGTTTGTGTTCATCCTGCTTATATTCTTCTTTTCCAAACGTGTGCGCCGCCGCATGCGCTCCATCGAGGCCAAATTTCTCAACAATCTCAATGAACGCGAGCTCAGGCGGTCCGGAAAGAACAACAATGTAATCGGGGACCTCCATCTCGCATTCATGACCGTCAGCTATGCCTGTCCTTTCGTAGGCCAGAGGCTTGCCGATTCCGACCTCCGCCGGCGCTATGGTGTCAGCGTGGCATCCATCCAGCGCGGCCTGAAACTGCTCCCCGTTCCGGCGGGCGACACCCGCATATTCCCGGCCGATGTCATCGGCGTGATCGGGACCGACGATGAAATCCAGCGCCTGCTGCCCATCATAGAGGCACCCGCCGATGATACAGAAAGCAATTTTTCTCAGTCCGACATAAGCCTCACCTCTATCCAGCTGACCGAAGCATCCCCGCTCATCGGCAAGACCGTCGCGGACTCTCAGCTATCAACGCGTTATAAGAGCCTCCTTGTCAGCATGAAACGCAATGACGAGGAATTCACGCCCGATGCTTCGACACGTTTCCAGCCTCACGATGTGCTCTGGCTCGTGGGAAATCCTGATCAGTTAGCCACCTTAAAATAAGACTCTCCGCCAATGAACCGTCGCTCATTTCTTCGCACCGCCGCCCTCTCGGCAACAGCCATAGCCCTCAGCCCTGCCGCCACAATCTCGGCCGCAGGAAATCCCACCCGGAAATCTGTAGCATCCGGAGGGCTCAGACTCGAGTTCATGCCCTACGAACTGCAGTTGCGCCATGCCTTCAAACTGGCCCGGTCGCAGCGCACCACCACGCCCGATGTGCAGGTTACCCTGTCAATCGACGGCATCACCGGCTATGGCGAGGCGTCCATGCCCCCTTATCTCGGAGAGTCAGTGGCTTCGGTATCCTCTTTCCTGTCGTCGCTTGACCTCTCGCAGTTCAAAGACCCCTTCCTCATCGAGGACATTCATGAATACATGGACAGCGTGGCCCCTGACAACCGCGCGGCTAAAGCGGCGGTCGACATAGCTCTCCACGACCTCACCGGCAAGATAATGAATCAGCCCTGGCACAAAATCTGGGGACTGAACCCGGAGAAATGCCCCTGCACGAGCTACACCATAGGCATTGACACCGAATCCGTGGTCCGGCAGAAAGTCCGCGAAGCGGCGCCTTACCGTATTCTGAAAGTCAAGATGGGCCTTGACAATGACCGCGAGACCGTAGAGATTATCCGTTCCATGACCGATGTTCCTATCTGTGTGGATGTCAATCAGGGGTGGACCGACCGCGGTAAGGCTCTCGAGATGTGCCACTGGCTCAAGGAGAAGGGCTGCCTTTTCATTGAACAGCCCTTTGACAAGAGTGCCATCGACGACACCGCCTGGCTCACGCAGCACTCCCCGCTGCCTGTCATTGCCGACGAATTCCTTCAGAGACTGCCCGACGTACGCCGCGCCGCGGGTGCCTATTCAGGCATAAACATAAAGCTCATGAAAAGCACCGGAATGCATGAGGCCTACCAGATGGCGGCTCTTGCAAGGGCCATGGGCATGAAGGTGATGCTCGGATGCATGACTGAAACCTCATGTGCCGTCACTGCGGCGGCTCAACTGTCGCCCATGGCTGATTTTGCCGACCTTGACGGAAACCTTCTCATTGCCAACGACCGTTTCGACGGACTGAAAATAATCAACGGAAAAATCACCTTGCCGGACACACCCGGAATAGGAGTCAGATTAATTAGCTAACCTTTCAAATATCACGCACACCCATGAAACTATCTAACGGAGCACGAATACACTCGGGAGATTACACCATAGAATCGTCCTTGAGAACCACAGACTGCTGTGAAATTTACTCCGCAACAGCCAATGCCGGACAGCAGAGGGTACTGGTCAGTCGGTTGAAGGACAACCTGATTGGTTACGCCGACATTTTCCTGGCAAAATGCGGCATAATGGCCTCGATTTCCCATCCGTCGGTGGCCAGGGTCCTGGATTTCTTCTCGGAGAATGACAATACGTTCCTGATCACGGAATATGTGGAGGGCGAGACCGTAGAGCAGCTGTTTTCCTCTAAAGCTGCGTCACGGGCCGATGCCGTCAGGATCATAACGGGCATAGCCGAAGCCGTGCAGTGTTTCCATCAGGCAGGCACTCCGAATCTTGCTGTCTCTCCGGCAAACATAACCGTCAGCAGACTGACAGGACAGCCTGTATTGACCACATTCTCGCTCCCCATAACCATGATTGTGGCTCCGGAGGAACAGAGCTGTTTCGACGCACCGCAACGTTACGGCATGTCCGACCGCAATCTGCCCGTCCACGACATTTATTCTATCGGAGCCGTTCTTTACCGTCTGACCACCGGAACCAATCCGCCGCTGGCTGACCGTATCGAGGCCGAAGGACTGGAATATAGCGATGATTTCGATGATTCCATTGCCGATGTCATAGACAAGGCCATGGAACCGCGCCATATTTTCCGACACACATCCGTAGGCGATTTTCTCTCGGAACTCTCAGGCAACACAGCCCACTCCGCGATTCCAACAAACGTCTACAGAGCGCCGGCTCCCAAACCGGAACCGGAACCAATTCCCGAGCCTATACCCGAGCCTAAGCCCGAACCCAAGCCCGAGCCTAAACCCGAGCCTAAGCCGGAACCTATACCCGAACCCAAGCCGGAACCTATACCCGAACCCAAGCCGGAACCTATACCCGAACCCAAGCC
>CANQWS010000003.1 GCA_947627615.1 uncultured Muribaculaceae bacterium | reverse complement strand
GCACAAAAATCTCTTATAACAAATTGAATTTCAATAATTTCAAAGAACTCTTATGATTTTTTAGTGGACACTAATGATGAGATTATTAACTTTAATACCGGCCTTGTGCCTCGCGCTTATGGCATCAGCCCAACAGAAAATATTCATTACAATCGGAGACAGAACCATGACAGCCACACTCGCCGACAATAAATCGGCGGTCGAGTTTACTGAATATTTGAGAAACACAGGTTCTCTCTCCATCGATATGCAGGATTATGGTGGCTTTGAAAAAGTCGGCGATCTGCCACGCACGTTTGTAAGGAGCGACATCCCGACAAATACCGTTCCCGGCGATATAATACTCTATCAAGGTGACAAGTTCGTGATTTATTACGGTACCAATTCATGGACTTTCACCCGATTGGGGAAACTCGACAGTGGCGAAACTTCCGAAATCCGCAGTTTCCTTAACGCAGGCGGAGGAGACATTAAGGCGGTGGTCTCGCTCGACGATAATGCCAGAATCGACAATGTCGGCACCGATACCTCCCGGTCTAAGGATATATACGACATTCAGGGGCGCAAGGTGCGGAATCCCGGAAAAGGCATATTTATAGTAAACAACAAAAAAACAATCATACGATGAAAATGATAATTCAAATGGCTACAGCATTGTCTGTCGCCGCAAGCACAACAAACATAGAAGCCCAAAAAATGAACAATCGGAACACAGACATGTCGCTGGCTCCCGTGGAGCAGCTGACACTGACACAGGATTGGGACAAGGTTTTCCCGAAAAGCGATAAGGTGGATCACAAGAAAGTGACCTTAGTCAACCGTTACGGCATCACCCTCGCCGCAGATATGTACACACCCAAAGGCGCGACCGGCAAGCTCCCCGCAATTGCCATGAGCGGGCCTTTCGGTGCTGTCAAGGAACAGTCGTCGGGTCTCTATGCCCAGCAGCTGGCGGAGTGTGGCTTCCTTACCATAGCTTTTGATCCCTCGTTCACCGGCGAGAGCGGTGGAATGCCCCGTCGCGTAGCCTCGCCCGACATCAATACCGAAGACTTCTCGGCAGCGGTTGATTTCCTTTCCGTACAGCCCAATGTCGATCCCGAACGCATAGGAATCCTCGGCGTGTGCGGGTTCGGAGGTTTTGCCATCAACGCTGCTGCAAACGATACCCGCATCAAGGCTACTGTGACCTCGACCATGTATGACATGTGCCGTGTCACCGCCAACGGCTATTACGATGCTAACGACAACGCCGATTTCCGTTACAACTATAAGGTAAAAATGAACAATCAGCGCACCGAGGACTATCGTGCCGGGAAATACACACGCGGCGGCGGGGTGGTGGATCCCCTGCCTGCCGATGCCCCCGAGTTTGTGAAACAGTATCACGACTACTACAAGACTCCGCGCGGATACCATGAACGCTCAGGCAACTCGACCGACGGCTGGAATGTGTCGAGTTATCTTCCGTTCATCAATTTCACGCTCCTCGACCGGGCCGGCGAGATCCGCTCGGCGGTAATGGTGCTTCATGGAGAGAAAGCCCACTCGCTTTATTTCGGCAAGGAGGCTTTCGAGAAGCTCCAAGGCGACAACAAGGAACTTCTTATCGTGTCAGACGCCACCCACTGCGACCTTTACGACCAGATGGACAAGATACCGTTTGACCAAATCTCGACATTCTTCAACAGATGGATGCCAGAAAATTAATTATCCGAATGAAACGTTTTGTCTTTATCGTCATTGTACTAACAACTGTATTTAATATGGCAGCACAACAAAAAATAGTTCAGACCGCCGGACGCGAACAACTCGGAGAGTTCGCTCCCGAGTTCGCCCGTCTCAACGACGATATACTTTTCGGTGAAATCTGGAGCCGCAATGATCTCCTGTCATTGCGCGACCGTAGCCTTGTGACAGTCACGACTCTGATAGCACAAGGCATAACAGACAGCTCGCTGACATATCACCTTCAGGAAGCGAAGAAAAACGGCATAACGCGCACCGAAATATCGGAGATAATCACCCATATCGCATTTTATGCCGGTTGGCCCAAGGCATGGGCCGCTTTCCGTCAGGCAAAGGACGTCTGGACGGAAGACGTGAAGGGCAATGACGCCAAAGCGGTCATCGACTCTGTCGCTTCGCAACGCGAAGAATACCAGCGCAGCATCATCTTCCCCATAGGAGAACCAAATGATGCCTACGCCAAATATTTCATCGGACAGAGTTATCTCTCTCTAATCTCAACGGAGCAGATACAGTTCTTCAATGTGACATTCGAGCCGGGGTGTCGTAACAATTGGCACATACATCACGCCTCGAAAGGTGGCGGCCAGATGCTGGTAGTAGTAGGAGGACGAGGCTGGTATCAAGAAGAAGGAAAGCCGGTGGTAGAGATTCTCCCCGGCACGGTAATCCACATACCCGCCAACGTGAAACACTGGCACGGAGCAGCCAAAGACTGCTGGTTCTCTCATCTCGCTTTTGAGATCCCGGGCGATAAAGCCTCTACCGAATGGTGCGAACCAGTCAGCAATGACGAGTATAATAAACTACAATAAGAGTCTGCATACTGAATGAACGAGGGTGTTGCAAAACTACAACTTTTTATGAAATAAGGCAATAACCAACAGCCGATTTAACCTAACTAAATCGAAATTGCGCCATTAGGCCATGCCGGATGTATCAGTATTGTATGAACCCGGTGGGGAGGGTGAGGTCAAGGAGGTCGATTTCAAGGAGGGGGGATGCAGGGGCGTGGAGGCGGATTGTGTTGGGGCCGCGTTCGAGTCTGACGTTGACCGACGCCGGGGCAAATTCGCCGGTGGCCGGGAAGTCTATACGGACCGGGGCGTGGCCGTTGACCGAGATGAATCCGGTGCAGTTGCGGGGCGAGCGGTAGCGAAGCGTGACGGTATAAATGCCCGCCGCCGGCACCCGTACGTTCCGGAACTGAATGTCGTTACGGTCCGAGCCGCCGGCATTGACCACTTTCATGCCTCCGCTGCACTCCGGATCCGGCGCATACCAGGCCGTTCCGGCCACCTCCGGATTGACAAGCTCCTGATAGGCTGTCAGATATGCCATCTCGGCCTCATACCTGCGGCGCATGAGGCGGCGGTCGGCTATGAGTCTGAATATCTCAGTTGAGTGCGGCCGCACGCCAACGGTCATCCTCCCGCCGCGCTCGCTCCACGTGCGGCCGTCGAAAAGGTCTTTGACCCTGACGGTGCCGCCGAGGTCCACGTCATTGAAATCGAGAGTCACCTCCCGCAGGGAATCCGTGGGATTATAGAAGGCTACCGCGCGGGTGAGCGAATCGGCCCTGAGGATGTCCTTGACAAGCACGTAGCATCCGTCGGCGCGCGCCGCCACGTAGGCCTGAAGCCCGAGAGGGTCCTGGTTCAGCGCTATGAGGTCACGGTTCTTCAGCAGTTTCAGCGACTCGTCGGAGAGGGCCGAGAGGTCACAGCCTATGAGCAGCGGCGACGACATGATGCACCACAGCCCGAAGTGGGTGCGTTCTTCGTCGGCCGACAGCCCGCGCCCTATCTCAAGCATGTCCATGTCGTTATAGTGCCCGTTGCCGGCGTAGGCCGACAGATACAGATTCTGGGCTATGATGTCGCTGACCGAATGCCACGAGGGCGAGATGTCATGCGATATGCGCCACGACGAGGCTATGTCCGCGGCCCATGTACCGGGAAAATCCCAGCGGCACACGTTGAGCTTCACGCCGTGGCGTCCTGTCGAGTCAATGGCCTCCCTTATGGCCCGATACCGCTGCTCGGGGTCCAGGGCGAGGCTGTCGGTGTTCTGGCGGGCGTCGCCTCCGCAAAAATCCACCTTGATGAAATCAAACCCCAGGTCTAGGAAAAACAGCCTGCAGTCACGCTGCTCGTTGCGGTACAGCCCCACGCCGCGGGCTATGGTGTCGTTGTCCCAGAAATTACCGCATGTGTTGGCCCCGGCGTCGCTGTAGATTCCGGCCTTCAGCCCCAGACGGTGCACATGGTCGGTCACCGGCCTGAGTCCGCGCGGAAACCTCGCGGGGTGAAACAGCAGCTCGCCCGTGACCGTGTCGCGGCCCCCGAAAAAGCCGTCGTCGATATTGACGAAGCGGTAGCCGGCCGAGTCAAGGCCGAGGCGCACCATCTCGTCGGCCTGATGCATTATCAGCGAATCGGTTATGTTAACCCTGTAGGTGTTCCATGAGCTCCAGCCCATCACCGGCGGCTCTGTCGCCGCAACGCCCGCGGCCACTGCCAGCAGCGCCGTCAGAAATATTGCCTTTTTCATTCTTCAGTCATGCTTTGTTACGGCGCGGCCGCGTCTGTGCCAATGCGCTCTTGCGCAAATTTAGACATTCCGGCCTACAAAAACAAACGTCGGCCCCACAATTCCGCGCCCCGCGATTTGGCCGATTGCCCGCTATGTCTTAGGTTTGGCACAACCAAACATTTTAGTAAAGATGGCTTCGATAAAAGTAAAATTCCGCCCCTCCGCCGTAGCCGGAAGGGAAGGATCTGTCTATTACCAGATCATCCATGACAGAAAAGTGCGGCAACTCATCTCCGACCAGCGCATGACGGCAGCCGAATGGCTCGCGTCACAACAGTCAGCCCCGACCGCTGCGGGCGCGGGCGAACACCCGGCGCTCACCCGTTCCGTCCGCCAGGCTATACGCAACGACCTTGACCGGCTCTCGAGAATAACCTGCCGCCTCGATTCGACGGGCCTGCCCTACACCGCCGACGACATAGTTGAAAGCTTCAACCTCTACGTCAGTCAATATTCCCTTTTCAACTTCATGAACGGCATCATAACCCGTCTCCGGGCCAACGGCAAACTGCGCACGTCAGAGACCTACACCGCCACCCTCAACAGCTTCCGCAAATTCTGCGGCTGCAAGGACATCATGATCGACTGCATGACCCCGGCTCTGATGGAGAGCTACGAGGCATGGCTCAGGCAGCGCATGGTGGCCCCGAACACCATCTCGTTCTACAACCGGGTGCTCCGCGCCGTCTACAACCGCGCCGTGGAGCAGGGCGTCACCGATGACAGCCGCCCCTTCCGCCACGTCTACACCGGAATTGACAAAACCGTGAAACGCGCCCTGCCCCTGCCCGCCATCAGGCGCATCAAGGCCCTCGACCTCTCCTTCGACCCGGTACTCGACTATGCGCGCGACATGTTCATGATGAGTTTCTATCTGCGCGGTATGAGCCTGATTGACATGGCTTTTCTCCATAAATCAGACCTCCGCGACGGCAGCGTCACCTACCGCCGGCGCAAGACAGGCCAGCAGCTCGTCATTGGCTGGACGGGCGAAATGCAGCACATAATCGACAAATATCCCGAGAATTCAACCGGTTACCTGCTCCCCATCATACGCCGCCCCGGCACAAACGAACGCTGCACATACCGCAACGTGGGCTACAACATAAACCGCAGTCTCAAAAAAATAGCCGTAATGATCGACGTCCACATTCCCCTGACCCTCTACGTGGCCCGCCACAGCTGGGCCTCGGCCGCCCGCACCAAAGGCATTCCGCTCAACGTAATCAGCGAGGGCATGGGCCACAGCTCCGAATCCACCACCCGCATCTACCTCGCCTCGCTCGACACATCCGTCATAGACCGCGCCAACGCCCTGATCCTCTCGTCGCTCTGACCCCCGGCCCCGGCGCCATCCAACTCTCTTATTAAGAGAGCATTAATACGCTTGCAAAAATAACATCTTTTTTCATAACATAAATATTTTTAGGCAAAAAAATTTTTATTTTTTTTGAATCCTTAGTCTTTCCGTCAGGCATGCCACACCGGCGAAGGCAGTCTGTTTAGCAAAGCGGGGGCCCGTCCTGCGCCAAACGGCTGCATATCAATCAGGTAAAAATCATCATTATCTCTTAATAAGAGAGAGGGATGAGACTTACCAGATAAACCTTCATTACATATTTACTATATATGATCAACCGCTTGGCTCTGTGCTTTATAGCCTTACTGATGGGCTTGCCTGACGCTACCTGCCGTACTGTCACCGACTCTCTGAGGGTAAATTTCAGGTTTGCGCAGTGTGACGTCGATACGGCGTTCATGGACAATGACATGGCGCTCTGCGGTTTCGCCCGCAGAATCACCCTGCTGCTGAGTCCTGACTCAGGCTATAGCGTTGATAATGCTTCTGTTATCGGCACAGCCTCTCCCGAAGGCAGCCCGCTTTTCAACGCCAACCTCTCGCGGCACAGGGCCGAGGCCTTGCTGGATGCTGTAAGGGATAAGACGATCACAGCCTGCGGCAACACCGCGATAACGGCCGCAGGCGCCGACTGGGCCGGGCTGGCCCGTATGGCCGGCGGCGACGTGAATCTGCCCTTCCGCGACGAGGTCATGGCGATTGTCAGCGATGTCCTCTCCGGCTCCCTGAACGATGTGGAGGCTTCGCGGCTCCTTTCACGCCTTCACGACGGAGTGCCCTACGGCTATCTGCGGCAGAATATCTTTCCGCATCTGCGCACGGCCACTCTTTCTCTCAGCCTCACACGCCCCGACGCCACCGGTTCCGTGCTGAATGACGCTGCGGCGCCAATCCCGGCGTCGCCGTCCGGCTCCGGTTCCGAAACCGCGGTAGCAGCCCCGGTGCAGGAAGCCCCTACAGGAAGGCCGCCGTTGCGCTGGGCGCTGAAAACCAATATGCTCTATGATGTTCTTGCCGTCCCCAACATTGGGGTGGAGTTTTATCTTGGCCATAACCTGTCAGTGACGACATCCTGGATGTATGCCTGGTGGAGCAATGACGGCCGTCACCGCTACTGGCGCACCTACGGCGGCGATCTGGCCCTGCGCCGGTGGTTCGGCCGACGCGATGGCGCCGGTCCGCTTTCCGGCCACCATCTGGGCATATATGCCGGAGTGCTCACCTACGATTTCTGCTTCGGCAACAAAGGCTATATGGGCGGAAAACCGGGCGGCTCCATCCTTGACCGTCTGAACTATGTGGCGGCCGCCGAATACGGCTATTCCCTGCCCGTCAGCCGCCGGCTCAACATAGATTTCTCCATAGCCCTGGGCTATATGGGCGGACGCTACCATGAATACCGCCCCGTGGACGACCACTATGTGTGGCTCTCCACCCGCAACCGCCGCTGGTTCGGCCCGGTCAAAGCCGAGGTGTCACTGGTGTGGCTGCTCGGGCGCGACAGCTATAATAACGGGAAAGGAGGGCGCCGATGAGACCGCTGCGCCTGTTCCGGACAATCACTGCCATGGCCCTTGCGGCTATGGCCCTGACCGGCTGCGACCATAAGGAACTCTGTTTTGACCACGCCCACACGGCCGATGTCAACGTGGTTTTCGACTGGGCGCAGGCCCCCGATGCCGACCCGGTGTCCATGACCGTGTATCTTTTCCCGCTCGACGGCTCCGGACAGCCGCTGCGCTACGATTTCACCGACCGGGCAGGAGGCACGGCGCGTGTGCCCCTCGGACGCTACGAAGCCCTCTGCTTCAACGGCGACACCGAAAACACACGTTACAACAACACCTCCGGACGCTCTACATTTGAAATCACAACGAGGTCCACTGAGCTGCTGTCGGCCGTATCCGTGCTCGGCATATACTCCGACACCGCCCCGAGGGCCGAGGGTACCGACGGCGAGCGCGTGACCCTCGAACCTGACATGCTCTGGAGCGGATGCGTTGACCTCCTTGACCTCTCTGACGGCGATCCGTCAGAGAGGCTGCTTTTCACTCCGCGCAAATCGGTGACCGAGCTGACCGTAGAGATAACCAACGTGGCCAACCTCAAATACACCGAGGGCATCAGCGCGGCAATCTCGGGCGTGGCCGGAGGCCTTATGCCCGGACTCGGACATCCGTCGGCCGAAACCGTTACGGTACCGTTCGGCATGACAGTGTCGGCCGACAAGACCTCCGTCTCCGGCACCCTGCGCATATTCGGCCACTGCCATCAGGTCCTGACCGCCCACAAACTGACGGTCTATGCCCTCCTGTCGGACGGCACCCGGTGGTATTACACCTACGATGTCACCCGCCCGCTCCACGATGCCGGCGACGGCGACCGCCTCCGCATAGAGCTCGACGGCCTGCCGCTGCCCAAGCCCATTGTCAACGGCGGAGGTTTCCACCCCGATGTCAACGAATGGCAGAACATTGACATTGGCATCGACATGTGATCCCGCAGCCTCCAGTCACCTTAGAGAAAACCCATAAAAACCATATCCTATTCAATAATCTTTAAATGCAGTTATTATGATTAAAAAACTTTCTTTGATCGCTATGGCCGCCATGACCATGGCCTCGTGTTCCAACGACGAAGATGTGACAGTCAACAACGGCAAGGCTATCGATTTCCGCGCATCCATGGGATCACGCGCCACCGAGACAACCACTGACAATCTCAACTCGATCCATGTGACTGCTCTTGACGGCGAGAACCTTTTCTTTGAGAATGTTGAATTCAGCAAAGAAGGCACTTCATTCTCATCAGCCACCAAGTACTACTGGCCGGCCAATGACAATGAACTCACGTTCTACGCCTACTCTCCCGCAGCCAATGGTCTCGGCGGAACACTCGCCACTGACAAGGACGGCCTGAAAGTGACCGATTTCGTTCCGGCCGCAAAAATCAGCGAACAGGTGGATTTTGTAACCGCTAAAGCCACCGGCAAAAAATCAGTCAACGAAGCCTCAGGCGTGGCTCTCACATTCAACCACCAGCTCGCCCAGATAGAGGTTAAGGCCAAAACCACGAATGGATCCTACAATCTTAAGGTCTATGGCGTGCGCATTGCCAATCCCGTGGCCAAAGGTAATTTCTCTCAGGATGCTTCAGCAGCATGGACTTTAGGCACCGACAAGGCTGTCTACACCGTCAAGTATGCTGAACCTCTTACCATCGGCGCCGAAGCGAAGTCAATCATGGGCGGCAAGGGAAGCGCCATGCTCCTGCCCCAGAAACTCACCGGATGGAATGTGGAATCAGACAAGAACAATACCAACAAGGGCGCATACATTGCCGTGCTTGTAAACGTGACCACCACAAGCGGAGCCCCTGTCTATCCCGTCAAAGCTGCCGAGGAAGGCAAAACGACTTACGGATGGGTGGCCGTTCCCGTAAACACCGTATGGGAAGCCGGAAAGAAATACACCTACACTCTTGACTTCACTAACGGCTACGGCTATGTGGCTCCCACTGAACCCGGTGCCGGCGGCGAAGGCGGCGAAGGCGGCGGCGATGAAGGCGACGAGAACCTGCCCGACCCCACCGATCCCGATACTCCCAATCCCGGCGATAATACCACCGGCAGCCCCATCATGTTCACTGTGACAGTTTCACCCTGGACCAACAACGACATGCCCACAACAATGTAATCGCTTTCATATCCGCTCTTTTTCCCCTCTCCTTCAATTTCCGCTCTCTCCACACTCAAACCTTACAATTTCAAAGGGATAACGATGAAACATTTCAATATTCCATCCAAGTTCATTCTCTTGACTGTTCTCATCCTTGCCTCGTGCAGGGATGAGACTTTCTCAAACCTTTTCGGCTCCGACGATAAAATCCGGTTTGACGTCACGGTAACATCCGGCTCATGGCAGTCACGCTCCGGCTCCTGCGATGATGCCGCCCCCGACAGTACCGGCAGCGGCCCCCGCTATGTGGGGGTGTTCCCCCTGGAAGGAACAGAACCGGGCGACTCGCTCTTTCTCCATGTGACAATTGAAGATGGAATAGACCCCGATTTCGCCGGGAATGACGGCGACGAATGCGACGGCCCCGCATCGCGCGGCACCCAGGTCACACAGGACGAATTCTACGAATCCTTCGCCCTGATGGCCGGTACCTTCCGGGGCGACAGCTTCGACCCCGCCACGTTCCGCACCGAATATATTCCTCTCGAAGAGATCACCGAAGCCTCCGGATGGAAATCATCATATCTCTTTCCCAAAACCGGCGAGAAATTCCGTTTCTTCGCCTACGCCCCCTACGGGCCTAAAAGCCAGTGGCCCGACGCAGACAACAAGCGGGGACTCTACGTCACCGATTCCATTTCAACCGTCACCGGCACACCGGTCGTAAAGTACAATCAGGCCTACGGTTCATACGATGCGGATATTCTCTTTGCCGTCTCCGACCCGGTTGATCCCGTAAACAATCCGGTTGAATCCGTAGGTATGAGATTCTATCATGCCTTGACAGGTCTGAAAGCAAAGACGGCCGCCGATTTTGACCGCGGAAAACTCACTGAGTTCCATTTTTACAATTTCCATACAGAAGGCACCCATGCCTTAGGCTCCGACAGCTGGGAACTCACCGACAAGCTCAGCAACATAGGCGCGACGTACAATAATAATACAACGACCGGCAACAATATCGTTTTTCTTGTCGGGAACAGTAGCATCGCCTGGCACGTTCTCCCCCAGACTCTCCCCGATAACGCCTACATACAACTGAATTACATTCCGTTGGGCTTATCAAAAGCCATATCATTAAAAGCAAAAATAGGAGGCACCGAATGGCCAATGGGTAAAACCGTAACCTACACTGTTTCCTCATCCAGCGTAAAACGTGAATTCAGAAAGGGCGAAGTCTCCATGAACATAATTCCTGGAGGTGGTGTACCATACATTGATAGGCACAGAAGCGAAATATCCCACGGCAATATTTATGAAGCAATAGGCTATAAAGTTACGTACATTGATCAGTCAGGCAACACCTGCAATAGGCCGTCATGGATTTCGGACAGAATATATGAAACCGATAAGCATCTATTTAACATATCACCGATGAACTATACTGCAACTGAAATGTATGCGGATTTTTCTTCAGCTTCAGTCAAAGGCACCGACACTGATCCATGGAATCTGTCGAACACCGGAGGTGGGTCTGAAATTGTCAATACAGCCAACTGCTACATCATCAACAATCCCGGACATTACAGGCTTCCTCTCGTCTACGGCAACGCCATCAGGAACGGCGCGGACAACTCCGGCGCTTACACCAGTTCCCGCACGGATAGGGATATTCTTCCGCAGTTTGTGGATTATAAGGACCTGCCGATTTCATCGCCATACGTCTACGACAGCGGCACCCCCGCCGATGCCGTTCTGCTGTGGCAGGACAGTCAGAACCTTGTGACTGGAGTATCACTCGATGACACAAAACAATGGATTGAATTCGCAGTTGACGGGAGTACAATCCGCCCCGGCAATGCCCTCGTTGCCGTCAGGGACACAGAGGGTAAAATTATGTGGAGCTGGCATTTATGGGTTACTTCCTACGACCCCTACGACAATTCTTCGGCCGACAACGGCTGCATCAGGCTTGGCGAACTCGAGGCCATGAAAACGTATCTTGGATTTGTAGGAAAACGATATGTCTTCACCGGCGAAGAACGCTCGTGCATAGCCAAGATTACACAAAACGGGACAAATGAGACCCGAACCGTTTCCTTCACTCAAAGTCCCACAAAAGAAATCCATGGCTTCTTCCCGGTATATCAGTGGGGCAGGAAAGACCCTCTCCGAGGCAAGTCCACATCTCCTTTCGGCAACACATTATCATTGACTTGGACGCCTCAAATGAAAATGACCGATATGCCCCAATACGGTGAATACCTGTACGCATCAAAAAAACAAGACGGCCTTACCATAGGGATGTCCATTCAGGAACCGAACACGGAGTTTAATTTAAAATCCGCCTACGGATACTGGTATGCCTATGAAGGCGACAATACTGCGAAACGGTCGAATACAAATCTATGGAATAACGGCAATACCTACTATAAACAGATGATAAAAACCGTTTACGACCCGAGTCCCGTGGGATTCGTAGTTCCCGACAAGCATTATCTGACTTTCCTTATCGACATTGTTAAGACAAAGATTCCCGAACAGACCAATCCTTTTTCTTTCAGATTCTATACATCGGCCGATGCGACAGAGATTATGGAGCTTCCAGTGCAAAATGACGGCATTGACGGATACTGGACTTCATCATACAAATCTACCTCCAATAATTCGGGATACAAAGGTGATTATTCCGGATATACTCAGGAAAGGGAGTATAATTATAAAAAAGTCCTCGCAAATCATATTATATTCAGCGGAATAGTTATGTCAAACTCCGACAAATTGCCGGTCCTTCCGGTGAAAGAAAAATAGCCCGCCGCCCCGCCCCTCATCGCCCCGCCCCGCCGCTGAGGGCCGCAGGGGCGGTGAGGAATTCAATGACGCCGAAGGCGGGGTCGAAGCCGTTGGCCACGTAATTTTCCGCCTCCAGGCCTGCAAGCCCGTCAAGGCTGTTGATGTCGTCAGCAATGATCTGGCGTAGCAACAGCCCGCGGAGCGTTTTCAGGCGGCCGGCATCGGGCGTGCGCACCGCTCCGCCGTCACGGACTTCGCGGAAACCGGCCTTGCAAACCCTGGCCGCCTTGGCAATGCGTTTCCAGTCAATGCACCGCGCGGCATCGGCCGGCAGCAGGTCAAGCACCTCATGCTCCCCCTCCCGCTCCAGATACTGGAGCATCAGGCCGGTCACATCCTGCTTCCAGTGGCTCACGAGCGTCTTGCCTCCGGGCGCGAGCGGCGTGGTGAAGTCAAACCGATAGGGCTTCACTATGTCATCGGGGCGCAGCCAGCCGTAGAGCGACGAAATTATCCTTATCCGCCCGCAGGCACGGCGGCGGGCATCGCCGTCGAGACTCGCAAAACCGAAAGCTCTGAAAACCACGCCCGTGAACGCCTCCATGGCCTCCTGACCGGTCTCTTTCATGGGAAAATCATAGATCATGCGCTTCAGACGCCCGCCCATCGCCTCGCTGATCTTCACCTTCGCCGACAGCTCCGCGGCTGTCAGCCCGTCAAGCGATTCCATCAGGGCGTCGGCCCCGGACTCCAGAAGAGGCCTGTGGGCCGCGTATTCCTCCCGGCTCACCGCCTTGCGGCAGTCGGTCATTGTTTTCGATTCGGCTATAAGTATGAGCATACTTTGGGATTTATTCGTAACTTTACCGCCGGATTTATGACAGCAGCATTTATGGATACAGTGAAATATACAGGCCGCCCCACCGAGGGCAACGACCGCCGCTCCGAGACCGAGCTGCAGGTCTATGATTTTCTTGACCGGCTCGGGATAGACTACGTGACCTACTGTCACCGCGCAGCCTTCACCATGGAGGAATGCGCCGCCGTGCGCGACGCCCTCAACGTGCCGGTGTTCAAGAATCTGTTTCTGACCAACAAGCAGCAGACACTGTTTTTTCTGCTGATTCTGCCGGCCGACAAGCCTTTCAAGACCAAATATCTTTCATCGCAGCTCGGGTGCGCACGCCTGTCGTTCGCCTCGCCCGAGATGATGGAGCGCTATCTCCGCATCCACCCCGGCGCCGTCTCGCCCATGGGCCTGATTTTTGACACCGGACACCACGTGAGGCTCATAATCGACCGGGACCTCGCCGGCGGTTCGGACCGCTACGCATGCCATCCGTGTGTCAACACCTCAAGCCTCGCCATCAGCTTCACAGACCTGCTTGAAAAGATAATCCCGGCCACGGGCCATGACTACACCTGGGTGGAGCTCCCCTCGGAATGAGACGCCACCAGGTCGCAGTAGATTTTTGACCAGGACTCCATCTGCGGATAATACTCGCCCAGGTCAGCTTTCCTGACCCAGCGGCCCGTCATCTTCTCCTTCTCGTTGATTTCAATGTCGGTGTTGTTGAGCACAATCTCATAGAGCACGCCCAGATGCACGCGGCCCACCTCGTTGGTATCATCGTTGATATACCCCACCGGACGCAGGCACTCCACCCGGCAGCCCTCGTGGAGCAGCACTTCCTCATGCATCTCGCGCTCCAGTTCATGGTGGAGATAGCCGGTGTCAATGGCGTGGTCGCCCCACGGATTCATGTGGCCCCCCACGCCCAGCGAGTACAGATTGTGGAGCCGGGTCTCGGTCTGCTTTTTGGTGCGGTGGAACAGATAGACCATATCTCCGTGGCATATCACCGCGTAGGGAATAATCTGCTTGTGGCCGGGGTCGTCCTCGAGCAGATTACGGTGCTCGAAAATTCCGTCGGCCAGCAGGCGCGAGATGGTGTCGGAGTCAGTGTCGCGGATCACGGCGTTCTCCTTGTAGTCCAGTATTCGCCACACCTTTTCGGTAGGCACGGCGAGAGTCAGTTCGGTTTTCATTTATCTTTATGATTGTAATTTCGTTTACTCATCGTAGGTTCATCGGCATCGCGGTAAATTCCGTCATACATCACCATGTCTGACGATGTCCGGAACAGATACATCTGAGCGACCTTCTGTCCGGGAGTCAGCCTCACCCTGGCCCTGCCCATATTGCACAGTTCGAAGGTGACCTTGCCCCTGAACCCGCTTTCAATCTGGCTGTCACAACAATGAACCGTCACGAAAAGGCGGGCCAGCGAACCCTTGGTCTGCAGCAGACCCATATATCCCGGCGGTATTTTCACCTTTTCGGCACTGCATGCCAGAACGGCCTCTCCCGGATTGAGCACATATCCTTCCGGTATATCCACACGCTCCATCATGCTCTCCGTAACCTCCTGTCCATAGGTTATGAGCGGCAATTCGCCCCTGAATCTGGTCACTGAGCCGTCAAGACTCAGCGAAAGCGAGAACCTGTCGTAGGCTGTCTCGTCAATTATTTTATGCTGTCTGACAAGGGCCAGAAGATTATCTCCGGTTATAATCATACTCATGAACCTGTGATAATTTTTACTAACTGAATCACATAATAGATGGATGCCGGCACAGCTATGAGCCATCCCAAAGCTCCTTTCCAATGCGCTGACACAAAGAGACCGAAACGCCTCCAGAAGCCTATAGGTTTGCTGTCGGCCGGCGGCTCAGACTGGTAATCCTCAAGCTTATGAGCCATGGTGAATTCCGTTGAAATAAAAAACACGGATGCGAAAGCGGTGCCCGGCTTCAGTACTATATTTCTGCGGCCACCGTTGTAAAAACCGATTTTGAGAAATCCGTTGAATCCGGGGTCGATTTTTCCGGTCGACACGAAACAACCCTGAAATATGTAATTGCCCTTTCCTGTGACCACTCCGAACACATTGTAAGGCAACGCGAATTTCTGCCGGCTATAGACCACTACCGAACAGCCGGGCTTGACCTTCAGTCCATTGTCATCTATCTTGTAGGTCTTGTTGTCATCTGGTAAAATATAATTGTCACCCACCTCCACTTCCATAGAGGCCGGATTTTGAATGGGGTCCGACACCTTGGGCTTTACGAGCACAAGGCTGTCAGGCGATTTCAGATTCTCGCATCTCGCATCCCAGTCGGAAGTCACGCGGCGGTTTAGATTGATTATCGACATAACGGTCAGATGTGATTGATTGCCTGACAAAGATACACAATAATTCCTTAAAATGCTCCCCTTCCCCTTCCGAATTCATCCCGCCACCATTCTTTCGCTTTGGCGCACACCAATGGTACGATACTGTTATTTTTTTAGGTGATTATGGTTTTGGTCTCGAATATTTTGGCTAATTTAGCCGCATGAAGAAGATTGCGATTTTATTTGCCGCAGCCGTCATGTCGGTTTCAGCGGCTCTGGCCGGCCCTACAAAGTGGCGTCTGGCATGGGAAGACAATTTCAACTCCAACAGGCTTGACACTTCGGTCTGGGGGCGCTGCACCCGCGGCACATCGAACTGGGACAACACCATGTCGGACCGCGAGGACCTCGTGATTGTGCGTGACGGCAAGCTCATTCTGCGCGGAATTGTCAATCCCGACACTTCCGTGGACCATTCCCCCTATCTGACCGGCGGCGTCTGGACCAAAAACCGTAAATCGTTCGCTCCCGGCAAAATAGAGATACGCGCCCGCCTGCACGGAGCCAAGGGGGCATGGCCGGCTTTGTGGCTTCTGCCTTACGATTACCGCAAATACCGCTGGCCGCTCGGTGGCGAAATCGACATCATGGAGCGGCTCAACAACAACCACTTCGTCTATCAGACCGTTCACTCCGACTACACCCAGAACCGGGGCGGCGACAAAAATCCCCCTCACAGCACCACGGGAGCCATTGACCGCGACGGCTTCAACGTCTACGGCGTGGAAATCCACCCTGACCGCATTGTGTTTCTGGTCAACGGCAAGGAGACCATGACCTATCCCGCCACGGGAGTTGACGGACAGTTCCCCTTCTACATTGACCAGTATCTGCTTATGGACATGCAGTTGGGCGGTGACTGGGTCGGCGACGTGGATGCCGGAGACCTGCCCGTGGAGATGGAAATTGACTGGGTGCGTCACTATCTTCCCGAATGAGGATCCTGGTTGTCGACGACGAAGAGACCCTGTGCGAGGCACTGAGGTTCAATCTCGAGGCCGAGGGCTATGAGGCCGACGTGGCCCACAGCTCCGAAGAAGTCCTTGCCATGGACATCTCGTGCTATGACCTGATTCTGCTTGACATCATGATGGGCGAGATTTCCGGGACCCAGCTGGCGCGCATCATCAAATCCAACCCGCTGACAGCATCCATCCCCGTGATTTTCTGCACGGCCAAAGACTCGGAAGACGACATGGTCAACGGTCTCGACACCGGCGCCGACGATTACATTGTCAAGCCCTACTCCATTCGCAACGTGCTGGCCCGCGTGCGCACCGTTCTCCGGCGCACCGCCGCACAACCGGCCGCTGCCGTTACGGCACCTGACGGCACCATATCTTTCGGAGGCCTCGTGCTGCGGCCGTCAAGCAAGGAATGCACGGTCAACGGCGAGAAAGTCAAGCTGCCCCGCAAGGAATTCGAGATTCTGGCCCGGTTGCTGTCGGACATAGGGCGCGTTTTCTCGCGGGAGGAACTGCTGAACGAGATATGGCCTGACGAGGCCGTGGTGCTTGACAGAGTCATTGATGTCAACATCAACCGCATACGCAGCAAAATCGGAGACTACGGAAAGCATATCATAACACGCTCGGGCTACGGATATGGCTTCATGGAATAAACTGACATATCCGCGCCGTCTTTTCCTGTGGCTGCTCGGCTATTCGCTGCTGATGGTCACATGCTTCGTCCTGTTCCAGTATCACCGGGAAAAGGATTTCAAGGCGGCCGAGCTCGACGCCCGCCTCCAGATTGTCAACGCCTACATCATCAACGAGATTGACAGCGGCCGTAATGTAAGCCAGATGAATCTCGACGAGCTCATGCCCGTGGAGGGACTCCGCGTCAGCATCATCCGCCGGGACGGGACTGTGGTCTACGACAACTCGCTCGACACACTTCCGGGAACGAACCACCAGAACCGAAAGGAGATACGCGAAGCCATCACAAAAGGCTCCGGCTACACCCTCCGCCGCCACAGCGAGAGCACGGGACAGAATTATTTCTATTCCGCCCGCCTGGGCAACGACGACACCGTTGTCCGCACTGCCGTGCCCTACTCCGTGTCGCTCAGCGAGCTTCTCCGGGCCGACCGCGGCTTCCTCTGGGTGATGGGCCTGATCACACTGCTGATGTGCATAATAGGCTATGTGGCCACTCGCAAACTCGGCCTCAACATCATGAGGCTGCGCAGATTCGCCGCCGATGCCGAGAGCGGCCGACGTATCTGCGACACCGGCCGCTTCCCCCACGACGAACTCGGCGACATCTCGAGCCATATCATACGCCTCTACACCCGCCTGCAGCAGGCTCTGGCCGACCGCGACACGGAACACCGGGCCGCACTGCACCAGCAGCAGGAAAAGGAGCGCATCAAGAAACAGCTCACCAACAACATAAACCACGAGCTGAAAACCCCGGTGGCCGCCATCAGGGTGTGCGTGGAAACGTTGCTCGCCCACGAGAACCTGCCCGAGGAAAAGCGCCGGGACTTCCTGCGCCGCTGTCTGGCCAACGCCGGACGTCTGGGCAACCTGCTGGCCGATGTGTCGCTCATCACCCGCATGGACGATGGCGGAAGCGCCATAACCCGACAGCCGGCAAGCCTCTCGGCCATTATCGGGGATGTGGTGGCCGAATGCGCCCCGCTGGCTCTTGCCGCCGGCATTGACATAAACTACGGGTCCGAGGGCGATTACCGGCTCATGGCCAACCGGAACCTGATGGAATCAGTGTTCCGCAACCTCATAGACAATGCCGTGGCCTATAGCGGCGGCACCGCCATAGACATCGCGGCCGCCCCCGCTCCGGGAGGCAAAGTCACCGTAACGCTCTGCGACAACGGCTGCGGAGTGCCTCCGGAGCATCTTCCACACCTTTTCGAGCGATTCTACCGCATTGACAAGGGCCGCTCGCGCGCCGCGGGAGGCACGGGGCTCGGGCTCGCGATTGTCCGCAACGCCGTGGCGCTCCACGGAGGCACCATCTCTGTGGCCAACAGAGAGGGAGGCGGTCTGCTGTTCACCATTACGCTGCCCTTGATTTCATAAAAGATTCAATTTTATGTAACATTTTTGAAATCATTTGTAAGTTATTTTGTATCGGTAAAAAGTACATCAAGCAACTTACAAATATGGATATACTGTTCCTTTGCATAATTATCTTCCTGTTCCTGCTGGCCGTTTTCGACCTGACGGTGGGTGTGAGCAACGATGCCGTCAATTTTCTCAGCTCGGCCATAGGCTCTAAGGCCGGCTCCTTCAAAAGGGTGATGATAGTGGCCTCCATAGGCGTGTTCATAGGCGCCGCCATGAGCAACGGCATGATGGACATAGCCCGCCACGGCATCTTCCGGCCGGAACACTTCTCGTTCTATGACCTTATATGCATATTCATGGCGGTGATGGTCACCGACATAATCCTGCTTGACATCTTCAACACCTTGGGAATGCCCACGTCAACCACCGTTTCAATGGTGTTCGAGCTTCTGGGAGCCACATTCGTGGTGGCGCTGATAAAGATGGCCGACGGAATTGACCTCGGATTCAACGAGCTGATGAACACCGAGAAAGCACTCTCCGTGATAATAGGCATATTCCTCTCCGTGGCCATAGCCTTTGTGTTCGGAACGGTGGTCCAGTTCCTCTCCCGAATGATTTTCTCGTTCAACTACCGCAGCCGGCTCAAATGGAAAATCGGCTTATTCGGAGGCCTCTGCACCACCGCCATCATCTATTTTCTCCTGCTCAAGGGCGCCAAAGGCATGAATTTCATGACTCCCGAGGTGAAGGCATGGATCGATGGCAACACGGCCATGATTCTTCTCGGATGCTTCGCGGCGTCAACGCTGGTGATGCAGGGATTGCACGCGCTGAAAGTCAATGTGCTGAAGATAGTGGTTATGATGGGTACCTTCGCGCTCGCCATGGCCTTCGCCGGCAATGACCTCGTGAACTTCATAGGCGTTCCGCTCACCGGACTCGCATCCTACGGCAGCTACATGGCCGGCGGAGGCGGCAACGCCGAATCGTTCATGATGGATTCGCTCAACAGCCCCGCCGACACTCCGGTCTACTTCCTCATCGGCGCCGGCGTGATAATGGTCGTGGCCCTCTCCACCTCCAGAAAAGCCCGCAATGTCACCAAGACCCAGATTGGTCTCGGCTCCCAGCAGAGCGGCGACGAGATGTTCGGTTCCTCAGGCATTGCCCGCAGGCTTGTCCGCTGGACCCTCTCCATAATCTCCTGGACCGCCCGCCACACGCCCCTGCGCGTGCGCCACTGGCTCAACAGCCGCTTCAACACTGACGAGACCATCATGGACCAGGGCGCCGCTTTCGACCTCATCCGCGGCTCGGTCAATCTGGTGCTCGCCGGAGCGCTCATAGCCTTCGGCACCTCGCTCAAACTCCCGCTCTCCACCACCTTCGTCACCTTCATGGTGGCCATGGGTACCTCGCTGGCCGACCGCGCATGGAGCCGCGAAAGCGCCGTGTTCCGCATCACGGGCGTGATTTCCGTCATAGGCGGATGGCTCCTTACCGCCGGAGCGGCCTTCATCGGAGCTGGTCTCATTGTGGCGGCCATGCATTTCGGCGGTCACTGGGTCATGATTGCTCTGGCCGTACTGACAGTGCTTCTGATCATAAGGAGCAACCGCCGGTTCCGCAAAGGCAAATCGGACGGTCAGGAGGGCGACGCGCTTTTCCAGGCCATCCTGTCGACCGACGACAAATCCCAGATATGGTCCATGCTGATGCTTTACATCACCGGACGCCAGCAGACCTTCATTGCCTTCGCGCGCGACAGCTACCACGACATTACCGGAGGGTTCGCCACTGACAACACCCGCATTCTCGGCAAGACCGAATCGGCGCTCATGCGTCAGAAAGACATCCTCAAGAGCATCCGGCGCAAGGAAACCCTCTGCTTCCGTCAGGTCCCCAGAGCCACGGCCATCGAGAAGAGCGCATGGTTCCATCTCGCCAACAACTGCTGCATGAGCATCCTCTATAATCTCCGCCGCATAAACGAGGTGAGCAAGGAGCATGTCGACAATAATTTCCATCCTCTGCCCAAACGCCACGCCGAGGAACTGGAACTCATACGCACCCGCGTGGAGACTCTTTTCAACGACACACTTGAAATGATGGAGCTGCGTCAGTCCGACACAATCCCCATGATCCGCCGTCACTGCGACCAGACCAAGGACTACATTTCGGCCGTCTACCACCGTCTGCTCGTGCAGCTCCGCGAAGGCGACCCGGCTACAATGGCGGTGCTCTATGTCTACCTCAACATGCTTCAGGAAACACAGGAAATGGTGTCGTCACTGCGCAAGTTCCTGAGGGCCTACGCCAAGCTTCTTGACTCCGATTTCAGCTCTCTGCCCCTCGCCGAGACGCCCGCGCCCGCCTTAAACAAATAAACTGCTGAACCACAATTGGTTGTCAATTATTCAGAACAAATTTCACCCCTGTCCTGAACGGATTTTATCCTGATTTGACCAGATTTTTTCATAGATATGGCCGGTTTTCACCGGCAAAACCCAGCCTCCGGAATCAACTCCCGGAGGCTGGGTTTCTGCTATGAAATCACCCCGCAATCCGGTTTGGCTGAAAACCGCACACATTTGTCGGCATTACATACCGTCGGCGTAATTGAAAACTGCTAACTTTGGAAAGTCCTTTGCTCTCCGTCACATTCCGAATCTTCCTGCGTTGAAAAAAATCAACCGATAATATACCAGTCAATGAAAAATATCAGAAATCTGATCCAAGCATTTCTTGTGGCCGGAATCGCCTTTTCCGCACCGCAACCTGCCCTCAGGGCCGAACAGCTCACCGACCATGTCAACCCGCTTCTCGGAACCGCCACCCTGTGGGAACCCGAGGACCTCGGTTATGTCCGTCACCAGAAGTCACGCACATGGGGTGCCGAGGCATTCCCCGGAGCAACCCTGCCCAACGCCATGGTCCAGCTCACACCGGTCACAATGTGGCGCGCCGGTGCCGGATACCAGTATGAGGACCCCACAATTCTCGGATTCGCCCACACGGCAATGGGACACTGGAACCTGATTGACCTGCCCATGCTCCCCGTGACCGGCGAGTTCTCGGCCGATGACTACGCGTCGGCCTACAGCCATCAGCGCGAATCAGCCCGGCCCGGCTACTATCAGGTGTTCCTTGACCGCTACGGCGTGAATGCCGAACTGACCGCTACACTCCGCGCCGGCTATCACCGCTACACCTTTGGAAAGGATGCCGCGAAACGTCTGCTGGTCAACGTGGCCCACAATCAGAATCCCGTGCGCGACTGGAAAATTGACAAAGTGGCGCCTAACGCCTTTGCGGGCCATCAGGGGGGTGTGAACTACTATGCCGTCACCAGCCTTCCCATAGATTCCATAGCCATCATACCCGGAACCGGCAAAAAGGCCGTTCCCGTGGCAGTCATAGACTTCCTTGACAACACCGGCTCCAAGCCGCTCGAAGTGAAATTGGGCATTTCTTACGTAAGCGTCGAGAACGCCCGCCTCAACCTCGAGAAGGAAATGCTCCACAAGAATTTCGCTCAGGTGAAGAAAGAGGCCGACGACATCTGGCAGAAACAGCTCGGCAAGATAAAGGTTGAAGGTTCCGATGCCCGCAACCGCGGCCTTTTCTACTCCACTCTCTACCGCGCCTCGCTTATGCCCCGCCTCGAAAGCGACGTCAACGGCCAGTACCGCGACAACCGCCGTCAGATTGTCAGCGATGCCGGATTCCGCTATTACTCCAATCCTGCATTCTGGGACGTGCACCGCAATCAGCTCATCCTGCTCGGAATGCTTCAGCCTGATGTGGCCCTCGATGTCATCAAGTCAACGATTGACCGCGGCGAGAAAGGCTCAGGCTACATCCCCTCGTATTTCCACGGCGACCATGCCCCCACATTTATATTAGGCTCCTATCTCCGCGGCATAAAGGACTTTGACCTCTCTCGCGCCTACGCCCTTGCCCTGAAGAGCGCCACGGTGCCGGGCAAAGGCGGACGCCCCTACCTTCAGGAATATATGGACAACGGCTACATAGCCGACGTCAACAAGCCTGACTGCCCCTTCTGGGAAGAGCACAAGGGCGGAGTAACCAAAACCGTGGAGTATGCCTACGATGACTATGCCGTGGCCGGAATGGCCCGCATACTCGGCGACGAGAAAAACTACCGCATGCTGATGGACCGCTCCCGCAATTACCGCAACGTTTTCGACCCGTCCACTGGATTCCTGCGCGGACGCGTCGAAGGCGGTGGCTGGATGACGCCCTACGACCCCTACGCCCCTTATTTCCAGCACATGTACCGCGAGGCCAACGGATGGAACACCCTTTTCTACGCTCCCCATGACCCCGAAGGGATGCTGGCCCTCTACCCCTCGGCCGGTGCCGTTGAAAGCAAGCTCGACTCGCTGTTCACCGAACCCTGGTGCGGTCTCGAGGTCTCGAACATGACCGGTTTCATAGGCAATTACTGCCACGGCAACCAGCCGGGCCACAATATCCCCTACACCTATTATTTCATTGGCCGGCAGGAGAAATCCCAGGCGGTGCTTGACAGCATCATGGACCGGTTCTATGACATGGGCCGTGAAAAGCTCGCCTACGCCGGAATGGACGATGCCGGAGAGATGTCGGCATGGTATGTGCTGAACGCCATAGGTCTCTACACTTTCTCGCCGGCCGATGCAGAATACATTGTCAGCGTGCCGCTGTTCGACAGGGTCCGCTTCGACCTCAACGGAACGCCGTTCAACATCCGCCGCAAAGGCACCGGCCGCAAAATCGACCGAATCACCTGCGGCAACGAGACCGTCAACGGCTATTTCATTGACCATGACCGCCTCGCCAAGGGCAACGACCTTACTATTTACACGAAATAAATCACTGACCTTACAATCTAAACATCACCCGCAATGTTCAAGAAACTTACAGCCATAATGCTGACGGCGGCCGCCGCACTGACCGGCGCCGCATCACACAATCCCGTAGCCGACCGCGGTGCCGTGGTGACCGACGGCAAAGCCCGTTTCACGGTTCTCACCCCGGAAATGATCCGCATCGAGTACAGCCCCGCGGGGAAATTCGAGGACCGCGCCACTTTTTCGGTGGTCAACCGCAATCTGCCGGTACCCCGCTTCACCCGCAACGACGACGGACAGTTCATCACAATTACCACCGACCGTCTCAAACTCAGATACCGCAAAGGCACCGACCCGATGACCGACCCGGCATCACCGGAGAATCTTTCAATCACCATGGAGCTCAACGGCCAGCCCGTGACATGGTATCCCGGTCTCAAGGACCCACAGAATCTCAGAGGCACCTACCGCACTCTTGACGGCAACAACGGCGATTCACACCGTGACCGCATGGAGGAAGGCGTGATTTCACGCTCCGGCTGGGCCGTGATCAATGACTCGCCCTCGTTCACCCGCCCCGACGGCAGCCACTCGCTCGCCTTCACATCCGAGCCTGACGGGATTGACTGGGTGACGGAGCGCGCCGTCAAGGGCGTCCTTGACCTCTACTTCATGGGCTACGGCCACGATTACAAACGCGCCCTGAAGGATTTCACCCGCATCGCCGGCCGGATTCCCCTGCCGCCGGACTACGTGTTCGGCTACTGGTACAGCAAATACGAGAACTACTCCGCCGATGACTTCCGCAACATAGTGAAGGCCTTGAAGGACAACGACATCAACGCCGACGTGATGATTCTTGACATGGACTGGCACTGGAACGGAGAGAAAGAAGTGTCAGGCGGTCGCGGCGGATGGACCGGATGGAGCTGGAACACCAACCTGATTCCCGACCCCGACGGACTGCTGCGCCACATCCACGACAACAACCTCCACATTGCCCTGAACCTCCATCCCGCCGACGGCGTCAAGGCCCATGAGGACTGCTATGCCGCCATGGCCCGCGACCTCGGCATAGACCCCGCTTCCAAAAAGGACATTCCCTGGAATCTCGAGGACAAGCGGTTTGCCAAGGCTTTCTTCAAAAACATCATCCGTCCGCTCGAAAAACAGGGCGTTGACTTCTGGTGGCTTGACTGGCAGCAGTATCTCACAAGTCCGTTCATCGAGGGCCTCGGCGAAACCATCTGGTGCAACCATGTATTCTTCAACGAGATGAAAAACAGCCGTCCCGACCGCCGTCCGCTCATCTTCCACCGCTGGGGTGGTCTCGGAAGCCACCGCTATCAGATTGGTTTCTCCGGCGACACCTTCATCAACTACCCCACCCTCGCGTTCGAGCCCTACTTCACCGCAACCGCCTCCAACATCGGCTACGGTTACTGGGGACATGACCTCGGCGGACACCAGTCCGACCACAAACATGACGTCAACGACCCCGAGCTGCTGCTCCGCTGGATGCAGTTCGGTGTGTTCACCCCCATATTCCGCACCCATGCCACCAAAGGCACTTACATCAACCGCCTCATCTGGACCTACCCCAACTTCCCCATGCTGAACGAGACCGTGAAGCTGCGCTATGCCATGTTCCCCTACCTCTACACCATGGCCCGCAAGAGCTACGACACCGGCGTGGGCATCTGCCGTCCGCTCTATTACGAGTATCCCGAGCTCCAGGAAGCCTACGACCGTGAAGGCCAGTACTTCTTCGGCGATGACATCCTCGTGGCCCCGGTTGTGGAGCCGTCGGTCAACGGAAAGAGCACCAAGGAGATATGGCTGCCCGAAGGCAACTGGTGGTCAGTGGCCCACAACCGCCTGATCGAGGGCAACACCGTTCAGAACCTTGATTTCACGCTGAGTCAGATTCCCTATTTCTTCCGTGAAGGCTCCATAATTGTCAACAATCCGCCCGAGGTGAAGAGCACCACCGAGCGTCCCTCGCGTCTCATCCTTCACATTGTCTCCGGCAAGGACGGTTCGACGGAACTCTATGAGGATTCCGGTGACTCCAACGACTATGAAACCGCCTTCGCCACAACGGCCATCTCCCAGAAACTGCGCGGCAAGAAAGCCGAGTACGTGATAGGCGCGCGCAAGGGCCATGCCGACCGTCTTGCAGAGAATCGCGGCTATGAGATGAAGATCTACAACACCCCGGAACCCGCCAAGGTGCGCATCGACGGCAAGAAGGCCACGGCCACCTATGACGCCGCAGCCCGCTGCACCACCGTCACCGTTCCCGAGGCTCCCTGCTCCAAGACCCGTAAGATTGCCGTGACCTACAAATAATTATTTCCCCGTCTGAGCTTTATAGAATATGCTACCGATGAAACCGAACTATGACAGATTCCCGGCCACGGAAATCGACGCTCCCCTCAGTGTCGGCTGGGATGACATCCTTGCGACACTTGCCGGAGCGCTCCCGAGCCGCAACGGCATCATGGCAGTGGAATGCTACCACGGTGTCTATCTTGACCGCCTCGCAAAGGAGCTCCGCAGAATTCCCCACTCTCTGTTCGTCGACACCCGGACTCTGTTCCGCGACGAAGCCGAAATAGAGGCCCTGACACGTCCTTACGTGACGCACGACCGTCTTTTCGGGTTCAGAGTCAACTTGACTTTCAGTCACTTCCTTGATCCCGCGAAAGTGGCGGCGGCGCGTCAGGCCGTCGCTGACTCCGACGTCCCGGTGATAGTCATGGGCTATGCCGCCTCTACTATTGTCCCCGAAGGCAGTCTGCTGGTCTATGCCGATATGGCCCGGTGGGAGATACAGCAGAGATTCCGCCGCCATGAAATCGACGGCATAGGAGTGAGCAACCGCGACGAAGCCGCCTCGCTCCACTACAAGCGCGGTTACTTCCTGGACTGGAACGTCTGTGACGGCCTCAAGAAAAAAATCATGGGCAAAGTGGACTACTGGCTTGACACGAACACCCATGACGTCCCCAAGATGATTTCGGGCGAGACATTCCGCATGGCTCTCGGCAGGACCGTCAGGACTCCGTTCCGTGTGGTTCCGTTCTTTGACCCTGCTCCGTGGGGCGGCCAATGGATGAAAAAGGTGTGCGGACTTGACCCTGACAGGGAAAATTTCGGCTGGTGTTTCGATTGCGTCCCGGAGGAAAACAGCCTCTATTTCCGCATTGACGGACATCTGTTCGAGATTCCCTCCAACGACCTCGTGTTCTTCCACACCCGCGAACTGCTCGGCGGCCCCGTGGAGGCGCGGTTCGGCCAGGACTTCCCCATCCGGTTCGATTTTCTCGACACCATGGGTGGCGGCAACCTCAGTCTGCAGGTCCACCCCGTGACCCAGTACATCCGTGACACCTTCGGAATCTATTACACCCAGGACGAAAGCTACTACCTGCTCGATGCCGACGAAGGCAAAGCCTCCGTTTTCCTCGGCCTGAAGACCGGAGTGGACCCCGACGGGATGATTGCGGCGCTCGAGCATTCGCAGGAAACCGGGGAGCCGTTTGACGCGGAGCGCTACGTAAACCGCTGGCCCGCGAAAAAGCATGACCATTTCCTCATTCCCGCCGGCACCATACACTGCTCCGGCGCCGGTGCCATGGTGCTCGAAATCAGCGCCACGCCCAGCATCTTCACCTTCAAGCTCTGGGACTGGGGACGCCTCGGGCTCGACGGCCTGCCACGCCCCATCAACATCGGCCACGGCAAGAACGTGATCCAGTGGGACCGTCAGACCGAGTGGGTGCGACGCAACATAGTGAACCGCATTGAAAAGGTGGGGGAAGGCCCCGGATGGGTGGAGGAACGTACCGGTCTCCACGAAAACGAATTCATCGAGACCCGGCGCCACTGGTTTACCGGTCCGGTGGAACACGATACCGACGGGGGCGTCCAGGTGTTCAATGTGATCGAGGGCGACGAGCTGGTCGTGGAAAGCCCCGACAATGCTTTCAGTCCGTTCGTGGTCCACTATGCCGAGACCTTTATTGTGCCGGCATGCGTGGGACGCTACACCATACGCCCTCACGGCCCGTCCGAGGGAAAAAGATGTGGAACCATAAAGGCATATATCCGATTCCGTCAATAGACTATGGACCGATACCTGAAAGATGACAGAATAGTGCTCACCCTCGATGCCGGAGGCACCAACATGGTGTTTTCGGCCATGCGGGGGTGCCGCGAGATAACCGAACCGATCAGAATCGATTCGTGCACAACCGATGCCGTAAAGTGCCTCGAGAACATCGCAGCCGGATTCCTCCGGGTAATGGAGCGGATTCCGGAGCGGCCCGCGGCCGCGAGCTTCGCCTTTCCCGGACCGGCCGATTACCGTTCGGGAATCATCGGCGATCTCCCCAATTTCCCCGGTTTCCGCGGCGGCGTGGCCCTCGGCCCTTACCTTCAGGACCGCCTGGGGATACCCGTATTCATCAACAATGACGGCAACCTCTTTGCCTGTGGCGAGGCGCTTGCCGGTGCCCTGCCCGACATAAACCGCCGTCTGCGCGAGGCCGGAAGCTCCAGACGCTTCCGCAACCTGATAGGCGTGACTCTCGGCACCGGATTCGGGGCCGGAGTGGTCATTGACGGCCGGCTCCTGACCGGCGACAACGACTGCGGGGGCGACGTGTGGTGTTTCCGCAACCCCTTTGACCGGAATCTGATTGTGGAGGAAAACGTCAGCATCAGGGCCGTGGAGAGCGTCTATGCCTCTCTGGCCGGAACCGCCGCGAAGCTCTCGCCTAAGGAGATATTCCTCATCGCCGAAAACGCCATGCCCGGCAACCGCGAGGCGGCTCTGGAAGCGTTCCGGAGACTCGGAACGGCGGCCGGCGACGCGCTTGCCCATGCCGTGACCCTCATTGACGGACTGGTTGTGATAGGCGGCGGACTCTCGGGTGCCGCACGCTACTACATGCCGGCTCTCATAGAGGAAATGTCGCGCGAGCTCTCCACCCGCTCCGGCGCGAGCTTCCCCGGGATGCAGATGAAAGTCTTTGATCTCGACACCGCCGAAGGTTTCGCCGCTTTCGCCCGCGATGACAGCCGGATGATATCCGTGCCCGGGTCCGGGCGCTCGGTACGGTATGACAGTTTCAAACGCACCGGAATAATCACCGCCAAAGGCCCCACAAGCCGCTCCATTGCCGCCGGAGCTTACATCTACGCCATAAACCACTTGCCATAACTCATCCAATAGCATGAAATCCAGTCACATAATCCCATTTCTATTCGCCGCTTCCGTCGCTTTCGCCGCCGGTTGTTCAGGCAACAGCAACAATGTCTCCGACAACGGTTCCGCAACACTGAGTTCCTACGTTGAGCCGCGCATAGGCACAGCCCACTGCCGCTGGTTCCATTTCACTCCCGGCGCAATGCCTTTCGGCATGGCCAAACCGGGACCGTCGACCAACGGCCACCTCGGCAACGCTTCCGGTTGGGAGGCAACCGGCTATGACTACCGCGACGTGGTTATCGACGGTTTTCCATGCCTCCATGAATTTCAGGTCGGGGGTATAACGCTGATGCCCACCTCCGGACAGCTCATCACCGTGCCCGGCGACACCGTCGTTCCGGGCTACAGGTCCCATTTCTCGCACGACGACGAGATTGTGAAACCCGGTTACTACAGCGTCCGTCTCAAGGACACCGGAATAACGGCCGAAGTCACGGCCACTCCCCGCGTGGCGTTCCAGCGCTACACTTTCCCGAAATCCGACAGCAGCCGCATAATATTCGACATAGGCAACCGCGCCGGCGAGAGCGGCCCCGTGGAGGACGCACAGGTACGGATTCTCGACAACGGCCGCTGCATTGAAGGCATGGTGGTCACAAAACCCGAGTACGTGAAAATCTATCAGCCGGAAGCTACCGTACCCCTCTACTTCCATGCTGTTGTCGATACCGTGCCCGCTTCATTCGGCACATTCCTGAGCGACCGAGTCATGGCCGGAACCGACAGCGTTAGCGGCAAGGGCGCCGGAGCCTACATTGATTTCCCCACGGCCGACAATCAGAAAGTCACCGTCAAGGTTGGCCTTTCCTACACCTCCATAGCCAACGCCCGCCTCAACCTCGAGACCGAGGCCAAAGAGCTCTCTTTCGATGAGGCCTGCGCTGCGGCTACCGGCAAATGGGAGGAAATGCTCTCACGGATAGAGGTGGAAACCGATTCCATAGACGACAAGGTCAAATTCTACACCGGACTCTATCACGCTCTGCTCGGACGCGGACTCTCCAGCGACGTCAACGGCGACTATCCCCGCAACGACGGTTCCGTGGGGCGTCTGCCGCTCGGTCCCGACGGAAAACCGGTCCACAACATGTACAACACCGACGCCATCTGGGGCGGACAGTGGAACCTCGTCCAGCTGTGGGCGCTGGCCTATCCCGAATACCTCTCAGACTATATCAGCAGCCACCTGCAGATGTACAAGGACGCCGGATG
Source organism: uncultured Muribaculaceae bacterium (assembly GCA_947627615.1). GTDB lineage: Bacteria > Bacteroidota > Bacteroidia > Bacteroidales > Muribaculaceae > Paramuribaculum. The sequence continues at coordinate 109,842 of CANQWS010000003.1, read as the reverse complement.
GCTCGCCGACGGAACCGCCAACTGCCGCTATGTGTCGGGAGTGGGCACGAATCTGCTGAGCACGGTGATTGTGGCTGCCTATCAGTGCGGCATACGCGATTTCGACCTAAAGACCGCCTACGAGGCCTGCCTGAAGAACGAGCTTGACGGCAATGACAGACCTATGGGCGCCGGTAAGAGCGACACCGACCTGTTTGTAAAATACGGTTACGTCCCCCATCCCTCTCCCGCCGAAGAGCGTGACGGTTCCTCGAAATTCTCGGCTTCCCACACTCTTGAATACTCCTACAGCGCCGGCGCTCTGGCCAAACTCGCCAGAAAGCTGGGCCATGACCGCGACGCCGACACCCTGAGATGGCTCTCCAAGGGATGGGAGCGCATTTTCGACACCGAATCAGGATTCATGCGGCCCCGCAATGCCGACGGCTCCTTCATCTCTGATTTCAAGCCCATGGAAGTGTGGCGCGGTTTCCAGGAAGGAAACGCATGGCAGTACACCTTCTATGTGCCCCACGAGCCCGAAGCCTTGATAGAGAAGGTGGGCAAAGAGGTGTTTGTCAACAGGCTCGACAGCATCTTCACCGTGTCGCGTGACAAAATCTTCAGCGGCGGCACCGAGATCGGAGCCTTTGCCGGACTGCAGACGCTCTACAACCACGGCAACCAGCCTTGCCTCCACATCTCCTGGCTCTTCTCCCACGCCGGCCGTCCCTCGCTCACACGCAAATGGGTGCGCCTGATTCTCGACGAGTTCTACGGAACTGACGGAATCCACGGCTACGGCTACGGTCAGGACGAGGATCAGGGCCAGCTCGGCGCCTGGTATGTGATGTCGTCGATAGGTCTGTTCGATGTCTCCGGACTTACGGCCGATTCCCCGTCGTTCGCCATCGGCAGCCCGAAATTCGACAAGGTGACCGTGAAACTCAACCCCGATTATTACAGGGGATCCAGCTTCGTGATTCAGACCGCGGGCAATTCGCCGCAGAACGTTCATGTTTCCTCGGCCACGCTCAACGGCTCCGCCCTCGAATCAGGCCGCATCCCCTTCCAAAGCGTCACCGACGGCGGCACACTGCGCCTCGACATGACTGACACCCCCAACGACAGGCTATGAGCGGCAAAGGCAATTCAAAAGTGATTTTCCCGATCCTGTGCGGTTTCTTCGTCATGGGATTCGTGGACCTCGTGGGCATTTCGGCCAACTTCGTCAGGTCCGATTTCGCTCTCTCCGATTCAATGGCCAATCTGCTGCCCATGATGGTGTTCGTGTGGTTCGCCCTGTTCTCCATCCCCACCGGGCTGCTGATGGGACGTTACGGGCGCCGCGACACGGTCATCGCCGGCATGGCGCTGACCGCGGCCGCCATGGTCATCCCCGTATTCTGCTACTCTTTTCCCGCCATGCTTGTGGCTTTCGCGCTGCTCGGCATCGGCAACACCATACTTCAGGTTGCGCTGAATCCCATGGCGGCCGCCGTGGTGAATCCCTCGCGCATCAGCAGCGTGCTGACGTGGGGACAGTTCATCAAGGCCGTTTCCTCGCTTCTCGGGCCGCTGGCGGCCGGAGCTGCCGTAAAAATAACAGGTAACTGGCTGTCGGTCTTCCCGGTCTATGCCGGAGTGACCCTACTGTCGGCCCTGTGGCTCCGGTTCGGAGTGCCGGCCACGGATTCCGGAGAGAAGAATCCGGGCAGCATCCGCTCGGTCATGGCTCTGTGCAAGGACCCGCTGCTGGCGCTCTATTTCCTTGCCATTGTATGCGTGGTGGGCATCGACGTAGGCCTCAACACAACCATTCCCGCGCTGCTCATGCGCAACGTTGGTCTGCCCGTCCATGAAGCCGGCCTCGGCACGAGCCTCTACTTCGCCGCCCGAATGGCCGGGACATTCGTCGGCGCCATGCTGCTCGCGCGTGTGGCACCCCGGCCCTTCCTCCGCTGGAGCGCCGTTCTGGCCCTGGTGGCGTTCGCCATACTCCCCGCAGGGGATTCGCTCTCGGTTATCGGCGCCGGAATCATTCTGGCGGGACTCGCCTGCGCCAACATCTTCTCCATAGTCTTCGCTCTGGCCCTCGAACACCGGCCCGATGCCTCGAACCAGGTTTCGGCTCTGATGATTATCGGCGTGGCCGGAGGCGCTCTCGTCCCGCCGTTGATGGGACTGCTCACCGATGCCTTCGGGCTTACGGCCGGAATGCTGATATTGCCCCTGTGCATGCTGCCGATCGGCTATGCCTCGTTTGCAGGAAAAAAGCGCGAACAGACCCATCATGTTTCACCGGAACAATAACTCATTCAAACACATAAACATAAATGAGACTCCTGACCAAATTGATTACCGGCTCGCTGCTGCTCTCGGCAGTCATGCCGGCCATGGCGGCGCCTTCCGAAGCACGCTCCATGAAGCGCCCCGCCATAGAGGAAGCGGCTCCCGGAGCCGGGCTGCATCCGCTGAACCTCACTCTGCTCCCCGCCGGAAGCATAAAACCGCAGGGATGGCTCCTGCGCCAGCTTGAACTGCAGCGTGACGGACTCAACGGCCATCTCGGGGAAATCAGCGACTGGCTCGACAAATCCGACAACGCTTGGCTCGGCGAGGGCGGCAACCGCGGATGGGAGGAAGTGCCCTACTGGCTCCGCGGCTACTCGGCGCTAGCCTACATCCTTGACAATGACGACATGCTGCGCGAGACACGCTTCTGGATCGACGCCGCCCTGAACTCGCAGCGCCCCGACGGTTTCTTCGGTCCGCAGAACAAACATGACGGCAAACCCGAAATCTGGGCGCAGATGATTATGCTCTGGTGCCTCCAGAATTATTATGAGTACACCGCCGACGAGCGCGTGCTCCCCTTCATGAAACGCTTCTTTGAATGGGAAATGGCTCAGGACGATGCCGATTTCCTCGAAGACTACTGGGAAAACTGCCGCGGCGGCGACAATATATGGAGCGTGATATGGTACTACAACCGCACCGGCGACAGCTCCGTGCTCCCTCTCATTGACAAAATCCACCGCAACAATGCCGACTGCACCAATCCGGCCCGTCTGCCCAACTGGCACAATGTCAATATAGCCCAGTATTTCCGCGAACCGTCGGAAGTGTACCTCCTGACCGGCGATTCCACGCTCATGCATGCCTCCTACAACGTCCACAATCTTATCCGCCGCACCTTCGGACAGGCCCCCGGCGGCATGTTCGGAGCCGACGAGAACGCCCGCATAGGCTACATCGATCCCCGTCAGGGTACGGAGACATGCGGCTTCGCCGAACAGATGCTGTCGGACGGCGTCATGCTCTCCATCACCGCCGACCCCCTCTGGGCCGAGAACATGGAGGATATTGCCTTCAATTCCTTCCCCGCCGCGATGATGCCCGACCTGCGGGCCCTGCGTTACATCACCTCGCCCAACCACACGGTCAGCGACTCCCGCAACCACAACCCCGGCATTGACAACCGCGGCCCGTTCCTCAACATGAATCCTTTCAGCAGCCGATGCTGCCAGCACAACCACGGCCTCGGCTGGCCGGCGTTCACCCAGAGCCTCGCGTTCGCCACATCCGACGGCGGCGTGGCCTATGCCGTCTACGCCCCCAGCACCGCCACGCTCGATGTGGCCTCCGGCAAGAAAGTGACCATTGCGGAGGACACGCAGTATCCGTTCAGTGACCGACTCGTCTTCAGCATGTCAATGAAATCCAAAGCCGAATTCCCCGTCTATTTCCGAATCCCGTCGTGGGCCAAAGGAGCAACCGCCTCTGTCAACGGCAAAGCCGTCGAGACCTCCGCGATTGTTCCCGGAGAGTATCTCAGATTAGAACGCAAATGGAGCAACGGCGATAGAATAGAACTTCGCTTCCCGATGGAACTAACCGTGCGCCGCTGGCCTACGAACCAGAACAGCGCTTCCGTCAACTACGGTCCGCTCACCCTGTCACTTCGCATCGGCGAACGCTACGTCGAGGTCGATTCCCGCAAATCGGCCATTGGCGATTCTCACTGGCAGGCCGGCGTAGATGCCTCGAAATGGCCCACCTACGAGATCTATCCCGAAACCCCGTGGAACTATTCGCTGATTCTCCCGGCCGACAATTCGCTGGATTCCTTCACAATGGAGCGCCTCGAATGGCCCGCCGACAACCAGCCCTTCCGCCTCGACGGCGTTCCCCTGCAGTTCAAGGCCACTGCACGGCGCATACCCTCGTGGGGATATGACGGAACCGGCCTCACCGGAGTGCTGCCTGACGCAATGACCCCCAGAGCCGCTGAAATCGAGGAAATAACCCTCGTGCCGATGGGAGCCGCCCGCCTCCGCATCTCATCCTTCCCCACCTCCGACCGATAACCCCCGTCTTAAACACATAACTCAATCTTAAACGTCGCCGCGGCACCCCACCGCGGCGACAACTCTTTTTATGACATTATTTTTTATGCAGCGTGTACACATTTTTGTGCACAAATTCGTTATATTGCTGAGAAATTACCATCTTTGCATCGAATAAAGCATTTTTTAAGCATGAAAGTTCTGTCAGTAAGAGATTATCGGAAAAATCTGGCCGCATCGTTTGATAGGGCGGATGAGGGAGAACGGGTCATTATCCGGCGCAAGAACGTACTCTATGCACTTGTCAGCATAGGAGAAGAGGATCTGACCCTATCTCAGCAGCAACAACGGGAAGTGGACGAGTTAACCGAAAGCATCAGGCGCAGCTGGCGACAGGTTAAGGATATGGAATCGGGCAAGCTGCCTGCAAAATCGGCAATCTCTTTTATCGATGAGCTTTGAAATTCACGGATAGAGATGGCCAACTCCCTTGAAAAAGTGTAGTACAGCATAATAGGTCCGAGCTTATACAGCTGATTCTAAGGATAATGGCAACAAGACAATGACCTTGTGTCATTAATTAGTGTTCGAGCGGGGCGAGCAGCAGCTCGTAGATGCGCATGGCCCGGTCCTCGCGTAGGCTTCTCACGGCGAATGTGGTGCCGGTGGTGGAGAGGGAGAGGGTGACGCGGCCCGTAAACCGCGTGAAGGGCGTGCGGGTTATTCTCACCACCTCAACGTTGTCATACTTCAGGTAGTTGCTTATCTCGGCGAAGCGCCCCATGTTGATCACGATATACGATTCCCTGAGTATGATGCGGCTGTGACGCATGGTCAGAATGCCTTTCGGTATGACGGCCAGCAGATAGAGGGCCGGAAGAATCAGCCACAGATACAGTCCGAAATGCCACATCACCACTGCGGCCGCGCAGGAAACAATCACATCGGGGAGCAATGAGCGCGCTATGACCCCTTTGCCCGATTCGGCACAGGCAATGTCGGACTCCTGGCCATACTCCTGGCCAAGCCACCATTCAAGGAAAAACCGGGAGCAGTCACGGCCGTAGATTTTCAGATTGTCATCCTCCTTCTCCGCGCTTGAATTCCGCGCCTGCCTGAGAGCGATGGTGCTCAGGCCGTAGCGCTTCTCAAGATAGTTGCGCTTGACCCACACGGAACAGATCTTGTGGCGGTTGAAGCGGCTGGTCATGCGCGAGAACAGTCCGTGACTGAACGTGAGGGTCTTGTTGTCGTAGGTGAGCGTAAGGTCAAAATAGCGAAGAATCACCTTCCCGAGCCAGAAAAGGAGCGAAAATATGTAGGTGGCTGCCAGAATGACGGCCAGTCCGCCCACCGAAACCGCGAAGCTGCCGTAATGAGTCTCGAGATAGTCCGCCATAATCTCCACGGCATTGTCCGGAAGGTCCGACAGACGGTTGAGGACAACAGCGGCGAAACCGCCCATCACAGCCATCCCTTTCAGATGGTTCTGACACAGCGCGTCCATCACAAGCTCCCCGGTACTGAATTTTTTTGACAATGAAGGTACGTAAGGGGGCGGCATGCCCGGGGCGGCCGATGCCGCATCCGGCTGAGGCTTCTCCTGCAGTTCAATCCGGCTCAGAAGGCTACGCCACTCCGATTCGCTGAGAATCAGCTCTATTTCCTCGCCCTTGGCGGCAAGGGTGTCGAAAAGGACGCCCCGCAGGTTGAGCAGGCTGTAGAAAAGTCCCTGACGGGTGCGCAGCGTGTGGACGCGGTCGAGCGGTATGGTGGTTGTGGCCCGGCTTATCAGGCGGTGGCGGTAGATTATGTTGCCGTCCTCAACATGGAACTTTATCTGAAAAAAGGCCATCGACGCCAGAATCAGCGCAAGAGCCACAATGAAGCCAATCAGCATTGCGGTGTTAAGGAGTATGTGCGCGAGGCCTTCGTCCGATTTGATTATGACGAAAATCAGATAGATGACTGTGGCATTGAAGATGATCCGGAAGTACTTCAGGAAATAAATTACGAAGGCTCCGAAGCTCATTCTCTGCGGAACGGAGAAATCAGTCATAATCGTTGTGGAGTCTTTGCGTTACGAGATTCTTGATTTCCTCCGCCCTTTCAATGGTGAGGCCCTTGAGGGAGAGCGACGAAAGGTCCTGGGCGCCGTTGACCACATCCAGAGCACACAGCCCGAAATAACTTGTGACGGGATTTCGCGAAATACTCACCTGCTGTATCCGCGAGAAGGGCACAGTGGTGATTTTCGGAAAAATCACTCCGCTCCTGTAGGTTATGTCATGCTCGCGCAGTGCGTAGCCCTTGTAGAGATATGCCTTCCTCAGGATTGTCAGGTTTACGATTAACGAGATTACGATGAACGCCTCGGCCGCCACGCACCACCACGGGCTGTCGGCCAAAAGCAGCAGCAGGGCCAGAGCCGCCAGTGCGGCGTAGGCCAGAGTGGCTGTAACCATCTGCACCGATCTGTATTTCGGCGCCACCGGCTCGTATCGGAGTTCTTCTACCGGGTCTGTTGTCGCGGGATCTGTCTGGCGGTTGCTCATGAGGTCTGTCTATTCTGTCGGTCAGTGTTTCAGTGCTGTCGGTTGTTGCTGCGGTATTCGCCCGGAGTCATGCCGAAACGGCGGCCGAACTCCTTGTAGAAATGCGAGCGGTTGGAGAATCCGGTCCGGTACATGATTTCCTGGACCGTGTCGGAGGTGGTCAGCAGAAGTTTCGAAGCCATGTTCATCCGCTGGCCCTTTATGAAATCGTTGGGCGCGGCCAGGTCAAGCTCCTTGAACTTGCGGTAGAGGTTCCTGACGCTGACCTGAAGATACTCGGCAAGCGCTTCAGGCGAGAGGTTCTCGTCGTCGATATGCTCGTCGATATATCTCACCGTCTTCTCCAGAAAATCCTTGTCCTTGCGTTCGAGCAGTCGCCCGTCGTTGTATTCGAAGGCGCTCGCCGACGAGTTGTAGTATTCCTTCAGACTCTCGCGGCTTTCGAGCAGACGGTGTATGACGGCATTGAGATAGCTCAGGTTGAATGGCTTGCCCACATAGACGTCGGCGCCCGATTCCAGTCCGCCCACGCGTTCCTCCATGCTGTTCTTGGCCGAGAGGATTATCAGGGGAATGTAACGGGTGTGGATATTGTTCTTTATCTGGCGGGTGAGCTCGAAACCGTCGGTGCCGGGCATCATCACGTCGGTGATTATCAGGTCAGGCTGCCTGGTGGTCAGCAGCTTCATGCCCTCTTCGGCCGAGGCTGCCGTCAGTATGTTGTAGTCCGTGAGACTGTCCGACAGCAGCGTCAGAATCTCCGCGTTATCGTCAATCACCAGCACCGTGGGCTTGTCCTTGGATGCGGGATGCGACATGTCCGGTTCCACGCTCCGGTCCTCTTTCACCGCAACCGGCGCGTCAGGCTTATCGGCTGCCGGTTCGGACTGTACCGTCACCTCGAGCTGCGGCAGTTCCACTATGAACTCGGCATACTCGCCCACCACGCTCTCAATCCTGATCTCGCCCTTGAGCATCTCCACAATGCTGTGGCATATAGCCATGCCCAGCCCGTTGCGGCTCGACAGTCCCTTCACGGCGTTTTCCTCCACGTTGGCAAGCACGGAGTAGCGGTTGAAGATTCGCTCCTTGTCTTCCTCGCGTATTCCCTTGCCCGTGTTGTACACGCTGATTTCCAGTTTCTCGCCCGATTTCAGCCTCACACGGATAATGCCCCCTACGGGAGTATATTTGAAGGCGTTGGATATCAGGTTGTAGAGTATCTTGCGCAGGCCGCTGAAATCGGAATTCCATGTCACATCAGGCTCTATCTCCGTCTGCAGATTGATGTGGTTTGTCTCGGCAAGCTCGGCAAAGGCCTCCAGAGTGTCGGTACAGAGCCGCGATATGTCCGTGGGCCGTATCTTGAGCGTCTTGTGGCCTGTTTCCATGCGCCGGAAATCTATCAGCTCCTGAATCAGGGTGTTGAGGCGTTCGGTGTTCGACCGTATCAGCCCCACGTATTTCTTTATGTAGTTGTCGCTGCCGCCGTAGGAGAGTATGCGCTCGCAAGGTCCGTAGATAAGCGTCAGCGGTGTGCAGAATTCGTGGGTTATATTGGTGAAGAACCTGAGTTTTTCCTCGTAGACCTCTTCCTTGTGCGTGTGTTCGAGCAGTGCCATCTCATGACGCTGGTGCTGGCGCTGCCTGTGCAGGAAATAGTAGATCACGAAGCATATAGCCGCTATGACAAGCAGCAGATACACAAGTTTCGCCGGCATGGACAGATACCATGGGGCGTGGATGGTTATGTGCAGCTCGTAGGGCTCGCTCATGGCTCCCGTGGTGCGGTTCAAGTATCTGACTTTCAGTATGTAGTTGCCGTAGTTCAGCTCGCTGAACGATATGGTCCGGTTTTCGCCCGCCTCTATCCACGCGCCGTTGTCAATCGTGTAGGAGAAGCTGTAGTTCGAGGCGTCTATGAAGTCCGGCGCGGCAAACGTCAGGGCGAAATGGTTCTGGTCGGCCCCGAGGTTCAGACGCGTCTCGCCCTTGTCGGTGCTGATGTAATCGTAGAGGTTCACGTTGACGCCGCCTATGTTCATGGTCTGCAGCATGATGGGCGGCATGAACGACGCCTCGGAGTCCTCCTGGCCGTCCTGACTGACCACCACGAAACCGTCAATACCGCCGAAAAGCAATGATTTCGATGTGGCGAAGGCCGCTCCGTCACTGAACTCCGACACCGCGAGGCCTGACTGGCGCGTATATGACCGCGATTTGCCGCTCGACGGCTGGAATCGTATCAGACATCCGTTGGCGGCCACCCACAGATTGCCGTTATGGTCCCTCAGTATCTCATGGACCGTGTTGTTGATGAACCCGTTCTCGGGTCCCGAATACAGCTGTTCGGCCCCGCCGCCCAGACGGATCAGCCCCGTGCCGGTGCCGAGCCAGAGGGCATCGTCGGCCGCCACCACGGAGAACACGTCGTAGACCGAGTTCGTGCCCCAGTCATTGGCAAACGGCATCTTTATCAGCGAATCGGCGCCGAGCTTGAACACTCCCTGGCCGCGGTTGCCCACCACGATTCCCGTGCCGGGCACGTCGGCTATGGCGAAGAAGTAGTTCGATGACACGCCTCCGCCGTTGGTCACATACTGCCGCAGGTCCGTCAGCACCGGAGCCGTGGCCGGACCGGTTATACGTGCCTTGATTATGCCGAGTCCCAGAGTGGCCATGATCAGCGTGGAGTCATTCGGCTCATAGATTTCATGGACGAAACGCAGCAGCGGATGCTCCGGCACCTGATGGATCGAACGGTCGGCGTAGCTGTAGTAATTCAGGCCGTCCTCCGTGCCTATCCAGAGCACCGGTCGGGAACTGCGGGCCATACCGTAGACCGAATTGCTCCGCAGCGGCGAGTTGGCCGTGGTCAGGAGCTGTCGGCGTCCCAGCGACTGCAACGGACTTTCCTCGTCGAAATCAAAAATCTGGAGCAGTCCGCTGCCCTTGGTTCCGAGCCACAGAGTGCGCTCATCGTCGAGATATATCGACCTCACCGGATGGCTTATCATCTGGTCCAGAGCCATGAAAGTCACCGAGCGGAGCATGTTGCCGCTCTCGCTCAGAGTGTAGATGCCCTGACAGTCCGACCCTATCCACACAACGTCCTGCGTCTTTGACCGCTCCAGGCAGAACACGCCCGCCTTGAGCCCGAGCTTGTCCGATATGGCGTTGCCCGAAGCATCCTTCGAGAACCGGATGGCGCCCCCCGTAAGGAACGACACCACTATGTTGCCCTTGCTGTCCGATATTATGTCGGAGATCTCGCCTAAGCTCGAAGTGTAGCCGCCTATATCCATCAGAACGGAGAAATCGCCATGGGGCGACATCTTCCCCAGAAGATGATTGTCGACCACCGCCCACACATCGTCGTTGACCCTCGCGAACGTGACATTCTGCCCCGATGTCATCCTCGGACTGGAAATCCGGTACACGTTCTTGTCGCGGTCAAATGTCAGCGTGTATTCGCAGATTCCCTCGTTGCCTATGACGAACAGCTTCCCGTCAATGACCGTTATGGCCTTCACCCGATTGAAATTCTGCTTTATCGGGCCCATGGCCGTGAATCCCTCGCTGCGGCCCTCCACGTAACACATCAGACCCGCCGGCGTCAGCACAATCACGTCACCGTTGTCAAGCATGCTCAGATGCTCGTTGCCCCGGAATTCAGGAAACGACGTCATGGTGCCGCGATGGCGCAGAATCCGGTCCAGACCGTGGTTGGTCTGTATCCATGTCACGCCGTTGTCGCAGTGTATGATCTTCTCTATGAAATTGCCCGAGAGATGCAGGCCCGGAAACATGGTGGTGAACGGCACAATGTCCATGCCGTTGGCCACGCTCACTCCGTCGCAGGTACCTATCCATAGAAAGCCCTGGTCATCGGCCTTCAGTGACAGGATGGCGCTGTTGGGCAAACCGTCCACATCTGTTGTCTGGCGTATGTTGTAGGCACCACATGTGAGCAGTGACAGCACAATAAATTCAATAGCAAGTAAAATTCGTAATCTCACGGTGTCAGGTCAGGGGATGATGATTATCTTCAGAGGTTTATTATCTATTGCAAATATACACCTTTTTGCTTCATTCTCCATCATTTTCTCCCCATTTTCCACCTCTTTTTCCCCACCACAAGGTATGGCAGCTTCAGCTGCCATCAAAACCCTCGCCGCGGGCACTCCTTTTCCTCGCATTCACCAGCCAAAACATTTAACATATTCATGAGAGGATTAATTAGGGTATTTGGAATCGGGTTATTTATAATCGTCCAATTCTACACTTAAATCATTGACAAAAGTGTTTAAATCTACTATTTTGCCAAATGATTCTTTTTGGGTAGGGAATACATTGATAAGCAGCTTTTTTTCGCAGATAAAATCGATTATGGTTTCACAAAAATACTCAAGAGTTATCGGTGTGCATTTGCATGAACTAAAATCCTCAACACAAAAAGCCTGGGCATATTCCTTTGAAGACCATATTGGAAGAAAACGTTCATTGTCACAAATTTGATAGGCGATATATTCATCATCTTCGGATTCTGAAATTAACCATAGAGTTTCCATTGCAGCAATCCTTTTCAAGGCATACTTATATCTGACATCTGAAGAGCACTTGTTAAGTGCGTTAAATTCTTCTTTGGAGATCCAAAGTTCATTTGGGCTTGTTTCGTCTTCCATTATTGTCGTACTTATGTTGTAACTTATGATTACTTTCAAGTTGGAGGTTACTCTCTCGGTAAGAATGACCTTTAGAAGCTTCTTTGCCGCGGGGATGAGCAAGAACATTTCCTTTGGGATTACGTATGGGAGTACGTTTACCTCTTTGCTTCCGATTTTGCTCTTGTTTAATCCACCCACGGTCTGCTTTACCCAGCTTAGGGTCATTTCCCAATTCTTTTAGCTTTGCCTGCCTACCAGAGCGCCCCTTTTTTAGAAGTGCTTTTGAATTATTAACCTCAGCAGATTTATCTGTAGCTTTAGCAACTTCAGATGCTGCTTCAGTAGTTTTTTTAACGTCTGAAACCTTATCAACGCTTTTTGCTGTTTTAGAAGCTACTTTAAAAGCCTTTGTTGCGCCGGCAGGAACACATGGAATTAAAGCTGCAGCTACGTCAAATCCAGCATCCGCCCAATGTCCTTTTGCCGTTTCATGGTCTCCTTTTACATGATTGTAAACTGCTGCCCCAACATCATAGATGACATTCCCGACATCCCATATAGTATCAAAAATATTTCCATCAGAGTCGAACCGAATTATGGGATTACTGCCGCAATAAACAAAAGAAGATATGTCATAATCGATCTCGGCGAATGCGTCCACGGAGCGGAAGCGGCCGAGGGCGGGGTCGTAGGCGCGGGCTTCCTGGTCGTAGAGGTCGAGGCCGGAGATGCGGTCCAGCTCCTTGCCGCCGAAGAGCCAGCGCTGATAGGATGTGTTGGCGCTCGAACTCATGGGGAGTCCGTAGGGGTAGTAGTCCGTTTGCTGACACACAAGCCCCGAGGCGCTGACGTCCGCGCGGTTGTTGCCCAAGTGGTCATGCAGATAGAAGTGATATTGCGGCTCCGTCAGCCGGTTGCCCGCAGGGTCCGTGTAGCTCAGATAGCCGCCGTCAAGGTTTATGCGTGAGATTTCGCCGTCCTCATAGATAATGCCGCGGCAATAGTCAGTCACGGTCTCGGCAATCGCCGACGCAGCGGCAGGAGTGTCTGCTTCAGCTGACACATCGCCTGAACTGCCGGATAGCCCATTTGCAGCGTGGCGGCTTAAGCCGGCCGCTCCTTCGCTTCCCGGAATGGCCACAGGCACCGTGGCCACACGATGGATGGTGCGCAGCTTTGTGCCGGTATCGTCGTAGAGATAGGCGGTGGAGGACCCGTCGGCGAACTCCAGCATCCGCGGGCGGTTGTTGAAATCGAAATGGCCCGCCACGATTCCGCGGTTGATGTCCCTGACGGTGTTGCCGTTGTCGTCATAGAGGTATTCCACCGGCTCGTCGGCACCGTCGATGAAGTGGAACACTCCCTGATGGAACGGTCCGGCGGCCGCATCAGTGACGCGGATGAGTCTGTTGCCGGAGTATTCGAGCGTCAGGCTGTCTATGGTGACGGGCCTGGGATATCTGCCGGCCGAGAAGGGACTCATGTCGCCCTTGCGGGTCAGGGCGGTGATGTTGCCGTTGAGGTCGTAGGTATATGAGGTGTCGAACTTGCCTTTGCCCCCGCTGCTGTCGTCATAACGGGCACAGGTCAGACGGGAAAGGCCGTCGTATCCGAATTCGTAGCTCCGCTGCGGTCTGCAGGGGCCCGCGCTCCATGTCATCGAGGCGATGTTGTCCCCCGGGGTGTAACGGAGGTTCTGGCCGTAGAGTGTGGAACTCATTGAGGTGAGACGCGAACGCAGGTCGTAGCTGTAGGTCATTGCGGCCGTTCCGACAGTGCCCCGCTGCTCCGAGCCGAGACGCCCGAGGCGGTCGTAGGCCATGGACGAGAGGCTTGTCCACACCCCTTCGCGACCCATGCGGTGGTCAACGGTCAGCGGACGTCCCTGACGGTCGTAGGTGCGCTGCGTCTGCTGCACTGTCTCCTGTCCGGCACCCGCCACCGTGTGGACGGTTTCCGTGCTGACGGGATGGCCGGTGAAATCGTAGGCCGTGAACGTGCGGTCGGTTCCCCCGAGATGGTTGGTGGCAACGCTCTGCACCACCCGGTCATGGACATCGTAGTACATGGCCGTGTAGAGATATTTTCCTTTGTAGGCGCTTGCGCCGGCTCCGGGGTCAAGGGCCGTCATGGTGCCGGTGAGTTTGCCCCGTGCATCGGGATTGCGGTCGCCGTAGTCACCGGCGGCGCGGAAATCCATCACGGACGCCTCGGGGAATCCGTCAAGGCCTATGAATGTGTAATCATCGTAATAGCTTGCCGAAAGCACGTAGGCGTCTGCCAGATCGGCTCCGGTCACTTTGTAGCCGGCCAGTGTTCCGGTCTGGTCACGGCGGGCGCGCACCATGGAAGCGGTGGCATTCTGACCCAATGACGAGCATGTCCCGCTCAGGCAGGGGCGTCCGAATTCGTCGGCCAGCTCGAAGCGCCACAGCCCAAATTGGCGGAGGTTGCCGTCCTGCCACGCTATCAGACGGTCCGTCACGTCATACTGATTGATGACTTTCGGACAGCCGGGCAACTTCTTCGAGGCCATGAGGCCGCGGGAGTTATAGGTGTAGACATAGCAGTAACCGTCAAGTATCTCCGACTGCCCCGACACCATGACCGTGGGCCCGGCTATGCGCGACGAGGCCTCCGGCGGCAGCACGGCCGTAAGGTTGCCGAAGGAGTCATAGCAGTAATAGGTGTCGGCAGGAGAGCCGTCGTCGAGCATGCGCCGCGAGAGTACCGTGCGGTCATAGACATCGTGGAACTCGTAGGACGTATGGCCGTCCTCGTCAGTGGTGCGGACCACCGTCAGCTCACCCGGAGAATAATAGACAGAACCTCCGGCCGATGCCGAGCATCTCACCGAGACCGGGACACCCGGCTGCAGCGGCGTGTCGGTCACAGAGAAGCAGATGCAGTTCAACAGTCCGTCGCCGTGATTGAGCGCGTATTCGTATGTGACGGCAGTGTCGGCGCTGAGTCCGTATTCGCTTGGAGAATACTGGCGGATAGGCCGTTGAAGCGGCGACGGCTCGTATTCCGTCAGTGAATAACAGGCCGCGGACATTTCCGGCTGCGAGTTGTCAGGGTCAGAGGGGAAGATGGGAGGAAGCTCCACCGGCACTGTCAGGCTGCCGGATTTCATCGTTGTAAGAGGAACGGATATATTCGGGGTACCCGTGTAGAGCGAGACCGGGATTTCACCGTAGCGCTGGAAAGACTTTGCCGTGGGCGAAAGGCCGGCCGTAGGGCCTTCAAGATAGTTGACTTCCGCTGAGATGGCAAAGGGAAGCAGAACAAGCATATATAACAGGTCAGTGACTTTCATGGCAGGCTTTCTCTAACGGTAGAATTTCTCGGAATAATGTTCCTGACCGGCGGTTATCCCCACACCGTAAGCCGCGGAGAAGGGTAATCCGCCATAATCGAAAGTGACACTATAGGTTTCGCCGGGATAGGCATGCGTGGACTCCCTGCGGTAAACGATTCCGCCCATGTCGCTCAGGACAAGCTCGATGTCTGCCGGCCGGGCTACGGAAAATTCTATGGTGACGCTCTCGGTCCCTCTGTCCTGTCTGAAACTGTAGGCTATGTTGCGGTCTTTATCCATGCCGGAATCTGACTCCGGAGAGGTGGACACATTTCTGCGGTCTTTTTCCTCCCTACGTATGTCGCTGTTGTCGGGGTCATCGAGAGCTTCTATGGCGTCAGCGGGTATATACCAGGCTTTGTGGGAAATCCGGGTTATACCGTCGGCAGCATAAACAGCCGATGACATCATGAGAGGGTATCGGTAGCCGGGAGCATACAGCCGGCTGTCGTGTTGCCATAGATACATGCTGTCGGCAACAGAGCTGTCGGCAGCCAGATATAGGCTGTTCATATTGCGGACAGTGCTGATTCTCGTCACATTGTTTATGGTATCGCCATCAATAGTTATCAGGGAGCCGCGCGCATCGGCAACGCTACGATAATTTCCGTTCATTACATGGTGCCATTTGTCGGCGTAACGTCCTGTCCCGCAGAATGCCCCGGAGACCTGTGAGTTAAAATCAAAAGGGAACGCAAGGAGCAATTCCTTCCGGGAATATGCCATGTCCGAGAGATTGTTCTCAAAGGCATTCAATGACACGGAATCACCGTGACACAGGAAGTGATAGGCCGTATTCCCCACTATGCAATACAAGGAATCATCCGTCTCTCCCGAACGGTTCAGTGTGAGTTTTCTGGATTTACCGCAGATTTTTGTGCCGGACAGGTCCCACAGTCTGTTGTCACCGGCAGACATGGTATCCGCAAAAGTCACAGGGACCATGATGAATGAATCGCCTGAACGCAGACAGTTCGTGTTCCGCATTATCTTCCCTGCCGCAACCGGACACAGAAAAAGCAATGCAAGAAAGCAGATGACTGGTCGTAAATATCTCATGGCGATTGGTCTTTTTCTTTACATCCGCAAATATAGGCATTAATTTGCGGAATCCAAGTGCAATTTTTAAGAAATAGGGAAAATTGGGTCGATTAATCCCCTCGCGGAGTGCCGGAGGCACGGGGTTGTTCTTAACCGGGGGCCTTGGCCCTCGGTTAGCCGAGCAAAAAAGATGAGAGCCCGCGCAGCGGCCGGGTTTGTGGAAGGGTGGTTGTGTGTCTCTACCATGAGCACGGCCGCTGGCGCGGGCTTATATTATTGGGGTCCGTAACCCACCCCTTCGGGGTTATAATACCTCTAATTATCTGTAGCTATGGCAGCTAAAGCAGCCACTCCTTTTCCCCGCCTTCACCAGACAAGGCTTTTTAGTCCCTATCCCCCGGAACCCGGGGCTGTCAGCCCCTCGTGAACTGTTTCTTTCCTTGACCGGCATGTATTCATCCATGACAAAGTTGTACAATTGCCTGTTTGACGAAATATTATACTTTTATGACTCAATTTCATTCTACGCTTAGATTTTTATGTTGTTACTTTGCATCGTGGAAATAGAGATTCCCACTGAAATTGGTTTTAATGGTTCTGTTTTATAAATCATACTTAGGTTTTTGGTAATTACAAACAATAGGTTAATTTCTTCTCGTAAAAAAAGAGAAGTGTTGCCCGAATACACATTTAGATTTTTATTGTGTAAGGTTGCAATTCCTCATCCTCGACAATAATCACTGAAACAACTACTCCATCGGGAAAGGTCCGGCGGACACATCAGCCGCCGGACCATCCACCCGAAGAGAAAGGAAAAAATGAAGACACATGTCTGGAATTCCCCGGGAACATCTCCCCGGCTTGAATTATGATTGGTAATCAGAAATGCCCCGTCGCTGTCAGATAGCGCCGGGGCATTTCTCGTTTAAGATTCAGCTCTAAGTTTATTCAGCCGCCTCTATGACCGCGGCCCAGCCGCCGTTACGGGCCATGCGCAGGTCGAGAACCGTGTTGCTGTCAACGGTTGATTCATGGCGTCTGTAGTCCATGGCCTGCTGGAAGGCGTTCGGACCGTCCTCGAACGAGGTCATCCGGTACTTCCGGCCGGAAGGCAGAAAATCAAGCGCCACCTTGAAGTCTCGGCTCTTGTCGCAGTTGCCGTTCATGCCGGCCACGTACCATTTGTCGCCCTTGCGTTTGGCTATTATCACGCTCTTGCCCGGATCCACCAGCAGCGCGCGGGTCTCGTCGGTTGTCACCGGCACTCCGGTGATGAACTCCGTGCAGTCATGGTTGCGGTAATAGAGAGTGGGATTGTCGGCAAGCATCTGCAGGCCGGTCTCGAATATCACAAAGAGAGCCATCTGGTAGGCACGCGTGCCTATCGACGCCGAGTTGGGCCGGCGCGAGCCGTAGACTTCCGGCTGCATGCTTATCATGGCCCCGGGGGTGTAGTCCATCGGTCCCACGGCATTGCGCATCAGCGGGAACCAGAGACTGTTGTCGGGCACGCAGCCCCCCATCTGCTCCATTCCCCTGACGCCCTCGAACGAAAGCACGTTGGGATATTTCATCTCCAGTCCGGTGGGCTTGTATGCGCCGTGGAGGTCCACAAGAATGTGGTTTTTGGCTGCCTCGCGGGCCACACGCTCGTAGTAGTTGACCATCCACTGGTCGCTGCGGTCCATGAAGTCAATCTTCAGGCCCTTGACGCCTTTGTCGGCGAGATGGCGGAATACGTCCTCGAAGTTGTTCTCAACCGTGAGCCATGTGAGCCACACGAACACGCCCACGCCCTTCTCGTTGCCGTAGCGCATGATTTCGTCGAGGTTCACTTCGGGGTTCGGCGTATAGGGGTCGAGCGTGGTCTTGGCCCAGCCCTCGTCCATCACAATGTAGGGAATGCCGTAGCGCGAGGCGAAATCAATGAAGTACTTGTAGGTGTTCATGTTGAATCCCGATTCGAAATCCACGTCGTCGCCGTAGGGAACGGCTCCGTTCCACCATTCCCAGCTTGCAGTGCCGGGCTTGATCCATTCGGTTTCAGTCAGGGCGCAGGGCTGCGCGAGCTGCGCCACAAGGGTCTGCTCGGCTATCTCAGCGGCCGTGCCCATGGCCATCAGGCGCCAGGGATAGGTGCGCGAGCCTGCCGTGCGGGCTATGTAGGGTGCCTCTTCCAGAATCTTCACGCTGCGGTCGCCGTCAGGGCCGAAACGCAGCGGTGCGTGCGGATAGACGGCCCGGAAACCGTTGCTCCCCGTGCCTTTGAGAAACATGCCCGGGTAGTCCTCCAGATCGCTCTCCGAGAAAAGGATGAAGTCACCGTTTTCCATCAGCACCGGAAGCTCCGACATGCGGTCGGCCTCATTCCACTGTGCCAATGGCTTGTGGCTGTAAGGTTCCTCACACGAAGTCTTGAA
Source organism: uncultured Muribaculaceae bacterium (assembly GCA_947627615.1). Lineage (GTDB taxonomy): Bacteria > Bacteroidota > Bacteroidia > Bacteroidales > Muribaculaceae > Paramuribaculum. The sequence continues at coordinate 91,470 of CANQWS010000003.1, read as the reverse complement.
GCCGCCCGGCTGCTGCAGGTGGGCCGAGGTGCCCACGGGCAGAGTCACGTTGTAGACCTCGTCCATAATCTCCACGCTGTCAGGCATCGATGTCACGAAACGGTGGGCCACTCCGTTATCGAACACCCGGAACTCAACCCCGTAACCGTCCTTGAAATCCATGGCCAGCTCGTTGTAGCGGTTCGGAATCTCGGAGCGCTTCACCGGCACTACCGGCCTGATGGTCTCGTTGACCGACCGGCGCCGAGTTTTTCTGACGGCCGGCTTCCGCCCGAGGACCTTTCCGCCGGCGTCGAGCGCAATGGTAACGTTCTCCACCGCCGTCCGGCCGTCACGCTTCACGCTGTAGGTCAGCGAGTCTCCGGCGGTGACCGTAAGTTCCACATTGTTTCCGGGCGACGTCACCCTGTAAGTCTTTGCCTTGCCCCACGTTGCCGACGGAACCGCCAGCAGCGCGGCAAGCATGATTGCCGATATTCTTTTCATTCTCTTTTTCCTTTATGTGTCATGAAACAAAACGAGCAAAATGCCATGGGCCCCTTAAGGCGGCTTTCCGGCACTTTGCTCTGGGTGTTGGGTGATTTATCTTATGATATGCTGTTGAGCAGATCCACCTTGCCTTCGTCAACGAGCTTCAGAATCAGCTCTCCGAAAAGGGTGTTGGACCATGCGAACCAGGGGCGGGTGAAATCCGACGAATCGTTCACGTTGAACGTCTCGTGCATGAAGCCCGTCTCGGCGTCGGTTCTCAGAAGCATCGCTATGCACTCCTTTATCTCGTTGTCGTCCTGCGAGGTAAAAGCCTTCATCATGATGCTCATGGGCCATGCCATGTCATAGCCCACATGCGGGCCGCCTATGCCCTCGCCGGCAGGTCCGGAGAAGAAGTAGGGATTGTTCTTGCTCCACACGAAGCGGCGGGTGTTCTGGTAGATTTCGTCGTTTACGTCAACGTCGCCCAGATAAGGCAGCGCGAGCAGGCTCGGCACGTTGGCATCGTCCATCAGCAGATGGTTGCCGAAACCGTCAACCTCGAAAGCGTAGATCTGGCCGAACTCCGGATGGTTGTAGACGGCATATTTCTTCAGCGCGCCGTCAACCTCGTCGGCCAGAGCGGTGCACTGCGAGGCAATGTCGGCCTTGTGGTTCACTGCATTCAGAATCTCGGCGGCCTTGCGCAGGCTGGAAACGGCGAAGAAGTTCGACGGCACGAGATACTGCAGCGTGGTGGCGTCGTCCGACGGACGGAAGCACGACACTATCAGTCCGCAGCCGCTCACCGGAGCGCCGAGACCGTTGTTGTTCATGGTGTCGAGCGCGCGCTCGGTCTTGCGCTGGAACTTGTAGGGGCCTGCCTTGCCGTCCTTGCGCTGCTGCGCGGTGAAGGTCTCCAGAATGTTGCCTATAGCGGCGAGCCATTCCTCGTCGAACACGCTGGCGTCGCCCGTACGCTTCCAGTACTCGTAGGCCAGACGGATGGGATAGCACAGAGAGTCAATCTCGTACTTGCGCTCGTGCACGTCGGGAATCATGTCGGTGTTGTCCGTCATCCATTCGCCGCCTGTGGGGCCGTCATTGAACGCGTTGGCATACGGATCGAGGTTTATGCACTTGAACTGGCGGTTGATCACTCCGGCAATAAGGTCGCGCAGGGCCTTGTCGTCCTTGGCGAACTGCACGTAGGGCCACACCTGGGCGCCCGAATCGCGGAGCCACATGGCATGGATGTCACCGGTGTACACGAAGGTGTCATGCTTGCCGTCCTTGCCTTTGCGGTAGTGCACGGTGGTGTCCAGAGTGTTCGGGAAGCAGTTCTCGAACATCCACACCAGTTTCTGGTTCTTCAGAAGTTTCTTTATTCTTTTGATCTGCTTCTCGACGGCCTGCGATGTAAACAGGCGTTCGCTTGCATTCGGACGCTTGGTCACCGTGTAGTCGGCCCGTGGAACCCCCACTGAGGTGGCATCGCTGATGCAGATGTTGTGATTGGCCGCCGATACGCTCAGACCGCCGCAGAGAAGGGCCGCGGTCAGAAAGATGGAAGTCTTGTTCATTTATTATTATCCTTTTTATTTTTGTTGTAGATGGCTGTGCGCGCTGACATCTCGCACATAGCCGCCTGAGTTAATAGCCATTTGGTTTCATCGGTCTTGTCGCCGCTCCAGTCGGTGTTGAACAGTCCGGTGGCCGCATCGCGGGCATGGGTCCAGCCGTAGTCCAGATTGCGGGCGAACGCATCCATGTACTTCGGGTTGGAATCCGCGTCGTAAAGTTCCGCGAAACCGCGGTGCATCACGGCGGTGAACCAGATGTTGCCCGGTTCCAGAAGGTCGAACTCTCCGGCGGCGTCCTTGGCCTTGCCGCTGAAGAAACGGCGGTAGGCCGCCTCGGCGGTCTCCTGCGCCTGACGCAGATAAGTGCTGTCGCCCGTGATCTTGAACAGAAGGGCGCCTGACTGTATCATCTGGCCGCTGTTGTAGGCAAACTTGGCTTCGCCTATCTTGCCGTCGAGGCCCTTGTTGTCGAAGTAAAGATGGTCATCCGGGTCCTGAAGCGTGGCGCGGGTCCACTCATAGAGTGCCTTGCCCTGGCGGAGATAGCTGCTGTCGGCGGTGGCGCGGAACAGTTTCAGCGCGTAGACCGACCCCGGCGCGTTCGAACAGGTATTCTTTGAGTGCTTCTTCTGCTCGCACCAGTAGATGCCGCCGCCGAGTATGCTGTCGGTGCCGCTCTCAATGAATTTCCACACCTCGCGGGCTTTCTCCAGCCAGACCGGATTTCTGGTGGCCATGTACATGTCCGTGAAGTCTATGCCTATCCAGACGTTGTCGTCATAGAACCTGTCGCTCTGCGGAGCGCTGCTGATGTATGACGAATAGGCGGCCGGAGTGCGGGAGCTGTCATAGTACTCCTGCAGGCCCGGCATGGCGCGTTCCTCCCACATTGTCAGATACACGCTGTCGCCCGTGGCCTCGTAGAGAGCCGATATCGCCGAGAGGGTCCCGGAGAAGGGCCACAGATAGGAATAGGGATTGGGGCGGGCGTCGTCCTGCGATGCCAGATAGGTAGCCTCGTAGTCCTTGACAAAAGGATAGTTCTCGCGGAGCAGCTGCGTGGAGTCACAGCCGTAGTGAGCGTAGAGCGAGTCAAGCGTCTCGGCTGCCCTGAGGGCATACGGGTCGGCTGCGGCTTCCTTGGCGGTTTCCTCGCGGCGGCCGCATGCCGCAGTGGCCATCAGCGCGGCAAGCAGAACGGACAGACCGGTTTTTCTGATCATAATTAGAGTTTGTTTGAACTGATTCCGCCTGTCCCTTCACAGGGGACAGGCAGAATTCATTTGATTGCGTTTTCTATGTTTATTTAGAGGCGGTTTCCAGACGTGCGCGCATCTCCATCACGGTGCATGCGCTCACCTGAGGATTCAGATGGCCGGTGCCGTTGGGCTCCACGCCGTTCTGCCAGTCTCCGCTGAAGAGCACCCAGCGCTTGTCGGCCACGCCGTGGCGCCACAGATATTCGGAGCTTGAGTTCATGCAGGCCAGGAATTTCTTGTGCCATGACTCGTCGAAGTCACCTGATTCCACAACGTCGCAGAAGTAGCGGAAGAAAACCGCACGGAACAGACCGCCGTCGTCGTTGCCGGGCTTGCCGCCGTTCTCGCGCATGATGGTGTTGATTGACGAGTCGAGGAACTTGCTCGACGAGATGGTGAAGTTGGCGGCGCGGCGGGCGTCCTTGAGATAGAGCTCGTTGCCGGTGTAGTGATAGGCTTCGAGAGCGGCCGCCATCACCGTACCCTGATTGTAGGTGAAGTTCCAGCCGGTAAGCTCGCCGGTCTGGCCGTTGAGACCGTCAACGACCTCTCCGGTGGCCGGATTGAGCAGGTTCTCGCGCACCCATTCGTGGATTTTCACACCGTTCTCGGCGTAGGTCTTGTCGCCGGTGGCCTCGTAGAGCTTGAACGACAGAAGCGAAGCCGGGCCGTTGATACATGCGTTCTTGCTCCACGGCTGTGACTTGCGCCATGCAATGCCGCCTCCGCCGTACTGTTCGTTCCAGCCGCCCATGATGTCCTCGTAGAGGGTCTTGGCCACGCCCAGATATTTGGCGTCGTCAGTCACCTTGTAGAGACGGGTCATGGTCAGGGCTATCCACGCTTCGTCATCGTAGAAGTCATTGGTGTAGCCGCCGGTCCAGCCGCCGTCGTTCTGAAGTTTGATACCTTCGAACCATTTGTCGAACATGGCCGAGTATTTGGTGTCTTTCGTGCGCAGATATGCGTCGATTATCACGTCCATGGAATGGGCCTGGGGCCAGTAGTTCCAGCCGAGGTCATCGGTCTTTTCGCTTGTGGTGTGGAAATACCCCTTGCTGTCATCCCAGAAATAGTTCACAAGCGCCATTGTCGAGCTGTCAGCTGCGGCCGACCAGTCTATGACGTAGGGCTTCGGTGCCTCGTACTCATCGACATCGTCGCAGGCCACGAATGCCGGAAGCATCGCCACGGACAGTACGGTGAACAGAATATTTTTATTCATCTTGATGTTTTCTTAAAGTGGTAAATGGTTATTTTACTTCCTCGATGAAGTGGGTGTAGGCTCCGTACTGGGTGTTGAAGTACACGCTGTAGATACACGGTTTCTTGTACCATGCGTCGGCGAGTTTCCACTTCTGGTCCCACTGGCTCACCCCATATTCGGCCATGTAGAAGTAGCTGCTGGTGATGTCCAGTGCCGAGGGTTTGCCGTCGAGGCTGGCGTTAGTCGGGCCCCACATCTTCTGGGTGCCGTCGCCGTACTCCATCAGTATCTTGTAGCGTGATTCGAAGGGGTCCCATGACCAGCCTGTATCCTTGGTCTCGAAGGTGAAGGCATCGCTCTGGTAAACGCCGTTGCCAACATACTTGTATTCGAAGGCGTTTGCGGGATATTTGTCGCAGATCACGAAATAGAGATGGTCAATCTTCTTCACTGATGCGCTTGCGGTGGAGAAATCGAGGGTCACGCGGTAAACGCCTGTCTCGTCGACGCCTGTGCCGCCGTCTTCGCCTTCAACCACCTTGGTGCCCTTGAGGCTGAAGAGCTCGAGGCCGTCGCGGTCCGCGCTGAAGTAGATTTTCTGGCCGGCGTTCAGCTTGGTGAATATTTCGTAGGTTTCAGCATCGAGTGCGTTGAAAGCCTGAGCGTTTGCAATGTCGTCGCCTGTTTCAGAACCGGCACCGGCCATGTAGAGCGAGGTGGGGATTTCGGCGAAGCCTTCGAAGCGGGTCACTGTGAGGTCATAGAGCTCGGTCGATTTGGTGCCGTTGACACCGGCGTAGGACATTACGCCCCATTTGATTTTGCCGGTCTCGCCGGAACCCACTCCGGCTGCTGCCATCACTTTCGAGAGAATCTTGTGGGAGATGGTGGCCATGGGTTTCGAGCCGCCGTTGTCCGATGTCACGCGGTAGATGGGTTTGTCCAGGTTGCCGTCGGCGGTGGTGAACACCACTTCATACTGAGGCACTGCGCCGTCGCCGGCATGTGCGGCTTCCCATTCGAAAAGCAGTGAGGCTGAGGCTGACGATACCAGCTTGACAGCTTTGCCGTTGACCGGTTCGTAGAACTGTTTTACCGGAGTGGCGTTGGTGTCGGTATATTCCATGTCGTCCGAGCATGATGCGCCGGCTACAAGGATCGATACGAGGGCGAGGCCCTTGAAAATTATTGATTTCATATTGTTGTTGGGGGTGAATCTGTTGTTAACTGTTTGAGTTGTTTATTGCCCTTTGCATCATGATCCGTAACCGGGATTCTGGGGCTTGAGGTTGGGGTTGAAGTCGATTTCGCTCAGAGGCACTGCCCAGAGATAATCGCGGTTCTCGTCAAACGAGTATGTGTCAAGCACGGCGGCGCCGCCCACGTGGGTGCAGCCTCTGACAGCTCCGTCAAGATATTCCTTGCCGGCTTTCCAGCGCTTGATGTCCCACCAGCGCAGACCTTCAAGTGCGAGTTCCACGCGGCGTTCGTTGCGGAGTATCTTGCGCATGTCGCCGCCCTGAGGATAGTCAAGGGCCTTGGAGGCGGTGAAGCCGGCGCGTTGGCGGATAGGTTTAATGGTCTGGTTCCACACGCTCTCGGTCATCTGGTTCTGCTCGTTCTTTGCTTCGGCATACATCAGCAGCACGTCGGCATAGCGCATCATGATGATATTCAGCGCCGAGGCATAGCTGAAGTTGCCGGCGATGGGCTGGAACCATTTGCGGGTGTAGTAGCCGGTAACTGTCTTGGAGAGACCGCCGCCTATGCCCACGTTGTCAACCGACGAGTGTGACGGGTTGATATAGATGGTGTGGGTGTCGCCGGTCACGGGGTCATACAGGCGTGACTTGTCATAGACCACCGTCGCGTCCAGACGCGGGTCGCGGTTGGCGTAGGGCTTGGAGGCGTCATAATCTGTGCCGGGCTCGTCGATGGTGTATCCGCCGAGTGTCAGATAGGAGTCCACGAGGCTCTGGGTCGGGCACCAGGTCACGTAGTTCGAGCGCAGTGACGAGGGTTTCATGTTGGTCATCTCGCCCCAGGTGTTGACGCCAACGGCATAGCCGCGGTCAAGTATCACCTCGCAGTTGTATTCGTTGGCTTCCTTGAACAGGCCTTCGTAGGAACCGAAGAGCTCATAGTGGCCGTATTTGCCGTCCATGATGTCCTGGCACCATTTGGCAACGGTGGGCCAGTCGCTGTCCATAAGCGCTATGCGTGCGCGGAGCATCGCGGCGGCGCCCTGGGTTATGCGGCCGTTTTCCTCCGATGCCATCTCGGTGTTCAGGGGCAGGTCCTTGATAAGGTCCTCGAGGTCCTCGGTGATGGTGGCTATGACCTGTGCGTGGGGGGTGCGCTTGATGTGGCTTGCCGTGGCAAGGTCAATGTCCTCCATGAACAGAGGCACGTCGCCGTAGAGGTTGGCCAGACGGAAAAAGAGCATGTCGCGGATAAAACGGCACTCGGCCTTGAGACGGGCCACACGTTCGGGATCCATGCCGGTTACTTCATCGGCGTGGGCCAGGAATGTATGGCAGCTCTTGATGCCCTGATAGAGGCCGTTCCAGCTGAAATGGCCCAGATTGGCCTTGGCTATGCCGCGGCGAATGCTGTGGATGTCCTCGGCGCGGTAACCGTTGTACATGTTGTCGGTCAGTTCCTCGTCGCGCCACATGGTGCCGGCGCTGTACATCTGCGAGTAGGCGGTCATAACCATGGTCTCGGCGTTCTTGGCCGTCCAGAAGTTCGAGTCGGTATATTTGTTGGATGGCGGCTGTTCGAGGTCATTGCATCCTGTCATCACTGCGCCGGTGACGAGCAGAGAGGAAACCGCCAGTATTTTTGCTATTTTCATTGCGTTGTTTCGAGTTTTAGAAGGTTATGTCAAGTCCGAATCCGTAGTAGCGGAGCGAGGGATATTTACGGTAGGAGCTGTCACCGCCGGCACCGAGTGTAGAGTTCACGTCGGTCAGCTCGGGATCCAGCCATGAGTTTTCGGATATGGTCCAGAGGTTCTCGCCGTTGAGATAGATGCGGCACTTGGTCATGCCTATCTTGTGGAGAAGCGATGCGGGGAGGCTGTAGCCCACCGACAGGTTTTTCAGACGGGCGTAGGCACCGCTTACAATCTGGCGCGAGTTACCCATGCCCCAGTCGTTTTTCTGTGAATCGGAACCGTTGACGGCCAGACGCGGATATTCGGCGTCGGTGTTGGTCGGGGTCCAGAAGTCGAGCTGGTGCTTGTACATGGTCTGCGAGTAATCGGCGTGGAACGGTTCGATATTCTCGCCGCGGATGTGCTGTGCGCGCTTGCCGACTCCCTGCCAGAACATCGAGAAGTCAAAGCCGCGCCACTGCAGGCCGTAGGTGAAACCGAACGTGAAGCGCGGGAACGGGTTGCCGAGAACCACGCGGTCGTTCTGGTCTATGATGCCGTCGTTGTTGACGTCCTGATATTTCAGGTTACCCGGCTGGATGTTCAGGCCCGGAGGTGTGGCCGAGCTTTCTATCTCTTCGTAGGTCTGGAAGATGCCGATGCAGTTGTAGCCGTAGTAGCTGTTGTAGGGCAGACCCTCGCGGCGCAGACGCCATACTTCGTCGGCTCCGGTTATCGATTCGTGGCCCACGAATTTGAGCAGCTTGTTCTGTGTGTCGCCCAGGTTGAAGTTGAAATTGTGGTTGAACTCACCTGTGCGCAGGAAGTACTGTACGGAGAGTTCCCATCCGCGGTTGCTCATCTCGCCGATATTGTCGCGTGACACGGCTGTTCCGAACAGGCCCGGATAGAGCGGGGTCTGGAGAATGTCGGTGGTTTTCTTGTAGAATGCGTCGAACGATACCGACAGGGCGCCTTTCAGGAAGGTGGCGTCGACACCAACGTTGTAGGTCTTGGTCTTTTCCCATGTCAGGTCGGGCTTGCCGAGCTGGAATCCGGCCGATGAAACGGCGCCGTTGTTGATCACGTAGCCCAGTGAGTTGAGCGAGTAGGTGGTGAAGCGGTCATAGTTGCCCACGGCCTGGTTACCCAGCTTACCGTAGGAGAGACGCAGCTTCAGGTCGCCTATGTTCTCGCGGTAGGTGTCCATGAACTGCTCCTGTGTCGGGCGCCATGCCAGTGAAACCGAGGGGAAGAAACCCCAGCGGTAGTCCTTGTGGAATTTCGACGAGCCGTCATAGCGGAAGGTGAATTCGGCGAAGTACTTCTCGGCGTAGTTGTAGCCCACACGTCCTATCCATGACGAAAGCGATGTGCGGCCGTTGTTGTCGAGGAATGTACCGCCGCCGATGTAGCCAACCTCGCTCTGTGTCATGTCGGTTGCGGTTCCGAGGTCGGGGTCCACGTAGTCTTTCCAGATGTCATTGTACTGCGAGGAGTTGGACTCGTTGGTGAAACCGGTCATGGCGTTCACGGTGTGCTGGCCGAAGGTGCGGTTGAAGTCAAGGAGCAGCTGGGTGTTGATGCTGTAGGCGTCGGCGTTCCAGTTGCTTGCGCCGTAGTCCTTGGCCGAAACTTCCTGCCAGTCGCCCGCGGGGCTGTAGAAGCCGTAGGGAATGGCGCGGGTGGAGCGGAGTTCGTTGTGGACGTTCACGCCGATTACACCGCGCAGTTTCAGGCCCTCGATGATCTTGAAATCGGCATTGAGGTTACCCTGCCAGTCATTGTTGCGGTATTTGTTGTAACCGTCGGAGTTCAGCTCGGCAAGGGCGTGCTGGTCGGCCACGGTGCTGTTGGCCACGTATCGGCCCTCGGCGTCGGTCAGGTTGTTGTAATAATATTTAGGTGTACGCTTGGAGTTGGCGTAGCAGTTTCCGAGATTCGCGGTGGAGATCTTGGAGTCGTTGCGGGTGAACGACATGATGGCGCCCAGATGCAGGCGGCCAATGTCGGTACCTATGTTCATGCGCATGTTGTAGCGCTGCACGCCCTTGTTGTTCTTGCCCACGAGGTTGCTTGCCTGGTCGAAGTAACCTAAGGAGAACATATAGGTGGTCTTCGACGTACCGCCCGAAACCTGCACGTTGTATTTCTGCATCAGTGCGGTCTTGGTGATATCGTCGAGGGCCCAGCGCTCTTCGCTGCGGTGGTTGTAGAGGTCCTGGATATCGGCGGGCGAGAATTTCGGGGCACGGCCGGAGTTGGTCAGGGCCTGGTTGTAGAGAAGGGCGTTCTGATAACCGTCAACGGCCGTGTACTGGTAGTAGGGGTCGTTCCAGCCCACGGTGGCGCTGAATGTAACGCTTGCAGGCTGGTCTTTCTTACCGGCCTTGGTGGTGACGAGGATCACACCGGCTGCCGAACGCGAACCGTAGATTGCTGCGGCGCCTGCGTCCTTGAGCACTGAGATATTGTCCACATCATTGGGGTTCAGACGGTTGAATGCGCCGGCGTCGGCTACTATACCGTCAATCACAAACAGAGGGTCACTGCTCGTCGTCGAGGTCACACCGCGGATGTTGAAGCGGGTGTCCTGGTTGTTGGGGTCGAACGAGTTGGACTGGATGATAACGTTAGGCGCGGCACCCTGAAGGGCCTGGGTCATGGTCTGGACCGGGCGTGAGGCGAGTTTCTCGCCCTTGACCTGGTCAACGGCGCCTACGGCTGCCTTGCGGGTGGTGGTACCGTAACCGATTACCACTACTTCGTCGAGCAGCTTGCTGTCCTCTTTCAGGACAATGGTCTTGGGCATCTTCGAGGCGGTGTACTCGGCCTTGATGTAGCCCACATAAGTAACTGTGATTTTCGCGTTGGAGGCGCAGCGGAGGGAGAACTTTCCGTCAAGGTCTGTCGATACTCCGTTGGTCGTCCCGTTGGCGATTACTGAGACTCCTACCAGTGGTTCGCCGGCTTCGTCGGTAACGGTTCCGCTGACCGTTATCTGATTCTGCTGCGATACTACCGGAGTGGGATTCGGTGCGGCATGTGTCGGTATCGGGAGTGTGGCTGCCAGTGTGGTGGCCATTAATCCCGCCATTAGCATGTTCGCTTTCTTTAAATTGTTAAATGCCATTGGTAGATTTAATTGGTTTATTAAAGTGATGCGGCAAAAGTAGTGTTTCCATGTTCTTGGCCGCGTGATGAAATTTGCCATATATATATTTTCAATAGACTTCCTGCCTTCTGCATATTATTTTGGCAGAAACCTATACATTTTCACGGTCACGCAAAGATAATCATATTCCTTTACCCTAGAAATTATTTAACACAATTCACTTGATTGTAACATCTTTCGCCGAATCGCCCCGATGTATCCGTTTGTGACAAATGTGTATACATCCGCTCCTGAAACTCTTTTGACAGGCTTTTTTTATTCTTTTTCAGACGCTTTGTCTATCTTTGCAATGACTCGCCACCCGGCGCTGCTGAAAATGGCCGCGACGTCACCCTCCGCCCCGCGAATCACATCAACCAATCAATAAAACATATCACCCCATGAAGAAATTTCTGCTTCTATCCGCTCTGGCAGTCTCGGCCCTCTGCGCGTCGGCCGACAGCTACTCCCCGGCCGGCGACAAAATCCGCTCCGCATGGGCCGACTCGATTGACCTCGGCAATGTCCGCGGCGAATATCCCCGCCCCATCATGGAACGCACGGCCTGGAAAAACCTCAACGGCCTCTGGGACTATGCCATCACCCCCGTGGGCAAACCGGCTCCCGCCACGTGGCAGGGAGAGATTCTCGTGCCCTTCTGCCCCGAATCGTCGCTCTCGGGCGTAGGCAAGCGCGTGGGCGACGACAATGAGATATGGTATCGCCGCTCGTTCACCGTACCCAAGGACTGGAAAGGCAAGAACGTGATGCTCAATTTCGGCGCCGTGGACTGGAAATGCGACGTGTGGGTCAACGGTGCCCTCGTAGGCTCCCACACCGGCGGCTACACCCCCTTCTCGCTCGACATCACCGAAGCGCTCGCCCCTAAAGGCGATAACACACTGACGGTGCGCGTATGGGACCCCACCGACCGCGGACCGCAGCCGCGCGGAAAGCAGGTGAACCGCCCCGGCGGCATCTGGTACACCCCCGTGACCGGAATCTGGCAGACCGTATGGCTCGAGCCGGTAGCTGAGAAGCACATCGCCTCCCTCCGCACGCTGTCTGACATAGACAAGGGCAAACTGACCGTCACCGTCAATCCCTCCGCACAGTCCTCGGCCGGCCTTTCCGCTACTGTAAAGGTAATGGACGGCACCAAAACTGTCGCCACAGGAAAGAGCGTAAACGGAATGCCCGTGGAAATCGACATGCCCGAGGGTTTCCGCCTCTGGAGTCCCGACGACCCCTTCCTCTACGACCTTGAAATCACCCTCTCTGACAAAGGCAAGGTCGTGGACCGCGTGAAGAGCTACGCCGCCATGCGCAAGATTTCAAAGGCCCGCGACAAGAACGGTGTGGTCAGAATGCAGCTCAACAACAAGGACATCTTCCAGTTCGGACCCCTCGACCAGGGCTGGTGGCCCGACGGTCTCTACACCGCCCCCACCTACAACGCCATGGTCTATGACCTCGAAAAGACAAAAGACCTCGGTTTCAACATGATACGCAAGCACGTGAAGGTAGAGCCCGCCACATGGTACACATGGTGTGACCGCAACGGCATCCTCGTATGGCAGGACATGCCCAACGGCGACCAGGGTCCGCAGTGGCAGAACCGCAACTATTTCAACGGCACCGAAAAGACCCGCAGCGCCGAAAGCGAGGCCATCTACCGCAAGGAATGGAAGGAAATCATGGACTACCTATATTCCTATCCCTGTGTGGCCGTGTGGGTTCCCTTCAACGAGGCATGGGGACAGTTCAAGACCCAGGAAATAACCGAATGGACCATGAGTTACGACCCCTCGCGTCTCGTCAACCCCGCATCGGGCGGTAATTTCTACACCGTGGGCGACATCCTCGACCTCCACAACTATCCCGGCCCCGACATGTATCTCTATGACGCACAGCGCGCCAACGTGCTCGGCGAGTTCGGCGGAATCGGCTACCCCGTCAAGGGACATCTCTGGGACCCCGACCGCAACTGGGGCTACATCCGCTTCGAATCGCCCAAAGCCGTGACCGACGAATATGTGAAATATGCCGAACAGCTGCTCCGCCTCGTGGAGCGCGGTTTCACCGGTGCCGTCTACACCCAGACCACCGACGTGGAGGAAGAGGTCAACGGATTCCTCACCTACGACCGCAAGCTCGTCAAGATGGAGGAAGACCGCGTGCGCGACATCAACCGCCGCCTGACCAAATCGCTTGACAAATGACAAAATCAAGAATACTTATTTCCACGCTTTCTGCATTGGCCGCCTTCGGTTCCCTCGCGGGGACCAAGGTGGTCAATCTGCGTTGTGAATACCTCTCCGAGCCCATCGGAATCGACGCTGCCGCGCCCCGCCTCACATGGGAGATAGCCTCGGACCGCCCGCTGAAGTCCCAGACTGTGGAGGTGACCGACGCCCGCTACGGAAATCCCGTATGGAAATCCGGCGATATCGGCGCCGCGGAGCGATGCATCGTCCTGCAGACCGCCCTGAAGTCCCACAACAGATACCTCTGGCACGTGACCGCGGTCGACGGCTCCGGCAAGCGCGTCCGCTCGGCCGAGGCGTCGTTCGAGACAGGGAAAATGACTCTCGACGGATGGCGCGCCGTCTGGATCACCGACAGCGCCGGCGCCGATTTCGAACCGGCGCCCATGTTCCGCAAGGAATTCCGGCTCCCCTCGGCTGTGAAGGACGCCCGCGTCTACATCTCGGCCGCCGGTTATTACGAGCTTTTCATCAACGGCCGCAGGGTATCTGACAGCCACATTGACCCCGGCTACACCCACTACGACGAGCGTAACCTCTACGCCACCCACGACGTCACCCCGCTGCTCGTCAAGGGCACCAATGTGGTGACGGCTGTCCTCGGCAACGGTTTCTACAACTGCCAGAGCAAGGCTGTGTGGGATTTCGAGAAGGCCCGCTGGCGCAACCGGCCCGCGTTCATCATGGAACTCCGCGGCATTCCGGCCGGCGACGACACTCCCCGCCTGCTGCTCGCCACTGACGCCTCATGGACCACCCACACCGGCCCCTACACCTACAATAATATCTACAGCGGCGACCGCGTGGACAACCGCCTCATGCCCTCCGGCTGGCAGCTCCCCGGATTCGATGACTCCGGCTGGCCTAAAGCACGCCCCGTGAAAGCGCCCGCTCCCCTGCTCAAAGCCCAGGCCATGCCGGCCGTCCGTCCGGTCGAGAAAATCCGTCCGAAGCTCGTGGCGTCGGAGGGCGACACCCTGTTTGTCTTCGACATGGGCCGCAACATAGCCGGTGTGGTCTCGGTCAGTGCCCGGGCCGAAAAGGACACGCATCTGACCGTTTCCTACGGCGAGCTCCTGCGCGACGGACGCCTTCTGCAGGACAACATCAACGTCTACTATCGCCCCGAAAAACCGGGCGAACGGTTCCAGACCGATGAATTCACCTTCGCCGGCAACGGTTCCGTGGAGTCATTCACGCCCGCTTTCACCTACCACGGGTTCAGATATGTGGAAATCACCGCCGACCGCCCCGTGAAGCTGTCGGACTCCAATGTGACCGGCCTGTTCATGCACACCGACCTCGCTCCTGTCGGCAGCTTCAGCTCGTCCAACCCGCTGCTGAACAAAATCCACGCCGCCACCATGCTGAGCTATCTCGGCAACCTCCACAGCATTCCCACCGACTGCCCGCAACGCGAGAAAAACGGCTGGACGGCCGACGCCCACGTGGCCGTTGACCTCGGGCTGCTGAACTTCGACGGAATCACCTTCTACGAGAAATGGATGAACGATTTCATTGACAATCAGCGCCCGTCGGGCAACATATCCGGAATCATACCCTCGTCCGGCTGGGGCTATGGCGAATGGCCCGGACCGGTATGGGACGCCGCCATGTTCATCATCCCCGACGCCCTCTACAGATACTACGGCGATTCCCGCGCCATCGAGCGGCTCTATCCCGCCATGGAGCGCTATTTCGAATGGTGCCGGGGTATGGAGAACGAAAAAGGGATGCTCACCAACGGAATCGGTGACTGGCTCTCCTACAAGGCCCAGACTTCCACCCACTTCACATCCTCGCTCTATTACTATCTCGATTGCCGCTACATGGCCGGTTTCGCGCGGATTCTCGGAAAAGACCCGGAACCCTACGAAAAGAAGGCGGCCTCGCTTCTCGAGAGTCTCAACGAAACATTCTTCGATGCGGAGACCGGTCTGTATGCCGACGGCACTCAGGCCGCCCAGGCCCTCGCCCTCTACGCCGGAATTGTCCCCGAAGAGAAGCGGCAGGATGTGGCCCGCAGTCTGCGCGATATGGTCGCCGCCAACGGTCATCACCTCGATTTCGGTCTGCTCGGAAGCAAGACCGTGCTGCGCATGCTCACCCGCTACGGATATGTCGACGACGCCTACCTGATGGCCACGCGCACCGACGCGCCATCGTGGGGCTACTGGCTCGTTGACCGCGGCTACACCACTCTGCCCGAGACTTGGACACTCGGTCCCGAATTCCACGACGCCTCGCTCAACCACGTGTTCATGGGCGATATAAGCGCATGGATGACCAACGACCTCGCCGGAATCAACTACGACCCCGAGCAGCCCGGATTCCGCAACGTGATTCTGCGTCCGCACTTCCCCGAGGGTCTGGAAAGCGCCGAAGCCGTCTACAATTCCGTCCGCGGCCCGGTACGCTCGTCGTGGAAGCGCAAGGGCGACAAAGTGACGCTGAAAATCGAGCTTCCCGCCGGCTCCACAGGCTCTCTCGTCCTGCCCGGACTCGAGCGCACCCTCGATTCCGGAAAGCACGTCATAGAGTTCCGCCTCTGAACATTTTCCCCCTGCACTCTCCCACTTATAATCTACAGACGCCGATTTTTCACAGACAAATCGGCGTCTGAATTTTTATGCGGTAAAAATGATGAATTTTTATTGGGTTTAACACGATTTTAACTATCTTTGCACCAAATTAATTCTAAAAGCAAACTTCAACCTCTGTAAGTGGACATGAAAGCCTGACTCGCCCCGACTGATGCAAGCCCCATGTCCCGCTCCTACGCAAATTTTCACATAGCGTTCTTCACGTCAAACTATCTTACTGATTCACATACAGTTTCATCAATCAAGACACAAATTTTATTACTCACCAATTACTTACCAATCAATGCTACAGTTTTTACGTAAAACACTGGCGATAGCCATAATGGCTGTCGTCGGACTTTCTGCATTGGCGGCCTCCGCGGGCACCGTCCCCGGAAAGGTGCGCGTGAAACTCCAGCCCTCCGTCGCTGCGACTATGGGCGCTGAATCACGCTCGGTAAAGAAGGCTGGCACTCTGTCAACACCGGTGAAGGCGCTCAACGCCTCCCTCAAGAAAATCGGTGGTCTGACAATGCGCCCGCTTTTCCCGCCAAACCCTAAATTTGCAGAAAAGCGTGCACGCCATGGCCTTGACCAGTGGTACGAAGTGACTTTCGACACTGAAGTTACCCCGCAGCAGGCCCAGAGCGTACTCAAACAGACAATCGGCGTTCAGAAAGCCGAAGTGGTCCGCACTCCGGTCATCGTCGGTTCTCAGAAATTCGTTCCATTCGCCCCCGAAAAGCTGGCTGGCGTGAGGTCTTCGGCCGCAATGCCGTTCAACGACCCCCGTCTCCCCGCACAGTGGCACTATTTCAACGACGGCTCCATCAACAATGCCGTCGCAGGTGCCGACATCAACCTTTTCGAGGCATGGAAAACCGAGACCGGAAAGCCCGAAGTGCTCGTGGCCATCATTGACGGCGGTGTCGATTACACCCACGAGGACCTCGCCGCCAACATGTACATCAACGAGGCCGAGCTTAACGGCCAGCCGGGCGTCGACGACGACGGCAACGGCTATGTCGATGACATCTACGGCTTCAACTTCTGCACCAACTCGTCACAGATCTACCCCCACAGCCACGGTACTCACGTGGCCGGTACGGTTGCCGCTGTCAACAACAACGGCATAGGTGTGGCCGGTGTGGCCGGCGGTGACGGCTCGCCCCAGTCCGGTATCAGAATGCTCTCTTGCCAGGTGTTCGACTCGCGTCAGGGCACCTCCGAAGGCGATTTCGCCCAGGCCATTGTCTACGCGGCCGAAATGGGCGCACACATAGCCCAGTGCTCATGGGGTTGGGACGCTCCCGACTACTGCGAGCAGGCTGTGCTTGACGCCATTGACTACTTCACTGACGAACACGGCGGCCTCTGCATTTTCGCTGCCGGTAACATGGGCTCCACAGGCGATTACTATCCCGCATGCTACGACAAGGTTCTGAGCGTAGGCTCCATGATTCCCAACAAAATCGTGGCTCCCTACTCCAACTACGGCAGCTGGGTCGACATCACCGCTCCCGGCGGTATCCTTGACTTCGGCGAGGCATGGGGCGTGCTCTCCACTCTCCCTGACAACTCCTACGGATGGAACGAGGGTACCTCTATGGCCACGCCTCACGTGTCGGGTATCGCGGCTCTTCTCCTGTCGCACTACAAAGACACCAAGTTCAGCCCCGACATGCTCCGTTCGCAGCTCGAATCGTCGGTCAACGACCTCTATTCCTTCAACCCCGGCAAAGAGGGTCTCTACGGTACAGGCTACATCGACGCGGCCAAAGCGCTGAATTTCGATGCTTCCGGCTCCGCTCCCTCCGCCGTTACCGAGTTCTCTCTGCTTCCCGCACAGGACAACATCGTGGTGGAATGGGTCATTCCCGAAGCTTCGTTCAACGTGGTTGACCACTGCGTGATCTACTACTCTACCGAACCGCTGACCGCCGAAAACATCGGCAAGGCACGCACGGTGACCGTCGACACCAAATTTCTCTCGTCAGGCGAGACCGCACGTCGCGAAGTCTCCAACCTCGCGCCCATGACCACCTACTATTTCGCCATTCAGGCTGTCAGCCGTCAGGGCGTCGCTTCGGAAATCTCCGAAGTCAAGAGCGCGTCAACCAACGCCGGTCCCAAAATGACCGTCGACAAGCAGAGCCTCGACATAACATCCGGCCCCGCCACCTTCAACATAGGCAACGAAGACGAAGGCCTCCTGAAGTGGGCCTACAAGGCTCGCACCGTGTCAGGCCCGAAGGCCTCCATGTTCTCCACCGCAAACAATATCGTTCCGTTCTCCGGCAAGCTCGACGGCGAGAAAATCAAGACCTTCAGCGTGGTCCGCTCCGACGAGTACGTTGCCGACGAGTATCCCAAGGACCTGAAATACTTCGATTACTTCTACGCCCGCATCGGCGATGTCGACACCAAGCTGCCCAACTCCATGGCGCAGATGTTTGCCGTGGATGCCGAGAAATATCCCGAAGGCTTCAACCTCACCTCTCTCCGCGTCAGCGGTGGCGGCGGTGAAGGCGCCTACTTCGAGATCTACGCCGGAGGCTCGGCTCCCATGCCCGCCAACCTGGTGTGCAGCTTCACACCCCAGTTCTTCGTCTACGACTGGAACATAGCCCTGCCCGAGCAGCTCTATTTCGCGCCCGGCCAGATCTTCTGGGTGTGCGTCCACTTCCCAGCGCAGGACAATCTCTATCCTCTCGGACTCGCCGAAGCCACAACATCGGCCAACGAGGCAACCAACGCCCTCATGTCCAATGACCTCGGCAAGACCTGGACTCGCCTGAGCGACGCCCTCAAGGGTTCGCCCTACGAATCGGTCAAAAATCCCACATGGGCCATTACTGCCCGTTCGCTCACTCCCGACTGGTCTACGGTTCTTGACATCAAGCCCGCCTCCGGTACCCTGAAACAGGGTGAGACCCAGGAAGTGACCGTGGCTGCCGGAAGCCAGCCTCTGGTCAACGGCGACTACAAGTTCAATCTCCGTTTCGAGACCAACGAAAGCCAGGCCAACGAAATCGTAATCCCCGTGACTCTCAATGTCTCGGGCCATGCTCCTGAAGTGAAGTTCGGCAAGGTGGTTGATTTCGGCTCGCTTCTCGTGGGCCAGCAGAAGACCCTCTCGCTCGAGGTGTTCAACGCCGGCTACGGCGACTTCAAGGGCAGCCAGTGGGGTGCAGGTCTCTATTCCGACAACATCTCGTCGACCAACGAGAATTTCCAGGGCCCGTCTGACGTAAGCTCCGGATTCCCCGCAAGAAGCACCACCCGCTTCGACGTGACCTTCGCGCCCAAGCAGTCAGGTCCCCAGAGCGGACAGATCGTGTTCACCGACATGGACGGACGCCAGTTCAAGGTGATGGTTACCGGTGTGGCCGTTGATCCCGCCAAGATAACCCTCAATCCCGCGTCGCTCGACGCCGGCGACCTCGAAGTGGGTGCCGAAGCCAAGGAACTGTCATTCTCCATTGTGAACGACGGTAAATTCCCCCTCCAGTACGTCATGCCCAAATACAGCGACGAGACCATAGAGGGTGCTTCCGGCGGCGATGTCCACAAATTCGGCTACGTATGGACCTCCAACCTCAACGGCTCCGACGCTTTCGCCTACGACGGCAACCCGGAACTCGTTGACGCTGTCGACATCTCGTCGCAGTTCTCCGATCAGGACTGGTGGTCCGACCGCATTGACCTCGGCTTCAAGTTCCCCTACTACGGCAAGGAATATGACCATGTCTACGTGACAAGCTACGGCGCCGTGGCAATCAATCCCTACGACGGCAACATGGGCTATCCCCCCGTCTACCCCGGACACTCTTATCTCGCCGGGGGAGGCTGGATGACGGCCTTCGGCAGCGACGTGAAGATAGGTCCTTCGAGCAAGATTCAGTATGCCAAGGTCGACGGCAAGTTCGTTGTCAAGTTCATCAACGTTCTCGCAAGCGTCTATGGCGGGGAATACACTCCCATTTCCTTCCACATCGCGCTCTGCTCCAACGGCGACATCGAGATGTACTACGACGATTATGACCCCTCGATGGTGTTCAATTCAGGCCGCAACCTCTACTGCGGTATCGACGACCCCGCCAACTCCGACCCGATTTCAGTAACCTCTACTGACATTTCCAACAAGGAATACACTCCGGAAGATGAACAGACTCCGGAAGGCGAGCGCTACAGATCGTTCGGCTCGGGTACAGCCGTGAAATTCGTCGCTCCGGCCCCGAACATGATCACCTCCATAGCTCCCGCTTCTGGCCTCATCGCCCCGGGTGAATCCGTGACTGTGACCGCCAGCGTGGCTGCTTCCGACGACATGAACGCCGGACCCACCGTAACCAACCTCATCATCAACTCCAATGACATCGTCAACCCCACCGTGCTCATGCCCTTCAACGCCAACATCACCGGCGACCGCAAGCCCGTGTTTGCAGTTGACGTGGAGAAGGTTGATTTCGG
Source organism: uncultured Muribaculaceae bacterium (assembly GCA_947627615.1). Taxonomy (GTDB): domain Bacteria; phylum Bacteroidota; class Bacteroidia; order Bacteroidales; family Muribaculaceae; genus Paramuribaculum. The sequence continues at coordinate 71,596 of CANQWS010000003.1, read as the reverse complement.
CAGCGTGTTCCGCACATCCGAGGCCAAACGCAACATCACCGTGCGCAACAACGGTCATGCCGTAATGAACGTCACCTCAGTGACCGTTGAGAACGGCAAGTTCCGCCTCGCATCCTCCGAACCGTTCGCCATCGAGGCCGGACGCGCCAAGGACATCACCGTGATTCTGCCCACCGAGACCGAAGGCGAGGTTTCTGACATTGTCCACATCGTGGCCGATGCCGGTTCTGCCGACGTTCAGCTCGCAGGTAAGGTGATCGGATGCCCCGAAGCCCAGCTCAGCTACGAAAGCCTCGAGATTGTGACCGATGCAGGAAACGTCATCGACAAGCCGCTGACCGTGACCAACAACGGCAACGAGCCCCTGACCTACTCCATCGTGACCGGCGAGCACGTGAACTACATGCCTGACTACTCCAAGTCAACCGGCGTGGCCTACACAAGCACCGCCCGCATCGATGACAAGTCAGTGTCCGACGAATGGATCGACATCGAGACCAACGGCCTCGGCGCACGCAACGGTCTGACATACTACCTGGCACATGACTACATTGAAGTGGAACTGCCCTTCGAATTCCCCTTCTACGGCAAGAAGTACACCAAAATGTATGTCTACAACACAGGCTTCGTTTCGTTTACCAAACGTAACGACGACAAGATCTGGCCCGAACCTCCCGCTGGATTCCCCAACGACAATTATTTCACCAACATAATTGCTCCCTACTGGGGTCTCCACTCAATGGACGAGACCAAGACAGCCGGTATCTACCACCACGAGAACGCTGACCGCGCCGTCATTTCGTTCACCGAGTACGGCAACAGCATGAACATCGGTGTCGATTTCCAGCTCGTGCTCAGACCTGACGGCACCTTCCGCTTCGTCTACAGAGGCTCTTCCAACGTGACCGACCCCGTGATCTACTCGCCCTTCGGTCTTGCCGGTATCACCGACGAGAACGGAAAGAACAGCATCCGCCTGCCCGACCGCTACATCCAGTTCAACAACGCCGTTGAGTTCAGCCCCGTTGTTCAGATGTCGCTCCCCGCAGGACAGAGCGATGTGGCCGACATCAAGGTCAACGCCAATATCCTCGGCGGCGAATACGCATCGTCAATCACCGTGACCACCAACGTTCCCTCGAACGGTAAGATCGAGATTCCCGTGTCGCTCACCGTCAACGGTACTCCCGAACCCGTCCTCCCCGAGGAACAGCTTGAAATAGAGCGTGCCGTCGGCCAGCAGTCAACTGACGTCTCCGACCCCATGGTACAGATGGGTGCCATGTACAGCATCTACTTCGATGCCGCCAACTCCGGCACAGCCCCCTACACCATCTCCAACATCCATTACGAAGGCCCCATGGGCGAAGACTACGGATGGGGTGCCGAACCCGCATTCATGCTCTTCTACTATGGCGAGAGAATCGACGATTGGACCGGCGAGACCGTCAAGGGATGGGGTCAGTATCCGTTTGAATCCGGAATGCCCGTTGCCGTAGGCACCGATGCTATCCGCTTCGCGCTCCCCATGCTGCCCAACGAAACCGCCTACACCCCCGGCGAATACCCCGTGAAACTCACGTTTGACATCGAAGGTCTCGGTGAGGAAACACAGACCAGGGAAATCAACTTCCTCTTCAAGGTGACTCCCGCGCCTGTGGCCTACACCGACGACGTTCAGGGCATCTACATCAAGGCTCCCGCACCCGATTACAAGGGCGAGCGTGATGTGGTGGTTGCCAACTATGGCGAAGGCGTCCTCAAAGGCACCGCCACTATCGACCTCTCCGGCAAGACCGAAGAAGTTGGCGACGGCGGCGGCGTGGCTCCCCTCGTTTCGGCTGCCGAAGCCAAGGCAGCCAAGGCCGCTCTGGCTCAGAAAGTGCTTGAGACCATCGGCAAGCCCTCGGTTGTTCCGAGCGACGTTTCCGATGAGGTCAGCGACATTTTCGACGCTCCCTCGAAAGCCGAGTTCGATTACCTCCGCGCTCTCTATCACCCCCACTCGGAAGTATCCGAAGCTGTCTACAACTACGGTAGCGGAAAAACCTACGCCTTGTTCAAGGCCGCTACTGAGATGGTTGCTCCGGAGGACGGATTCAACCTGTCGCATGTCTACACCATAATCCACCTCGGTCAGGCCAAGAACGCCGACTACAAGGTTGAGATTATCAGCGGTTCCGACCTCGACAACGGCAACGTACTCGCCTCAGGCGTGTTCCACAGCGGTGAGAATCATTCTCCGGCTGCCAGCATGACAGTGGTGGTTCCCATGGACAAGAGTGTATTCATCCCCGGCGGACAGACATTCAACATCGTTGTTACCTACCCCGTTGGCGAGGAATGGCCCGCTACCATGGCTGCCAAGCAGGACAAGGTGACAAGCGACCGCTACCGCGCATGGACCGAAGGCGTCTCATGGTTCGATGTCGCTGACATGTTCCAGGACCAGTACGGCTCACTCGGTTGGTGCACAACCGCCCTCGAGACAGTCAAGGGCGAAAGCTGGCTCACCATCGACGGTGACGGCACCGTGCTCGTCGACCCGTCAGGCGAGACCGTGATCAAACTGAAGGTCAACGCCGCTTCGGCTCCCCTCGAATCCGGCAACAAGGCCACTCTCGTGCTCAAGCTCAACGACCCGCAGCAGCCCGTGATGAACATTCCGGTGGTGCTTGACAACAATGGCGCTCCGGTTATCGAATCCGATGCCGCCAACGTGCTCGTGGCCGAAGGCCAGCGCCAGTCAGTTCAGTTCACCGTCACCGAACCTGAGAACGAGGACTTCTCCGTACGTCTCGACGACAACGGAAACCTCGCTGTCATCTCCGCCGTCACCGGCGCCGAGGCTGTCAAAGCCGAAGGTGACGAGGATGTATGGAACGTGACCGGAGTCACTGGTCCCGTGAATGTGACCGTTGACATCGCTCCCGATTACGGCGACAATGGCGTCTACACCGCCACTCTGTCGGCAGCCGACAAGTTCGGTTCCGAGTCAGGCCACACCGTCAGCTACACCGTTGAGCGCACCAACCGCGCTCCCGAGGCCCTGGCCGTAGAGCCTTACGTGCTTCAGGTGGGCGGCTCCACCGAGGTGCTTGACTTCAACACCATCTTCAACGAACCTGACGGTGAAGTGATGACCTACAACATCGAGATTGCCGATCCTTCAGTCATCGAGGCATTCACTTCTGCTTCTTCCGCAATATTTGTAGGAAAAGCCGTGGGCGAGACCACAGCTGTTGTAGAGGCTACCGACGAATCGGGCGCCACCACAGCCAACACCCTCACATTCAAGGTTGAGACTCCCGCCGCCATCGACAACATCACTCTGGCGTCCTCGCTCACCGTATGGCCCAACCCCGTTGTTGAAACCCTCCACGTGACCTGCGCCGACGATGTTGCCGCCGTGACACTGAAGCTCACCGCCATCAACGGCATGACCATGATGGAAATGACCGAGGACAATGTTGCGGGTCAGGCCCATGACATCGACGTTTCGACGCTCGTGGCCGGCACTTACGTGCTCTCCGTCTCGACCGACGGTGCCGCTCCCGCCTCGTTCGTAATCATAAAGAAGTGAATCTGATTCGGATTCCTCATCCCTGAGAGTAAACCTACTCTAAATATCCGCGCCGGCAACCCCGGCGCGGTTTTTTTTGTTCTCTTATTGACAAACTCTGAAATTTATGGAATCGTTCACCCCCTGGAGCCTCTTCATTGATTTAGGCATCATATCCGTATTGTTACTCTTAGCGAAATGGATGAGAGTGCGTATCAAGCTGATACAGGAACTCTTCATCCCGCCGGGACTGCTCGCCGGAGTCATGGCGCTCGCTTTCGGGCCGCAGGGCACCGGCTGGCTGCCCCTGTCGTCCAACACCGGAACCTATGCCGGAATCCTCATAGCCCTGGTATTCGGAAGCCTGCCGCTGCTGTCGTCGGGCACCAAAGGCGAGGGCAAGTCCGTCAAGGCTCTGTGGGCCTACTCGCAGATAGGCATGCTCCTGCAGTGGGGTGTCGGGGGGCTGCTCGCTCTGCTCGTGCTCGGTAAAATATGGACCCTCCAGCCCGGTTTCGGCGTTTCCATGCCCGGAGGATTCTGCGGCGGACACGGAACCGCGGCCGCCATCGGACAGGCCTTTGACCGCCTCGGCTACCCCGACATAATGACGCTCGCCATGACCGCCGCCACCGTGGGAATCATAGCCTCGGTCATCGTGGGACTCGCCATTGTTAAATGGGCCACGCGCAAGGGCCATGCCGCATTCCTCTCCGATTTCCGCGAACTGCCCGACGAGCTCCGCACGGGCCTCGTCCCCGAATGCCGGCGCCAGAGCATGGGACTCGCCACATGCTCCGCCGTTTCCATGGACTCCCTGACACTGAGCATGGCCATAATCTCCGTCATAGCGTTCGCCGGTTATGGAATCAGCCGGCTCGCCGCCCACTTCCTGCCCGGCTTCGAGCTCCCCGTGTTCAGCTGCGCCTTCGTGGCCGGCATAGTGCTGAAAGCCGCCTTCTCGCGCACGGGAGTGTCACGTTACATCTGCCGCGACACCATTTCCCACCTCAGCGGCGCCTTCACCGATTTCCTCGTGGCCTTCGGCATAGCCTCCATCAACCTCTCCGTGGTGGTTGACTACGTTGTGCCACTCGCCATCCTGCTCGGCGCCGGGCTGCTCGTCACCTTCCTCTATGTCATACTCGTAGCCCGCAAGATGATGACCACCCACTGGTTTGAGAAAGCCATATTCACCTGGGGATGGTACACCGGCACCATGGCCATGGGCATAGCCCTGTTGCGCATCGTCGACCCGAAAATGCAGAGCCGCTGCCTCGACGGCTACGCCATGGCCTACCTCTTCATAGCCCCCGTGGAGATAGCCCTTGTCACCTTCGCCCCCGCCGCCTTTGTCAGCGGCTACGGCATCCCCTTCTCCGCCGCATGTCTCGCCGCAGCCGCAGCCGTCTACCTCCTCGCCCGCCTCAAACACTGGACCCGCACCCCCTCCAATTAACCCATCCTTTCCCATCCTTTCCACCATTCCCATTCTTCCCATCCCTCCCACAACTTTAGCGTTTTGCAGGGCGTTAGTTAAATTAGGTTACTGATGCTGATATTTTTTCAAATATTCTCCCTATATTTGGCTCATGATATTGGCTTGGCCTCCAGAAACCCGTTTACAACTACTGAAAATCATATTTGACCATGGAAGAAAAATTTATCCTCTCGCTCGATCAGGGCACCACTTCAAGCCGTGCCATAGTTTTTGACCACGACGGCAACATCCGGTCGGTGGCACAGCACGAATTCCCGCAGATTTTCCCGCAATCGGGCTGGGTGGAGCATGACCCGAGGCAGATCTGGGGTTCACAGGCCTCCGTTATTGCCGAGGCCATCTCCAAAATGGGCATCAACGGAAAAAACATAGCCGGAATAGGCATTACGAACCAGCGCGAAACAACCATTGTCTGGGACCGCCAGACAGGCGAGCCCGTCTACAATGCCATAGTCTGGCAGGACCGGCGCACATCAGAATACTGCGACCATCTGCGCGACGAAGGCTATGCCGACATGATCCGCGAGAAAACCGGACTGATAATCGACGCTTATTTCAGCGCCACGAAGATAAAATGGATTCTTGACAACGTGGAGGGCGCCCGCGAAAAGGCCCGCGAAGGACGCCTCGCCTTCGGAACCGTCGACACCTGGCTCATCGCCTGCCTGACCCGCTTCCGGGCCCACGTGACTGACGTCACCAACGCCTCCCGCACAATGCTCTTCAACATCCACGCCCTCCAGTGGGACAAGGAGCTGCTCGAACTCTTCGACATCCCTGAATCCATGCTGCCCGAAGTGCGCCCCAGCAGCGGCATCATGGGCCACACCACAACCACCATCTTCGCCCATGAGATACCCATCTGCGGAGTGGCCGGCGACCAGCAGTCGGCCCTGTTCGGGCAGATGTGCGTCAGCCCGGGTGCTGTAAAAAACACATACGGCACCGGCTGCTTCCTCCTGATGAACTCGGGTCCACGCCCCATCATGTCGCAGAACCGGCTGTTGACAACCATAGCCTGGAAAATAGGCGACGAGGTGACCTACGCCCTCGAGGGCTCCATATTTGTGGGCGGTTCCGTGGTCCAGTGGCTCCGCGACGGCCTCCGCTGCATATCCTCGTCGTCGGAGGTGGAAGCACTTGCAGCCTCCGTGCCTGACACTGACGGCGTCTACTTCGTTCCCGCCCTGACAGGACTCGGCGCACCCTACTGGGACCAGTATGCACGCGGCACCATCTCCGGCATCTCACGCGGCACCACCCTGGCCCACATTGCCCGGGCCGCCCTTCAGGGAATAGCCTTCCAGGTCTATGACATAGTGAAAGCCATGGAACTCGATTCCGGACTCCGCATCTCAGAGCTGAAGGTCGACGGCGGCGCCTCGCAGAACAATCTGCTCATGCAGTTTCAGGCCGACATACTGAACACCGACGTACTCCGGCCCCGCATAACCGAAACAACGGCTCTCGGTGCCGCCTACCTCGCCGGCCTCGCCGTGGGCTACTGGAAGGACATCGACGAAATCCACTCCCAGTGGCAGATGGAGCATGACTTCAAGCCCTCGGGCAACGTGGAGGCCGTGACCCGCGAGCTCAACGGATGGCACAATGCCGTGAGCCGCATCCTGACAGCCGATTCCGATTCAAATCCCCTCATCTGACCTAACCCGTAAATCTTTTTAACCATGGAACAAATCGTAATTCCGATTTTTCTGCAATGCTTCTTTGAATTCCTCGGCACCTTCGTGATGATTCTTCTCGGATGCGGGGTAGTGGCATGCACCACTCTGAAAGACTCCAAAGGCTCCGGCGCCGGATGGATAGTCATAACAATAGCCTGGGGTCTCGCCGTGATGTGCGGCGTGTTCATCGCCGGACCCTACACCGGCGCCCACCTCAACCCGGCCGTGACCTTCGGCCTCGCGCTCGCCGGAAAATTCGACTGGGCCATGGTCATCCCCTACATGGTCTCGCAACTCATCGGCGCTTTCCTCGGAGGCCTCACGGTCTATTTCTTCTACAAGGACCACTTTGACCGCACCGCCGACAGCGACGCAAAGCTCGGCGTATTCGCCACCATCCCGGCAATCAGGAACCTGAAACGCAACTTCTTCTCCGAGCTTATAGGCACATTCGTGCTCATAATAGTGATTCTGTTCCTTGCCGAGCGCGGCAACGTCTCCGAAATAGGGCTCGGTTCCATAGGAGCGCTCCCCGTGGCATTCCTCGTCATGGTCATCGGCATGGCGCTCGGAGGCACCACGGGCTATGCCATCAACCCCGCCCGCGACCTCGGTCCGCGTCTGGCCCATCAGGTGCTCCACATCAAGGGAAAAGGTTCGAGCCAGTGGTGGTACTCATGGGTTCCCATCCTCGGCCCGCTCGCCGGCACCGCTCTCGCCGTACTCGTTTTTTACATCTATCTGCGTCTGCAGCCGGCCATTCCCTGACCGGCCTGCGGCTCAGTCCACCAGTTCGCTGAACAGCCGCTCGAACGTTCCGTCGAGGTCGGCTGTCAGCCCCGCGTGCGGACGCGAGGTCTGCAGGCAGGCGCTCTTTTCGGCCGTAAGCCAGCGGAACCGTTCCTCAACCGGGCAGTCCGCCATCGGGCCGGCATCACGGCATCCGTCGGCTATGGACTCGAAGCCGTGGAGATGGGCCATGACCTCGTCCACGTCGGCCTCGCCCGAAAACAGCGACAGGCGCCCGCGGTCGGCCTTCACGCGCAGCTTGAGCCAGCGCTGGCGCTTGCACATCATGGCGAGGCCCACGTTGATGAATTCCTCGCGCTCAACCCGCGGCACATAACGCACCGTGGCATACTCATATAAGTGATTTTCTTGCATCGATAGCCTGGCGTAAGAAGATTTCTGAATTTTCGAGACGTCTAACTAAAAAGTCATGATAGGTCCGGCGCATATCGGCCTCCGGGGCGGGCGCGCCCGGCCAGCGGAGCCATTCGTCAGGTATCATGTCAGTGATTTCGCGCAGCGCCGCCGGCGTTATCACCTTGTGGGCCAGCTCGTCGGCCTCCTTCAGCAGCGAAGCTTTGTGCAGCAGGGCATGGTCCTTTATGTAGGCGAACGGCGACAGCGCCGATGCCATCGGGTCAGTCCACGAATGATGGAACATCAGCCCTGCGCCGTGGTCTATGAGCCATATCTCGCGGCCATGCCACAGCAGCATGTTCGTGTTACGGACCGTGCGGTCCACGTTGGTCAGGAAAGCGTCGGTCCACACTGTGCGCGAGGCCGTCACGGCGTCCACCGGACTGGTATAGGGGTCCACGGTGAGGGCGCCCGACAGATAGTGGAGCCCTATGTTCAGGCCCTGGCTCGCTTTGAGCAGGTCCTGGATTTCCTCGTCGGCCTCGGTGATTCCGAAACGGCTGTCAACGTCCAGAAACACAAGCTCCGGCACGTTGAGCCCCATCATTCGGGCCACCTCGCCACCTATCAGCTCCGCTATCAGCGCCTTGGGACCGTGGCCCGCGCCGCGGAACTTCACCACGTACTTGAAGCCGTCATCGGCCTCCGCAAGGGCCGGCAGAGAGCCGCCTTCGCGCAGAGGCACCACGTAGCGGGTCAGTTTCTGATGTCTTAGCGTGTCCATGCTCTTCCCCCTTTCATTCGGCCGGCTCGGCCGTGAGCGTGGCCGATGTGGCCCCGGTGACGCGCACCCTGACCGTATCGCCCACGCGGTATGTGCCGCGCGGAAACACCACCGTCATATTCTGGCTCGTCCGGCCCACCATCTGCTCTTTGGAACGCTTGGCAACGCCCTCCACAAGCACCTCCACCACCTTGCCCGTCATCCGGCGGTGGGATTCGAGCGACAGCTCGTTCTGGAGCGCTATCATGCGGTTCAGGCGATCAACCTTCACTTCCTCGCTCACGTTGTCGGGCATCATGCGGGCGGCCAGTGTGCCCGGACGCTCCGAATATTTGAACATGAACGCCCCGTCGAAGCCCACCTCGCGCATCAGGCTCAGCGTCTGCTCGAAGTCCTCTTCGGTCTCGCCGTGGAAACCGGTGAACATGTCGGTGGTGATGCCGCAGTCAGGGATTATGCGCTTTATGGCGGCAACCCGCTCCAGATACCACTCCCTCGTATAGTGTCGGTTCATGGCCTTGAGCACGGCGTCGGAGCCGCTCTGCACCGGCAGATGGATGTGATGGCAGATGTTGGGATACCGGGCTATGGTCTCCAGTATGTCGTCGGTCATGTCCTTGGGATGCGACGTGGTGAACCGCACCCTCATGTCGGGAGCCGCCTCCGCTACCCTCGCCAGAAGGCCCGCGAATGTCACCGGCTCGCCATCGGTGGGGCGGTAGTTGTAGGAATTCACGTTCTGGCCCAGCAGCGTGACCTCTTTGTAGCCCTTGGCCCGCAGGTCGGCCAGTTCGGCCAGAATAGAGTCAACCTCGCGCGAGCGCTCGCGGCCGCGGGTGTAGGGCACTATGCAGTAGGAGCAGAAATTGTTGCATCCGCGCATGATGGAGATGAATCCACTCACCAGATTGCCCGGCAGACGCACCGGAATCACGTCGCGGTAGGTCTCCGTGGTGCTCAGCTCCACGTTGATGGCCTTGTGGCCCATCTCGGCCGAGGCGAACAGCTGCGGCAGGTCCATATAGCTGTCAGGGCCGGCCACAAGGTCAACCCCGCGGTTCTCTATCAGGTCGTCCTTGACGCGCTCGGCCATGCAGCCTATCACGCCTATTATCAGTCCGCGGTCACGGCCGCGCTTGCGCCGCAGCGAGTTCAGATACTGCAGCCGCGATATGATTTTCTGCTCCGCATTGTCGCGGATCGAGCACGTGTTGAGCAGCACCGCGTCGGCTTCGTCCAGATTCTCGGTCAGTTCGTAACCCGCCATGTCCATCACGGCTATGACCACCTCCGTGTCCGCCACATTCATCTGACACCCGTAGGTCTCTATGTAGATTCGCTTGCTTTTCGGCTCCTTATCGGCCCGTTCGGTTTGTTTCAAGTCCAAAATTTTGTATTTTGAGAGATAAATAGCTAATTTTGCACAAAATTACAAATTTTACGCCATTCGCGTATAATACCTGTGGAAAATACGCCGCTCTGCGGCGTGTCCTTCCTTACTTCTGACCTGAATTTGATTACTTCAACACCTATCTAACAAAACGATTTTCGAGATGGCATTCCCAATCCTCACCCCGAAAGAGGCTGCAGCCATGATAAACAATGGCGATGTTCTCGGTCTGTCGGGTTTCACCGCAGCCGGCTCCCCCAAAGTGGTCACCGAAGCCCTCGCGGCAAAAGCTCTCAAGGAGCATGAAGCCGGACGCCCCTTCAAAGTTGACATTTTCACCGGCGCTTCAACCAACAGATGGGCCGACGGCGCTCTGGCCAAAGCCAATGCTATAGGACGCCGCGCTCCCTATCAGAACACCCCTGACCTCAGGCTCCGTATCAACAGTCATGACACCCACTATTTCGACCTTCACCTGTCGGAACTCGCTCAGAAATTCCGTTACGGTTTCTACGGCAAGCTTGACTGGGCCATACTCGAAGTGGCAGAAGTCTTCGACAACGGCGAAGTGGTCCTCGGTACAGGCGTGGGAAACGTTCCCACCTACGTGGCCAACGCAAAGCGCGTGATTCTCGAGCTCAACGAAAAGCTCCCCAAGGAACTCTACGGCCTGCATGACGTCTACATGCCCCTTGATCCCCCCAACCGCCGCGAGATACCCATCTTCAAGCCCAGCGACCGCATCGGTTGCCCCGTGGTGAAGATTGACCCCGCCAAAATCGTGGGCGTGGTCCGCAGCAACCACTATGACGGCATCAAAGGCTTCACCGAACTTGACGACAACACCCTCCAGATCGGTGCCAACGTCTGCAGCTTCCTCATCGGCGAGATGAAAGCCGGACGCATACCCTCCACCTTCCTCCCCCTCCAGTCAGGTGTGGGCAACGTGGCCAACGCCGTGCTCTACGGACTGGCCGCCGCAAAGGAAATCCCCGCCTTCGAGATGTACACCGAGGTCATCCAGGACGCCGTGATCGAACTCATGAAAATGGGCCGCTGCAAATTCGGCTCCACATGCGCCCTCACCGTCTCTGACAAGACCGAGGACGAAATCGTGCACAACCTTGACTTCTTCCGTTCAAAACTCGTGCTCCGTCCCGCCGAAATCTCCAACTGCCCCGAAGTCATCCGCCGTCTCGGCGTAATCGCCATGAACACCGCCCTTGAGGCCGACATCTTCGGATGCATCAACTCCACCCACGTTCTCGGCACACGCATGATGAACGGCATCGGCGGCTCAGGCGACTTCACACGCAACGGCTACATATCCATCTTCTCCTGCCCCTCAGTGACCAAAGGCGGCGCCATAAGCAACATCGTGCCCATGTGCTCCCACATTGACCACACCGAGCACTCCGTTGACATCCTCATCACCGACCAGGGCATAGCCGACCTCCGCGGTCTCGACGCCGTGCAGCGCGCCGAATCCATCATCGCCAACTGCGCACACCCCGACTACCGCCCGCTCCTGCAGGAATACCTCCACTTCGGAAAGACAGGCAACATCCCCCACTCACTCGAAGCCGCACTCGCATTCCACACCGCCTTCAAGGCTACCGGCGACATGCGCAACGTCGACTGGTCACGCTACGGCTTCTGACCCTCTACCCATCCACACAACTGGCCCCACCCGCACGCAGCGGCGGGGCACCACCTACACGCAGCGGCGGACCTTCTGGCCCGCCGCTGCCGGTTAATGCTGTAAAGTTTTCTCGAAAACGCCTTATTTATGTTTTACTTTCATTAGTTTAGCCATTTGTTTCTTGTTTGGATTGTTCTAAATTAATATTTTTGTACTCAAAAATAACAACTATGGCAATGACAATCAATTCGTCACCTGTGTTGACAGGTGAGTCCGCAAGAAAATTCGTTGAGGAAGCCGAGCGTAACAGCAAGTTGCCTACGCCCCGTCTTTCGGCTGAGCGTGAAGCTCAGATTGCGGAATTTTTAAAAAAATCAAGGGAATTTGTTTTCCCTCCAAAAAACAAAGGCTAATGGTGCCGGACAACGGATTCAACCTCGAACAAAAGGCAGTAATGTGTCCCTACACTGCCAATGTTGCGGCCTACTGTAATCCGTTCTGCTGTAGGGACCGCGATCTTGACGAATTCTTTTCAAAGGATGCTTTTCTATACGAGTCCGAACTGCTCGGAAAGACCTACGCATGGATAAATGCTTCTGAACCAACACAGATATTGGGTTTGATTACACTTGCCAACGACAGTGTCAAAGCCCGTTTCATAGCGGGCTCGGCACGCAACCGCTTGCAGCGTAGTGTTGCAAATGCCAAAAGAGGCATGAACTACCCAGCGGTTTTGATTGGTAGGTTAGGTGTTTCGTATGAATACAGAGGATTGGGCTACAACGTCGGAAGCCAGATTCTGGACTTCATTAAAGGCTGGTTCCGTTCAAAAGAAAACAAAACAGGCTGTCGATTTATTGTTGTTGATGCATACAATAATCCTCACACGCTTTACTTCTATGAGAAAAACGGGTTTAAACCCCTCTACAGAACCGAGCGGGAAGAACGTGAATATCTTGGGTTGACCGACGAAGAACCGCTCGACACGCGATTCCTGTTCTTCGATCTCAAGAAAAATTAGCCCGGACCCCAACCTGATTAACTTCCCCTTACCGACTCCGGAATTAAAGCCTCCGCAGCCATATAAATCCCTCTCCCCTCGCTCGCGTACGGACATAACGAAAGAGAATCCTTAGCTTCAGTCCATCCATCAGACCATTTGCAAGGGATTCTCTTAAATCCTTTTATATCGGGCCGTAAAAAAGTGGCTCGTCTGAATATCGAGGTTTATTCCTCTACTGCGCGGAGCTTCTGAACGTAAACGGCTTTCATCATCTTCTTGCGGTTTACCACTGAAGGTTTCTGGAAAGCCTGACGGCTGCGAAGTTCTTTTACAATACCGGTTTTTTCATATTTGCGCTTGAATTTTTTCAGTGCGCGCTCGATGTTCTCGCCTTCTTTTACTTGTACGATGATCATTGTTGAGTGTTTAGTTATTTTGATGTTATTTATTGTCAACTTGCTTTTTGCGGGGCAAAATTAAGCATTGTTTTCCACATCGCAAAACTTTTCACTCCCAAATTATCCCTCCATAGCCAATTAATCCTCCATTTCCCCCTGATTCGGACCTGAAAGATGTCACTGACAGGGAGCTGATTCCCGAGAACGGACTCATTTATATGATTTATTAGCCACCACCTGCCGGTCAGAAGCCGACGCGGATGCCGGCTTTGCCTATGCCCTGGACTCCGTAGCCCAGCTCGGCGAACACACCCACGTGCTTGCCCAGGTCGGCCTCTATGCCTATGGGCGACACCTGAAATCCGACCAAGGTGCGGTTGTAGCTGTCGCGCCACGACGGCGAATAATACTGCACCAGAGCGCCCACACCCACGTGGCTGTACAACCGCCATCCCGGACGGCTGAGCCACTCGTAGCGCACGTTGGCGAGCAGACCGTGCCACGTCACCGACCCGTAGCGTCCGTCAGAGGCCGCATCGGAATCGGCCGTCGACAGGGTGTAGTTCAGACCTATCCACAGATTCGGGGCAAAGCGGTGGTCAATAGTGAAATTGACCGCTCCCCAGCAGTTGTCCATCCCGTGCCAGTGGTCACGGTAATCGGATATCTGCGTCATGGCCGGCGCCGCTCCGTAGCTGACGCTAACCTCCGTGTCGCGGGCTGTGGCCGCGGACCACACGGCCGTCATGGCCACCATCAGAAATATCACACGTTTCATTGCTTCTGTTGCATTTAAGTTACAGTATGTCATTCTAACACACGGACCCCCCGGTTGGTTGCGCCCCCCGGTTGGTTGCCCGCCATTGGCCGGATTGGAGGGCTAAAATTTGCGAGATTGGAGCCAAGTGATTAAATTTGCAGTGAAATAGTAAGTGCGACCGCACTTACTAATGAGCCAGATTACAAAACCACTCATTAACAATATGGATATCAAGACCCTGAATTCGGCTGCCGACAACATTCGCGTCCTTTCCGCCGCCATGGTGGAAAAAGCTAAATCCGGTCACCCCGGAGGCGCTATGGGAGGTGCCGATTTTATCAACGTGCTCTATTCTCAGTTCTTAGTCACTGACCCCGATGACCCCACCTGGCCTTGGCGCGACCGCATGTTCCTCGACCCCGGACACATGTCGCCGATGCTCTATTCGGTCCTCGCCCTCTGCGGTTTCTACACCATGGAAGAGCTGCAGCAGTTCCGGCAGTGGGGCAGCATAACCCCGGGGCATCCCGAACTCGACCCGATGCACGGGGTGGAGAATTCATCCGGACCCCTCGGCCAGGGACACACCATGGCCGTCGGCGCCGCTATTGCCGAGCGCTTCTTCGCCGCACGTTTCGGCGAGACCGTAGCCCACAAGACCTACGCTTTCATCTCCGACGGAGGCATCCAGGAAGAAATCTCCCAGGGTGCCGGACGCATTGCCGGATATCTCGGTCTGAGCAACCTTATAATGTTCTATGACGCCAATGACGTGCAGCTCTCAACGATGGTCGACGAGGTCGACACCGAGGACATCGCCGCCAAATACCGCGCATGGAACTGGAACACCATAGAAATCGACGGATGCGACCCGCAGGCCTGCGCCGATGCGCTGCAGAAGGCCATTGACGAGAAATCGCGTCCCACTATAATCATCGGCCACACCATCATGGGACGCGGCACAGTGAAAGCCGACGGCTCCAACTTCGAGGGCCAGTGCTCCACCCACGGACAGCCCCTCAGCAAGAGCGGTGCCGATTTCCCCGCCACCGTGCGCAACCTCGGCGCCGACCCCGACAATCTCTGGGTCATCCGACCCGAGGTGAAAGCACTCTACGAGGAACGCCGCCAGCGTCTGTGCGCTCTCGTGGCCGAACGCCGCAAAGCCCATGCCGAATGGGAGGCAGCGAACCCCGAAAAAGCCGAACAGCTTCGCGGATACCTCGAAGGACGGCTCCCCGAAATCGATTACAGCGCCATTGTGCACAAAGCCGACTGCGCAACCCGCACTGCCTCGGCCGACGTGCTGAAAGTGCTCTCCGAAAAGGTCGGCAACATGATTGTTTCCAGCGCCGACCTCGCCAACTCCGACAAGACCGAGGCCTTCATGGCCCACACCCACGCATTCACCCACGGTGATTTCACGGGCGCATTCCTCCACGCCGGAGTGGCCGAGCTCACCATGGCCTCAATCATGAACGGCATAGTGCTACATGGCGGAATGTATGCCGCCTGCGGCACATTCTTCGTGTTCTCCGACTACATGAAACCCGCCATCAGAATGGCGGCGCTCCAGCAGCTCCCGGTGAAATACGTATGGACCCACGACGCCTTCCGCGTCGGCGAGGACGGCCCCACCCACCAGCCCGTGGAACAGGAAGCCCAGATCCGGCTTCTCGAAGAGCTCCACAACGCCTCCGGACGCCGCTCCATGCTCGTGCTCCGTCCGGCCGACGCCGCCGAAGCCACCGTGTGCTGGAAAATGGCCATGGAGAACAACCAGACGCCCACCGGCCTCATCTTCACCCGTCAGGACGTGCCCGACCTGCCCTCCACCCTCGGCGACCGCTATCAGGAAGCCCTCGGTGCCGAACATGGCGGCTACGTGGTCCTCGACTCGGCCGGCTCGCAGATAACCCTCGTGGGCAATGGCTCCGAAGTGGCTCTGCTCTGCGAGGTTGCCGCCCTGCTTGAAGCCGAAGGCATCAAGGCCCGCGTGGTTTCCGTGCCTTCCATCGGCCTGTTCCTCGACCAGGACAAGGCCTACCGTTACAGCGTGATTCCCCCCGAAATGCCCACGTTCGGCCTCACCGCCGGACTCCCGTCCACCCTCCACAGCATCATCGGCTCGCAGGGTTGCGTGTTCGGCCTCGACCATTTCGGTGCATCGGCGCCCTACAAAGTTCTCGACCAGAAATTCGGATTCACGCCCGAGGCTGTACTGCAGCGCGTTAAGCAATATCTCGGAGTCTGAACCACTGCCGCCGCGGCCCCGCCGCCCGGCAACACATAACCTTCTACGGGGGAGGGACCGCACCGCGCGGCCCCTCCCTCTTCTTATCCCGACGGCATGACGGAACCTTTTATCGGCCACGATTGTACTAAGTATACACACTCAACCGTTCAACTAAGCTATCCTCTCATCATGCCCGTCAATCTCTGCCTTATACTGACTGCAATCGCCGACCCCAACAAGCTTTTCGACGTACGCACCTTCATCGGCGACAAGGAAGGAGCCTCCTACGCCATTGCCCGCTTCGTGATGAACGTGGTTGACTGGCTGCTCGGAGTCTTCGGACTCGAACAGAACCAGACCCTCGTCACGTTTCTCTACGCCGTGGTGGTCTTCGGCATCGCCGTGGCCGCCGGCTATGTGTTCCAGTGGATTATCTTCAAGATAGTCAGCCTGCTCACCAAGCACTGGGACACCGACATCTACAAGACCCTGCGGAGCGTGAGCTTTTTCCACAAGGCATGCCGAGTGATTCCGCCCCTGGTGTTCCTCATCCTGATTGAATTCACCCTCTCCAACCACAATTCGCTGGCAACGATTCTGTCAAAAATCACCATAATCTATATAGTGGTGGTGACCACCATAGCCATCTCCGCACTGATTCTCGCTATATGGAAACACGTGGACACCCGCGAGAACAAGCGCAAGCTGCCCCTCAAGGGCCTCGCGCAGCTCGCCAAAGGCATTGTCTGGATCATTGCCGCCATTGTGATTCTCGCCCTGCTGCTCAACAAATCGCCCGGCGCCCTCCTTGCCGGACTCGGCGCTTTCGCCGCCGTGCTGATGCTCATTTTCAAGGACAGCATTCTCGGACTCGTGGCCGGCGTGCAGCTCTCGGAAGATGATTCGCTCCACGTGGGCGACTGGATCAAAGTCAACGGAACCGACGCCAACGGAACCGTCATAGAAGTGAACCTCACCTCGGTCAAGGTCCTCAACTGGGACAAGACCACCACCACGCTGCCCCCCTACAGCCTCATCAGCGGAAGCTTCACCAACTACCGCACGATGCAGCAGAGCAACACCCGCCGGATTTGCCGCAGCTACATGATCGACGCCGACAGCATCCTGCCCGCCACTCCCGAGATGCTCGACAAAATCAGGAGCGTCCCCTTCATGGACAATTACATCACCCGCAAACTCGCCCAGCGCGCCGACGGCAAGGAAGCCGACGTGGACAACCCCGAAGGACTCGTCGACGGCACCATCGACACCAACCTCGGCCTCTTCCGCGCCTACATGAAGATGTGGCTTGATGCAAACCCGAACATTTCCCACACATCCGACTGCTTCGTGTGCACCCTGCCCCAGACCTCGGCCGGCATACCGCTGCAGATCTACTGTTTCACAGCCACCTCCCACTGGTTCCCCTACGAGGGCATTCAGGACGTGGTATTCGAACACCTCGCTGCCATGCTCCACTGCTTCCAGCTCTACACATTCGAGAATCCTTCCGGACGCGACACCGTTGTCGACGGTTATCTCAGCCCGGGCGGCGACATCGACGATGTGTTCGGCGTGCCCTATCCCTTCTTCCAGGACCCCGCCGCGCCCGACAGCCCCGCCTCCACGCGCGTGTCGCCAAAACGGCCGCCGCGCAACGCCTTCCAGGCCCAGACTCCGAAATCCTGACCTACTTAGTTAATATAATCAGTTAAAAATACGGAATAAAACATGGCAGCTGCCTGTTATTCCGTATTTTTAGCTATTTTTGCGTAAGCATGCCGAGGGGGCGTTCCCCGCAGGCTGCGTTTCACCTTAACCTTCATAATTCCGACCCATGATAATCCGACACAGTTTCCGGCTATTGTTCTTACTTATAATCTCGCTGCTGTCCCCGGCCATGGCCGAGGCTCAGGCCGTGATTTTTCCTCAGCAGCAACAACCGGGCGCCGCACGTGGCGCACTCTCCGACAACGGCACCCGCGCCACCCTCCGGAACGACATCCTCACCGCGGTCTACAACAACCGCCACGGCAAAGTCACCTTCGGCGGATGCCCGCAGCTCGGATTCAGCCCTGGCACCGAGATCTTCTCCATCATCCTGCAGGACAGCACCGTGGTCCGCGCCTCCGACATGGAAGTCAGTGACTGGCGTCTCGTCACCCTGCCGGCCGACCCCAAGGCGTCCGTAGGCTCCGAAAAGCTCCCAGGCAAAGCCGTGGAAGCCACATTCACCGGCTGTGGCCTCAGCATCAGATGGAGCGCCCTGCTGCACGACGGCTCCCACTATCTGCGCACCACCATGGAAATCCGGGCATTGCGCGATGTGGAGATGCACGCCGTAATAGCCATGCTCTATGACGGCCGCCCCGTCAGGTCCGATGCCATGCCCCGCACCGTGGGCAACACCCGCGGAGCCATCATAGCGTCACCGGAACTGTTCGCCGGACTCGAAACGCCAACAGGCATAAACACCGTGACCACGGCCGACGACGGTTCCTTCCGCATCGAAGGCCTCTGGAGCCGCCACACGCTGATGAAACAGGGCACCGTCTGGGACATCAGCTCCGTGGCCGGAATCATGGCTCCCGGTCAGCAGCGCCGCTCCGTGCTGGCCTACAGCGAACGCGAACGCGCCGTTCCCTGGCGCCCCATGAACATCTACAATTCATGGTACGAACTCAACATTAACCGCAACAACTCGCCCACCTACGAGGACCACATGACAATCGCCGAATGCGAGGACGTGGTCCGCCACTGGAAAGACAAGCTTTTCACCGAGAACAACGCCGCCATCGACGCTTTTGTCTGGGACGACGGCTGGGACAACTACGGCACATGGACCTTCAACCGCAATTTCCCCAACGGTTTCCATGAGGTCGATTCCATGGCCCGCACCATCGGCGCCGGCATAGGCGGATGGCTCGGCCCCGTGGGGGGCTACGGCGCCTCCGGCGAAATGCGCCGCGCCTTCTGGAAGGACCGCGGCGGCATGCAACTGAGCAATCCCGACTATTACGACACCTTCCTTGCCGCATGCCGCAACATGATTGACAACTATGACTTCCGTTTCTTCAAGCTCGACGGCATCAGCGCGCAGGGCATCTCCGTGGGCCCCGACCCCGGCTACAGAGGCGAGGAAAACGCCGAGGCCATCATTGACATTGAAAAGAAAGTCCGCCGCATGCGGCCCGACATGTTCTTCAACACCACGGTGGGCACCTGGGCCTCACCCTTCTGGTTCCACTTCACCGACGCCGTGTGGAGACAGGACGCCGACTGGAGCGTGATAGGCGACCAGGGCGATGACCGCGAGCGCTGGATAACCTACCGTGACCACATGGTCTACGACAAATTCATCACCGATTCCCCGCTCTGCCCCATAAACACCCTGATGACCCATGGAGTCATACTCACGGACAAGGGCGACGTGTCAAAATCCATGGACTACGACGGAATCCTGCGTGAAATCCGCTGCGCCTACGCCTCCGGCTCCGGAATGGTCGAACTCTACACTGACAGCCGTCTGCTCGACAGCATCAACGGCGGCCGGCTATGGAAGGACATAGCCGAGTGCATCAGATGGCAGCGTGACAATGCCGACGTGCTCCCCGACACCCACTGGGTTGGCGGCAACCCCTGGGACGGCGAGAAAGCCAACGTCTACGGATGGGCATCATGGAACGGCAAAAAGGCCGTGATAGCCCTGCGCAACCCATCGGAAAGCACTCAGGAATTCAACACCACTCTCCGGCAGATGCTTGAAATACCCGATTATGTGAAAGGGACCATAGTGTTCCGCGACGCGTTCCCCCAGAACCGACTGCCCGGATTCGCCCTGTCCGAACCCGTGGGCATCGACACCCCGCTCACCCTCACCCTGCCCCCGCTCTCCGTATTCGTTTTTGACGGCACCTGCCGCTGACCCCGACATCTGAAAACCACAAATCGGGGAAAGGATTTGGTGGGATGCGAAAAAGTCACTATCTTTGCATCGGGTAAGTCCTACACGACCAGCTCCCCGGGAACTCCGTCAGATCTTGACCGAAGCAGCGGTACCGGGTTGTAGCGGTGCGATGTAGTAAGCTTACCCTTTTTTTGTGCCCTTACGCGGGCATCAGTCACCCGCCGGCACCGCCCCTACGAGATGGGCCGAGACATATTCCGAAAAGGACTGGCGGTAGGTATCGCTCACCGGTATGCTGACATTGCCGAACACAATGCGGTTGCGCTCTATGACGGTTATGCGCTGCTTGTTCACTATGTACGAGCGGTGTACACGCATGAATCTGTCGGCAGGAAGCGCATGTTCCAGAGCCTTCACGTTCATCAGCGTCATGATGGTGCTGTCGGCGGTGCAGATTTTCACATAATCCTTCAGTCCCTCAACATACAGGATGTCGTCAACGCGTATCTGGATCAGCTTGTACTCGCTCTTCACTATTATCACGTCGTCGGCAGGTTTCTGCGGCGCAGTCTGGCTGCGGCCGGCCCCGGCCTGAAGGGCGCGCACGGCGGCCCGGCGGAACTCTTCGTAGCTGATGGGCTTCAGCAGATAGTCAAGGGCGTTGACCTTGAAACTTTCAAGGGCGTAGTTGTCGTAGGCGGTGGTGAACACTATCCGGGTGGTGGGCGGTATGATGCCGGCGAACTCCAGTCCGTTGAGCTGCGGCATGTTTATGTCAAGAAACACCAGATCCACCTCGCCGCCAATGACCGATTTCACGGCCTCCTGAGCCGACGAGAACGAACCCGCGTTCTGCAGAAAGGGCGTACGGTCTATGTAACTGTTGATAAGCTGTGCTGCAAGTGGCTCGTCGTCAATGACGCAACATCTGATTTTTTCCATTGTCTGTTGTGCTTAGGGTGATTCTGAGTGTGGTTGTATATAATTCGCCCGCCTCGCTGCTGAACACATAGCGGCCGCGGTACTGCAGGTCAAGACGCCGCAGCAGATTCGAGAGTCCTATCCCGCCGTGGCCGTCGCGCGCCGCGGAGCGGTCGTAACTGTTGACCGTGCGGCATACCACGGCGTCATCCTCGGCCTTGAGGCTTATAGAGATATATTGCCGGCCGGGCGAGCGCATGCCGTACTTGATGGCGTTCTCTATGAGATTGACAAACAGGAGCGGAGCTATGGTCTTTTTGCCGGCGTCGGCCATGTCGACGCTGAATTCCAGGTCCGTTGACGGCGACAGGCGCAGGCGCATGAGGTCAATGTAGTTCTCCAGAAACAGCACTTCCTCGTCGAGCGTCACGTTGCCGTGGTTCTCGTAGAGCATGTAGCGCAGCATCCTGCTCAGCTGGTGCACCGCCGAGCGGGCCTTTTCCGGAGCCAGCTCTATGAGCACGTAGATGGAGTTGAGCGTGTTGAACAGGAAGTGCGGATTCAGCTGCGTCTTTAGCTGCTGCAGCTCGGCCTCGCGGGCGCGGGCTATGGATTCGCGCCGCTGCCGCTCCACGGCCTTGAGCTTGTAGAAGAACTTCAGGGCCAGACTCAGGGCTATGGTCAGCACCGTCATGGTCACGTCGCGGAGCACTATGCTCGCCACGAAACCGGTGTGATGGTGCGGACGCGGATGCGGCACCCACGGCTTGTCACCGGCAGGCACGTTGAAGCGCATGATGGCCACGAAGGCAAACGTGGCGGCGGCCACGAGCAGCAGATTCTGCAACGCCCATTTCACCCTGTCACGGCCGCGGCCGCTCGTGGGATCGGTGGTTATGTAGAAGCTCACATAGAACACGGCCACCCACACCAGCGCCTTCTCGTAGGCCTGCACGTCGCGGTGACCGAATCCGCGCTCGGAGTAGAGCGACGCGAGCAGGTTGGGCAGGAGAAATATCATGGCCAGACAGAGCAGATTGATAAGAAACTTCACCACGTTGTCACGCGGCGGCAACGGAATCCTCGCAAGTCTGTCTGGTCCTGGTTTCATCGGGGGTTCTGATTGGTAAGGTTAACCTGAGTGCAAAGATGGCTATTTTCCCGCAATTCCGCAAAAACAATCTACGACCGGCCTCTCAGTCCGCCATATTTTGCCTGATTTTACCGTCGGACCCGCCGCGGCGCGGCCGGTCTGTTAACTTAAGTTTAAGCATCGTGGAAATGTTTGCGGCGGAGGCGCTCCAGAGGGAATTCCGCTATAAGGTCCGCGGCCATGACGGCCGTGTCAGGCTGATAGTAGGGATTGTCCACGCTTTCGGCCGCCTTCCTGGTCTCCGGTTTCAGCGCCACGGCTATGGCCCCGGCTATTTCGGCTGCGCTGTCGCCGCAGTTGATTACCGATTCCGCCGCGAGCCGTCCTTTCTGCCGGTCGCCTATATTGACCGTCGGGAGTCCCATTGACGGCGCCTCAATTATCCCGCTGGAGGAATTTCCCACAACCGCCCCGGCATAGCGGAGCACCGACATGTAGCGCCTCATGCCGAGCGAGGCCACGGCGGCCACACGGCTCTGACGGCCGGCGGCATAACGCTCTATCATCTCTATGATGGCCGCACCGCGGGCGTCGTTGTTGGGATAGGTGAATATGACGGTGGATTCGGGGAACCGGTCAAGGGCCTCAAGGAGATTGCCGAACAGGTCGGCGGGCTCGGCGTCGCCGGCAGTGACCGGATGGTAGGTCACCACGAGCGTGCGGCGGTCTATACGGATGCCCAGGTCGCGCTCAATGCCCTCTTTGGGCAGCGGCTCCACGGACATGGCGTTGGCCACGCCTATGGCGCCGATATTGAACACAGCTCCGGGGTCCTCGCCCATCTGGATGACCCGGCGCCGGTGGGATTCGGCCGAGGTAAGATGCAGGGCCGAGAGCTTGGTCACGGCGTGACGTATGGAATCGTCTATGGCGCCCTCCGAGATTTCCCCGCCGTGGAGATGAATCAGCGGTATGCGCATCACGGTGGCCGCGGAACACACTGAAAGAAGCTCGTAGCGGTCGCCCAGCACCACGGCCACATCGGGCTTCAGGCGCTCGAAGGCGTCGGCCATGCCTGCCATGCACGCGGCCATGGCCCTGACCGTATCGGCCTGGGAATCGGACCGGCTCTCCATGGGCACTTCGGCGCTGACCTCGAAGCCGTCGGCCCGTATGAGGTCCACGGTGTGGCCGTAGCGCTCCATCAGATGCATGTTCGTGGCCACGATCTGCAGCTCCACGTCAGGGCGCCGGGCAAGCTCGGACGCAATGGGGCTCAGAAGGCCCCATTCCGCCCGTGTGCCGGTGACTATGCATACTTTCCGTGCCATGCGGCGCTTCAACGGCAGGGAATCTTCTCTATGCGGCGCTCGTGGCGTCCGCCGTCGAACGGTGTGTCAAGGAATGCGTCGACCATTTCCTTAGCGAGGCTTGCCGGAATGAAGCGGGCCGGCAGAACGAGTATGTTGGCGTTGTTGTGGCCGCGGGCAAGCTTGGCTATCTCCACATCCCAGCAGAGCGCGGCGCGGATGCCCTGATGCTTGTTGAGGGTCATGGCCATGCCGTTGCCGGTGCCGCAGATGCCTATGCCGCAGCAGCATTCGCCTGACTCCACGGCGCTGGCGCAGGGGTGCGCGAAATCGGGATAGTCACATGACTCGGTGCTGTGGGTGCCGAAGTCTTCGGTGGCTATGCCTTTGTCGTTGAGATATGCTATCAGTTCCTGTTTCAGTTCGTAGCCTGCATGGTCGCTGCAAATGGCTATTTTTTTCGTTGTCTGGGTCATTTTTTATGTTGATGATATTGATTGGCTTAACTCTTGGCCTGAGGCAGAGGGCAGGTGGCGCCGGCTTTGTCGGCCTCGGTCACCTGGTCGGACTGGCTGCCGAGGCTCACGAGGTTGATTCTCTTCCACAGGCAGCGCGGAATCATGCGCCACAGCGTGGTGACTATCAGCCAGCGGGAATCTATCGTGGCTCTGCGGCGGCATGTCAGCACGGCGTGCTCGATGAGCGGGGCGGCATAGTCCACGTTCATTATCATGGGATAGTCCTTGTTGGCGTCCAGAATGTCCGTGCGCACGAAACCGGGACGTATGTCGGTGAATCTGACATTGACCTGCTGGTTGTAGGCGAGCTGTTCGAGAGAATCGAGGAATTGCTGCTGGAAGCGTTTCGACGAACTGTAGGCGGCGGCTATGCCTATGCCCTTTGTGGCTGCCACGGATGTTATGGCGGCTATCTGGCCGGGATGCACGTTGGCCGTGGCCCGGAAATAGCGGTAGGCGGCGGAAATGATGCGTGCAAAGCCAACCACGTTGACTCTGAGCGTCTGTTCGAGCTTGCCGTCAGTCAGGTCGGGGTCCTGGAATCCGGTGCCGGAGGCATAGAGCAGTATGTCCATGCCGTCCAGTTTCTCTATGAGCTGGTTGAAGCGGGCCACGGCGTTCTGGGCCGTGACGTCGATGGTCATGTATTCGACCCGGTCAGGATATTCCTTTTTTATGGATTTCAGGAGATTCTCGCGGCGTGCTGCCACGCCTACGCGGAACCCGTAACGGGCAAAATCAAGTGCCACGCGGCGGCCGAGGCCCGATGACGCTCCGATGATGATTATTCGTTTCATTTGAAGACTGGGTGTTTGGAGGTTAAGGTTCATTCTTTGTATTAACCTCCGCGGGCGCCGGGTGGTTCAGTTCAAAGGTGTAGGAGATTGAAAAACTTCCTGTCAGCGAGCCGTTGCGCTTGCCGTAGCCCGGAATATACATCGGTTTGCCGTAGGTGGCTTTGCTTTCGTGGAGTATGGTGTGGAACCGCAGGTCCCATCCCAGCGAGAAGTTCCCTATGATGTTCACGCGCACTCCGGCAAGGAACTCGAAATAACCTGCCGTGGAGTTCTGGCGCGGGATGTCGACGGGGGTCGACGTACCCCAGTAATCGTCCGTGAGGGTGCCGGTGACTCTGTAGGAGAACGGCGTGAAGCCGTAGCGCACGCCCACGAGGAATTTGTAGCGCGGGTCGGAATTGTAGAACACGTTGTAGTTGATGCCCACTTTTATGAACGGAGCCATGGGCGATTTGAACGTGTAGTTCCCTTCGTCGGGCGTTATGTCGGCGGTCCCGAGGCCTATTTCGGCCGTGGGGAAATATCGGTTGTGCATGTTCAGCTCTCCCCACACCGAAGCCACGCCGTAGCTCTGGCCGAGTATCCTCATCAGGGGGTCCCAGACGTTGACTCCGGCAGCCACCTGATAGATGCGGGGATAGATCATGAATTTCTTCTTGACCACGGTGGTGTCCACCCACTCCTGGCCGGTGACCGTGTCCACGAGTATTATGTTGCCGTTGGCGTCCTTCTGTTCCTGAAGGCGCGAGCGGTCAACCTCGGTCGATTTCTTTTTCTCCACAGGGGTGCCCTTGGTGCCGGGCGTCGGCTCCACCGGAGTTATGCGGCGCTGAGCTTGGGCGCCGCAGGCCATGGCGAGCAGCAGGGCCACAACCGCCATAAAGGCTGATATTCGTTTCGCGGTCATCATTCTTCCGGTTCTTGCTGTTCCTCTGTGCGGAAATAGATTTTTATCCGCTGCTGGTTGACGTTTGTGATAAGCGAGTCTGTAATCACCACGGAGTCAATAAAATTGGATGTGTGGCTCATTGACGTGATGCGGTAATGGAAAAGGGCGCCGCAGTCTTCCGAGGCGAAATAGGGCTGCGAGGTGTAGCTGAAGCTGATCTGGTCGCTGACGCTCACCGAATCGTTGGGATGGTAGGTGAATACGTAGGAAGTGCTTTCGGCATCGGAACGGAACGGCAGATACACCTCCGAGCGTGACTGCGACGAGCCGTAGAGCACCGAATCGCCCGGAGCGCCTACGCCGCTGATGTCGAGATTGCTGACCGTTATGCCGCTGCCGGAGGCCGACGAGTAGAACCCGGCCAGCGGCAGGGAGTTCTGATTGTCGGTGCAGCCGGCCGTGTTGCAGCTCCACACGGCGCCTATAATCACCGCCACGGCCACAACGGCCGCCGCCACTCTCGGAATTATATGTCCGGACTTAGCGCTCATTGTCGGTCCTGTTGTTGATTCTGATTTCTTCCTCAATCTCGTAATCGTTGCGGCGCGGCGAGTTGCGCACTATCAGTTCGCCGAGGAATCCGGTGAGAAACAGCTGGGTTCCGAGTATCATCATGACCAGAGCCAGATAGAAGTAGGGCGAATCGGTCACAAGGATATAGGGTATGCCGTTGCAGAGATGATAGAGCTTGGTGGCGCCCAGAACAGTGACGGCCACGAGTCCAAGCAGGAACATCAGGCTTCCGAGAAGACCGAAGAAATGCATGGGCTTTACGCCGAAACGGTTTGTGAACCAGAGAGTGGCGAGGTCAAGATAGCCGTTGACGAAACGGTCAAGGCCGAATTTGGACTTGCCGTACTTGCGCGCCTGATGGTGCACCACCTTCTCGCCTATGCGAGTGAAGCCGGCGTTCTTGGCAAGATAGGGAATGTAACGGTGCATGTCGCCGTAGACCTCTATGTGCTTCACCACCTTGCCGCGGTAGGCCTTGAGGCCGCAGTTGAAGTCATGCAGGTTGTGTATGCCCGAGACTTTGCGGGCTGTGGCGTTGAAAAGCTTGGTGGGTATGGTTTTCGACAGCGGGTCGTAGCGTTTCTGCTTCCATCCGCTGACAAGGTCATAGCCGTCCTCGGTGATCATGCGGTAGAGTTCCGGTATCTCGTCGGGGCTGTCCTGAAGGTCCGCGTCCATGGTTATGACCACGTTGCCTCTGGCGCGTGCGAAACCGGTGTTGAGTGCCGGCGATTTGCCGTAGTTGCGGCGGAACGACACCCCTTTCACATTGGGATTCCGCTCCGACAGGCGCTTGATTGTTTCCCACGAGTCATCGGTGCTTCCGTCGTTGATGAAAAGTATCTCGTAGGTGAAGCCGTGCTCGTCCATAACCCGCGCTATCCAGCTTTCGAGTTCAGGCAGTGACTCGGCCTCATTGAAGAGTGGCACAACAACTGATATGTCCATATTATTCATTGTTCGGATTGTTTTTTCAGGATTTAATGTCTCATAGTTTCCGCCCGGGCCAGAGGGTGCGCTTGCCGTCGACTCCGCGCGCACGCGCCAGAACCGCCATCAGGCCGGCAAGGAGCGAGGCGCTCGACACGGTGAAGAGCCACATAGCCAGGGTCCACGTGGAGGCCGGCGGCACATGGTGGTATTCGATCATCTGCTCTGACAGCCGCGCGGCCTCGGCGAGCGACGGGTCGCCGGTGGTGCGGTAGAGTTCCACCATCTGCTGCAGCTGGTCAATCAGGAACGTGGGGTTGATCCACTTGAAATAGACCATCATCAGTGCCGCGCATATCAGCGAGCCGCAGACAATGGCCGAGATGCCGGAAATCCACAGGGTTGTGACCTGAATGTTGCCGCGGTGCGCCAGATAAAGCCTGCGCAGAAGCATGTAGACCATACAGGGGAAGAAAACGGCGAGCGCCACCGTCAGCATCACGAGCACGGGCATCTGCGAGGCGCCGGCCCACGTGAAGAACATGGCGGCGAAATACACGCCGAACACCCATCCGCGGTCAATTCCGTAGCGGTAAGGCGAGAAGCTGTCGTTGTCGGTTCGTTCCATATTTGAGCAGAGAGGATAAAGGTTAGGGACGGTAGGATTCTATGTGGCGCTTCTTCTTCGATTCGAAAATCTCGGAGAAAGCTATGAAAATTCCGGTTTCCTCGACATTGCCGAACTCGTCGTTGACGGCCGTGCCGAACACTTTCATGGTGGGCGACAGGCTCATGTAGGCGTTGACCAGCGGCGGTATGTTGAATCCGTGTGAGCGCACGGCCTTGTTGAGTATGCGGTAGTCCTCCAGGAAATCGGCCCCGCAGAACAGTTTTTCCATCTCCGGCCGGTTGAACGACGAGATGACGGGGTTCTTGACCGTCACAAGCTGCTCGCGGTCAGGGAAATGCTTGTGGAGGAAATAGAGAATCATGTCGCGGCAGGGGCGCGAATAGCTCGGATACATGGTCACCTTGCCGAAGAAATAGCGGATTTCGGGGTGAATCACGGTCAGGGCGCCCAGTCCGTCCCAGAGATTGTCAAGGGTGTAGACGGCCTTGTTGCCGGCGCGTGTGGTCTGGTATTCGAGCCTCACGAAGGAGCGGCCCAGCTCTATGGTGTTCGGAAGATATTCCTTCAGGAAACGCTCCGAGAAGTCAAACATGTGGGCCGTTGCGATGCGGGGCGAGCCGTCGGGGTTCAGCACTATGTCACGGCCGGTTATGTACCTGTAGCCGCCGAGAATCTTCTTTTCCTCGGGGTCCCACACGAGCAGCTGGCGGCACGGAGGCTCCATCAGGTCAAAACGGTCTATGTCACAGTCCTTGCCCGTGCCCCCTCCGCCGGCGCGGAAGGCTATCTCGCGGAGCCGCCCTATCTCGCGCATGACATTGGGCGCCGTCCGGGCGTCGACGACATATATTTCATTCCCGGCCCTGTTGCTGACACGCAGAAGCCTGTCAGGTGTGAGCTCGGCCTCCAGCAAGGCTGTGTCGACGGGGTCTATGATTTGTTGGTCCATCTCTTATTGCGCAGGATATTGAGGTGTTGACAGTTATTTCTCAGGATTCGCCGGCCAGGCCGTAGGAGAGCGCACGGATAGCCCGGGCCTGTTCTGACGCATCCGGTCCGCCGCGGAGTGACTGCCAGTCAACCGGATGACCTACATAAACGGTAAAACGCCGTCCTTCGCATCGGAACACCTCTGCCGGAAGACGAACCATCTCTATGTTGACCGGGATGCCCAGTCGAGTCCTCAGATTTGCAAAATTATAAAAAAACTTTGAATTATGACCGCTAAAATGCATGGGAATTACATCGCGGTGCGACGCAATGGCTTTGTTGACGAACATTTTGCGCCATTCAAGGTCGGCTATTACGCCGTCGCGCCCTTTTCTTGACACCAGACCGGCCGGGAACATCACTATGGGGTCGTTTCCGGCAAATGCCTCGTCGAGGGCCGACGATGCCTCGCGGCTCTGACGGCCGTGCTTGTTGATGGGCAGAAACACGTTGCGGAGCGGGTCAATGGCCATCAGCAGGTCGTTGACCACCATCTTGACCGGACGGCCGTAATGGCGCGTCAGCATGTCTATGAGCATCATTCCGTCAAGACCGCCCAGAGGATGGTTGCTGACGAAGATGGCACGCGGATTTCCGGGAAGATTTTCGGCTCCCTTCACGTCATAGCTTATGCCTAAGTGGTCAATGACTCCGCGGCAGAATTCGGCGCCGGTGCGGCCGCTGTTCACCCGCAGCATCTCGTTGAGCCGGTCCTGACATATCACGCGGGCGAGCCACCGTTTGACCCAGCCGGGGATAAACCGGTAATGGCGCGGGAGTTTCCCGCGAAGCACTTCATCCACATCTATCCTTATGTAATCGTTCCGGCTTGTTTCGGTCATGGTGATTCGGGTTTCAGGATGCAAAGATACTCATCTTTTCCGAATTTCCCGCGTTTTTTCCTCAGACGGTCTCAGTCAAGCATGACCACCGTCAGCATCCGGCCCGATTCCACACCCTCGCGGCGGGCGGAGAAGAAATGCTGCGGGGTGCAGTGCGTGCAGTCCCCGGGGTCAGTTATGTTGCTGTCCGTCAGCCCGTCGGCTGTCAGACGGCAGCGTATGGCCGCGGCCAGATTCACGTGAGGCTTTCCGCTGCCCATGTCGATGACCGAAACCGGCCACCGGCTGCGGAACTGCGAGGCCACTTCCTCGCCCACCTCGAAACACCGGGGGCATATCGAGGGCCCCATGGAAGCCCGTATCCTCCCGGGCTCGGCCCCGAGGCGTTTCATGGCGGCTATGGTGTTGGGCAGCAAATCATTGACCACACCGCGCCAGCCGCAATGGGCCACGGCTATCACCCCCGCCACGGTATCGGCAAGCGCCACCGGCACGCAATCGGCCGTGTTGACACACAGCGCCACTCCCCGCCTGTCGGTTACGAGCGCGTCAACGCCCTCGAGCGCGGCGGCGTCGGCCGGCACACTCTCCACCGTCATCACGCGGTCCGAATGGGTCTGCCGGGGCATGACTATAGCCTCGGCGGCTACTCCGAGATGCCGGCGCAGGATTTCGGCGCAAATAGCGGCATGCAGCAGATCGTCGCCGGTGTAGCGGCACACGTTGAAGTTGTGATACGGGGTCGAGTACGGCCCGCCGCCCCCGCGGAGCGTGGAGAAGGCCCTGACGCCCGCAGGCATGTCAAGGTCAATCTTCAGCATCAGGCACAAATTTGTCAGGGTCGAATCCGGAATCGAAGCTGTCATCGTCCCACAGCTCCCCGTCGTCGAATTCCTCGCCGTCGTCCCAGTCCTCCGTATCGTCGTCGGCCGGCACGTCGGGACGGTCAAAGATGAATTCGTCCTCTTCGCGCACCCTGTGGTGTCCGTCGAGCGGACGGTGGGTTATGGATGGCGTGGCTATGCGGTTGTTCACGTCGTTCACGGCTTCCCAGAGCACGTCCTTCAGTTCATCGATACCCTGCCCGGTGACCGCCGAGATGAACACGTGGGGCAGATCCTCGGGCAGCGTAGGCTCTATGGCCTCGCGCAGTTCCTCGTCGAGCATGTCGCTCTTGGATATGGCCAGGATGCGGTGCTTGTCCATCAGCTGCGGGTTGAAGCGCTCCAGCTCGCGCAGGAGTATGCCGTACTGGGCGGCTATGTCGTCGGCGTCGGCCGGAACCATGAACAGCAGCACGGCATTGCGCTCAATGTGGCGCAGGAATCTGAGTCCGAGGCCCTTGCCCTCGCTCGCGCCCTCTATGATGCCGGGAATGTCGGCCATGACAAACGAACGGTTGTCGCGGTAACCTACGATTCCGAGCTGCGGCTCCATGGTGGTGAAGGGATAGTCGGCAATCTTGGGACGGGCGGCTGAGATGGCCGAGAGCAGGGTTGATTTTCCGGCGTTCGGGAATCCCACGAGACCCACGTCGGCAAGCAGCTTAAGCTCCAGAATCACGGTGCGCTCAATAGCCGGCTCGCCCGGCTGCGCATAGCGCGGAGTGCGGTTTGTGGCGCTCTTGAAGTGCCAGTTGCCCAGACCGCCGCGGCCGCCGCGGAGCAGCTTCACTTCCTCGCCGGGGCCGTTGACCTCGGCCAGAAACTCGCCGGTCTCGGCGTCGAACACCACCGTGCCGCAGGGCACGTCGATTATCACGTCGTCGCCGTCCTTGCCCGAGCTGCGTCCGGCCGACCCGCTCTGTCCGTTGCCAGCAAACACGTGGCGGTTGAACTTGAGCGGGAGAAGGGTCCACATCTGGGCGTTGCCGCGGAGTATGATATGGCCGCCGCGGCCGCCGTCGCCGCCGTCGGGACCTCCCTTAGGCACATATTTGGCACGATGGAAATGGCGGGAGCCTGCTCCCCCCTTGCCGGAGCGGCAATGTATCTTTACGTAGTCAATGAAGTTCGAGTCTGCCATTTGTTGATTCTTGAATTCCGGTTGTCCCGGGGTTGATGGGATTAACTATATGTTTCAATAACGCCGCCGGAGCGTCAGGTGTTGAGCCGGTGCTCCATAAGTTCGCACGCATGGGCGAAATCCACGGGCGACCCTATGTCGATCCATGTTCCGGAGATGGGGAAGTAGCTCACTTTCAGCCCGCGGCCTATGGCGTCCTCTATCAGGTCAGTGGCGTCGATGCGCTCCCCGCAGGGCAGCCCCCGGAGCAGCCGGTTGTGGATTATGTAGATGCCGGCGTTGGCATAGTAGGAGTACGACGGTTTTTCTTCGAGGGCCTTCACGGTCTGGCCCTCGGTGGTCAGTATGGCGTAGGGCACCGACACGTTGTAGGGTATGGCGGCTATGGTTATGTCGGCGCCGGTGTCGGCGTGGTGCAGATACATGTCCTCGAACGACACGGTTGTCAGCAGGTCGGAGTTCATGACCAGCGTGGCGCCCTCGGCGGGGAGGTCCACAAGGGCCGCGGAGCCTATGGTTCCGAGCGGTCTGTCCTCGCGCACGCATTTCACCCTCACCGCTCCCCGGCGCTCAGCGAAATGAGCCTCGATCTGTTCGGCCAGATAATTTACCGTCACGTTGATGTCACTGATGCCGCAGCGCTCCAGAGCCTCAATGTTGTAGTCTATTATGGGCTTGCCGCCAATGGGCAGGAGCGGTTTCGGCACGGTCAGCGTCATGGGGCGCAGACGCTCGCCCTTGCCGCCGGCCATCAGTATGGCGCTCAGGGGCAGCCGCGTGGTGGTCACGGTGGTGTCTATTATCTCTTCGAGGCGGTCGCCGTCCATCACCCGCGGAATGAGCTTCACTCCCTGCCGGCGTATGCGGCGCAGCTCCCTGATGTCGGCTTCCGGGCCGTGCAGCGCGCGGTAGTTGCGGTTCAGGGCGCGGCTCACGGGGTCGGAGGGCACGGCTCCGGCGATCAGGGCGCGACGCACGTCGCCGTCGGTCAGCGAGCCTATCAGGCGGCCGCCGTCAACGGCAAAGAGCGTCATCACTCCGCCTGAATGGCCGTCGAGTTTCCTGATGGCTTCAATCAGCGGAGCATCGGGCGATATGATGTGTCGTTCCATATATTCTGTATTGACGCACTCAAGGCCGCAATCATCCTCCGTCGGAGAGGGCTGATGACTGCGGCCTGATGTGGGGTTATGGCTTTTCTGTTTCGGAAGAGGCTCTTACTTGCCGGCCGCGGGCGCCGGAGCGGCAGGAGTCTGCGCTGCAGGGGCCTGAGCGGGTGTCTGGGCGGCGGGAGCCTGAGTGTCATAGTTGCCGCCGGTGGTCTGCTCGGTGGCTGTGCTCTGGACGCGGGTGCGGGTGGTGATGGCGTCGGGCATGGTGAAGGTGCAGAGCACCGACAGCAAGGCGATGGCACCGGCCAGAATCCAGGTCACTTTCTCAATGAAGTTGTTCGTGCGGCGAACGCCCATGATCTGGTTTGATCCGGCAAAGGCCGACGACAGACCGCCGCCTTTTGACTTCTGAATGAGAACTACGCCTATTAAAAGAATGGCTACCAGGAGGGTAAGCACTATGAATACTACTGTCATCTTGTTTTTTTATGTTATTTTTTCGGTTTGTCGTATTGTTGATTGAGCATCAATTTCCGCAAAAAACGCAATTGGTCTGCAAAGTAAACACTTTTTTCGGGAAAATTCAAACTTAATTGCTTTATTATTTCATAAGCCTTGTCATAACGCTTGCGTTTTATGAACAGTTTGGCCAGACTTTCGCTCAGCGGAGCCTCCGGGTCGGGCTTGGCGTAATGCTCCGTATGATGCTGTTCTGCAACGGGTTCCGGCGTTATCTCCTTTTCCGGCAGCGCCGTCTGCGAGCTCAGGAAGGCGTCAAGAAGCGCGTCCTGCTCCGAAACGGGCCCTGCGGCGGGCGCCGGCTCGTCGGCCGCCTCGCGGGCAAGCACCTCCGAATAATCGGCCACCGGATTGAATATAAGCCGCTCCAGCAGGGCTTCCTCGCGGGGGTCCACGCCGTGGCCGTAGGTGTCGAGAAATGTGTCGATGGCGCTCTCCGTGGAGGAAGTGTCGTCCTGACGCTCAGGCGGATAGAAGCGGGCGAACAGGGCGCCGTCAGGGTCGGTCATGGCCATGAGCGATGTGCTGTCAGGTGCATTCAGCGCCACTATGCTCCTGTAACGCCGCTGCCGCTCCGGGTCAAGGTCGGCGTTGAGCAGCGCACGCGATGCCGCTATGGAGAAATAGGGATACTTCTCCAGCAGCTCGTCGGCCGCGGAGGCCGCAAGCGGAGCGCCGGTCTTCAGGGATTCAATCAGTTGTCCGTAGGGTGTCATCGCTGTCTGGCTCATCTCGTTGTCTTATTCATGCGGTCAGGAATCACCAGTTGCCCAGCGTGGCGTTGAAAATCAGCTGCACGAGTTCTTCGCTGATCTCCTGGCAGAGCTGGTCCTGCACGTCGTTGAGCATCTGCGAGCTGTCAAAATCGCGGTAGGCCGTGAATGTCTGGTCCACGTCCTTGTTCTCGGCCTTGTTGTCGGTGTATTTGACCCTGACGCCAATGGTGAGGCGCGTTTTCGAGGCGTAGGCGTCCTCCGTGACGGCCTGCGGCGTGAGATAATACTGCGTTATCTCGCCCTCGATCGAGAGGTCCGACGGGCCGTCGGTTGTCTGCAGCCGCGTGTTGCGGGTTATGTAATTGAGCAGTTCGTTCTCGAATGTCTGTTCCAGAGGCGGATACACCAGCGCCGCGCGTATCGGGAAGTTCGACACGTGGATCGTGTGGTAGGTATTGTAGTCTATCGGGGCGCCGTTGAGTGTGAAACTCGGTATGCAGCCTCCGAGGCCGGTCATGAGCATGGCCGACACCATTATGGGCAATATGTAGCGGTAAAATTTCATTTCAGGATGCAAAATTACGGAATTTTATTGACATCCGTGCGCTCATTTCTGATTGATGTGGGCGAAAATGCCTCTCAATACTGAATTTTGCTTTCCGGTCCGTCCGTTTCCTGTCTGCCCGCAGCAGGGTGATTCCTCCCTCCACATTCTGCGGCAAGTCTTTTCCCATACCATTCATCACAGCGATGGCTGCCATGACGGGCGCCGGCAATGTTGCTGTCAAACTCATAGAAATATATGGTGATAAACAATGAGGGCTTAAAGAGTTATGCGGCGGGTGGCGCTGCCGACCTTCAGCAGATAGATGCCACGGGCCACTATGCGGAAACGGTACACTCCCGGCTGAAGTGTCTCCTGCACCAGCGGCTGACCCAGGATGGTGAACAGCTTCACCTCAGTGCGCTGACGCAGAGCTATGTAGAGATAGCCGTCGGAAGTGGCGGTGACCACGTCGTCGGGCTGGGAAGTCTGTTCCGAAACCCGGCCGGGCATACGCTCAACCTGCTCCCATCCGGGCGCAGCAATGGCCGATGCTGCCGCCAGCACCATGACCACCGTCAGAATAATTCCTCGCAAAAATCTTGCCATCAGCCGGTTAATTACTTTTCCGGGCCGGCATGGATTCACGCCGGACATCCGTCTGCAAATGTAATCACTTTTTCCCACACCGCCAAATCCCCCTCCACCCATAGAGTACCCATAGAGTATGTTTACTTTTGGCTTATGTTGACATTAGTTTTTGGGCAGGGAGGCGGGGCAGCGGGGACGTAACTTTGCGCCAGATATCCAATGCCATGAAAAACACATCGTCAATAACCTTACCGGCCGCCGCGGTGTCGGCCGCCGGACCCGTAACCGCCTGTATGAACCTGCGGCCCGTCAGCGCCGGGGGCATCGCAGCCATCCGACCTGCGGAATCGCTCACAGCCGCGTTCAGCCGCCCACTGGTTCCGCTCGCGTCAGCCATATTGCCCTCGGGCGCCGAAGCCGTGATTTTCCGCTCCCCCGCCCCGGATTCAGCCGGCCAGTGGTCGCTCCACGCGGCCGCCGGGGGAGAAATCACGCAGGTGTGGAGCGGCACCGACGAGCCTTTCTGCGCCGTGGCCGCAAGCCGCGGGTGGATAGTGATGACCGCCGGCGGCAGGATGGATGTCCGCGCCAAGGACCCCGACGGCATCCAGTGGGAGGTATCCGGCTCCGGCTTCCGGAGGCCGGAGATAGTCATCAGCGCCGTGGAGCGCGGCACTGTCAGCGAGACAATAGCGGCCCGGACGCTCTCCGGGGTGGATTTCAGCCGCGAGAACCCCGACATAGGCGACAAAAACCTCGACGCCCTCTCCGATGCCCTGCTGGAGGCCTACGCCTCGCTGTCGGCGCGGGCCGCCGGCTCCCGCTCATGGATTCAGCCCGTGATTGTCAGGGTGCATCTGATGGAGGGCGCCGAACGCCTCTACTCCACCGAACCGTTTCTCGTGGCGCCCTACGGATGGCAGTGCTGCGAGCCGATTTCGGCCACATGTACGAGGACCGACACCTCTCTCTCCGTGCCGCAGACGTCGCTGACGGCCGGCATGTTCTCCATCTCGGTCAGCCTGCGCTCGCTCGGGGCCTACGCGTCAAGGACCACCTCCGTCGCCGTCACCGTTACGCCGCAGGTCCATCCCGTGGACTTCGGCGCCCAGGCATACTGGAGGATTGCCCGTCCGTCGTCGCAAGAGCCGGTGCTGACTCTGGCCCTGCCGGGAGCCACCGAGTCCATGGCTTCACGCGACCCGGCCCGCGCCGCGGAGCTGATGGCCGTCACGGCGCGCCTTGACCGTCTGGAAACCGGCGCCGCGTCCATGAAAGCGCTGCCTGACACCGCCGTGACGGTCAACAACGATTCCCGCCGTCAGGCTGCCGCCGAGCGTGCCGAGGTTGACCGGGCGCTGAAAGCCGCCGTCACGGCGAGAGGCGCCACCGCGGCCGATTCGCTGCTCGCCTCCGTGTCAGCCCCCAACAGCTTCATAGCGCGCAGAGCGGTGTGTTCGGGCGATGCCGTGGCGTGGGCCGACATAACACCGGTCACGGCACCCGCCCCGCTGCCTCCGGGTCCCTTCACTCCCGGCGGACGCGACACCGAATGGAGCGGCACCCTGAGGGTTACGCTCGCCGACGGCTCCACGGTGGATACCCTCATAGGCTACCCCATGGAGATGCCGTCGGGGCTGCCGGCGCTGACAAGCTACCCCGACCCGGAGGCGGTGAAGATGGAGCTGTGGGTGGAGAATCTCGACGAGGGCACGGTGGGCTACGCCGCGGCCGCGCTGACACCGTCGGCCGACAACCGCCGGGCCATCCGCGTCGATCCCTCGCTGAAACCCGTGGCGCTCGCCGAGTGGAACGGTGACTCCTATCCTTCGGCCGTGAACGCGGGCACTGTCTACGGCACCCGCCGGCCCGGGGCGGTGCTTTCGGCACGAACCGATGCGCCGTGGCTCCCGCTCGGGGCGCTGATGGTGACCAACGCGCCGCTCGTGGCCCTCCATGCGGCCGTAAAATCGCCCTCGTCATGGGATTTCACCCGCTGCCACCTCTACGGATTCAGTCCCGCCGGAATCTTCGCCATCAGTCTCGGCGCCGACCGCTCGCGGATTTCATCGGCCATGATAGCGCCCCATTCCGTAACTGACGGAGCTATGGCGGCCTACACTCCTGCGGGCGTCATGGCGCTTGACTCCTGCGGGAATCTACTCTGCGTCAGCGGCTCGCGCATCCGCACCATCACCTCCTGCCCCGATGCCACGGCCATTGCCCGCTCTCCGGCCACCGACGAGCTGTGGATTGCCCGCGCCGACGGTTCCCTGACCGCCATAGACCCCGCCACGGCCCTGAGGCGCTCGCTCCGGTTCGGAAGCGCCGCGAGGTCCATAGCCACGGCGGGCAACACCCTGTGGCTCGCCTCGGATTCAGCCACGTTCCTCGTTTCGCCTGATGCCGCGCCGCTGACGGCTGTGAGCTGGTGCGCCCGCACGGCCCTGAAACGGCGCCGCTACACTGCCGTGACCGGCCTGAAGGTCCGTTTGAGCGCCTCGCGCTTCTGCGGACGGATTGTGCTGCGCGGTGATTCAGGTGCCGGGACGGCCGGAGCCGCCACACTGATAACTCTGGACGTTGACGGCGAGGTCAACGCTCCCCTTTCGGCCCGCCTCGCCGCTCCGGCCCGCTCCTACATAAGCCTCGAAATCACCGGGGAGGCGTCGCCCGACCTGCTGATTGACTCGTCCTCCATATTTATAACCGAATGACTCAGACTCATCCATGAACGAAATTCAGGAAATGATAGCCGAGAACGCGCTGCGCAACCGCCGCCTGCTGACGGACTACGATCCGCTGACCGGGCGCGGCTGCACCGGCGCCCGCATCCTCTCGCACGTGCAGTGGGAGAAAGGGCCGCTGTGGCTCCCGGCGACCATGACGGCCGACCCGCTCTTTCCCCGCCTGAAGAACCGCGGCGAGTTCATCAGCCTGCGCTTCCGCCACGATTTTGAATTCTGGTGCGCCTCATGCGTCAACATCCGGCAGAAAACCACCGGACGCATCAGTCCGTTCATACTCAACGCTCCGCAGAGGCGCGTGCTCGAAGTGCTCGAGGAAGACCGCCTCGCGGGGCGCCCCATCCGCGTGATTCTGCTCAAGGCGCGCCAGTGGGGCGGCTCCACCCTCGTGCAGATCTACATGGCGTGGATCCAGTCGGTCCACCGCCGCAACTGGCACAGCCTCATCGCGGCCCACATACGCAACACCGCCGGAACGCTCCGGCAGCTCTATTCGACCACGCTCGCCAACTATCCCGAAGAACTCTGGGACGGCGACGAGAAGCCGCGCTTCAGGCCCATGCCCGACGCGCCCAACACCCGCATCATAGCCGGACGCGGCTGCAACGTGACCATTTCGTCGAGCTTCAGCCCCGACGCCGTGCGCGGCCTCGACATCGCCATGGCCCACCTCACCGAAGTGGCCTTCTGGCAGGATTCCGATTGCATCGACCCCGCCGACGTGATGCGCAGTATCTGCGGCACGGTGCCCGTGACCCCTCTGAGCCTCATAGTGCTTGAATCCACGGCCAATGGCGTGGGCAACTTCTTCCATGCCGAATGGACCCGCGCCGTGCAGAAACAGTTGGCCTTCACCCCGGTATTCGTGCCGTGGTACGAGATTGAGATGTACCGCTGCGAGGTCTCCGACCCCGCGGCTTTCATCACTTCGCTCACGGCCGACGAGCGCCGTTTCTGGGACATGGGGCTGACTCTGGAAATGATTTCATGGTACCGCATGAAGCTCCGCGAGATGGGCGACCTGCAGCGGATGCAGGCCGAATATCCGTCGGACGCCGTGGAGGCTTTCGTGAATTCCGACAGCGATGTCTTCGGCCATCACGCCATTGAGGCCATGAGGGCCGAGTGCGCGCCGCCGGTGGAGACAGGAGAGGTGCAGGGACGCACGGTGACCGGACCTGACGCGCTTGTCGACGTGAAGTTCGTGCCCGACGCCGCCGGAAGCCTGAAGGTGTGGAGCCGCCCCTCGCCCGAGCCTCTCGACGGGCGCTACGTCGTTGCCGTGGATGTGGGCGGACGCTCGCGCGGCAGTGACTGGTCGGTCATTGCGGTGATTGACCGCACGCCGGCTGACGGCGGCACCCCGGCCGTGGCGGCTCAGTGGCGCGGACACTGCGACCATGACATCCTGGGCTGGAAGGCCGCCGCGCTCGCCGCATGGTACGGCAACGCCCTGCTCGTCATCGAGAGCAACTCGCTCGACGCTTCGTCCGAGGGGTCGTCGCAGTTCATCCTCGAGGAACTCAACGAGGCCTACGGCAACCTCTACACCCGCACCGTGCGCGACAATGCCTCCGGACGCCAGACGCTGGAACACCGCGTGGGCTTCCACACCAACCACCGCACGAAGGCACTGATAATAACCATGCTGATAGCCATGATGCGCGAAGGGGCCTACCGCGAGCGCGACGCCGACGCCCTGGCCGAGATGTCGGTCTACCGGCAGCTCCCCTCAGGCAACTTCGCCGCCCGCAAGGGATTTCACGACGACATACTGATGACACGCGCCATAGCCCTCTATGTGAGCGCCACAATGGGGCCGCCCCGACGGTTCGACGTGCGCGAGCTGCTCAACGTGGCCGCATGGTGAACGCGGCCCCGCACAATAAGATGACTCCATGTTACGTTATCATTTTCATGAGGCACTTCTCTCTTTCAGCCATTTTGCCGTTGGCAGCGTTCCTGACGGCCCTCTTTTCGCCGGTGATGCACTCCTGCATCACTGACGACATCACTACGTCTCCGGCCGACCAGCCGGAATTCTCCACCGACACTCTCGACATGGGCTATATGTTCACCGGAACCGACAACCCCACGTTCTCGTTCCGGGTCTACAACCGCCATGACAAGGTGCTGAACATAAGCTCCATCCGCATGAAATCGGCCGGCAGTCCCTTCCGGCTCAACGTTGACGGTCTCGCCGGGCAGCAGTTCGGCGACATAGAGATACGCCCCAACGATTCCATCTATGTGTTCGTGGCCGCCAGTCTGCCGGTCAACGGAAACTTCGAGCCGTCGTGGTTCACCGACGCCGTGGAGTTCGTGACCAACGGACGCACGTCAGAGGTCATCGTGAAGGCGCAGGGCTCCGACGTGGAACGTCTGCACGGACAGATCATCACCGCCGACACGCGCTGGAGCGCCGACCGTCCCCGTCAGGTGTTCGATTCCCTGGTCGTGGCCCCCGGCGCCACGCTGACCGTGGAGGCCGGCGCACGGATATGTTTCCATGACGGCGCCTACATGAGGGTGCGCGGCTCGCTGGTGACCGACGGACAGCCCGGCAATCCGGTCCGCTTCACCGGCGACAGGACAGGCAACGTGGTGACCGACATTCCGTTCGAACTGATGTCGCGCCAGTGGCAGGGCATGTACATTGCCCCCACCGCCCGTGACTGCCGCCTCTCCTACACCGAGATAATCAACACATGGACCGGCGTCAGCGTGGACTCATCGGAAGTCACCGGAAGCCCGGTGCTGACCCTGTCGAACTGCCGTCTGCGAAACTCCGCCGGCCACGTGCTCGAAGCGTCGCACACAGCCGTGGAGGCCTACGCCTCGGAATTCGCCGAGGCCGGAGCAGGTCCCGTGCGGCTCACCGGAGGCACGCACCGCTTCATAGGCTGCACATTCTCCAACTACTATCTCTTCTCGGCCATAACCGGACCGCTCGTGTCGCTCTCCCACATCTCGGCCGACAGCTCCACCGGCTCGTCAGCCCCGCTGATGAAAGCCTCGTTCATCAACTGCATCCTCTACGGCTCCGGCGGCGACATGGCACCCACGGACCTCAAAGGCTCGCAGGTCACCGTGGAGCGCTGCCTGCTGCGCAGCAACGGATCTGACGACGACAATTTCCTGCACTGCATCTGGGACACCGACCCGATGTTCTACACCGTCAGGGCCGATTACATATTCGACTACCGCCTCCACGGCGATTCGCCCGCCATAGGGCAGGCACTGGACGGATACTCGGACCTGATGGGCGCACAGGATTTCTACGGCGCCCCCCGCGGCTCGGCCTCGCTCGGAGCCTACGAGCCTAAAGCCGGTGACGACAGCGGCGAGTGAC
Source organism: uncultured Muribaculaceae bacterium (assembly GCA_947627615.1). Taxonomy (GTDB): domain Bacteria; phylum Bacteroidota; class Bacteroidia; order Bacteroidales; family Muribaculaceae; genus Paramuribaculum. Next base: position 30,485 of record CANQWS010000003.1, on the reverse strand, counting down.
TCCCCCGAACGACCTTAATCCTTGAAAATACAATCATTTAACAATCATATACCAATGGAAAAGCCTAACGAAATAATAGCCCGGTTCAGCACCGAAGGGACCACCGACACCGTGAAACCGCTCGGCAACGGGCTGATCAACGACACCTATCTGGTACGCACAGCCGAGGAATCGGCCCCCGACTACGTGCTCCAGCGCATCAACCACAGGATTTTCACCGACATTGAAGGCCTGCAGCGCAACATTGTGGCCGTCACCTCTCACCTGCGCCGCCGCCTCGCCGCCGAGGGAGCCGCCGACATTGACCGCAAGGTGCTCTCGTTCATCCCGCTGCGCGACGACCCCGAAGGACGCACATATTACTTTGACGGCGAAAACTACTGGCGCATGTCGCGCTTCATTCCCGGCGCCTTCACCTACGACACCGTCGACCCCCACTACTCGCGCATGGCCGGCGCCGCATTCGGCAAATTCCAGGCCGACCTCGTTGACATTCCCGCGCAGCTCGTGGAGACAATACCTGATTTCCACAACATGGAATTCCGCCTGCACCAGTTCCGCGATGCCATCGAAGCCGACGCCGCCGGACGCCTTGACAGCGTGCGCCCCATCGTCGACGACCTCCTGCGCCGCGCCCACTACATGACCCAGGCCGAGCGTCTGCACCGCGAGGGGCTGCTGCCCAAGCGCGTGTGTCACTGCGACACCAAGGTCAACAACATGATGTTCGACGCCGACGGCAACGTGCTCTGCGTCATTGACCTCGACACCGTGATGCCCTCCTACATTTTCAGCGACTACGGCGACTTCCTGCGCAGCGCCGCCAACACCGTGGCCGAGGACTCGCCCGAGCTGGACAAGGTGGATTTCCGCATGGACATTTTCCGCGCCTTCACCGAAGGCTACCTCACCTCGGCCGCCGGATTCCTCACCGCCACCGAAATAGAACTCCTGCCCTACGCCGCCGCCCTGTTCCCCTGCATGCAGGCCGTGCGCTTCCTCACTGACTATCTGAACGGCGACACTTATTACAAGACCGCATATCCCGACCACAATCTGGTGCGTACACGCAATCAGGTGCGTCTGCTCGAATGCGTGGAGCGGAATATGCCTGAAATGAGCCGTTTCATTGAGTCAAAATTGGCCGAGATAGCAAATTCGCGCCCATAATTGGAGTTTGTCTAAAGAAAAAATCGTATATTTGCAAGCTGAAATTGTGCAAATATAATTAATTAACCCAATATCATTACTTTAAACGACAATGCAAAAAGGAAAATTAGGAAGCGTAGTGGCCGGCGTTCTGGCCATCTTCTTGGTTATCGTTTGCCTCTTTTACATCTCGTTCACCCTGGTTACCAACCATTATGACAACCAGGCCAGAGACTATGCCGTGAAAGTGTCAGGCGACGCCACAGCAGTCAGCGATTCCTACACGAAAGCTTACAAGCACTACATCGACTCGATTTTCAACGAGACAGTATGGCTCGGCTACACCTACAGCCAGGCCCAGAAGCTCGGAGTAGGCCTCGGCCTCGACCTCAAGGGCGGTATGAACGTAACCCTGCAGGTTTCAGTGCCCGACATTCTCCGCTCAATGGCCAACGCCGAAGGCAACCCCTACTTCGAGAGAGCCATTGCAAGCGCCGACTCGGTTGCCAAAGCCACACGCTCGAACGATTACGTGTCAATCTTCTGCAAGGAATACCGCAAGCTGGATCCCGCAGGAGACTTCTCAGTCATATTCAAGGATCAGGTTGAGCGCGGACAGGACGACAACGCCGCAGAGGCAGCCCTGAAACAGGAAGTGAAGGACCGCGTCAGCAGCTCAACGAACGTGCTCCGCACCCGTATCGACCAGTTCGGTGTGGTTGCCCCCAACATTCAGGAACTTGAAAACGACGGTCAGATTCTGCTCGAGCTCCCCGGCGTGAAAGACCACGACCGCGTCCGTGAACTCCTTAAAGCATCTGCCAACCTCGAATTCTACGAGACTATGCCCGTGGCCGAATTCCAGGCCGCTCTCTCGCAGCTCAACAACGCCGTGAAGGCCGACTCGACCGGCAACGGCAAGTCACTGGCCGATTACTTCCTGGCCATGAACTCGGGCGAGAGCGTTGAAGTGGGTATGGCCACCGCCGCCAACCGCGACGCCATCGACGCCATCCTCGCTTCGCCCCGCGCAAAGAGCCTCCTGCCCAACAACCTGAAGCTCGCATGGGAAGTGAAGCCCCTCGTGCTCAAGAAATCCGATCCCTCCTACGCCCAGCAGACTCCCGAGATGAAGAAACTCATCGACGCCGCCGGCGGCCAGGGCCTCCAGATCTATCAGCTTCTGGCTCTCCGCACCAACAACGGCAAGCCCGCTCTCTCGGGCGACGTCATTGTCAACGCCACAAGCGAATATGACAAGATGCAGCAGGGTAACTATGTGTCGATGACCATGACCAGCGAGGCAGCCAAGAAATGGAGCAACATCACCGGCGCCAACGTAGGCAAGCGCGTGGCCATAGTTCTTGACGACCAGGTTTACTCCGCTCCCAACGTCAACGACAAGATTGACGGCGGACGCTCTTCAATCACCGGCAACTTCACCACCGACGAGGCTAAAGACCTTGCCAACGTGCTCAAGAGCGGTAAGATGGCCGCCAAGGTCGACATCATCTCCGACACCGTTATCGGTCCCTCGCTCGGCAAGCAGGCCATTCAGGACGGCTTCATGTCATTCGGCGTGGCTCTCGTGCTTCTCATGATATTCATGATGGCCTTCTACGGCGCTCTGCCCGGCATCATCGCCAACCTCGGCCTTGTGTTCAACATATTCTTCACCTTCGGTATCCTCGCATCGTTCCAGGCAGTGCTGACGCTCTCCGGTATCGCCGGTATCGTGCTCGCACTCGGTATGGCCGTCGACGCCAACGTGCTCATCTTCGAGCGTACGAAAGAGGAACTCCGCGCAGGCAAGAACGTGCGCACCGCCATTGCCGACGGTTATGCCAACGCCTTCTCCGCCATCTTCGACTCCAACCTCACCTCGGTTATCACCGGCGTGATCCTGCTGCTCTTCGGAACAGGCCCCATCAAGGGCTTCGCAACGACGCTAATCATCGGTATCATCATATCGTTCTTCACCGCCGTGTTCCTGACCCGTCTGGTGTTCAACATGTTCGTCAAGGCCAAATTCTTCAACACCCTGACCTTTGACACCGCCCTCTCGCGCAAGATGTTCACCAACGCCCACTTCAACGTCCTCGGAGCCCGCAAGAAGAGCCTCATCGTCTGCAGCGCCTTCATCGTGGTTGTCATAGCATCGTTCTGCATCAAGGGCCTCAGTCAGGGCATCGACTTCTCCGGCGGCCGCAACTACGTGGTTCAGTTCGACCATCCCGTCAGCACCGTGGAACTCGACCAGAAACTCACCCCGCTCTTCGGCGGCGCCCAGGTTTCGGTCATCACCATCGACAACGACACCAAGGTACGTATCTCCACCAACTACAAGATCGATTCCGACGAAGAAAACATTGACCAGGAAATCACCGACATCCTCTACAAAGGTCTCCAGAGCGAAATCGGCGACATGAGCGCCGAAGACTTCTCGACCACCAACGAGAACATCGGTATCATGTCATCGCAGAAGGTAGGCCCCACAGTGGCCAACGACATGCGCACCGACGCCATCATAGCCGTGCTCATAGCCCTTCTGGCAATGTTCCTCTACATTCTGGTCCGCTTCCACAACATCGCCTTCTCACTCGGCGCCCTTGCGGCCGTGGCCTTCACAGCCTTCTCCATCATCGGATTCTACTCGCTGTTCTACGGCGTGTTCCCCTTCGCAATGGAGATTGACCAGAGCTTCATAGCCGCAATCCTCACCGTAATCGGTTACCAGATCAACGATACCGTGGTTGTGTTTGACCGTGTTCGCGAAAACATCGGCCTCTATCCCAAGGAGACATTCTTCAACAACATCAACCGCTCCATCAACTCAACTCTGGGCCGTACGATCATGACATCGGCATCGACACTGCTCGTGCTTCTCTGCATCTTCATCCTTGGCGGCGACGCTATCCGCTCGTTCACCTTCGCGATGATATTCGGTGTCGTAATCGGTACACTCGCCACCATCTTCATTGCCTCGCCGGTAGCCTACCTCACCGAGTCAAAGAAGACCAACGCCAAAATCGCCGGCAAGAAATAAACCTCTTCCCGACCCGTCATAACGCAGGGCGCCATCCCCACCGGGATGACGCCCTGCCCGCATCCTGTCCCGTCCCGTCCCCCCTGTCCCTGCCTTTGTCCCGCTGTCCCATCTGTCCCGCTTGTCCCGCATGTCCCAACCACGGGACACCGGGACTTTTCTTAAAAATTGCACTTGGATTCCGGAAATCAATGCCTATATTTGTGGATGTAAGCCTCTAACGTCCAGTCAGCCATGACCACCCAGCCACTCACATACAGCCGTGTCCCTCGGCCGCTTCCGCTCCGTGGACTCCTACGCCGAAAAATATAATGACTTAACCCCTACCTTTTCTGCGCCGCCAACCCCCTAAACAGAATTGACCCGGACGGTAACATAATTAGAATATCAAAGGGGACATCAATTAGGGATATCTTCCTAATCATGTACACACTGCAGAAACTCACCAATGACAAACTGGTATATTCTACCGAAAAAGGTGGGTCAGCAAGGGTGAAAATTGCATCATTAGGAAAGGGTGGTAAGACGTCCGGGACACGTCTTATACGCCGTATCAACAGTTCTAAGAGAACCATGACTATTGTTTTGAATGAAAAAATATCAAACCGAGAGAAAGATGTTAATAGAACGAACGCAAAGAATGGTATCGGAACGGACGTTGTTGTTATCTTCAATCCAACCAGAGTGGCTTATATCCCGACATTGAATCCTGCGACCAAAAGAGTTCATAAAACGACTCGTCCGCCACAAGTTGGTCTGGGTCACGAGATGATTCATGGTGATCGCTCAATGCGAGGCGTTTCTTTAAGAAGGAATCTATATGAATCACATACATATATAGACAGTTCCGGTAGGCATGTCACTGAGAAAATTCTGATTGATGAGGCTGAAACAATTGGACTAAGCCATGTTGGACCAGATGACATCACTGAAAATGACATAAGAAAAGAACAAGGTCAGAATTCGAGAGGCGCATATTAAATCCATATATTGTTTAATTAATCCTAATCCCCAAAAATGAGGAACATAACATTAATCCTGATAACAATTGCTTTGAGTAGCTGTCTGTTTGGTGGTTGCAACAATCGTAATGATTCAAAAAACGAGTTCGGAATTAACAAAAGAAACGGCCAAAGACACAATTGCCCTTCTAATAAATGTAAGAAGTTCAAATCTGTTAATCCTATTGACAGAAAATGATCTTAAATACCGGAGAGCGGAATTTTGTCCTGTTTTTCAATGGAATTTGAAAAACATTCCAACCACTCCCTATCAGAACCTTCATTCCATAAGATTAGATTCTGTCCAAAATAACGAATTCAATAAGATAAGAGCAAGAATTAAAGGATTATATTATAATCACGAGAGAGAAGATGGAGTGAGGGATGACATCCAACTTTTTCTGTATCTTAATAACAAATGCATGGGTTAGGGCAACGAGGAAAACTTGGATTCTTTTCCTGCCGAAATGAAAGAAAGTGTCATTACCATTCTAAATATGGCAAACATTAAACGACCTATTTGTATGAATTATGATGAGTTCTAATTACGATAAAAACTATCCCATCGGATACAGAGAGATGAGGCCCACAACCCCGTGCCTCCGGCACTCCGCGAGGGAATTAACCGGCAAGTGGCGGAGGGGTGTGAGTGCCAGGAAGGAGGGTTATTTGGAGGTCATGATGCGGAGGACGAGGCGGTCGGTCTCGGTCATGGCTTCGCGGCCTATGGAGGTGAGGTTGTGGATGGTGGCGTCGACGTCCTCGCTGACAATTCCTTCGCTGGAGGTGACGCACTTGCCGTTGATGGCGAGCATGGCCGACATCATGGCCGTGGAGACTCCGGAGGATATTTTCAGAGCACATGAGGGTTTGGCGCCGTCACAGATCATTCCGGTGAGGTTGGCCACCATGTTCTTGACGGCGGCGCATATCTCCTGAAAGCCGCCGCCCATGAGGTAGGCTATGGCCGCGGAGGCTCCGGTGGAGGCTACCACGCATCCGCACAGGGCCGAGAGGCGGCCGAGGCTCTGCTTGATGTAGATGCTGGTCAGATGGCTGAGTATCAGGGCGCGGACGGTCTGTTCTTCGGTGGCATTCATGTCGGCGGCAAAGCTGACCACGGGCATGGTTGCCGTAATGCCCTGGTTGCCGCTTCCGGAGTTGGACATGACGGCCACTTTGGCGCCGCCCATGCGGGCATCGCACGCGGCGGAGGTGTAGGAAATCATGTGTTCGACGGGGGTGTCGCCGTAGTATTTCATGCCGCAGTTGCGGATGGTGGCCCCGAGCGAGTGGCCGTAGTCACCTCTGAGGGCGGTTTCGGCGGCCGCCAGATTGAGGTCACGGGCCTCGAGGATGAACGAAATCTCGTCGAGAGGCGTCTCCATGGCGAATTCATAGACCGTGGCCAGGTCGAGAGCTATGTCATCGGCGGTCTCGGCGCTGTCGGCGACGGGAGTCTGCTCGAAAACGGTGATGCCGTCGCGCTGCAGCAGCACGAAGCGGGTGTGCTCGCACGAGATCACGGCGCGTGCCGTGGAACCGGCGGCATCGGTCACGGTAACGTCGACATGGAGGTTCGACGGCGCCTGACGGTCATGGGTGATGGAGATGCGGCCCTCGGCTATGAAGCGCCGGCCGAGCTCCACGGCCTCGGGGGTGACGTCGCGGAGCACTTCGAGTCCGTAGGCCGACCGGCCTACCAGAGCGCCGAGGGCAATGGCTATGGGCAAGCCTATCATACCGGTTCCGGGTATGCCCACGCCCATGGCGTTCTTGAGCATGTTTCCGCTGAGCGCCACAGAGATGCACTCGGGCCGGGCGCCGAGAATCTCCACGGCTTTTGCAACACACAGCGCCACTGCGACAGGTTCGGTGCAGCCGATGGCCGGAACCACCTCGCGGCGAATAAGTGAAATGATCTGCTCTCTCTTGGACTCGATTACCATATCTGCTTGGATTCTAACGGAAAAACATGCGGCTTGCGCCTTGCAAACTTTTGTCAAGGCAAAGTTACATCTTTTAGCCAATCCGAGCAAACAGGGAGAGGGAAATCAGTGAGGCATTTTGCTCCCGTACATGCCTCCGCCGTCGATTTTGAGGTTGACGGAGGTAACGTCAGTCGAGAGTCTGCACGCCTCCGCCGTTGACCATCAGGACCTGACCGCTGACCCAAGCCGAGACTGGAGCGGCGAAATAGAGTATGGCGCCAGAAATGTCCGACACCTCGCCCAGGCGATGGATTGGCGTGTGGGCCAGCATTTTGGCTTCGATTTCGGGCGTGAGCACGGTGGCGAGCGCGTGGGTCTTCGTTGCGCCGGGGCCAACGTTGTTGATGCGGATGCCCATGGGGCCGTAATCAAACGCCAGGTTCGAGGCAATATGGTTCAGCGCGGCTTTGGATGACCCGTAGATGGCCATGGAGGGGTCGTTGTTGATGCTGCTCATGGAGGTGATGTTGACAATGCTTCCGTAGCCCGATTTCTGCATGTAGGGGGCTGCGAGCTTGCACAGCTGCCATGGGGCGAAGACATTGATGGCATAGATGCGCTCAACGTAGGCACGGTCAATCCTGAACGGATTCTCGCGCCCGCCGCCGCCCATGCCGGCGTTGTTGACGAGAATATTCACTGTGCCGTAGGTCTTAACGGCAAAGTCAATCAGGTTGGTCAGATCATCTTCCTTGAGAACATTGCAGGCCACTGCGGCCGCCTTTCCGCCGGCCTTGACGATTTCGTCGACCGTGTTCTGCGCTTTTTCAACCGTCAGGTCACTGACCACAACCGAGGCACCCGCTGCGGCGAGAATCTCGCACGCGCCCTTGCCGATACCGTCGCCACCACCGGTAACCACGGCCACTTTGCCCGTAAGGTCAAAGAGAGAGTTTATATCCATAGTCATTTTATAAGAAATTAAAATACATATATCAGATTATCAACAGCTGCAGAGCGGATTAAGTTCCGATACCCGTCCTCTCCCTAACTTACATCCGAAATAAAAGCCGCATGGGATTATTGCGGGAGAAGGTAGTTGGCACTGCGGCCGCCTTCACCGCTGTTGCGAAGCATGCCCTTTGAGATAAGGTCATTGATGTCGCGCAAAGCCGTATCCTGAGAGCATCTGCAGATTTTGGCCCATTTTGACGTGGTCAGTTTTCCCTCAAAGCCATCCCAAATTCGGTTGATGACTTTTCGCTGCCGCTCATTTATCTCGACCTGACGGAACCGATTCCAATAAGCAGCCTTATCCAACGTCAGCTCAATGAGACCTGATGCCCGGGTGATGGCTTTTTCAAGGCAATCGAAAAACCACAGGAGCCATTCTGTAATGTCGAGGTCGCCTTTCTGGGTCCGTTCAAGAATTTCGTAATAAGCCTTCTTGTTTCGGTTTATTTCAGCCGACATGCTGTAATAACGGACAGAATCGACATCGAGGTGAGCCAGCAGCATGTCGGCGAGGGTCCTGCCGATACGTCCATTGCCGTCATCAAACGGGTGTATGGTCACGAACCAGAGATGTGCCACTGCCGCCATGATAAAAGGCGACAGTCCGGCATTGTTGCACCAGTCAGTCAAACGCGCCATCTCATCCGGAACAACAGCCGAAGACGGAGCCTCATAATGGACCTTCTCATGTCCGAAAGCTCCGGAAACGACCTGCATGGGTTCTTCACCTTTCCGCCAGCCGGCTACCGTGATACGGTGCATTCCGCTTCTGCCCAGAGGGAAAAGGGCCGCATGCCATCCTAACAACCGTTCATCCGTCAACGGCTCCCCACAATTACGCACAGCGTCAAGCATCACATCGACGAGTCCTTCGACATAATGGTCCTCAACCGGCAATCCGTCATCATCAATTCCAAGGCGCCGGGCAATACTGCTCCGCACCGAATCATGGTCAAGCGACACGCCTTCAATTTCAGAAGAACCTATCAGATCATCAGTCATGGCGGAAAGCAATGTCCGGCTTTTCTCATCAAAGCCAAGCATTGACATGCGGCCATTCAAAAGCCCATGCAACTGACTGATACGCGACATTGGCCCAAGCAATGCCTCGGCATTCCATCTGAATTCCGGCCAATCGTTTCGCTGCCAGATATAAGGGCTATGTCTTTGCGGTCTTCTCATACCGCAAATGTAGGGAAATGCGGGGAAACGGCCAAATATTCACCGCAAATTTGCGGTGAATACGGGGGATTTTCTCCGCATTGGCTTTGCGTCACGCAAGATTTGGGGTGATTTAGATTGCTTTACAATAAATAATTCGTGGCTTTGCGTTTAGCATGTCTCCTGGCATTGATGTCAGAGGCTTAGATGCAAAGCACAAAGGACTGGAACTTTAGGCGAATAGGCCCAATAAGTCCAATTAGACCAATAACTTAATTTATAAACCAACCACAAAATCTCAAGGCCATGGCCGACACTTTCCTTCCTAAAAAAGGTAATTACCGAAATCTGATAGCTTTCCAGAAAACTGAGTGCATCTATGATATCACTTATTATTTCGCCCACAGCTATCTTGACAAAGGAGACCGCACCATCGACCAAACTTATAAATGTGGCGCGGGCAAGCCTGCAGGAACTACTGCTGGACTATGAGGATTCTCTCCGGGTGCGTGGCATGGCGAAATGGGATGTCAGTTCTGAAAAGGCTTTGAAAGCGAGACAAGTCTGTACACGGCACAATGACTCGCAATTTTATATGGAAGCAATACGCCAGCGCACACCCGAGACCATCGCCAACATTGCGATAACACTCATTCATCAGACCGATGTGTTTCTGCGCAAACTCCTTGACAGACTGCAGAGCGACTTCGTCAAGAACGGCGGGATAAAGGAACAGATGTATAAGGCACGCGTTGATTACCGAAAGGGAGGTAGGGAATGAAATTCAGGGAAAAGGGGACGAGGGTTGGGCGTTTTTTGTGGAGATTGTGGGAAAAATGGGGGATTGTTGGCGGCAGTTCGGATTTTATGCGTATCTTTAGCTCAATTTTGTAACGTTCAAACGGTTTCGCTATGGAAATCATCTTTCTAATCCTGCTGATATTGTTCGTGTTTATAGTGCCGGTTGTGCTGACTGCCCAGATGAGAAGAGTGGCCAACCGCATCGAGATGGAGAACAATGCGCTGTCGGGCCTGATAGAGCAGCTTGAACCGCTGATAAAGCAGCTGGCGGCTAACGCGAAACAGAAGGAGAGCCACGAACCGGTGGCTGCTGAGCCGGAATTACCGGTAGAGAAGATGAAGGAAACGATTTCGGCCGCCAGTCAACAGGCTGCCGCCCAGCAAGCTGCCAATCAGCAGGCTGCCAGGGCAGTGCCTCCGCCACTGACGGTGGCTGAGGAAGAGCTGTCTGAGCAGGGCGAGACCATACCCCTGCCGCCTCCCCCGCCGCCGGCACCCGCACCCGCACCCGTGCCTGAGTTCTATGCCGCGACGGAAGAGAGTCCGGAACCGCAGGGCCGCAACATGGAAAAGGTCATCGGCGAGAACCTGATGAACAAGATAGGAATTCTGGCTCTGATCACGGGCATAGGATTTTTCGTGAAATTCGCCATTGACAATGACTGGGTCAACGAGGTGGGGCGCACCATAATAGGTCTCTGCGCGGGAATGGGACTGTGGGCCATAGCCTACGTGCTCCGCGACCGTTACCGCAGCTTCTCGTCGGTTCTGGCCGGAGGCGGTTTCGCCATCTGCTTCGTGACCATAGCCGTGGCCTACAATTTCTACGAACTTTTCAGTTCGGGCACGACCTTCGGCATATTCATCGGACTCACCGCCGCAATGATTGGCATAGCGCTGAGGTTTGACCGGCGCGAACTTGCCATGACGGGCTTCATAGGCGGATTCGTGGCTCCGTTCCTGGCCGTTGGCGACACGAACAGCTGCGTGATGCTGTTCGGCTATATCACGATACTCAATGCGGGAATTTTTCTCATAACGCTCAGGCGCAACTGGTGGGAACTGGCCGCCGCGGGCTGCGTGCTGACGTGGACAGTGGCCTATATCTACACCGTAACGGAGCAACTCACCACGGCCGATTCAACAGCCATGCTGTGCTTCGCCACGCTGTTCGTGGTGCTGTTCTCGATACCTCTGGCCACGGTCCTAAACCGCAACACCCGGCGCTCGGTGCTGTTCTTTTTCCTGCTGGGAGCCGCGGCGCTGAACTTTACAGCCTATCTGATTCTGGGTCTCCATTTCATAGCCGCCGTGCCGGTAATGTGCAGGATAAGAGGCATCATACCGTTTGTGGCAGGAGGCATAAACCTGCTTCTGTTCTATAAATTCTACCGCGGCCGGACCGACATGCTGATGCAGAACCTGCTGCTCTTTGCCGTGGTGGTTTTCGCCACACTGGTAACGCCGATACAGTTCTCGAATCCGTCGGTCATAGCCGTGAGTTTCGCGGTGCTGACACTGACATTCACGGGCGTTTACGGCATGACGCGCCGGTGGCTGTTTTCAGTGGCGGCAGCTGTGCTCTCGGTCGTGGCCGTAATCACCCTTGTATCGAGCCATCCGGCAAGCATCTATTCGTGCAACGGCTACAGCAGCGTGTGGACCTACGCGCTGTCGGGCCTGTGCTTCATAGCCATGTCATGCGTGATTTCAATGAAGTGGGAGGCATTCCTGAAATTCGGCAAGAATATATGCCGGGCGGCCTACTGCGTGTCGCTGTGGGCAGGAGTCATCATGATGTGCGTGGCGGCATATCTGCTCACCGGTCTGGCCGCGGGCCCGATGGAAGCGATGACATCGGCCATGGCCATAGTGATGATTGCCCTTCTGCTGGTGAGCCTCTATGGCCGCAACAGCGGATATGCGGGCTGGCTCTTTCCGGCCACGGGGGCGGTGCTGTTCCTGATATGGTGCGGCGCCTACCGTCCGCCCACGGCTGTCAACGAAATTCTCCAGTGGACTGGCGCCCTGCTGTTTGTGGCCGTGATGTCGCTGCAGGGCAACCGCATATTCCATCATCCGCGGCTCATGGGGCCGTTCAGCCGCAACGGCTTCGCCATCTATTACTCGCTGTCGGCCTCAGTGTTCACGGTCACCGCGATAGAGCTGATGCTCCGGTCGGCTGAACTGACGCGCTACTACAGCGCGGGATTCTCCGTCGGCCTGATCATCTGCGGCGCCATGCTCATGGCCGCCGGCATGCGTTACCGCTGCCGCGTGGTGAGGCTTGCGAGTATCGGCATCTTCGGGATTCTGCTGCTGAAGCTCGTTATCTACGACATCTGGGGACTGCCGATGATAGGGCGCATTGTGGTGCTCATACTTCTCGGAGCTGTCCTGCTGTCCATATCGTTCTTCTACCAGCGTCTGCGCAAGAGCATTTTCGGAGCCGACGACCGGTAAGCGCATCCCGCCGCATCAGGCATGGAGCGTCCGCCAGCTCGAAAGACAGATAGCGACACAATATTACGAATTACGAGCGTCTGTTGTCCACGCATCGCGATTCGGAGGAAGTGGAATCCCTGATCAAGAAAAATCTTCCGGCAAAACCGGATAAGTTTGACCCCCTGAGTTTAGTGCACGACCCCTTCGTTCTCGAATTTGTCGGTGCCAAATTCAGCCTACAGTTACAATAGGCTTGCCAAGAAATTGGAAAGCATCGCAAGGGTAGAGATAGTGAAGTTATGCTGACCGCTCAGCCATTTGGTGATTTCGCTCGGTCGGCCTCGGGCGCCGACCGACAAAATCACTGACAAGGCCACTGCCACAAGCCTCGCGAAAATTCCTGAAATCGTTTTCATCAAAACGTTTGTTGATTTAAGTGATTACAAAAATAATGAAATAAGAGCAAATGCGCCAACATTAACCGGGCTATTCCAGACATAATCCTTGCATATTCCGGTGATTATGACGAAATTTGCAATGAAACAACCCATTATGAACAATCCGATGGACTCCAACGACCAGGAACCGCAGAGAAAGACGCTGCAGGATTTCTACAACATTCCCGCCAATCTCCGGCTGAAATACATAGCGATAGCATTGTGCGCGATTATCGTGGCCATTTTTATGTCAATGATAATCTGGCATGACGACCTATCCCCCAAGACGTATCTCTTCATGAGGGGATGCGCCGGTTTAGTTGCAATAGCTGTTGGCATTATTGTCGGCGCGCTCTCCTACAGGGTATTCAGTGCATTCATAAAGCAAAAGTAGGGCGAGAGCGGCCGGCTGCTAAACGGAGCCACTGGAGGGAGGCAACTTTAGGGGGAGGCGGGGTGTTGTAAGGATATAAGCAGCTGTCCGGAGCAAAAAAACGGGCGGCAACGCACGTAAGCCCAACCTTTTGTTGTACCTTTGTGCGATAAAGACCTCATGACAACGACAGACAATGACCACATTTGAAGAATTAGGCGTACGCCCCGACCTGCGACAGGCCATAGAAGAATTAGGATTCATCAACCCGATGCCCGTACAGGAGAAGGTGATACCGCATCTGCTGACGGCCAACGGCGATGTAGTGGCGCTTGCCCAGACAGGCACGGGCAAGACGGCGGCTTTCGGACTGCCTCTGCTGCAGCGCATAAACCCCGACAACGGAAACACACAGGCCCTCATCCTCTCGCCCACACGCGAGCTGTGCCTGCAGATAGGCAGCGATCTGGCGGACTTTTCCAAGTACATGCCCAACATTAAGGTGCTTCCGGTCTATGGCGGCTCAAGCATAGAGAGCCAGATCCGCGCCCTGCGCCGCGGGGTGCAGATAATAGTGGCCACGCCGGGGCGTCTGATTGACCTGATAAACCGCGGCGAGGTGGACCTCAAGGACGTTCACACCGTGGTTCTCGACGAGGCCGACGAGATGCTCAACATGGGATTTCTGGAATCGATAGACGAGATTCTGGCCCATATCCCCGAGGACCGCAAGATGCTGATGTTCTCGGCCACGATGCCTACCGAAATAGCCCGCATAGCCAAGAAGTACATGCATGACCCGGTGGAATTCGTGATTGGCAACCGCAACGAGGGGGCCGAGAACGTGCGCCACATCTACTACATGGTCAACGCCCGCGACAAATATCTCGCCCTTAAGCGAATAGCCGACGACAACCCGAACATCTACGGCATTATCTTCTGCCGCACCCGGCGCGACACCCAGGAGATTGCCGACAAGCTGATAGCCGACGGTTACAACGCCGACGCGCTCCACGGCGACCTCTCGCAGCAGCAGCGCGACATTGTGATGCGCAAGTTCCGCGACCGCGTCATAACGCTGCTCGTGGCCACCGACGTGGCGGCCCGCGGCCTTGACGTGGACGACCTCACCCACGTGATCAACTACGGACTCCCCGACGATACGGCAGTCTACACCCACCGCTCGGGCCGAACCGGCCGCGCCGGAAAAACCGGAACGAGCATAGCCATTATCCACTCGCGCGAAAAAGGCAAGCTGCGCGAGATTGAGAAAAAGATTGGCAAGAAATTCGAGCGCAAGGAAGTGCCCACGCCGCAGCACATCATAGAGAAACAGCTCTACAATCTGGCCGACAGGATAGAGCGCGTGAAGGTCGACGAGGAAGGCATAGCCAAATATCTTCCCGGAGTGCTGCGCAAACTCGAATGGCTCACCGGCGAGGACCTTCTGAAACGGGTGCTCTCGCTGGAATTCAACCGCCTGCTGGAGTACTACCGCGATGCTCCCAAAATAGACTTCATAGACGAAAAGCCGGCCAAGGAGCGCAAGAAGGACGGCAAGGCGCTCACCGACAAGGAAAAGGACCGGAGGACCGCCGAAAAGGGAATGGAACGAATCTATGTGAACATAGGCAAGGCCGACGGCTTCTTCGCCGGCAACCTCATAGAGTTGCTGAACCATTTCGTTGAGGGCAAGCGGGTTGACGTGGGCCGCATAGACCTCCTGCCCCACTACTCGCTTTTCGACGTGCATAAATCCGACGCCCGCAGGGTGGTCAACGGTCTCCGTCAGGCCGAATGGATGGGCGCACGGGTCTACAGCGAAATCGCCGAGGCCGACAAGGACTACAACCGCGCCTCGGCACGCCGCAAACGCGGCGAGACAGCCGAGGAACCGGCCGAAACCACCTACGAGTATTTCCTCAAGAAAAGCCGCGGCGGAGCAAAGAAGCCGGCCAAGACCCGCAGCCGCAAAAGCCGCAAATAACTATCAACCAGCCAAATCTCCAACCAATATGAACCGCAACATCATCACCGCCGTGCTGCTCGGGGCCGCAAGCATCCTGCCGGCTCAGGCACAGATCACCTCAACCCAGGCATTCTCCACCGCACCCCGGAAGGTGCTGCCGCTGCTGAGCGAGGATACCCGCCTGGACATGATAGACTACTACAACAGCAACATGACCACCGCCTCCGACAACGATCTGGGCGGACGTTCGCGCATCACCTCGCTCTCGCCCGAACAGCTCACGGTGCAGCTGACCGACGCCAACACCTGCCAGCTCTCAGTTCTTCCGGGCAGCAAGAACCAACTCATAGCGCTGATAACCACAGTGAAATCGCCCACGCCTGACAGCCGCATGGCCGTGTATCTACCTGACTGGTCACGCGACGTCACATCGACCGTGTTCACCAAGCCCAAGCTCGCTGACTGGCTCACCGACGAGGGCAGGAAGCATCTTGACGAAGTGGAAGTGACGGTGCCGTTCCTTCTCATAAGCTACAGCTACGACCCGGCCACATCGACGCTCACGCTGACCAACAACGCCGCCCAGTTCCTGGGCAAAGAGGTCTATGACACCGTCAGCGCCTACATGCTTCCGAAAATAGATTACAAATTCAACGGACAGCGCTTCCAGAGAGTGAAATGAGCAGGCAGGCCATCACCTTAAGCCGCCTCAACCGCGCCATAGCCGGCTATCTGTCACAGCCTTCGCTGACCGATGTGTGGGTTGTGGCCGAGCTTATGGACGTGAGGGAGAACCGCGGCCACTGCTATATGGAGCTTGTGGAGAAGCACCCTGACACGGGCGCCGTGACCGCACGCATGCGAGCGGCCATCTGGGCCAGCAACTACGGCCGGATATCGGCCTCGTTCCGCGCCGCCACGGGCCAGTCACTGACAAGCGGGCTGAAAGTGCTGCTCTGCGGCACGGTCAACTACCATCCGGCCTACGGACTGTCGCTCGTGATCAGCGACATAGACCCGTCATACACCATGGGCGAAGCCGAGCGCAAGCGGCGCGAGATACTCGAACGGCTTCAGCGCGAAGGAATCCTTGACGACAACCGCTCGCTTCCGTGGCCCGAAACGGCACTGCGCGTGGCCATAATCTCGGCGCCGGGGGCAGCCGGCTACGGCGATTTCATCAACCAGCTCTATCACAACCCGTCGCGTCTGCGCTTCACCGTCAGGCTGTTTCCGGCGCTGATGCAGGGCGAACGCACACCGGCCTCCGTGATGTCGGCGCTGCGGGCCATAGCCGACGAATCGGACCTGTGGGACTGCGTGGTGATAATCCGCGGCGGAGGCGCCTCGAGCGAGCTCCAGGCATTCGATGACTACGCGCTTGCATGCGATGTGGCGCAGTTTCCGCTTCCGGTGATAGTGGGCATAGGCCACGAGCGTGACGTGACGGTGCTCGATTATGTGGCCAACATGCGCGTCAAGACCCCCACGGCGGCAGCCGAATGGCTCATCTCCTACGGAGAGAAGGCCCTCGAGCGCCTGCAGCTCATTGGGTCGGAAATCCTGAGGGTGGCCACGGAGCGTATCTCCGGCTCGAGGATGCAGCTGGCACAGCTCCAGTCAACCCTTGCCATAGCCCCTGCGGCGGCTCTGGAACGGAGCGGCGCGCGTCTGCGTCAGGCCTCGGCCTCGCTCGCGGGCATAGGGGCGCGGCGCATCTCGCCTGAATTCATGCGTCTGGACCAGACCCTGCGGGCCATAGCCACAGCGGGCCGCACGGCACTGGAGCGCTCGGCCTACCGGCTCAAGGCCTCGCAGCAGCTGCTCGACGCCCTGAGTCCCGACGCCACCCTCCGGCGCGGCTTCTCGCTGACAATGTGCGAAGGCCGCATCCTGCGCCGCGCGTCGGACCTTGCCGAAGGAGCCACGGTGACCACCCGTCTCGCCGAAGGCACGTTCAAATCAACCGTAATCAAAAACTGACACAGCACATCATACCACCAATGGAAAAACCTCAATTCCGTCCCGTAGGTGAACTGACCTACAATCAGGCCGTCAACGAACTCGACGGCATACTGCGCACCATGCAGAGCGATTCATGCGACATAGACCTGCTGGCCGCCTATACCCGCCGCGCCACGGAGCTACTCACCGAATGCCGCTCGCGCCTGACGGCCACCGACAAGGAGCTTCAGGCCATCCTGGCCGGGCTGCAACAATAGTTCGGGCGGACAATATCCGCGACTCAAGGGCGTTAATCTATCGTGAACATCTATGACATAAGGCGCTACGGCACGGTGGCTTTTCTGGTCACCGCAGGCATCGTAGTGGGAGTGTTCCTGTGGTTCTCCAACACCCTTGTCAAAGATCTCGCCGACCAGGAACGCGCAAGGATGCAGATATGGGCCGACGCCACAAAGGAGATTGTCAACGCCACTTCGGGCACCGACGAATCGGAGACCGCCCACATCAACTTCCTGCTCAGCATAATAAAAGCCAACACCAACATACCGGTGCTCCTGACCGACGATGCCGGCAACATAGTGGACCACCGCAACTTAAACCTCCCCGAGCCGGTTGACTCGCTGAATCCGCTCTTCATCTCGGAAGCCAACGAAAAGTATCTCCGCCACAAGCTGGAGGAACTGGGCAAGGGGCAGAACGTGATCCACATAGCCATAGAGCCGGGCGTCAGGCAGCACATCTACTACGAGGACTCCACCCTATTGCGCAATCTGAGCCTCTATCCCTACATTCAGCTCATTGTGATGCTCGCATTCGTGGCCGTGGTCTATTTCGCGGTCAGCTCGTCGAAACGCGCCGAGCAGAACAAAGTGTGGGTGGGACTGTCGAAAGAGACGGCCCACCAGTTGGGCACGCCCATATCCTCGCTCATGGCATGGATTGAACTGATGCGCGCCGAGGGCATAGACTCGGACATGGTCACGGAGATGGACAAGGATGTCAGACGGCTGTCAACCATAGCCTCGCGCTTCTCCAAGATAGGCTCGCGCCCGAGCATGGAGCCGTGTGATCTGGACGAGACCGTGCGCCGGTCGGTGCAGTACATGTCCAGCCGCATATCAAAGAGGGTGTCGCTGAGTGTCAGCACCCCGCGCGAGGCCACGGTCGTGAACATGTCGGAACCGCTCATTGAATGGGTCATGGAGAATCTGATCAAAAACGCCGTCGACGCCATGGAGGGCGAAGGCTCCATCGACGTCAGGGTAAGCTCCGACGGCCCCATGGCCACAATCCTTGTCAGCGACACCGGCAAAGGCATGACGCGCAAGATGCGCAAGAACGTGTTCCGCCCCGGCTTCACCACCAAGAAACGCGGATGGGGTCTGGGACTGACGCTTGCCAAACGAATCATAGAACAATATCACTTGGGGCAGATCAGCGTGCTCGCCTCCGAACCGGGGCGCGGCACCACCTTCCGCATCCTGCTGCCCCTCGCCACATCCGAGCAATCATGAAACAGCTTTTTGTCACCGATCTTGACGGCACACTGCTGTCGACCGACAGCCGGGTCAGCCCGGAATCGGCCCGCATAATAGCGGAGCTGACGCGGCGCGGCGCCCTGATAAGCGTGGCCACTGCCCGCACGCCCGCCACCGTAGGCCCTCTGCTCCGCAACACCGGCATAACGCTGCCCATGGTGGTCATGACCGGAGCGGCTCTGTGGGAACGGACCGGCAACACGTTCATCGACCCGCATTTCATGACCGACGAAACGGCCACGGCCATCACCGCCACGCTCCGGCGCCACGGCCTGAACCCCATGACATACACCATTGGTCCCGACGGCATAATTCACGTGTATTTCCACGGCACGCCCACCCGCAGCGAGCAGAAATTCATTGACGAGCGCTCGCATCTGGCCCTGAAACGCTACCATCTGCTACCGGCGGACACGGCGCCGGCCTCCTACCCCGCCACCATCATAATCTTCGTCACCGGCCCCATAGAGAGCGTCAACGCCTGCGCCGAGGAACTGCGCCGCTGTACGGACTGCTCCGTGTCGGCCTATCCCGACATATTCTCATCCGATACCGGAGTGATGGACATCTACGCGCCGGGCGTGTCGAAAGCGGCCGCCGTTACGGAACTGAAAAAACGGTGCGGAGCGGACGAGCTGATAGTGTTCGGCGACAACCTCAACGACCTGTCAATGATGGCCGTGGCTGACAGAGCCGTAGCGGTGGGCAACGCCCTGCCCGAAGTGCAGCGTAAGGCCGACGAGGTCATCGGGCCGAACTCCACTGACTCCGTGGCCCGCTATATTGCCGACCACTTCCGGCCCTGACAACCGTTTCCGAGTCAGGTTTTAAACAATCTTGCATATAGCGTGTTTAAAATTAAAGAATTTTTTCAGCAATTTTAGCGGAAAGTTTCTTAAATTTGCGGTGATAACCGGAATAACTATCCACGTAAGCCAATGACAGTAACCGAAAATATCAAGTATGTAGGCATAGACGATGAGTCAGTACGCCGTTTCGAGTCACAGTATCCCACCCCCCTTGGCATGAGCTACAACTCCTATGTGATTATAGACAAGCATATTGCCGTAATGGATTCAGTGGAATCCACCGGAGGCGACCGCTGGCTGACGGACATCCTGACGCAGACTGACGGCCGCAACCCCGATTATCTCGTGGTCCAGCACATGGAGCCTGACCATTCGGCCAACATATCGCGCGCCATGCATCACTTCCCGGAGATGAAGATAGTGGCCTCGGCGGCCGCCATCAAGATGCTTCCCCAGTTTTTCCCGGAAACTGACTTCGACGGCCGCACAGTAGCCGTGAAGGAGGGCGACACCCTGGAGCTGGGCGAACACATACTGCATTTCTACACGGCGCCCATGGTGCACTGGCCCGAAGTCATAGTCAGCTACGAGGAACATTCCCGCACGCTGTTCTCGGCCGACGCTTTCGGAAAATTCGGCTCGCTCCAGTTCGCCGACAACTGGGCCGGCGAGGCGCGCCGCTACTATCTCAACATTGTTGGCCGCTACGGCAATCAGGTCCAGGCGCTGCTCAAGAAAGTGCGCGGTCTGGAGATAGAGCGCATAGCGCCGCTGCACGGACCGGTACTCAACGCTCCTCTGGACCGTTATTTCAACCTCTACGACACGTGGAGCCTTTACCGTCCGGAGTGCCGGGGCGTGGCCGTGATCTACGCCTCAATCTACGGAGGCACGACTGAGGCCGCCCTCGAACTCGCCGACCGTCTGCGCAACAACGGCGTGGAGCAGGTTGTGACGATGGACCTCACAACATGTGACATGAGCGAGGCCGTGGCGCAGGCGTTCCGTCTGAGCCACATAGTGCTCGCATCGCCCACCTACGACGCCGGCATGTTCCCCCCGATGCATGACTTCATTCACCATCTCGCCATCAAGAACTTCCGCAACCGCACGGTGGCCTACATAGAGAACGGCTCATGGGCACCCACGGCCGCCAGACTGATGTCGCAACACATGGCCACCATGCCGGGCATAACCGAAGCGGGCCACACCGTGACGATAAAATCGCGCCTCAACGAGGTTTCGCGCAAAGCGCTGCACGAGCTGGCCGATTCTCTGACGGAATCGCTGAAAGCGGCAGCCGAGGCGTGATGCGGACATGGACAGAAGAAACGAACATAACAACAAACAAAACAATATTACAAACAGTTAACCAACAACAAAAAACCAAACGACTATGGAATTTCTGACAGACGAAAAACTCCTTATCGTAGGTGCCGCCGGCATGATCGGATCCAATATGGCCCAGACAGCCATGATGATGCACCTCACTCCCAACATCTGCCTCTACGACCCCTACGCACCCGCACTGGAAGGCGTGGCCGAGGAACTCTATCATTGCGCTTTTGAAGGCGTGAACCTCACCTATACCTCTGACCTCAAGGAAGCCTTCACCGGAGCCAAATACATCGTATCGAGCGGTGGCGCAGCCCGCAAGGCCGGCATGACCCGTGAGGACCTTCTCAAAGGCAACGCCAAAATCGCAGAGGATTTCGGCAAGAACGTACGCGAGTACTGCCCCGATGTTAAGCACATCGTTGTGATTTTCAACCCCGCCGACATCACCGGCCTCATCACCCTTCTGTACTCAGGCCTGAAACCCAACCAGGTTACTACCCTCGCAGCTCTTGACAGCACCCGTCTGCAGCACGAACTGGTGAAAGCCCTGAACGTGCCCGCAAGCGAAATCGTGAACTGCCGTACCTACGGCGGCCACGGCGAACAGATGGCCGTATTCGCTTCCACAACTCTTGTCAACGGCAAGCCCCTCACCGAAGTGATCGGTACCGAAGCTCTGCCCGAAAATGCATGGAACGAGCTGAAACAGCGCGTGATCCAGGGCGGCAAGCACATCATTGACCTCCGCGGCCGTTCATCGTTCCAGAGCCCTGCCTACATTTCAATAGAAATGATCGCAGCAGCTATGGGCGGCAAGCCTTTCACCTGGCCTGCAGGCTGCTACGTGAACAACGACAAGTTCCAGCACATCATGATGGCCATGGAAACCACCATCGACAAGAACGGTGTTTCCTACAAGATGGTCAACGGTACCGCCAAGGAGAAAGCCGAACTCGAAGAGAGCTACAAGCACCTCTGCACCCTCCGCGACGAGGTTATAGAGATGGGCGTGCTGCCTCCTATCGACAAATGGCATGACCTCAACCACAACATCGACTGATAAAATCACAAAACCGACGGAAGCCCCCTGAGTGGGACGCCGCCACATATCCTCAAAAAGCCGGAGACTGCCGCAGAGCCCTGCACAGCCTCCGGCCTTTTATTTCTATGGGATTAGGAGCCGGTCCGACAAAATTTGTCAAAAACCGGGAACCGGCTTTTATTTCGGTGGGGATTAGGATGCAGAGGCAATAAAACGCCGAATTTGCAGTTATATTAACGATAACCATATCTCCACCGATGAGCATAACTTCAATCATAAGAGCCGTCACAGTGACGTCAATTCTCTCCATCGCAACGGCCACAGCCCATGGCCAGAAGGAGGACTTCAACCCCATCCAGACGGGCACCAACTCCCTGAGCATAGCTCCGGACGCGCGCGGCGCCTCCATGGGCGACCTCGGTGCCGCCACCGACCCCGACGCCAACTCCCAGTTCTGGAATCCGTCGAAATATGCGTTTGCCTACAGCAAGGGCGCCGTTGCCATAAACTACACTCCGTGGCTCCGCAAACTTGTCAACGACATCTTTCTGGCCGATCTGTCGGGCTACTGGAAGCTGGGCAGCGGCGACAATCAGGCACTCTCGGCCTCGCTGCGCTATTTCTCTCTGGGCGAGGTGACCAACAAGTATCCGGGCGAGACTCAGGCCACACAGACGCTCAACCCCTACGAAATGTCGTTTGACGTGGGATATTCGCGAAAACTTTCGGAAAAATACTCGATGGGCGTCGTGTTCCGCTACATCTATTCTGACCTGGGCTTCTCCGATTCGTATGCGGGCGACCAGTCAGCCGGCGCATCGGCATTCTCGGCCGACATCTCGGGCTATTTCACCACCTACCCCATCATAGGCCGCAACGAGTGCCAGTGGTCATTCGGCTGGAACATCTCCAACATCGGTACCAAAATATCGTACAACCACGGCGAGAATCCGGCATTCCTGCCCACGAACATGCGTCTGGGCACCACGTTCACCTTCCCGCTGGCCGACTACCACAATCTCGCCCTGTCACTTGACGCCAACAAGCTTCTGGTGCCGGTGCGTCCGCGCCTGAAGGACTTCGAGGCCGACGGCAAGCCGGAACTCGACGCCGAGCGCGAGTACAACCAGGCTCTGGAGGACTGGGAAAACATGTCGCCCATCACGGGAATATTCAAATCGTTCACCGATGCTCCGGGCGGATTCTCGGAAGAGCTGAAGGAGATAACATGGTCATTGGGCGCGGAATACAGCTACAACCAGCAGTTTTTCCTCCGTGCGGGCTACTTCTACGAGAACGCCATGAAGGGCAACCGCCAGTATTTCGGCATAGGCGCAGGTTTCGCGCTCAACGTGCTGAAGCTCGATGCCTCGTACATGCTGGCCACCGCCCAGACATCGCCTCTGGACCAGACACTCCGCTTCACGTTAACCTTTGATATGGACGGTCTTAAAGACCTGTTCGGACGCAGATGACCATGACAATGATACCAGACATACGTACCGGCATGGGCTTCGATGTCCATGCTTTCGCGGAGGAACGCGAACTGTGGCTCTGCGGCGTGAAAGTGCCGTACGAACTTGGTCTTCTGGGCCACAGCGACGCCGACGTGGCCCTCCACGCACTGTGCGACGCCCTGCTTGGGGCAGCCGCCTTGGGCGACATAGGCAAGCATTTCCCCGACACCGACCCGCGGTTCAAGGGCATAGACTCGCGGCTGCTGCTGCGCCATGTGATGGGTCTGCTGGCCGACAACGGCTTCACCGTGGCCAACGCCGACATCACCGTCATAGCGCAGGCACCGAAGCTGGCGCCGTACATCGACGCCATGCGCGAGACCGTGGCCGCCGACATGGGTCTGGCTAAGGACCGCGTGAGCGTCAAGGCCACCACCACCGAACGCCTCGGATTCACGGGACGGAAAGAGGGCATAGCCGCCCTGGCCTCCGTTCTGATAGTGAAGGCGTAGGCACCTCGCCACGGCCCTCTCCGCCTTAGGGCGAAACTCCATTGAAAAACCAAAAACAACCTTAAAATAAAATGGCTACCAAACGTTTACTACCTCTTATCTCATTTTTACTCGTCAGCCTGCTCGGCTCCCTTGCCGCCGCGGCTGAAGGCTTCAGTCCCACAGCCATCTATCAGCTGACCATATCCGGCAAGGCTCTGGGCTGCAGCGACAACGGCAACGTCACGCTGAGCGCGGCCGACGCCGGCGACCGCTCCCAGCAGTGGAGCATCACGCCGCTCTCCGGCTCGTGGCGCATAATCAACATTGCCACCGGAGCCACCCTGCGCGCCGACGGAAACCAGATAGCCACCGGCGAGAACAACGGCTCGGACGAGGCCCAGCTATGGAAAATCAATCCCGGCGCCAAGGAGGGAATCTACACCCTGACGCTGACCAACCGCCCGGGAACGGGCATGACCCTCTCAAACGGTCGTCTCGTGACCGCCAAGCAGTCAAAGGCGGCGCACGTGACCATCACGGCCGTAGGTGAGACCAACGCAGCCGGAGAGGCTAACGCAGGAGAGGCCCCGATATGGGAAAATGAAAAGATATTCGCGATAAACAAGGAAGCCGCCCACGCCACCTATGTACCTTACGCCTCGGAATCGGAGATGACGGCCGACAAGGCCCACTTCGACATGCCCTGGAAGGCGCCGGTCAACTCCCGCATGATCAGCCTCAACGGAGTGTGGAAGTTCCAGCTGGTGAGCCAGCCGTCGGAACGTCCGCTCGATTTCTGGAAGGAAGGCTTCGACGCCTCGGGATGGGACAACATAGAGGTTCCCTCCAACTGGGAGATGAAAGGATATGACCATCCGATATATGCCAACGTGGAGTATCCCCATGACAACACTCCGCCGTTTATCCGCGCGCGTCCGGGATTCAACGACGGGGGCAAGAACTACGGAATCAACCCCGTCGGTTCGTACGTGAAGGAGTTCACGGTACCGGCCACCTGGGACGGAGGCCGCACATTCATCCGTTTCGGCGGCATCTACTCGGCGGCATCGGTATGGGTCAACGGCAAATACGTGGGTTACACGCAAGGCTCGAACAACGGCGCCGAATTCGATATAACACCTTACATCCATTCCGGAAAGAACACCCTCGCTGTGGAGGTGATGCGCTGGAGCGACGGCAGCTATCTGGAGTGTCAGGACATGTTCCGCATGAGCGGCATATTCCGTGACGTTGACCTGTTCAACGTGCCCGCCGCATCGGTGCGCGACCATTACATCACCACCGCGTTCAACCCCGATTTCTCCCAGTCCACTGTCAACGTTGAGCTGAGTCTCGACGACCGCGACAAGACCGGCCGGAGCAAAGACATAACCGTGAAGCTCATGGACCCGCAGGGCAATCTGATAGGCACCGAGAAGATAGCGCTGAAAGGCGACGGCACCAAGGGGTCGGTGCGTTTCACCGTTGACAATCCCCGCCTGTGGAGCGCCGAAAATCCGCAGCTCTACTCCGTGACCGTGGTCCAGAACGACAGCGACGGCAAGGAAGAGATGGCCTTCAACACCAAGTACGGACTGCGCAAGGTTGAAATCATAGGGTCTAAGCTCTATGTCAACGGCCGTCCGGTATTCCTCAAAGGCGTGAACCGCCATGACACATCGCCCGAACACGGCCGCGCCGTGACGGCCGGCGAGATGCTCCGCGACGTCACCCTCATGAAGCAGAACAACGTGAACACCGTGCGCACGAGCCACTACCCCAACGACGTGAAATTCTACGCCATGCTCGACCACTACGGCATCTACGCCATTGACGAGGCTGATCTGGAGGACCATGCCAACCAGTCCATCTCCGACATGCCATCATGGATTCCCGCATTCGTTGACCGCATAGACCGCATGGTGCTGCGTGACCGCAACCATCCGAGCGTCATCATCTGGTCGCTGGGCAACGAGGCCGGCGGCGGCAAGAACTTCGCCGCATGCTATGACGCCGCCAAGGCCCTTGACAGCCGTCCGGTACATTACGAGGGAACACGCATAGACCGCCCCTACGGAGGCGAGCTTTACTCGGATTTCTATTCCAAGATGTATCCCGGCCAGGCGTGGATGCACGAGAACACCTCGGGCCTCGAGAAACCGATGATTATCTGCGAGTATGCCCACGCCATGGGCAACGCCATTGGCAATCTGCGCGAATACTGGAACGTGATAGAGTCCAGCGACGCCACTGCCGGAGGCTGCATCTGGGACTGGGTGGACCAGGCCATCTACGACCCGCAGCTGCTCAAGAAGGGCGTGAAGCGCATCACCACCGGCTATGACTATCCCGGCCCCCATCAGGGCAACTTCTGCTCCAACGGCATCCTGACCCCTGACCGCAAGCCCACGGCCAAGCTCGCCGAAGTCAAGGCCGCCCACCAGTGGATAAAATTCGGCGCCCTGACCGTCAAAGGCAACAAGGCCACTCTCGACATACGCAACGCCTACGATTTCACGCCGCTCGACGCTTTCAGACTGAGATGTGACGTGCTGACCGACGGCAAAGTGACCTATACCACCACAGTGGACCTGCCCGCCACCGCTCCGGGCGATTCCACAACCGTCAGCTTCAAGCTTCCGAAACCGGCCAAGAACGCCGAACAGCTTCTGACAGTCACCGCCGAGCGCCGCGAAGCCGCCGAAGGCATTCCTGCCGGCCATGAAGTGGCCATGAGACAGTATCAGCTGAGCGCGCCGGTGAAACTCGCCGCCGTTAAGCCGAAGATGCCGCGCGACGGCCGCAGCGTGGAGACCGACGGCGAAAAGACCACCTCCATTGAGCACGGTGCGGTGAACGCCACATTCGACAAAGCCACCGGACGCCTCACCGCCCTGTCGATCGACGGCAAGCAGTACATAGCCGACGGCGAAGGCCCGCTGTTTGACAACCACCGCTGGATTGAAAACGACCGCTACACCGACACATCGAACGGCCTCGAACCGTCAGGCTCGATCACAGTCGACCACCGGAGCGTGACAAACGCCGTGAAGGTCAACACCGAACGCAAGGGAAAACTGGCCGACCAGAAGATAGTCTACACCATCTATCCGCAGGGCATAGTCGATATGGAAGTTACCATCACGCCCCACACGGCCGACCTGCGCCGCGCCGGAGTGAGCCTCGGGCTGAATCCTGACCTGAAGAACGTGGCCTACGTGGCCCACGGCCCGCTCTCGAACTCCAACGACCGCCTTGACGGCACCCCCGTGGGCTACCACAGGACCACCGTAGGCGCCATGGGCGAGAACTACGTGAAGCCGCAGAGCACCGGCAACCGCCAGGG
The DNA here is from genome assembly GCA_947627615.1 of uncultured Muribaculaceae bacterium. Classification (GTDB taxonomy): domain Bacteria; phylum Bacteroidota; class Bacteroidia; order Bacteroidales; family Muribaculaceae; genus Paramuribaculum. Next base: position 3,169 of record CANQWS010000003.1, on the reverse strand, counting down.
ACTCCGCCACGTGGAATTCACCGATGCCGCCGGCAACGGCCTGCGCATCGAAGCCGAGGGCAACGTGAACTTCTCGGCGCTCCCCTGGACCGACGCCGACCTGATGAACGCCATGCACCAGTGGGAACTGCAGCCGCGCCCCTACACCGTGGTGCATCTTGACGGCGAAATGCGCGGCGTGGGCAACGCCTCCTGCGGCGCCGACGTTGACACCCTTCCGGTCTATCGCGTGGCCGACGAGCCGGTCACCTACCGCCTCCGCCTGACCCCGGTGCGCTGACACCCCGCACAACAGGCTCGCTGACAGAGTCTTGCCAGAACCGTCATGGCCATAATTCCCCCGGCACCCCCACCGCCCCGGGAATTATGGCCATAACTTTCCCACATTTATGATTGTGTTAACCATTTTTTTACTACTTTTGTAATCCACGAACCACTAAGACATAATCCGCCAGCCAAACCACCTTACTCCATGCCCCAAAAGAATGATGAAATATTAAGCCTCTACGACTCACCATTCCCATCAGGCAGAACAGGTGCGATTTACAATGCGTTCTCATATCCAACAAAAATTTCTGCCGAGGCCGAAGCTGTATTTATAGCCTGCCATACCAAAGTTGGAGATACAATTCTTGATCCTTTCGGAGGCAGCGGAACTACAGGCATAGCTGCAAAACTGGCAGGAAAGCCCAACAAAGCCATGATTTCGTTAGCATCAAGTCTTGGCCTGAATCCGGAATGGGGAGAACGCACGGCATATTGTTATGAACTAAGCCCGGTAGGCTCCATGATAGGCGATGTCCTATGCAACACGGATCCGATGCGATTCAAAAAAGCCGCAGACGAGCTTATGGCCCGAATAAAAGATATGGCTGACGAAGCATATCACATCAAAGATAATCAGGGCAATAACTCAATTATACGCCACATCGTCTGGTCCGATATCATAGAATGTCCCGAATGCGGCCATGAATCTACCTATGCCAAAAGTTGCATTACCTACAATCCTCTTAGAATCTCGGATGCTGCCAGATGTCCCCGATGCGGAAAAACATTTACGGTCAAAACCGAAAACCACTGCATGGAGCGTATGACAGATGAAGTTCTTTCCCGAGACATTTTAAGAAGGAAAAGGGTTCCATATAAAATATACGGAATCACAGGCAAAACAAAATGGTCACGGGTGTGCACGGAAGAAGACATTGATTTCATCCTAAAACAACAAGCCGGATTTTCGCTTGCAGGCTTCCCGTTACGCGAAATCAAATGGGGAATGCTATACCGCAACGGCTATCATTCCGGAATGAGCCATCTACATCATTTCTACACTACCAGAAACGCATCGGTGCTCAACGCCATCTGGAATGAAACGGATTCATTTCCGACAGATATCCGCAATGCGCTGCGCATATTTATTTTAAGTTACAACGCCTCCCACTCGACCCTGATGACAAGAGTGGTCGCTAAAAAATCGAGCTCCGATTTCATCCTGACCGGAGCTCAACCGGGTGTCCTCTACATCAGCAGTCTTCCTGTTGAAAAAAATATCTATCTTGGTCTTCTCCGCAAAATAAAGATATTCCATGATGCATTATCTCAGCTTTACCACTCTCCAGGAAAGTCATACTTTATAAATAAGAGCAGTCTGTCAATAGACTTGCCCGACAATTCCGTGAGTTATGTTTTCACGGATCCCCCGTTCGGTGACTTCATCCCCTATTCCGAGATAAATCAGATAAATGAGCTGTGGCTTGGGCGTATAACCGATGCCACAGACGAAGTAGTAATCAATCCGTCGCAAAACAAGGACATCAATAAATACGAGTCCCTGATGAACGGAGTTTTCAAAGAAATTTCATGAGTAATCAAGGCCAACGGATGGTGTTCGGTGGTTTTCCATTCAGCAAAAGCAGAAATCTGGCAGGCCATGTCAAGAATTTTCGTCAGGAACAGGCTGACGCCCCGAAAGACAGCCATATTAGACAAACTTCAGAGTACATTCAAACAGACCAACTCCATGGTAACCGTCAAAGGGGATCCTTTGATTCTCCTGAATAAGGGGAAAAGGTTACGACAACAAAAAAATATATGCAGCGAATCAATAGTATCTTACGTAAGGAAATCCATACCTGAATCCGGCAACGAGAAAGAAACTAATTCCAGACGTTATTCCGAATATATCAGAATCTGTCTGGAAAACGGAGTTTCAGTTGCTCTGGATGCAGACTCACCAAAGCTTCACGGCAATGTTATCTAAAGCCAAAATATTAGGCCAGATATTTTCCGGGAAGATGATTCCGAGACTATTATTCTCTTTTCTGGATCTTACCGAGGTTCATACAGCCATTGACCCTATGTGCGGCACAGGCGATATGTTTTCACCTCTCAGCGGACATCATATCAGCGCCTATGGAATAGAAATAGATCCGGAAATCGCAAAGACTGCTTCAGAAAGATTTCCTGAATCCACTATAATCACAGGCAATGCCTTTGATCCCAAGACCTTGTCCGGACTGAATCATGCCAACGGTTTTGACCTTGCTGTCACAAATCCCCCGTTCGTCAGAAGAGAACTTCTTAATCATGAAAAATCCGGCGGATTTCATGTCACCCATGATATAATCAGAAGCAATCTGATTTCAATACTTGAAAAAGCACAATACATATCTGCCGGAGAGAAAAAACTTATAAAAAACACAATTGAAAATATCTCCAATTATGCCGACCTTTCAATCTTCTCATGGATTCTGTGCATAATAATGTTGAAACGGGATGGCAAACTGGCTCTGGTGGTACCCACAAGCTGGATGAACAGAGAATACTCCACCCCATTGGCCAATCTGATGGAAAAACTGTTTGTGACGGACTATATAATTGTGGATTCCAACCGTCGATGGTTCGGCAACGATGCTCAGGTACAGACATCTCTCGTCATCGCACACCGAAAACGCACCGAAAATGACAATTCCAGTCATCAGGTCAAATATGTAAACCTATTCAAAGAAGCAGCCTCAGAAAATTCCCTTATCGGAAACATCCCCGCCGAAATCAACCTAAAAAAAAGCATCGATTCTCTGACTTCCCTACCTCCATATTTCCTGACTTCGTCATTGCGTCACCCTAAACGCCGAGGTAGTCAAAAAGGGGCTTCAGTGAGTTGTGCTCAGGG
>CANQWS010000002.1 GCA_947627615.1 uncultured Muribaculaceae bacterium | reverse complement strand
TCAACTGGAATCAGGAGCCTTGCTCTAAGAAGCGGCGCCATGGCCGCGCGGTGTGAAAGCCCGAATCATGGCGAGAGTACATTGACATTTTGGAAAATCCGGAGCCGGCCGGACTGAAGGTCACAGATTGAGAGCCTTTATTCTGGACGAGTCCACACCGTAACGTTCGGCCTTGAGAGCGTCGGCATGAGCGTCATCGGGACGGAACCGCATCTTGTTCAGCAGGGCGCGCAGCAGATAAAGTTCGCCGTCCGTGGGGTCGAGTTTCAGTCCCTGGGCAATATCTTCGGCGGCTTCCGGAAGCTGGTCCGTGCGGAGGTAGCACAATGCCCGCGTGGAGTAATCGGCCGCGGTCGGCTTTTTCTCTATCAGGCGTGACAGCAGCGGAATCGCTTCGAGAAATCTGCCCGAGTAGGCGAGTACGGAGCTTTCGGCAAGGAGCGTTGACTGATGGTCGGGGAAAAGACGTTTCATCCTGTCGAGATCTGCCTGCGCCGTTTCCGCATCGTTGAGCTGGAAACTGATCATGGTGTGATAGAACAGCGGCTCCACAAGGGTGGAATCGAGGGCCATCACCGCGGCATAGTCACGCAGAGCCTCTTTCAGGCGGCCGGTATCGGTGAGCACCTTGGCCCTGTTCTGGAGCACGGTGACGGATGCCGGGGCAATTCTCTGGGCTATGGAAAGGGTTTCCAGTGCAAGAGAATCCTGCCCGGAATAGTATTCGAACATACCTTTGTTGGACAGCAGAAGCACATTCGACGGATTCGTCGGCTCTATGCGCATGGCTTTGTCAATGGCGTCAATAGCGTTCTGCCATTTTCCGTCGGCAGCGGCTTTGTCGGCTGTCTCTACAAGGTCATAGTACTCCGTTTCCGGTTCCGTGGCGGCGCCCTGAAACGCTGTGCATGTCGCGAACAATGTGATTATGGCGGTCAATGATTTCATCATCCGGCAAAATTAACGTATGTAGGCTTATGAACCAACAAACCAAGGAATTGTTATATTTTCGTAACACTATTTAATTGTTGGATTTATGAAATGTAACTCTGCCATGTCATTGGCTCTCGGATTTGTAATCCTGCTGATGGGAGCCTGCAACAGCGATACTTGGGATGAACTTCCTTCGGCCATAGCCAAATTTGTTTCCGAGTATTTCCCTTTCGGCGAGCTTGAGAGCTATACCGAAAGTGACGGGGCAGAGGTTGTGAGGATCAAGAAAGGGGCCACTCTGACTTTTGACCGCAACTATGAATGGACCGACATCAACGGCAACGGCTCGGTCCTGCCGCAGCAGTTCCTTTATGACCAGCTGCCTGACTCGCTTTATGCTTTTCTGGAAGAACGTCAGGAACAGAATTCGGTCTACCGTGTCACTCGCACACCCGAATATATCAAGGTGGACCTTCTCGACACTGTGGTCACCTATAATCAGAATAGCGGTGAAATCAGTTATCCCGAGGTTGCAGGGCAAATCTGAACGATGATTTGAGCAGGGGAAAATTGATCGTCAGAATGGCGTCCTGCTCCAGATCGGCGCTGCATTCCTCTGACAAAGCGTTCATTTCCGAGTCAAACCATTTCAGGTCAAAATGATTCCTGAATATGGTGGGATAGAGATGACCCTTCAGCATTCCGCATTGCCATTCCGATTCGTTCTGTCGGGCCCCGGATATGTAGATAATGTCATATCCGCCGTCGGTCGAGGCAGTCAGGGCAATGATGTAGTTTCCGCCCATGCGGCAGTAGCGCGGGTCATTTTTCCGGTCCAGATAGCGGTAGAATCCCTGCGGCGCCGCTGACTTGCGGAAGTGAGCCTCGAGTTCGTCGAGTGTCCACGGGGTCTGCAGTCCGGCATCCGCCGGAGTCTGATATTCGCTCATGGCCAGTGAAATCTCGGCTTTCCCCTCGGCCCGTATGGCCATTCCGCGGTGCAAGGGCAGGGGACAGGTCATCTCAAACAGAGATTCCGGCTGCTCGTTGCCACCGTAGATCAGCACTTTGCCGGTCGTGCGGTCAATGTCTACGCCTAAAGTGTTCTCTTTCCGTTCCAGCCCGAAACCTTCGCGGTGACGCGATGAGTGTATGATGCTGTCACCCCTCTCGCTGTGGCGTGAGACGGTGAGATCCACATATCTCCGGTCAACAACATTGTCCTCGTCCCTGTAGCCAGTAGGCCGCAGCATGGCCTGGTAATATGAGCCGCTTACGGAGTCAATGTCCCACAATATTCCGAATGCCACGAGCGGAGCACCGATTTCTGCATCCGGAAGCGAAGCTCTGATCTCGATTGCCTGAGACGAGAGCCGGTCATCGGGAAATTCAACCGTCAGCGTCGAATCGGTCAGCGAAGTGAGCGAGTCAAGGTAATGGCGCACTGTTTCAGCTTTTGCAAACAGCCCCGCGGCTGTCAGTGCTGTCAATGTCAGGAATAGACGGATGTTCATGACATGGCGTTTTTACGGTTGGATTCCATCAGCTCTTTCACGGCATTGACGAACTCGTCGCGTCCCATGTCGTATGGCAGCCAGTTTATCCTGTGTCCCCGCCGCTCCATGCCGCGGAACCATGTCATCTGTCGTTTGGCGAACTGATGTATGGCCGTTTCAAGACCGCTCTCCATCTCGTCGCGAGAAATCTCGCCGGTCACGTAGCGGGTTATGTACTTGTATTCAAGCCCGTAATAAATAAGGTCCTCCGGTTTGACTCCCGAGTCAATGAGATTCCGTATCTCATCCAGCATCCCTGCCTCGAGACGGGCTTTCAGTCTTGCGGTGATGCGCTGGCGGCGCGAATCCCTGTCTATGGCCACGCCCACAATCACGGCGCCTTTCAGCGGATGGGGAGTGGCGGCAACAGCCATGTCGGGATTCTCCCTGTAGTAGGTGGCTATCTCTATGGCCCTTATGGCACGCTGGCAGGAATCGACGTCCGTGACATTGTGCAGGGTTTTCATTGAAGCCAGAATCCCGGTCAGCTCGTCAAGCGTCTTCCCTTTGAGCGATTCCCTCAGGGACGGGTTGGACGGAACTTCAGGGAGCGAGAGTCCGTTGACAACGGATTCCACATACAGCCCTGTCCCGCCGCACAGAATGGGCTGACGGCCGCGGCTTTCTATATCGGTCCTTGCCTGCTTCTCGTCGCGCAGATATTCGTAAAGATTATATTTGTATCCTGCCGGACAGATGTCTATGAGATGGTAGGGGACATCGCCGTATTCCTCGAGGTCTTTTCCGGTGCCGAGATCCATGCCCCGGTAAATCTGACGTGAATCGGCACTTATGATTTCGCCATCCATGGCTTTGGCCACATCTACGGCGCGGGCGGTTTTGCCGCTTGCCGTAGGGCCGGTTATGACAATCAGACTCATTGTTGGCTCTCGGTGGTTTCAGGGTTGATTTCTTCGATGTAGTTGCCCACGCCGTTGATGTATTTTCTCCACAAGCGGCGCAGATGGTAGAACGGAGTGTCCTGATTGTTGTCGGCCACATACAGCCACGATGGATCATTGAAATCGATGTCCCAGCTGGAAAGATTCTCGAATCGGAACATCGGTTTGTAGTGCTTGATCTTATATCGCCGCCGTCCGCGGTTGTCGTAGGTCTTCCATGCCATGACCATGGTGTAGAGGCGCACGAACTCGGCGCTCATCAGCGGATTGAGCCTGTGGTCGTTCAGCATCTGCACGAGTTCGCGGAAGGTGACCCAGATGCAGTCGGGATTCTTTTTGTCGAATGCCTTGCGTTGCTCCGGCCGCAGGAACACGAAGTAGCGGAATATGTTGCAGTCCGCGTTGCCCGATGTCGTGGAGTAGAAGAATCTGATGTCGGAATCCACAATGTCGGTCATGTTATAGAAATGGAGCGATGCGTCGGCCATGGAGACATGCTTGCGCCATGAGATGTATGATGCCTCGGGGGTGTCGAAATACCGTGCGCCCGGATCCACCGCGTCGGGTCCGCTCTGCGGTTTGCTCAGGCAGATGAGGTCATAGTCAATCAGAATGTACCGCAGCAGAGTCGACCGGCCGTGGCGCGTGGCGCTTCCGGCTATGTTCTGGCAGTAGTATCCCCAGATGCCTATGTATCTCAGGGCGAAATAGACTGACGCCCCTACCCATGCCAGCGCGGGGGCTATGAAAAAGACAAATCTGTCCGTATGGTTCAGGGATGAATTTATGTAGACAATCACATAATAAATCCATGCCAGCAAGGTTAACACGGCCGAGACTATCAGGCACACGTCAATCTGATAATTACCCTCACGCGTGAATATCTTGCCTAGAAAACCGCGCTCGGCCGCTGTCCCGGACCGCATCTTGCAGTCACGGCAAAACGAGATGGTGCGTTTGTGGGTATGGACCCACAGACAGCATATAAGCGTTATGGGACAGACAATTAGGATACACAGAAACGGAATGTGGGGATTGATGTGCGTGGAGCCGAACACGGTCTCTACGAGCCATTTGGAGTAAAGCAGGTTGATTACCAGCATGGTGGCTCCGGACCAGAACATGATTCTTGAGGCAACGAACGGAAACAGGTAGCAGACCGGAAGTTCCTTCTCCCGGTTACGTTTTATCAGAAGGAACAGGATGAACTGTATTCCGAATGCTACGAACGGCATGTAGAGCGGCTTTACGAACAGTGAGAGCTGGATGAGCAATACTATGGCCCCGCTGCCCATAAGCCAGTTGATCCATAGCAGGAATATGCCTTTGCCGTTGTTGAGCCTTGACTCCATTCTTTGGTTGATGTTCTTTTTGTCTGTTGTCAGAATCTGTTGTGGTGTTGAATCATTTCATGTTACGCGAAAAATAGTCGAGCAGACGGGCAATGACAACCTCGCGGGAGTTGCAGCCGTTGATTGAATGGTTCATGTTCGGGAACAGAAGCATATCAATCCAGCGGCCCCGACTCTCGGTGACTGACGCATACTGTATGGAATTGAACAGATGCACATTGTCGTCGGCCGTTCCATGCATTATTAACAGCGGACAGCGCCGATTGTTGATATATGTCATGCAGGAAGCGTCGTTATAGCCTGATTCGTTCTCCTGAGGCGTGAGCATGTAGCGTTCGGCGTAGACGGTGTCATAATATCGCCAGTCTGTCACCGGGGCCACTGCCACTGCAGCCGCATACGGCGCGTCGGGGTGTGATGCCGCCATGATGGCTTCATATCCTCCGTAGCTCCATCCGAAGATGCCTATGCGTGACGGATCGGCGTAGGGCAGACGTGAAGCATAGCGGGCTGCGGCTATCTGGTCTATTGTCTCGTAATGTCCGAGACGTTTGTAGACCACATCCTGAAACGCACGTCCGCGTCCGCCTGTTCCGCGTCCGTCAACACAAACCACCACGAAGCCTGACTTGGCGAAGAAGTTCTCATATCCTATGTGCCAGCGGTCAAGGACTTCCTGGGAGCCGGGACCCTGATACTGATACATGATTACCGGATATTTTTTTGACGGGTCGAATCCTGCCGGCTTTATTATGTAGCCGTTCAGTTTGAGGCCGCCTTCCGTATCCATTGTGAAGAATTCAGGCAGAGGCACGGTTTTGAGCCACGGGTCTGACGAACGGGACTCGGCGAGCGTGCGCACGGGCTTGTTGCCTGACGTGCTCATCAGCGTAACCTTTGGGGGCGTGGTGCTGTTGCTGTAGGTGAGAGCGTAGTAGGCCATATCGGGGCTGAACGATGCCGATGCATTGCCGTTGCGGGGCGAGAGGTCCGTGACTTTGCCTTTTTTGTCAATGGAGCTGACAGTGCGGTTTATAGCCCCCGATGCGGTGGAGCAGTAGAAGTGGGTGCCGAGGGTGTTGCTTCCGTAGTAGGCCGTCACGTCATAATCGCCCGATGTGATCTGGCGCAGCTGCGCTCCGGCGTAGGAATATTCATAGAGGTGCTTGTAGCCGCTGCGTGACGAGAACACGACGAACGATTCCGGCATGAAACGGATGTTTTCGTAAGTGTCGGGGTCGAGCCACGCTTTCCACTGCTCTACGAGTACCGAACGGCTCACGGTTGATTTCGGATTGATACAGAGAAGCTCCATGCGGTTCTGTGCCCGGTTGAGAGTCACGGTCATCAGGCGGTCGGGCGCATGGCCGAATTCTATCCGGGGTATGTATTCCGTCTGGCTTCCCGGCAGCTCCATCTTTTTCAGCTTGCGGGTCTCCACGTCGTAGGAGTGCACGGAAACCTTGGAATTCTGCTGGCCTGCTACGGGATATTTGTATGTGAAACTTCCGGGATAGAGTGCATACTGTTTTATCGGATTGCAGCTGCCCTCGTAGAGCGGGAACGAGAACGAGGGAACATCCGTCTCATTGTATTTCAGGAAACAGAGCACCAGATTGTCAGGTGACCAGCACATGGAGCATGTAGTGGCGAATTCTTCCTCATAGGTCCAGTCCGGTACGCCGTTGATCACCTTGTTCTTGGCGCCGTCGGTGGTCACGGCCACTTCCGACCAGTAGTCAAGTTTCTTGATGTAGATATTGTTGTCGGCCACAAAGGCTATCATTCGGCCGTCAGGCGAGAAAATCGGCGATTGCTGGCGCGGATGTTCCTCCGAGAGCGGTTTCAGAAGTCTCGAGCGTAATTCGTAGACGTAATAACGTGCCGTGTAGGAGCGGCGGTAGACCATCTCTTTCCCGTTCCACACAAGGATTTTCGAGCCGTTGTCACACAGCTTGAACCCTTCGATGTGGGAGAGCGTGGTCTCACGTGTGTTGTTGAGGTCCATCAGCGTCTCTACCTCCTTGCCGGTCTTTATGTCGAGTCTGACGATTCTCTTTCCGTCGGCCGACATGGAGATAAGTCCCGTCCCGTCGGCGGTGTAGTTCATCGGGGGGATTGAAGCCGATATTCCGCCTCCGGTGACATAGCGCTCTATTTCGGGATAGTCCTTGACTGAATTGGCCTGGGCGTTTATCAGCGCTGTCGGCGCGGCCAGCAGTGCCGCTGTGAATATGATTGACAGTTTCATGACTTTCAATGTATGGTGATTTTCAATTCGGTTATCAGTTTGGAGTTGTCGGGGCGGAAAAGCCTACCACAGTGTCAGCTGCCGGTCATCGTCGAGAACGTCAGGTTTCTTTGCCGGTTCCTTGTAGCCGAAGTTCTCTTCCACCTCGGGGTCCTTCTTGAGAGGAATAGGTTCCGGGGCCACAAACCAGTCCGTGCTGTCCATCAGTTCGTCAATGGCCGAGATCTTTACCTGCTGATGCGGTTCGGTGTCGGCCAGTCCGGCCAGCTGTTCAGACTGGAACTTCTCTTTGCGCCGGCGGTTCTTGCGGTTCTTTTTCTTCTGAGGCTGCGGTTGCGGTTGAGTGACCTTTGTTTCAGCAGTCTCGGAAAATGATGTCTCAATGGGCATCGGCTCCTTGAGCCGGCTTATCTCGGCTTTCAGCTCGGCCTCTGCGGCCGCGTGGGCATAGAGGTTGGATTCTATGGTGGAACGCAGGGATTCAATTTCCCTGTAAGCCGATTCCGCTTCCTTGGCGCTGTCGGCCAGCTGTTTCTGCAACTGGGCAATCGTGGCGTCGGATTCCTTGATTTCCCTGTTCAGACTGATTATGTTGGCCTCGCTCGTCTCCTTTGCCTCGCGCATGCGTTCCATCTGCCGCTCTATCTCTTTCAGTTCCGCGATTTCTTCGGCGGAGACTCCGGTAGCGGAGTTCTGTGAGATTTCCTCTTTCAGCCGGGCAATTTCGGCCTCAGCGCTTTCGGCTTTGCTTCTGAGGCTCTCTATCTCCTTCTTAAGGGTTTCATTCTCGCTCTTGAGTTTCCTCGCCGTGGCATCGTCCGTAGCGGAAGATGCGGGTGTCAGGTTTACTGCGGAGGGCAGTCCGCGGAGCCTTGCAGCCATGCTCCGGTTCTCGAGCTGATATTGCTCGCGTTCGGCTTCGAGAGTCATCACCTGGGCCTCGAGATCGCGGATGCGGTCGCTGAGAGCGCGTTTCTGGCGGGTCGCCGAAAGCTGTGCGCTCTGGATTTCCTCGCGTTGCTGTCTGACGGCATTGTATTCCGATTTCAGTTTGAGCAATTCGGCTCCCATGCGCTGCTGTTTGTCGGCCCACATATTTTCGCCGGCCCGGCAGGCGCGGTCGGCTATGGCGGCTATCCGAGTCTTCAGGTTCTCGTCGATTTCCTGAAGCAGGATAGAGCGCTGGGTGTCGATGTCAATGCATTTCCTGACCACTTCGGGCTGATGGGAGTTGAAATAACCGAGCACTGAATCGAAAATGTCCGAGGCGAGTTCTTTCAGTTCCTCATCGGAAATCACGGTCGACGAGGGTTCAGCGTTATCGGAAACTCCGTTGCCTGATTCCTGGTCCGACACGTAAGCCTCCAGTGAGAGATCCGGGTCATCGGTGAGTTCGTCATCGTTGAAATCATCGTCTTCTTCCCCGTCATATTCTCCGGGGAAGCCGAATGCGCGTTTTACTGATGATAGAAATGACATAGTGGCATTTAATTTTCTTGATTTAATGATGTTGCCGGAGTGGCGAATTCAGGTTTGGCAACCACACCGTGGCCTTTCTTGCCGTCGATGCCAATGGGCAGCGGGCTGTCGAATTCCACGATTCTGACGGCATCGCTTTCGTAGACGGCGGGCAGGGAATTGAGATAATCCACATTGTAGAATCCCTGTCCGGCACTCTGGTCAATGGTGAAGTATCCCACTCCGAACGAGGTGAGATTCTGGAAGAAGTGTGTGCCCTGACTCGGCTCTATCCTGTAGTTGCCCACGGATGACTCCACAATCAGACGGGCGTTGGCAATCTGAGGCCACTTTACCGGTATGCCGAGCGACGCGTCGCTTGAACCCCAGCGTCCGGGACCTATCAGAATGTAATGGATGCCTCTCTTTGTGAAATCACGGTTTATCTTTTCAATCTCGCGTGCGGTCATGGAGTTTGCCGAGGGAGAGAAGGATTCAGGCCGCACGTAGACAATGGTGTTCACATTGTCAACAGTGCCGTGTCCGAGAGCCGTGTCCGAGCGGAGTATCAGCGAAGAGTCATGGAGAGCCAGCAGATGTTCGTCGACAAGATTCTTGCGTTCGACTATGGGACGTATCTGAAGCCAGTAGATGTGGCCTTTCGACGAGGGGTCGCCATGATTTATCATTCCGGCGAACTCAATCTCCACTGGGCGGCTCATTTCCCGCTGGCCGGTGGAAAGCATGAAGTCCACGCCCATTGCGAGCGGAAAGGCGTCATGTTTCAGTATGTTGTTGAACGTGACCACTCTGCGTCCGTCACCGAAATCCGAGTCACGCAACACGTTGTCGCGGTAATCGAACGTGGAAACCATGTAGCGCAACGCTCCTGACGGGGCTATATCCTGAACGGATTTCTTGACAATGTTGAATCCGTCGTCGACCTTGAACGTGTCAACGTCCGACATGTCCAACGCATACATGCGTGTCTGGGTGTCACGAAGAGCCAGATTCAGTTCCGAAGTCTGAAGCACGTGTTCGGGGTGACGGGGCGAGAACCGGAGGCTCAGACCTCCGTCCACGATATATTTTCCGAGTCCTACGGCTACTTCGGCCACTCCGTCCTCGGCGGTCTCGTTGCCGAGCGGATAATAATTGAGCGAGCGGCCAACTCCGGAGAACGACGGGAAATAGTAATCGCCCGTCTGATTTCCCACCACCTCCTGGATTATGACCGCCATCTTCTCCTGGTCAATGAGGTTTGAGGTTGCGGTCATGTAGGCCTTGCTGTCGGCGTAGAATACTGATGCGTAGACTCCCTTTATGGCGTCGGTGAGCATCTTGAGCATCTGTTTGCGGTCAGAGGTGTGCGGAATCATGTAAGTGGAGTAGATTCCTGCAAACGGCTGATAATGCGAGTCTTCGAGCAAGCTGGACGAACGTATGGCCAACGGCTTGTCAATCACGTCGAAAAGGGCGTCGAGGTCCTCGCGTATTCTCTCAGGCATTCTGGCGGCAAGGAAATGCTCGAGTATGGTGGCGTCATCGGCATCGCTCAGCGCTATGGGATAGAGGCTGTTGGCCGCCATGAACTCGTCAAAAATGTCGGTGCACAGAACCACGGTGCGCGGTATGGTGATGGAGATTCCGTAGAAGTTGTCGCAGATGGGGTTCTGCTTGATGATATGGTCAATGAAGGCCAGACCGCGGCCTTTGCCTCCGAGCGAGCCCTGGCCTATGCGGGCGAAGTTGGAGTAATGGTCAAACCGGTCTTTGCGGAACACTGCCACAACGCCGCGGTTTTTCATCTTGCGGTACTTCACGATAAGGTCAAAGAACAGCTGTCGCACTGCCGGGACCTCGTCAAGGGAATAGAAGCGGTGGCCCTTTATGACGTCGGCTATGGGGAAGAGCGCTCTGGAGTAGAGCCAGCGTGAAATGTCGTTTGACGACGCGTGATGCAGCAGTGCCGAAGCCGGGATGTCGAATATGTGGTACTGCAGGTCCTTGAGCGAGCGGATTCTGATTTCCTTACCGGTGTCGGGGTCGGTCATCACGAAGTCTCCGAAGCTGAACTGCTCGGTTATGGCCGCGCTGAGGTCAACGGGAAATTTCTTGGAATTCTTGTCGATGAAAACGCAGTTGGCCTCGATGGCTTTCTGTCTGTTGTCGCTCTCTGACGATTCCAGGATTATGGGCAGGTAGGGGTTCTCCTTGCGCAGTTCCTCCACGAGTCTGAATCCGGCGTGCTTGTCTTTCTCTCCGTTGCGGCTGAACGACACATCGCTGATCACTCCGAGCAGATTCTGTCCGTAGCAGGAATATATTTCCATGGCTTCCTCGAAGTTTCGGGCAAGCATCACTTTGGGACGTCCTCGCATGCGGAGCATCTGTTCGTGCTCGTTGAGGGCTTCCGTCGATGACTCGTAGCTTTGTTTCAGCAGGTTCTTGTAGATGTGGGGGAGTACTGACGAGTAGAATCTCACCGAGTCCTCCACCACGAGAATCATCTGGACGCCCACCTCGTTGATGTCCTTGTCAGCGTTGCGCTTGTCCTCCAGAAGTTTTATGATGGCCAGAAGGAGGTCAACGTTTCCGAGCCAGCTGAACACGTAGTCAACGCCGGTGAAGTCCTCGTTGGCAAGACGGCGTGACACTTCCTTGGAGAAGGGAGTCAGCACAATCACCGGCATCGAGGGCTGCAGTTCCTTGAGCCTCCGTGCGCCGGCAAAAGTCTCGCTGATGTCCGAGCCGGGCATCATTATTGTCATGCCGAAATGTTTTTCCTTCATCGCGGCTATGGCCTGCTCCGTGGTGGAGACCTTGGTTACACGCGGCGGCGAGCTTAGATTCAGTGCAACATATTCGAAATAAAGCTGTTCCTCTATGCGGCCGTCTTCTTCCATCATGAAAGCGTCGTAGGGCGACGCCACAAGAAGCACATTGAAAATGCGTTTCTGCATGAGATCCTGAAAGGCGGTGTCCTTGAGATATAATTGGCTGAGAGCGTCTTCGTTCATGATTCCACTTGAAGGGGAGTATGGTTTTAATCAACAAATATAGTCAAAAAAAGCAAAAAACAGAGCCAAATGTTAATAAATTCTGCCCTTTACACGGGATTAACCGCTCTGTTCACCGGTTTTTGAAAAGAAAACCCGTCCGGAGGCTGCAAACGAGGTCCGGACGGGCTTATATGATGTAAAGTTGTATCAGGCTCCTTCGGCAAGGAAGCGTTCCACATCGAGGGCTGCGCGGCATCCGCTTCCGGCTGCGGTGATGGCCTGACGGTAATACGGGTCGGCGACGTCTCCGGCGGCAAAGACGCCCGGAATGTTGGTGGCCGTGTGGGGATGGTCGGTCACAACATAGCCGTCTTTGTCAAGCTCGATTTCGGAGGCGAACGCTTCGGTGTTGGGCTTGTGTCCGATGGCAAGGAAGAATCCGTCGACCGGAAGGTCTATGGTGCGTTCCTGCGGTGTGCCTACGAACTCCACAAGATGTGCGCCTTCAAGGAATTCTTCGCCGTAAAGGCCTGTGGTGTTGGTATTGAAAAGCACTTCGATGTTCTGCCTGGCCATAACTCTGTCCTGCATCACTTTGGAGGCGCGGAGGTAGTTCTTGCGCACTATGAGGTAGACCTGTGATGCGAGATTCGACAGATAGAGGGCTTCCTCGCAGGCAGTGTCGCCGCCGCCTACAACGGCCACTTTCTTTCCACGGTAGAAGAAGCCGTCACATGTGGCGCATGCCGAGACTCCGAGACCCATGTATTTCTGCTCGTCGTCCAGTCCGAGGAAACGGGCGCTCGCACCGGTGGCAAGGATGATGGTGTCGGCGGTGATTGTCAGTCCGCTGTCGGTCTCAGCGGTGAAGGGACGTTTCGAGAAATCGAATTTGGTGACGAGTCCCGAACGGATGTCGGCGCCGAAACGTTCGGCCTGACGGCGCATGTCGTCCATCAGTCCTGTCCCGGTTGTCCCGTCGGGATAGCCGGGAAAGTTTTCAACTTCGGTTGTAATGGTGAGCTGTCCGCCGGGGGTAAGACCCTCCATCACTATGGGTTTGAGATTGGCGCGCGATGTGTAGAGCGCGGCGGTATAACCGGCTGGGCCGGAGCCTACTATGAGGCATTTGGTTGTGAGCGCTGTCATGGGAAATATCTTTTGGTCCTTGTCAGAAGGATGATGGTGTTGGTGGATTTATGATGATTATCTCAGGTCTACGATTTTCACCCCCGGGTAGTTGGGAGCGTGGAACTGAAACGCTTTTATGTTGTATTTCGGTCCGGTGGTCACGGAGGTGAGCAGGATGGTTATCACCTGTTTGTCACGCATGGTCAGATTTATCTGCGTAGGCATCAGCGTCTTTCCGTTTAGTGTTATGGTAGCCGATGAAATGTCGGATTTCGGGTCTTTTGCCGTTAGTTCTATTTTTTGGAAACCTTTCGGGGCTGAAAGATTTCTGGCATTGAACGACTGGCGGAATTTGCTTATGATGACAAACGGGTTGATCTGGCTGAGTTCATCGGCCGTGGGCTCCGAGACGGTCACTTCATTTTCCTCCTTATTGTAGGACCATTGCGTGGTTCCGTCATACCATGTGAGAATCTGGGGCGAGGTCATGGTGAATCTGTCGCCGGAAAATGAAACTCGGCCGGTGTATTTTCCACCGCCTGCCGTGATGGAGTAGGCCGCGGAAATGGAGGGCGCGGAACTGAATTTCGCCGCAGCGTCGCCGAGCGTTGCAAGAGCGTCGGTTTCGGCTGAAGCAAACAGGGATACCACAGTGGATATGATTATGAAAAATATCTTTCGCATGGTGTAATAACAGATTTGGATGGTAAAAGTTTATGATTCGAGATAGCGTTCGAACGAGTACATGTCCATGAGCACGGCTCTGGGTTTGCCTCCCTGTGTAGGTCCTACCACGCCTGCCATCTCGAGCTGGTCCATGATTTTACCCGCACGCGGATAACCTATGTTGAACTTGCGCTGGAGCGAGGATGTGGAGCCGATTCCCTGACCGATAACCTCGCGGCCGGCTTCGGGGAAGAGGGGATCTCTTTCTCCGAGCGGATTTCCGGTGGCCGAGCCGTCGCCCGCTGCCGTGACTTCCGGCAGTTCGTAGGCCATGGGGTAACCCTGCTGCGATGATATATGCTCGCAGATTGCCTCCACTTCGGGCGTGTCGATGAAGGCGCACTGCACGCGGTCAATGATTCCGTCGCGGGAAATGAGCATGTCGCCGCGTCCCACAAGCTGTTCGGCTCCGGGACGGTCAAGGATGGTCTGCGAGTCATTGCGCTGGGTGACGCGGAAGGCCATTCGTCCGGGGAAGTTAGCCTTGATCACACCGGTTATCACATTGACCGACGGACGCTGCGTGGCAAGAATCATGTGGATGCCAACCGCACGGGCTTTGGCCGCGATTCTCGATATGGGTGTCTCCACATCTTTGCCTACGGTAAGTATCAGGTCGGCGAACTCGTCGATAATCACAACGATATACGGCAGATAACGGTGGCCTTTTTCAGGATTCAGACGCCGTGACACGAATTTTTCGTTGTATTCCTTTATACCTCTCATGCCGGCATCGGACAGAAGTTCATAGCGGTCGTCCATTTCGCGGCAGAGCGAATTCAGTGTGGCCACAACATTTTCCGGCTTGGTGATAATGGCGCTCTCTTCATCGGGAAGTTTCGCGAGGTAGTGCCGTTCAAGGCATTTGTAGAGACTGAATTCAACCATCTTGGGGTCCACAAGCACGAATTTCAGCTCGGCCGGATGCTTGCGGTAAAGCAGGGAGGCTATAATGGTGTTGAGACCGACGGATTTACCCATACCGGTGGCTCCCGCTACGAGCAGGTGGGGCATCTTGGCGAGGTCGGCCACATAGACATCGTTGGAGATGGTGGTGCCGAGAGCCATGGGCAGCTGGGCTTTGGATTCGCGGTAGGGCTTGGATGAAAGGATAGAGCGGATGCTAACCACACGCGGCTTCTTGTTGGGCACTTCCATGCCTATGGTTCCCTTTCCGGGGATAGGGGCTATGATACGGATGCCCATTGCCGACAGATTGAGAGCCACATCGTCGCCCAGACGCTTGATTTTTGCGATACGGACTCCCGGGGCCGGAACAATCTCGTAAAGGGTTATGGTAGGGCCTATCGTAGCGCGGATGCTGGCGATTTCCACTCCGTAGGACAGAAGTATGTTGGTTATCTTCTGTTTGTTGGCCTCCTGTTCTTCCTCGTCGACGGTGGGGCCGCTGTCAGCGATGTCATTGAGCAGCTCTATAGAGGGGAACTTGAAGCGGGACAGTTCGGCGGTGGGATCGTAGGAGTTGGTGTCGATTTTCTCCGCCTTTTCAATCGGCGTGGCCTCAACGGTGGTCACCTCTACGGTGGTCGCAGGTGCGTCGGCGGTGACTGCGTATTCATCCCGGACCAACTCTTCATCGGCGTTCTCGGGCGCAAGTTCCGTCATTGTAGCATCAGAGTCAATGGAGAGTGAGAGCGAGAGCGGCGCGGCCGTTATCTTTCCGGCAGCGGGTTCCTTTTCTTCATCGGCCGGAATTTCCGGGATGTCCTCAAGCTTTATGGAATCTTCGATGACTTCCGGAGTTGTCTCGGCTTCATCGGATGAAACGGAATCGGCAGGATTGATGTCAGTGAGTTCCGGGCTGTCAATGATGTCCCTATCACTGTCAGCCACGGATTCCGTCAGGACAACATCGGGCTCGTTTCCCATAACGAACAATGGTTTTTCGTCAGTCACGGCCGGTTCAGCCGAAGCGGTTGTGAAATCAGTGAGTTCGGTTACGGAAGCGGGTTCAGAGGGCTTTGCCGCAGCGGCGGGTGTAGCAGTCAGAGGTGTGAGAGGACTGTAAATTTCGTCAAGAGGCACCGGTTTCGGCATCGGTTCGGGAAGGTCATCCCTGTTCGTTTCGGCTGCTTCGGCCGCAGCCTTGGTCTGTTCTTCCCTGACCACCCTACGGCGTTCGGCTTCCATCTCCGCTTTCTGGCGCATTTCGGTGCGGTGGGCCGCCTCGATCGATGCGTCGTGGCGCCGGGCCAGATTGTCGCGTATCGAGCCGAGCCATCCGGCAAGCTTGGTGAAGACGAAAGCGAGCGGACGTATGAAAATCAGTATCAGCGCTGTCAGCATGGCCACGCTTACGGCTATGGCGCTCCACAGCGATGCATTGTCAATGAGGATTTTGTTTATGTAGCAGCCGTGCTCGCCGCCCCAGAAAGTGGGGGAATTCGACGAGAAGGTGAGAAGTCCGGCTATGATTGAGACCGCAATTGTGGATATGAGCGATTTGAATGTCAGGGACCAGAAATTGAACTTGCATAATTTCACAAGCTTCAGCCCGATGGCCGCCACATAAAATATTATGATGAAAGCCCCGATGCCCATCCAGCGGTAAACGAGGAAATGGGAGAGCATGGCTCCGAACCAGCCGGTGGTGTTTTTGAGGTCTTCGGCTCTGTTTTTGAGCAGGTCGGCCGATGACTGTACGAGCAGACTCTGGTCGGCCGATGCGTTTGCAATATAGGATATTGAGGCCACAAGCATGTATGCGGCCAGCAGAATCATGACCACACCGAAAAATATGGCGAACCGTCCGTCGGCGAAAATCTGCCTTACGGATGGAGCGGTGATGGTCTGTCCGGCTACAAGCTCGCGGGCTTTGGCTCTGATGTTGCGTGCGGCCGACGGCTGTGGCTGTTCCTCTTTTTCGGGAACCTCTTCGACCTTTGGCCGCGCTTTGGTTTCGGAAGGGGTCTGGGTTTTTCTGCGGGCAGGGCGGCGGACGGCAGGGCGCGGAGTTTCCTCTGCGGTTTCACGGACGGGGGCTATATCGTCGTCCGACGGCGTCACGGGCCGGCTGACGGATATATCCTCCAGTTCCATCTGTCCGCGTTCCTCGGGCTGTAGCGGCCTGCGCCGTCTGGCCCTCAACTCGGCGGGGTTATATGAATCGGTGGAGAGTTCGAATGAGTCCATTGTTGAAATGTTATGCTGTGATGTGTGTGATGGATTGGGAGAGGCGGTTTAGAGGGCGGTCAGGTCGGCAATGGTCTGGATGGGGTCCGGAGCCTTGAATACGAAGTTGCCCGAGACGAGGATGTCAGCGCCGGCTTCGACCACCTGGCGTCCGGTTTCGAGATTGATGCCTCCGTCAACTTCGATTTCGGCTTTCGCGCCATGGGCTGTGATCATTTCGCGCAACTGGCGTACTTTTTTCAATGTCACGGGAATGAATTTCTGCGCTGCGAATCCCGGATTGACCGACATGAGAAGAACCATGTCCACATCGTCAATAATGTCCTCCAGCATAAATACCGGTGTGGCCGGGTTAAGCGTCACCGCTGCTTTCATGCCGGCGTCATGAATCTGCTGGACCACTCTGTTGAGGTGGGTGCATGTCTCGAAGTGCACGTTCATGATTTCAGCTCCGCAATCGCGTACCTGACTGACATACCTTGCCGGGTCGACAATCATCAGATGCACGTCGAGCGGTTTTGTGGCTTTGCGGGAAATGGCCTGAATGACCGGGAAGCCGAACGAGATGTTCGGTACAAACACTCCGTCCATCACATCAATGTGAAGCATGGCTGCCTGAGAGGCGTTGAGCATTTCTATGTCGCGGTCAAGGTTTCCGAAATCGGCGGATAGTACGGAGGGTGATATTTTAGTCATGACGGGTTTCTGTAAGAAAAATGTGAAGTGTTGATAATATGATCGGATGAGAGATTACGGTTGGATGTCACGCCTTGCGCGGGCGCATGGCGTTGAAAGCGATGAATCCTACGCAGAATATTCCAATGGCTATTCCCGCGTAGGTGAGATACTGGTTGTATTCCTCCACTGCATCATAAAGGGCTTCGCGTGAAACCATGGTGCCGAGCCAGTAACCGAGTGCGGCGAGAACGGCGTTCCACACTCCGGCTCCGAGTGAAGTATAGAGCATGAATTTGCCGAGGTTCATCTTTGACAGACCGGCCGGGATGGAAATCAGCTGGCGGACAGCGGGAATGAGGCGTCCGATAAATGTGGATACGGCGCCGTGTTTGTCAAAATAGGATTCGGCTTTGTCAACCTTTTTCCGGTCGATAAGGCAGGCGTGTCCGAGTCGGGAATCGGCGAAACGGTACACGAGCGGACGCCCTATCCACATCGATAGGAAATAGTTGATGAGGGCGCCACCGAGGGCTCCGGCCGTGGCAAGCAGAAACACCACGAAAATATTGACCTCGTGGGAGGTGCAGGCGAGATAAGCAGCCGGAGGCACTATGACTTCGGAAGGGAAGGGGATGAATGAACTTTCAACCACCATCATCACAAAAACCAGCAGGTAAACCATGGCAGGGGTAGCGTTCAGGACCTCGTTGATTATCTCGGCCGGGTTAAATATGGCTAATGAACAGAATTCCAATAACATAAATTGTAGTTTAGTCTAAAGACGATTTGAGCAAGCAAAGATAGCCAAAATTTGGCTAAATTCATAGTCTGAAACTTTCTTAATTTTTGCAGTTATATGGTTTTTTAGTATCTTTGCGAAAAATTTTCTCACAAATAATTTGTATGATTAACGCTCAAGACATCAAGAACGGCACATGCATCCGCATGGACGGCCGTCTTTACTTCTGTGTGGAATTCCTCCACGTGAAGCCTGGCAAAGGCAATACTTTCATGCGCACCAAACTCAAGGACGTCGTTGACGGCCGTGTTCTCGAACGCCGCTTCAATATCGGTGAAAAACTCGAGGATGTCAGAGTGGAGCGCCGCCCGTTCCAGTATCTTTATGCCGACGGAGGCGATGATATCTTCATGAACAACGAGACTTTCGAGCAGATTCCTATCAGCAAGGATCTCGTTACCGGAGCCGCATTCATGAAAGAAGGCGACACTGTGGAAGTGGTAAGCGACGCTTCCACCGAAACCGTGCTCTATGCCGAAATGCCCATCAAGACTGTCCTCAAAATCACCTACACCGAACCCGGTCTGAAAGGTGACACCGCAACCAACACCCTCAAACCCGCAACCGTTGAGACCGGTGCGGAAGTTCGCGTGCCTCTCTTCATCAACGAGGGCGAACTCATCGAGGTTGACACACGCGACGGTTCTTACATCGGTCGTGTGAAGGCCTGACAGCAGTAATCCGAAATAAAAAATCAATCGCGGGTGCATCGAGGATTTCAGTCCGATGCATCCGCGTTTGTTTCACCTGAGCGGCTGTCGCTACCGGATTATGCCTGCGCTCCGGAAAAGAGTGGCGTAGAATTCGGCTTTCTTTTCCAAGGCGAGGGGATAGGCCCGGCTTGTGGAGGGCATGCGCCATATTTCAAGTCCGTTGTCGGAGACGGTCATCTGTCCCATGCGCGGGATTTCGGTGCCGGTCAGTGACGCTATGACTCCTGCCGCTTTCTCGCCTGTAGTGGCCACGGTGTGGCAGTCAGGCATGGCGGCGAGTAAATCGAACAGTGGCACCGGCTCCAGTATTTCAAGAAATTTATCGGACGCATTGCCTTTGAGGCGGCGCACGGTCCGTCCGGTATCGTTGAGCGCTATGTGGTTTTCGGTCAGAATCTCTTTTATCCGGGACAGGTCGAAAGTCTTGGAATCGCGGTCATAAAGGGCATAGCGGTCGCCAAGAAATATCAGTCCCATCATGAACCAGAAATCGTTTGTGCGGTTGGGATAGTAGAAATCCATGCTCCACCGGTGTCGGCCGGGAGGGAATGTGCCCATGATAAGTACTTTGGCGCCTTCGGGAATGAACGGAGGCCAGGGATGGTGTTCAAGCGGTAGATTTTCCATATTAATAATACGGACTAATCCTGAGAATAGTTTATGAATACGATAAAATAATGCACGGGGCATGAGAACAAGAACGCGGAGCAAGGTGTTGAACTCAATATATATGAGCTTAAATCATGGCAACCGATTGTTCAGATTCAATAATGGAGCGATTCAAACGCTGGCGCAAAGGGAAGATTTCCGAACGCCCGTTTGTTTTCATTCTGGCTGCTGTGCTTGGTCTTGGAGCGGGAGTGATGGCCTGGGCCCTCAAATCGGCAATAGCTTTCATCTCCGAAATTGTCAGCCGCTCGATTCATCCCCTCGGACCTGACTGGCTTTTGCTTCTGATGCCTGTGACCGGTGTCATGATAACGGTGTTTCTCTGTACCA
Source organism: uncultured Muribaculaceae bacterium (assembly GCA_947627615.1). GTDB lineage: Bacteria > Bacteroidota > Bacteroidia > Bacteroidales > Muribaculaceae > Paramuribaculum. The sequence continues at coordinate 132,666 of CANQWS010000002.1, read as the reverse complement.
AGGTGTTTCATGCCAATCTCAGCTACGGAGTGAGGGTGATAACCCATGACATCCGGAATCACAATCCGTTCATACCGGCCCAGATGACATTCTCGCCTCTCGTGGCCACGTCCTTTACTCTCGGTTTCGGAGGCTCGGCCGGTTCGGAGGGCCCTATAGCGTTCAGCGGCGCGGCTCTCGGAAGCACGCTTGCCCGTAAATTAGGGCTTTCGGCCTCGATGTCCATGATGATGCTCGGTTGCGGTGCCGGAGCCGGAATAGCAGCCATTTTCAAAGCCCCTATAGGAGGCGCTTTGTTCACCCTCGAAGTGTTGAGAATGGGTCTTGGCTCGTTCGGATGCATGGTGCTTCTGCTCTCTACGGTAATAGCGTCACTGACAGCCATAGCCCTCAGCGGCTTTTCGCTCGAACTCGCGGTGGCCAACATGCCGACCTACGACCCACATCTGATTCTGTGGACGGTTCTTTTAGGCCTTCTCTGCGGTGCCTATTCTCTGTACTACAGCTATATAATGAAGCTCATTGAGCATGTTCTCGATAAAATCAGAAGCCGGTGGGTCAAAGGTCTTATCTCAGGAAGTCTTGTAGGTTTGCTGCTTATGCTTTTCCCTGCTTTCTACGGCGAGGGATTTTCGGTCATGCGCAATGTGATTGACGGCAATTTTGCAGCCATAGCCTACGGGTCGATATGGGAAAACGACCTGTCCGAGCCTATGGTGCTGTTTGTGATAGCTTCATGCATTCTGCTGATAAAATGTTTCATCACATCGCTGAGTTACAACGGCGGAGGCGTTACCGGCGAGTTCGCTCCCACGCTGTTCGCAGGCTGTTTTGCCGGCTACGTTTTCGGAGCGGGATGCAACGCCCTGTTCGGCATCCATCTGCCGGTAGGGCAGATGGCGTTTCTCGGCATGGCAGGAGTCATGGCGGGAGCCATCAGGGCGCCGCTCATGTCGATGTTCGTGGTGACGGAGATGTCCTCGGCTTTCTATCTGCTTCTTCCGGTCACGATAGTTGCAGGACTGTCATTCGGGGTTGTGCGTCTGTTCACCGCCGACAGTTTCTTTTCCAAAGAGATGGACCGCTCCAACGGATTGCTGCGCAGATTCATATTTCACAGGAAATAGAAATAGCGGTGTCCGGCCGATGCATGAATTTCATGCCAAGTCACAAAAAAAGGCTAAATTTGCGGCATGAAAGAGATTGAAATCACAGATATAGCCGACGAGAGAATAAAAATGTTCGCCTCGCTGACCGAGGCTCAGTTGCGTTCACGACTGAATCCGGAGCAGGCCGTGTTTATAGCCGAAAGTCCGAAGGTGATCCGCGTGGCTCTTTCCGCCGGCTACACTCCGGTAGCGTTGCTCTGCGAGCGCAAGCACATAGCCGGCGATGCGAGCGATATAATAGCCTCATGTCCGGACATTCCGGTCTACACAGGTTCGCGCGAGGTTCTTGCGGCGATTACCGGTTACACTCTGACGCGGGGCGTGCTCTGTGCCATGAAACGGCCCAAGGAACTTCCTCTTAAAGAAGTGCTTGAAGGAGCAAGAAGGGTAGTGGTCATAGATTCCGTGACGGATACCACCAATATCGGCGCCATATTCCGGTCAGCGGCCGCTCTGGGTATGGATGCGGTGTTGCTGACGCGCCAGTCATGTGATCCGCTGAACCGCCGTTCGATAAGGGTTTCTATGGGGTCGGTGTTCCTGGTACCGTGGGCATGGATTGACGGGCCGGTGTCGTCACTTCATGAACATGGATTCCGGACGGCTGCGATGGCACTGCGGACCGATTCCGTAGACATAGACAATCCGCAGCTTATGGCCGAGCCTCGTCTTGCCGTCATAATGGGCACGGAGGGCGACGGCCTTGCGCCGGAGGTGATAGAGGCGGCTGACTATACCGTGTGCATTCCTATGGCCAACAATGTTGATTCACTAAATGTAGCCGCTGCATCGGCCATAGCATTCTGGCAGCTGACGCGCCAGAGGGAATCAGCGCCGGAATCTTGAGGCGATGAACTGCAGGGCTTCCTGCTGGACCCTGGAGCCGAGCAGATGGTTTATGCCGAGATAGAGGGCACATCCTACTGCCGTGAGCACCACAATCTGCGTCCATGCTCCCGGAATGAAACCGCGGATAAAAAACAGAATCATGGCTATCAGCAATGACTGGGCCGCGTAAGGGAGCGAGTCAGTGACATATCTCCACGGGCTGCTCCACGAGGTTTTCGCAGCAATGACGAGCATCACGGCCCAGGCTATAACCGCTGCGGCAACCTGACCCCAGAGGAAGATGGTTATGCCGAGGGTAACGTCGTCAGGTGTGGTCAGGGCTATGTAGGGCAGAGTGACCGCAATGGCGATAAGGGCCGACCCGTCACGGATTATCTCGCTGTAGACCATTAGGCGTGAACGTCCGAGGGAAAGGACATAGTTATGGTAGAGAGTCACAAGAATGGTGAAAATTCCCCTGATGAGAAGCAGCTGGAAAAGAATTATCGAAGGGTCCCATTTTTCTCCGAAAAGAGCGTGGAAAATTGGAGTGGCGAGGACTATGAGCAATGCGAAGGAGGGGAAGACTATGTAGGACGCGAAACGGTTTATGCGCGACGTTGTGGCGGAATATTTCTCATGGTCGTCCTGATACTCCGAAAGCAGCGGCAGGAATGACTGGGTGAAAATTCCGGAGAGGGACGCCACTCCCATTTTGCTCCACTTGTCGGCCTGAGTGTAGTAGCCGAGCGGCAGGAGTCCGACACGGTTACCTATGAGGAACGAGTAGATGTTCTGGAAGAGTACGCTCAGGAAAGAAGTCCCGAGCACTCCGCTGCCCACATTGAAGAATGATCTCAAGGCCCGAAACGATATGCGCATCTCCGGTCGCCAGTCATCCGTGCCCCAGAGCAGAAGAGTCTTCACCGCGGCGTTAACTATAGCCTGCCAGACCAAGGCCCAGGGTCCGAATCCGGTGAGGGCGAGGAAAATGCCGGTCACCGCGCCGGCTATCAGCCCCATGGAGTTGCTTATGGTGACCATCTTGACATCCATCAGCTTCATGCGGCGGTTGGTCTGAACTATGGCTGCCGCATTGATGATGAATGTGATGAACATGACACGTGACAGCGGAATGAGTCTGAGGTCGTTCTCGAAGAGTTCCGCAATCCACGGCGCCGCAAAAAACAGGATGACATACGACAAGGTGGCAATGGCGAGATTGAACCAAAGGATGGTGCTGTAGTCCTCGCGGGTGGGGCGTTTGCGCTGCAGCAGTGCGTAAGAGAATCCGCTGTCAATGAACAGAGTGGCGAATGACTGGAACACAAGAACGGCGCCGATGAGACCGAAATCGGTTTCATCAAGGACGCGGGCAAGGATAATGCCGGTTACGCCATAGAGGGCCTGAGTGGCAATTTTATCGAGCACATTCCATTTAAGAGTGCGCGCCACACGATGTTTCATATTGCCTTCAGGCCGTTCCATCACATTATTCCGCCGGAGCGTCGAGAGATATTATTTTTACGGACGAGAGCAGTTTCTTTTTTATTTCGGGAGTGCCGCGGTAGAGAAGTTTTCCGGTTCCGAGGCCGCCGGCCGACAGTTTTTTCTCCGCATTGCAGGAAATAACACCGGTGCCGGTTATGGTTGCGGAGACATAGAGAGCGGGGAGGCCCGTAGTGTCAATCTCGCCGGCTCCGGTCACGGATGCCTTCAGAGTGGTGGCTTTTCCTGTCATTTTTATGGTTCCGTGGCCTGATATGATGTCGGCTCCGATTTCGGTAGCCTTTATATCGTTGACGAAAAGGAAACCGTTGCCAATGAGCCGCGCCGAAAACTTGGGGCAGGGAGCGGGTGAATGGACAGTCACAGTTGAATCGCCCTCATTCTTCACAGCCGAAAGATATGAGGAATAAACTCTCACGGTGGGGAGGTCATGATAGACCGAATCACGGCTTGCGAGACTGATGGACAGTTTACCTTTGTTCGGCTCGAAGATTATGGCGGAAGCCACTTTCGCATCGGCCTCGAATTCAACGAGTCCGGCTTTTGACGGGTCACAGACGTATTCCACGTTGATACCGTCAATGACTTTCAGTTCATGGAATTCATCGAATTTCATGTCATATCTGTGGGTCTCGGCCGAGGCGGAAAAGCCGAGGACACATAGCATAGCGGATAAAAAGAGGAACTGTTTCATATCTGTTGGGTTGTTGCGGTGTCTAATCGGGGAATTATATCGTTTTCAATATGTGAAAGAATGGATTCAAGTTCGTCAAGGGTGGAAGCCCTGAGCATGGCTATTCTCGTGTCACGGAAATGGGGTATGCCTTTGAAAAGGGTTGAGGCGGCCAGATGCCGGCGGATGTGGAGGATGCCTCTGTATTCGTCGATGCGGTCAATGCTTTCGTGAATCTGGCGCCGGACGAGGGCGAATTTCTCGGCAGTTGTCAGTTCGTCGACGAGATGGCCTTCCGCGGCCATAGCTTTCATCTGGCGGAAAATCCAGGGTGCGCCAATCGAGGCCCTTCCCACCATAACTCCGTCGACACCGTACCGGTCAAACGCCTCGGCCACCTGCTGCGGGGTGGTGATGTCACCGTTGCCTATCACCGGAATGGTCAGGCGCGGATTGGCTTTCACGCGGGCTATCATGTCCCAGTCAGCTGAGCCGGTGTACATCTGCGAGCGTGTGCGGCCATGGACTGTAAGTGCTCTGATGCCGCAGTCCTGAAGCTGTTCGGCAAGGTCAACTATGATTTTGTTCTCGTGGTCCCAGCCCAGACGGGTCTTGACGGTGACCGGAAGGCTTACGGAATTGACAACGGCACGGGTTATGGCAAGCATTTTGGGAATGTCGCGAAGCAGACCGGCGCCGGCGCCTTTGCCCGCCACCTTCTTAACGGGGCACCCGAAGTTGATGTCGATTATATCCGGACCGGCTTCGGCGACAATACGCGCGGCCTCGGCCATGACGTCAGGCTCGCGTCCGTAGATCTGGATGGCCGTGGGCCTTTCTCCCGGGCTGATATGGAGTTTACGTGTGGTGGCGGCTATGTTGCGTATCAGAGCATCGGCCGATACGAATTCAGTGTAGACCATATCGGCGCCCTGTTCCTTGCAGATAAGGCGAAACGAACGGTCCGTGACATCCTCCATGGGAGCGAGCATCACGGGACGCGGTCCTAAATCAATGTTGCCTATTTTCATAAAACCGGACTAACAATGTTGATGATGCAAAATTACTAAAACAAAAGCAAAAATCCGAGTCTGACGCTCCGGAGTGGTAAAAATGTATCAATAAATAGAGTAACAGGATAATCTGCCGTAGATATTGTCAGCGGCTTCGCGCAGGTCGTTGCCGCTGACAGCCATGATACGGTCAACAATCTCTTTGCGCGGAAGGATGGAGCCGTAGTACAGAGCGGCTCTCGCCATGGACATGACCGAATTTTCCCTTATGTCCGAAGCAAGAGTCAGCTGGCCGATATACTGCTTCTTTGCGGCTTCGATGAAGCGGTCGGTAAGTTTGCCGCGGCTTATCCGGCCAACGGTATTGCGAATCAGTCTGAGACACCTGTCAACGTCATCGTGGTCGCATCCGAAATAGATGGTGAGCAGTCCTGTGTCGGTCAGAAAAGACGAGGATGCCTCAACGGAATAGACAAGACCTCTGCGCTCGCGCAATTCCACGTTGAGCAGCGAGTTCATGCCGGGACCTCCAAGAATGTTGGCCAGCAGGGACCATGTCCAGCGTTCGGGCGAATACATGTCGGGTATTCTCGCTCCGGCCACGGTGTGGGCCTGATGGTTATGGTTGCCCGTACTGGCTTTGAAATGGCTGCAGTCAAGCTCGTGTGGCCGCTGCCGTTTAAGCGGAAGTCCTTCGGGCAGTCCGGTGAAATAACGCGAGACCTTTCGGGCCACCTTGTCAATGCCGAGCGGACCGGCATAGAACAGGACGGTGCGGTTTGCGGTGAAATTATCCAGCAGATATGTGCCGCAGACGGATGAATCGAACTTCTTCAGCGAACTGATGTCGCCGAGAATATTATGGCCGAGCTCGGAGTATTCAAAAATATGGTCCTCGAAATCGTCATACACCGCCTCGGCGGGGAAGTCAAGATACTGGTTGATTTCATCGGCCACTATGTCACGTTCCTTTTCAAGCTCGCTCTCGGGGAAGATGGAATTACACATAAGGTCGGCGATCAGCTCGGCGGCACGGTCGAAGTTGCCTGTGGGGAACACCGAATAGACCGTGGTTGTCTCCTTGGTGGTAAATGCGTTGAGTTCGCCTCCGCATGATTCCATGCGGTTTATTATGTGCCATGAACGCCGATGGGTGGTGCCTTTGAAAATGACGTGTTCCACGAAATGCGCCAGTCCCGGAAGGTCTTTCGGGTCGTCGCGGCTGCCGGCGTTGATGGTGGCTCCGAAATACTCCACTTCGGTCTGTTCGTGACGATGCACGAGTTTCAGGCCGTAGGGCAGGGTGATTATTTCTATCTGGGGTAAGTGATTGGTCATTACGATGTGATTGATTCTAACGGCCCGGATACGGACGGACAGGGGGCGGGCCTCCTACAGGCGGGCCTATGGTGGGATTGCTGCGTCCGTGGCCCTCGCTGTGGCTGCGGATGAGCTGGTACAGTATGCCTCCGACATCGACTCCTATGGCCGCTTTGCCGTTGATTTTGTAAAATGGTTCCACAATGGGCTGCGCCTCCCAGCGGTTTGTCACAAGCGATCTGTTGGCCTGTGCTCCTACGTTGACTCCCCAGTGTTCGTTGAGTTCAATCGAGGCATAGCCGCCGAAAGAGGGGACGGACATATAAGAAGCCATGGCCGGATTTACAGGTCTCAGAGGCGAAGAGTAGGAACCGAAAGCCGTAAAGGCAAGCCGTTCATTGACTCTGTAGGTGAGACTTCCGCCGAATCCCCATGAGGTCTGCATGCCGCGGAAGTATCCGTAATGGGAGGCGTCGGCGTAGGCCGATACGGTGAGATTTCCGAACTGACGTGTAAAGGAAACGCTTCCTGTCTCAATGCCCATCATTCCGGGAAGCGAGTTCGACGAGCCGGCGAAAGTCAGGGCGCCGTCAAAAACAGGAAATGCAACCAGTCCGGGTGCCGTGACCGGGCCGGATACATATCTGCGTGGACTGACGCGAGGCGAGAAAATGGATTTCATTTCAAGTGTTGACCGTATGCACTCCAGCCTCGGGTCAACAGCGGCGTTGATTTCCGCTGCCGAGGAATCAGGGAGTACAGCCGGAACCGGCCTCATGTAGGAGGGTATGGAGTCAGCCGGTCTGTCCTTTCCCGGTGTAATTACCGGCGTTTCCGTCTGGGCCTTGATTCCCTGACAGAAAAGAACAATCAATATGAAGGGTAAAAGTTTATGCATAAAGTAGCTTCAATGCAAAAATAAGTAATTTTTGAGGAAATGAACATGATTTTTTATATTTTTGCTGTTAAATATGCTAAACTTCAAGACAGTAATATTTACGGTACTGTTGGCCGTAACTTTCTCATGCGGGAGAAAGAATCCCGATAATGTGCTTACGGTCAGCATAGAGCCTCAGCGCTATCTGCTTGAGAAAATCGCAGGCGACCGCTGGACCGTCAACTCGTTGCTTGCCCGGGGCGAGGATCCGGAGAGTTTTGACCCGTCAATAGCCGATTTCAGACTGATGGCCGATTCCAAAGCATACTTCGCCACAGGTTATCTTCCGTTTGAGGAAAAACTCAGTAATCTGACCGGTGACGATGTGGAATTCACCGACACTTCCGAAGGGATAAAACTTCTGGAAGGGACACACGGCGAATGCCATGCTCATAATCATGCCCACCATCACGCGCACCACGGACATGGCGAAGGTGAGTACCATGAGCATGAAACAGACCCTCATGTGTGGGCTTCAGTCAGGAATTGCGGCATAATGGCAGGAAACATGCTCCGTACGCTGGAAAGAATAGATCCGGAAAATGCTCCGGAATACAGAAGAAACTATGAGTCACTGATGTCGGAACTGAATGAGACCGATGCCGCAATCAGCAGTCAGCTTTCGGGCCTTTCCGGGAAGTCATTCATGGTGTGGCATCCATCGCTGAGCTATTTTGCCCGTGACTACGGCCTTGACCAGATTTCGATAGGTATGGACAACAAAGAGCTCTCGGCCCGTTCGTTCCGTCAGAAAATCGACGAGGCACGTGACAAAGGAGCCATGGTGTTTCTGGTCCAGCCGGAATTTGACAACGGACGCTCAGCCTCGATAGCCGGCGCAGCCGGAGTGGAGAGCGTGACGGTTAATACCATGGCCTATTCCCTGCCGTCGGAACTGTTGAGAATATCAGAAATCATTAAAGCCCAATCCAAGAACCGATGAATCCCATCATAGAATTATCAGATATAAGCGTCAGGCGTGAAAACCGGAAGATACTTTCCGACGTAAGTCTCCGAATAAACCGCGGCGATTTCGTGGCTGTCACCGGTCCGAACGGGGGCGGAAAAACCACCCTGCTCCGCGTGATTCTCAGATTGATGAAACCTACCACCGGGTCCGTACGATATTTTGACTCCGACGGAGATGTGACCGGAAAGCTCGCGGTTGGTTATCTTCCGCAGAAAAACATGATAGATTCCAGATTTCCCATAACAGTGGGCGAGATGGTGCGGCTCGGAATCGCCAAAAGCCAGAAACTCAGTTCGGCCGAGGAAAAGAAACTCGTGGAGGAAACCATAGCCAAGGTAGGGCTTGAGGCATATACGGGGTCAGGCATAGGAACGCTATCGGGGGGCCAGTTGCAGAGAGCGCTTCTGGCGAGGTCAATAATATCGTCGCCGGAACTGTTGGTGCTTGACGAACCTCTGAGTTATCTTGACCGCCATTTCGAGCACAGGGTTTATGAAATAATAGACAGCCTGACAGAAGGCACCACCGTAATACTCGTGTCGCACGACATGAGCACTATAGCTTCAATGGCCAACAGGCATCTTATCGTGGACCACAGCAGGGTGGAGGCATGCCATTCCGAGAACCATTTCATCCATTACGAATGCTGTGACGACTGCGAATGCGGCAGTCATCAGCCCTGATTCAAAGACTCCGAAAGAGCACGCGCGCAACGGATACCATCGATAGCGGCGGAAACTATTCCACCCGCATAGCCGGCACCTTCGCCGCAGGGATAGAGGTCTTTGCATTCCAGATGAACAAGAGTCTCGCTGTCACGGGGTATTCTCACAGGTGACGATGTGCGGGTCTCGTCGCCTATCAGGACGGCCTCATGTGTAATAAATCCGCGGTTTTTCCTTCCGAATTCCTCGAAACCTTTCTGCAGGCGGCGTGCTATTCCCTCCGGAAGCAATTTGTCGACACGGGCGGGATGAATGCCCGGGGCATAAGAGGTGGGGGGCAATGATTCCGACGGACGTCCGGCCACGAAATCGGTCATTCTCTGGGCCGGCGCGTTCTGGGTGTTTCCGGATTCCTCGTAGAAACGGCGTTCGATGTCCTGCTGGAACTTCATCATTCTGAGCGGGTCGCCGTCATCGCCGGAACTTACGTCCTCAGGCAGGACTTCCACCACCATTCCGGCGTTGGCCCATCGGCCGGAGCGACCGGATGCCGACATTCCGTTGACCACAATCTCGCCCGGCGCCGATGCGGCAGGAATGATAACGCCGCCGGGGCACATGCAGAATGAATAGACGGCACGGTCCTCGATGCGGGTAAGCATGGTGTACTCCGCTGCCGGAAGATATTTTCCCCTGCCGGCCGGAGAATGATAGCGGATGGTGTCAATGACTTTCTGCGGATGCTCCAGTCTGACTCCCACGGCTATTCCCTTAGGTTCAAGGAGGATGCCTCTGTCATTCAGGAGATGATAGACGTCTCTTGCGGAATGTCCGGTTGCAAGAATCACCGGTCCGCGGAACTCCTTGCCGTTCTCTGTCACTACGCCGGAAATCTCTTTTTCCGGTGTCATGACAAGGCCTGTGACGCGCTCGTTGAAATGGACTTCGCCCCCGCTGTCAAGAATGGTTGTGCGAATCCGCTTGATCACTTCCGGCAGGCGGTCGGAGCCGATGTGGGGATGGGCGTCGATGAGAATCGAGTCCTGGGCGCCGTGCTGATGGAACACACGGAGCACCTTGTCAACCGGACCGCGTTTTTTGCTGCGGGTGTAGAGTTTGCCGTCGGAATAGGCTCCGGCCCCGCCTTCGCCGAAGCAGTAGTTGGAATCCGGATTCACTTTGCCTTCGCGGGCTATGGCGGCCATGTCCTTGCGACGGGAGTCAACATCTTTTCCGCGCTCAATGACTATGGGCTTTATGCCGAATTCGATGAGTTCGAGAGCCGCAAAAAGTCCGGCAGGGCCGGCCCCGACGATTATTGCCGAAGGAGCGTCGGACGGAAGCTTCGGGTAGGTGACGGGGGTGTAGGAAACCGCGGGAGCCGGTTCATCGATATAGATCTTTACGGAGAGCTGTACCATAACCTTGCGCTGACGCGCATCGATGGAACGACGGCATGTCACAATATCTTTTATTCTGTTGGCATCGACTTTCAGTCTGGTGCTGACCTCGGCTTTGAGCCGCAAATCGTTGTAAGCTACGGCGGGTTCAATCCGCAGGTCGAGTTCATGAATCATAGTCTGCTGTTGAGAGGAGTTGCTAAAGCTTGTTACTAATTAGGGAAAAAAGAATTGAGGGAAACGTTGGTTCTGTCCGGATAAGCGGGATGGCTGACATCACTGGCCGGAGGACCGAGGGGTTGCGGACAATTCTTTTTTATTTCTGCGTGAGACGATGGAGAGGGTGATTATGGCGAGGAAAAATGAGATGAAGTCAGAGGCCGACATGCTTGCCCATACGCCGTCAATGCCGAAATGGCGCGGCAGGATGAACAGGAACGGCAGCAGGAATATAAGCTGGCGGGTCAAAGAGAGGAATATCGAAATCCGCGGCTTTCCGACAGACTGGAAATAGTTCTGTATGACAATCTGGCAGCCTACCAGAGGATATACGATGAAGTAAATCCGGGCGCCACGGTTGGCAATCTCTATAAGGGCCGGGTCAACAGTGAACAGTCCGCTCACCATGCCCGGGGCCAGTTCGGTTATGAGCCACCCGACAGAGGTTATGGCCACACCAATCCATATACCTATCTTCAACGTACGCATGACTCTCTCATGATTTCCGGCGCCATAGTTGAATCCCAGGATAGGCTGCATGCCCTGGGTCACGCCGAACACTATCATGATGAAGAACATTGTGGCGCGGTTGATTATGCCGTAGGCGCCAATGGCGAGGTTTCCGGCCGAAGAACCGCCATAGTCAAGCAGTGCCTTGTTGATGAACACCACCACCACGCAGGCGCACACGTTCATCAGAAACGGAGAGAGACCGATGGCGTAGATGCTTCTTACAATCTTTCCTTTCAGCCAGCTGCCATGGAATCCGAACCTGATGTAGGATTTCTTTGAGAAGAAATGCCAGATGACCCATACGGCTCCGACCGCCTGCCCGCATATAGTGGCTATGGCGGCGCCTTTGATGCCCCAGCCCAGTTTGAAAATCAGTATGGGACACAAGATAACGTTTACAACAACGGAAATAAGTGCCGTTATCATGGCCTTGGCCGGGTAGCCGGTGGCCCTCATCACATTGTTCAGGCCGATGAGGATATATGATATGGGAGTTCCGTAAAGGATTATCTCCATGAATTCTCTGGCGTAGGGCAGCGTTTCGGGTGTGGCGCCGAAGAAAGTCAGAATCTCGTCGAGAAAAAGCAGGGTGACACCTCCGAAAACAGCCGAGTGAATGAGACAGAGCGTCATCACATTGTTGACCGTGTCGGTGGCCCGCGCCGAGTTGTTCTGACCGAGAAAGATGGACGAGATGGTGGCACCGCCTACCGCAATAAGCGTACAGAACGCGGCCACGAGGTTCATCAGCGGAAAGGTGATGGCCAGACCGGCAATGGCCATGGGACCAACACCGCGGCCTATGAAAATGCTGTCGACAATGTTATATAGCGATGTGGCCACACTGGCTATGATAGCCGGTACGGAGTAACGCACAAGCAGACGGCTAATGGACAGCGTGCCCAAATCAAGCGGCGATGATTGTTGGCCTTGCTTCATTGGAATTCTGTTGGGCAAAAAAACGTTTTGAAGTTTTAACGTTTTTTCTGGTAGTTTTTATCGGTTGGCGTAGTAAATTCGCGTGATATTTTTGAAAAAATTATGATATGAGAAAGAGAGCGGTTCTTTTTGACCTTGACGGAGTGCTGATTGACAGCGAGACAGCCTATACGAGATTCTGGGACGAGATAGACCATATCTATCCGAGCGGAGTCGAGAACTATGCCATAGCCATCAAGGGCACTACACTACCGGAAATCATGAAAGTATATGAGGATGAGGCGGTGCGTGATGACATACTGCGCAGGATTGACGAGTTTCAGGCTTCGATGGTCTATGAGATTTTTCCCGGTGTGGAGACATTCCTATCCGACCTTACGGCCAACGGGATTCCCGCGGCTATTGTAACCAGCAGCGATGACCGCAAGATGTCAATGCTTTTCAGCCAGCATCCGGGACTGCGTGATTATTTCGGCGCCATAATCGACGCGTCGCAGGTAACCAGATCAAAGCCCGATCCGCAGGGCTATCTTCTTGCCGCCAAGGCTATCGGAGCGGACTCGTCGGACTGTTTCGTGTTCGAGGATTCACTGCAGGGACTCCGCGCGGGCAGGGCCGCAGGGGCTACGGTGATAGGCCTTACAACAACCTACCCCTACGAAAAGGTGAGGCCGCTTGCCGATGCGATAATCGACACTCTTGACGGCTTCACCGTAGAGGATATGCTGAAAGTTGTCAGGGCTGCCGCAGATTAGCAGGCCTTGAAACTCATATCGAGTCCCTTGACGGAATGGGTCAGTGCTCCCACAGAGATGAAATCCACTCCGCATTCGCCATATTCGCGGAGATTTTTCAGGGTGATGCCACCCGATGACTCAATCTCGCAGGCGCCGTTGATCAATTTTACGGCCTCGGCTGTGCGCTCCGGAGTGAAATTGTCAAGCATGATGCGGTCAACTCCGGCTTCGAGTGCCTGGCGGATTTCATCGTTGTCACGCACTTCAACTTCAATCCTGAGGTCTTTGCCGTTGGCTTTGCAATAGTCTTTGGCAGCTTTTACGGCCTGAGGTATTCCTCCGGCAAAGTCAACATGGTTGTCCTTGATCAGAATCATGTCGAACAGTCCGATGCGGTGGTTCTCGCCTCCGCCAATCTTTACGGCTTCTTTTTCAAGTAGGCGCATTCCCGGAGTGGTCTTGCGGGTATCGAGCACTTTGGTCTTGAGGCCTTCAAGCTCTTTCTGATAGCGGGCTGTGGTCGTGGCAATTCCGCTCATGCGCTGCATTATGTTGAGCATGGTGCGCTCGGTCTGCAGGAGAGACCTCACGGGGCCCTCTACGATGAAAGCCACGTCACCGGGCTTGACATGGGCGCCGTCGCCGATCATTACAGTCATTTTCAGAGAGGGGTCGAATTTCTCGAATACCTTGCGGGCTATATCGACACCGGCAAGGATGCCTTCTTCCTTGACAATCAGCCGCTGACGTCCCATCTCATCAGCCGGGATAGTTGACAGTGTAGTGTGGTCTCCGTCGCCTACATCCTCGGCAAATGCCAGTGTGAGCAGGTCGTCAATGAGTTCATCTTTTGATTTCATCAGTCTTTTGGTTAAATTTGTACAAAATTACAAACTTACCCGTAACTCTGCAAGTCTAAATCAAATGAAAATAGTAATGCTTTGCGTAGGCCGGACAAGGGATGCACTCCTTACCCAGGGAATAGAACGCTATGCCTCAAGAATCAGCCACTATGTAAATTTCGAGACAGTAATCCTGCCGGATGTCAAGGCAACCTCAAAATTAACCCAGGACCAGCAGAAGGAACGGGAGGGGGCCATGATGCTCGCAGCGCTTCAGCCGGGTGACTGCGTGGTGCTTCTCGACGAGAAGGGGCGGGAAATGACGTCACGGGAATTTTCAGAGTCACTGCAGCGGCGAATGACGTCGGGCCTCAAGAGACTTGTATTCATCATAGGAGGACCGTATGGATTTTCAAAGGCTGTTTATGACAGGGCTGACGCCAAGCTGTCACTCTCGCGTATGACGTTCTCGCATGAGATGGTGCGTCTATTTTTTGTGGAGCAGATCTACAGGGCCATGACCATTCTGCGGGGCGAGCCCTATCATCATGACTAAGCTCTAAAGCATCAGGTCGGAAATCACGGTGTCGGAAACAAGAAAATGCCGCTCCGGAATATACAGAACTCCGGCGGCCGTCTGTTTCAACAGGCCTCCCGCCAGCTGACGTGAAGCATTGGCCATCAGTGACTCAGTGGCTTCATGGCCAAACAGCTCGCGGAAAGCAGCCGTTGACAGTCCGGCGGAAGTGCGGAGACGGATCATTATGTAGTCATTGATTTTTTCGGTCACGGTCTCGCTGTCCGTCTCCGTGATAAGGCCCCCGGTTGCTATGTAGGACTTTATGTCGGGCGGATTGAAGCGGCGTGTGGAGCCGTCGAAACTGTGTGCGCCGGTGCCAAGTCCGAGATAGGGTGTCAGATTCCAGTACGATGAATTGTGGAGAGACTGTTTTCCGGGCATGGCGAAATTGGAAATCTCATAGTGTTCCATGCCGGCGCCGGCGGCTTTATCGCAGAGGGAGCGGTACATGTTTTCAACCTCGGCCTCGTCGGTCTCTCGGAATTTCCCCGCCTGACGCATGGCCCACAGTCTTGTGCCCGGTTCGAGCATAAGCGAGTACGCCGAAAGATGATCCGGTTTCATTTCAAGAACCGAGTCAAGCGAATGAAGCCAGCTTGCGTGGGTCTGACCGGGCAAACCGAATATAAGGTCCACGCTTATATTCTCAATCCCGGCATGCCGCAGACGCGCGAATGCGTCCATGGCATCGCGGGCGCTGTGGCGGCGTCCTATTATTTTCAGCTCACTGTCGATAAGAGACTGAATGCCCATGCTGACTCTGTTGATTTCCGACGCTGCAATCCATGAGGCCAGATCGTCCGTCACATCCTCCGGATTGACTTCCATGGTTATCTCCCGGGCATTTTCAAGAGGAATGAATTCCAGGATGCGTTCAAGCAGATTTAAAGGTAACGCTGACGGAGTGCCGCCTCCGAGATAGACGGTGGTGACCGGTCCGTTCAGTTCTCCTTTTCTCGCGTGGAACTCCTTTTCGAGAGCATCGACATATTCCTCAACGCGCGTTCTGTTCGGTGTTGAAAAGAAGTCACAGTAGGCGCACTTTGAGTGACAGAACGGTATATGTAGGTATAGCCCTGACATTTAGCGTGGGTGTGGATTATGCTTCCCTAGAACAGATGGTTTTGAAATTACAGAATTTGCATGAATGGTCGGTCATGGCCTGAGTGAACGGGACATCGGGGTTGAATATTTCCTCTATCTTGGAATTGAGCCCGGCAATGAATTCATCGTAGAAGTCATGATAGTCATTAAGGTCTGATTTGTTACCGCGGGTGCCTATGCTCAGGGGCTTGAGGCCTTCCACCATTATGGACCTGATTTTGTAGATGGATGGGCGGATAGGACAGTTGTCGCCGGTCAGGCGGTTGTAGATATGGCAATAGAGCATAAGCTGCATTATGGCTTTCGGGCGCTTGACGCTGGCTCCGTTGAAAAGCTCGTCGATTGACGGCGACGACATTTCATCGCTTCCGGTCTTGTAATCGACAAAGCGCATGTTGCCGTCCACATGGTCTATGCGGTCAATGAACTGCTTGACGTTGACCTTCAGGTGGTCGTTGATTTCCAGACATCCCTCCATGCGGTATTCCGCGGAATCGAACACAAAGGGAGTGAGGCTGCGGTCAATTCTGAGGATTTCAATCACAGCCTCCTTGAATATGCGGCTGAGCACAATTGTTTCTCCCGCCAGAGGTGTGTCGAGTTTGTCGCCCTTGTATTTGTTGAAACATTTGTTGATGGTTCGGAGAATCAGGCGGTCAAGTTTCGGCGTCAGTTTGTTTTCAATGAACGGATCGAGCATCCTTGCGGAAATTTCCACGGGCTTGCGCTCTCCCTTTTCGTTGACGGTCTGGAAGTCCTGATAGATTGACTGCATCACACTATGCAGAATGTTTCCGAAGGTGGAGAAATCCACATAATCGGTCATTTCATCGTAGGCGTCATAGCCCTCGACATAGCGCAGATAGAACTCAAGCGGACAATTTATGTAGGTGTTTATGGATGATGCCGAGAGGCTGCGGCTGCCGCCTTCAGGAGTGAATTCCTTAAGGAGATTCATTATCCGTTCGTCCTTTCTAATTCCTATGGGCGGGATTTCAAACGGTAATGAATCATAGACGCCTATGCTGTGTGTCACATTCTTTTTACCGAACACATAAAGTAGCTGGGCGAGATAGCGTGACATTTCATTGGACCGCGCTCCGCCTACCCGGCGGGCGTCATAGATAAGCGTGACGTTTCTGGCCCGCGATATAAGGCGATAGAAATAATAAGCGTAGATGCTTTCCTGAAAATCGAGGGTGGCCATTCCATAGCCCCGGCGCAGAGTGTCGGGGATGAATGAACGTGTGTAGTGCTTTCGCGGGAATATGCGCTCGTTCATGGAAAGCATGATGATATTGTCGAAATCAAGAGCTCTCGTCTCCAGAACGCCCATGACCTGCAGGCCGGAAAGAGGCTCGCCGACGAACTGGACGGAATCGGAGTTGACGGCTCTTTCAACCATCTGGAAAAGAGGATAACCCGATATGGAGACAGCAAATTCATCGGCGGCATCGCAGAGCCGTCGGACTGACGTACGGTAAGCATTTATGAAATGGCGGCCCATACGGTCGGTCGGTTTGACCCGCTCATCAAGGAAGTCACACAGGGTGTCGATATATTCCCTTACGGATTCTATGGAGGCGAGATTGCCTATGGGGCGGAAAACCGGAGCTATGCCGGGCGCTGTCCCGCAGATTGTTTCGGCCGGAATCTGGAAGAGTCTCTGATCACGTATGAGCTTTTCAAGAGCCGTGCATCCCTCGGGGTCCGATTCGAAAATCAAAGGCGTTGACAGAAGCGGGATGACATCGTCATGGAAAAACGATGCCTTTCCATGGGATTTCCCAACACGGAGCTGGAGTCTAACCAGGGAGCGCAGCAACGATGCCACCGGACCTATCTTCAGCGGGAATCCCATGGTCACGTTCAGATTGGTTATTTCCTGAGGCAGAGAATGGATGAGGGGGATGAACAGGCTTTCATCGGGGAGGACCACAGCGGTATCAATGGCATTCGCCGGATTCGCTATGGTCTTTGAGCCGATCCACTCCGAAATCTGCGACGCGGCTTCCTTGACCTGTCCGATAGCCGACGGCACGCCGATTATACGTATGGCCGGCATTGAGGTGATTTCAGGTTCTTCAAGCTGATAGAGCGAAGGAAATTCCTGAAGGTTCTTCAATATGAAGCGTCGGGCTCTGTTGCCGGGAGTCCTGAGGGCAGGCGAGTTGAAATCCCAGTAGAAATCGGCCAATCCGCGTTTCTGCAGGCGGGAAAAGATAGCAATCTCGGAAGTTGACAGGACGTTGAATCCGACAAAAATGTAGCGTTTGTAGACGAGGGCCGAATCCTCGCGGTTTTTGAGGCAGTCGGCCGCATTCCGGTATAGCCTTCCGCTGCTTGCGAGTCCGCGTTCGGCGAGGCTGCGGTTGAAATCGTCATAGAGCGGGAAAAGTACTTCCCAAAGTCTGAGGAATTTTTCCTGACGGCTTGTATCCTTGCCGTCGCCGTAGTCAAGGTGATTCCAGAAGTGGTCAATGTGGGCCCGCGGATTCTGTTCGCCCCAGAACCGTTCAATCACGTAGCGCTGTTCATCGGTGAAATAATCCGTGGATATTTCCCTGAGATTCCTGACATTGACAAATAATGACTGCGGATTGACAAGATAGCGGTCAACGTCGTTGAAATCACTTATCAGCATCTCGCCCCAGAACAGGAAACGGTCAAAACTGATGTCAACGCCGGGCTTTTTGCTGTATTCGTTGTAGAGGGTGAATAACTGCTCGTAGCGGTTGGCCTCTATCAGATCGGAGAACGAGGCCACGAAATCCGATATGGTTGTGGCAGGCGGTGATATGATGGTGCTTCCGGCCGCTTCTCTCAGAAAATCGCTGAAAAAAGTGGCGCTTCGTTTGTTGGGAAACACGAAGCAATAGTCCTGAAGGTTATCACGCTCGTTGGCGAGATAGATTTCGGCTACCTGTTTCAGAAACGGAATGCTCATTGCTTGAGAAGGAGTATGGTTTTGATGGCTACGTCGAAGTTCACTATCTTTCCGTTTCCGTTGCCGGCAATGTCGCGTATGGCGTTTCCGAATACCTCCATGAGTTTCTCGACATTTCTCACGGTTATGAAGCGCGAGAATCTCACGGCGAAATTATGTTCCGTCGCCGAAAGATAGCTCAGGGCGGGGACATTGAAATTGAGCATGAAATTTTCACGTATCATCCGTGACGCATATTCGTAGAAAGATATTTCTTTTTCCCTGCCGAGCGCGGTGAGGTCCTCGGTCCATTCCCGCAGTTTCTTCACATCGCGCAGATAGGCCAGGCGCATCAGCGTGACGAAGAAGTCAAAGTAGGTGGCGATTTCCTTGTCGGATTCAAGAAGCCGCAGGGCCGCTATCATGTTTCCGGCCGCATTGTGGGCTATGGCCATGGCATCGGCCCGGTCAAGGCCTCCACGCTTCATGAGGTTCTCGGCTACTGTAGCATCGGGCAGACGCTTGAGCGACAGACGCTGCACACGGGAATAGATCGTAGGCAGAATTCCGGCAGGGTTGTTGCTGACGAGGATGAAGATGGTGTCCTCGAACGGTTCCTCAATCATCTTCAGCAGTTTGTTGGCAGCTGTTTCGTTGAGGCGTTCCGGCAGCCACATGATCACGATTTTATACCGGGTTACGTGGGAGGTGAATGCAAGCTGTTTGACCAGCTCGTCGCTCTCGGTCACGTAGATCTGAGGATTGGCGTTGCGCTTGTTGAATGTGGAGGCCCATGATTCGATGTCGGTGTAGATACGGCCGGCGGTGAATTCGGTCCATTCCTTATAGAAATCATCGGAAATGGGGGCGTTGGTCATACCGTCAAGCTTCACTACCGGAAACGAGTAATGGGTGTCGACATGGTTCATTGACTGATGGAGCCGGCAGTTTCTGCACTCGCCGCAGGCGTCACCGTCCGGACCGGGGTTCTCGCAGTGGATGTATTGAGCGAAAGCTCTGGCAAGAGCGAGTTTGCCCACACCCTCCGGTCCTTCAAGCAGAAGAGCGTGGGGGAGTCTGTCGGACGACGCCATCAGGCGCATGCGTTCCTTTACATTGTCATGTCCCGGTATTTCACTGAATTTCATAACGGACTATTGTTGGCGGTTAGAGAACCTGCTTTAATATGGATTCCACACTTGCCGAAGCGTTGTGGGAGTATATGTGGATTGATTTTACACCGGAGGAATAAAGCTCCCGCATCTGCATGGCGCACCATTCTATTCCAATGGCTTTGGCCCGGTCATCGTCAGCGGCATTCATCAGAGCCGAGGCCAGAGGCGTGGGGAGGTCTACATGGAACACTTTCGGAAGAACCGTCAGTTGCGAGCGGCTGACGATGGGTTTTATTCCGGGAATTATCGGTACGTTTATTCCGGCATTGCGGCACCGGCTGACAAAGTCAAAGTATCTGGCATTGTCAAAAAACATCTGTGTCACAATGTAACTTGCACCGGCATCTATTTTCTGCCTTAGATACATCATGTCCATTTCCGCGTTGGGCGATTCCTCGTGTTTCTCGGGGTATCCGGCCACGCCGTAGTCAAACGGCGTGTCGGCTACGATGTCCATGTGGGTACCGTCAATGAACATTCCGCGGTTGAAATCCGAAATCTGGTTCTGGAGCTGGCAAGCGTGGGAATGGCCGCCATCGACCGGGGTGAAGCGGTTCTCGTGTTTGGCTTTGTCGCCGCGGAGCACCAGCAGGTTCGTGATTCCGAGAAAGCTAAGGTCAATGAGGGCGTATTCGGTTTCCAGACGGCTGTATCCGCTGCAGATTATATGCGGGACCGCAGGCAGGCGGTAGCGCTGCTGAATGGCCGCTGCAAGCGCAACTGTTCCGGGGCGCACACGCTGTGACACTCTCTGGTAGAGGCCGTCGGAGGTGGATTTATAGACAAGCTCACTGCGGTGGGTGGTGATGTTGATGTAACTCGGGCCAAAATCCACGAGGCGGTCCAGACGTTCGAAAAGGCGTCCGGCACCGTTGCCTTTGAGCGGCGGCAGTACTTCAAGGGAAAATTTCTTTTCAGATCCTGATGATATGATTTGCGGAATTGTCATCTGACAGTGGTTGTTATCTGAAGTGACTTCGCGATTCAAATCCGGTCAAAACAGGGATTAGGCCACTTCATAATGCAAACATAGCGAAAAATGCTCACTTTTCAAAATCCGTCAGACTCCAAATTTCTGACGGATAGATAAAGTTGACGGCCGCCGCTTCTGAAAGCGACGGCCGCCTGAATATGGAGTAAGTTAGTCGGTCTGTATTAAAGGCGATTATGCCTTGTAGGCCTCGACATCGGCAACAGAGAAGTTGGCAATGAAATCGGCGTGCTTGGCCACTTCGGCCTGAGCGAGCTTGCAGTAAACTTCGGCTGATTTCTTGAACTCGCCGTTGCGGCTTGCATCCTGGAGAAGGAGATAACCCATGATGATGTTGCCGGCCATTTCAACCATGCGACGTGCCATGAAATCGGTCACGGTCTGGTCTTTGGCTTCGAGCACCTTGTTGACGGCGGCCTCGTAGGTCGATGTCATGTCCATGAGCTGTGCGTGAACAGCAGACAGTTCTTCGGCGAAAGGCTGAAGCTCGTAGTTGCGGATCATGCTCAGATAAGTGCCGGTGGTGACGTGGCGGATGGCTGCCACAACCTGGAGCTGGGTTGTTCCTTCGTAGATGGAGGTGATGCGTGCGTCGCGGTAGAGACGTTCGCAGGCATAGTCCTTCATGAAACCTGAACCGCCGTGGATCTGGATACAGTCGTATGCGTTCTGGTTGCAGTATTCGCTGCCCATGCCTTTTACCAGCGGGGTGCAGGCGTCGGCCAGCTTGGAGTAGGCTTTCATCTCCTTGCGTTCCTCCGGAGTGAGGCTGCGCTCTTTGGCTATGTCCTCATAAATCTTGTAGACGTCGACAAAACGGGAAGTCTCGTAGAGAAGTGCGCGCGAAGCGTCGAGCTTGGCTTTCATCACGGCGAGCATTTCGTAGACTGCCGGGAATTCGATGATGGCTTTGCCGAACTGCTTGCGGTCTTTGGCGTAGGCCAGAGCCTCGCGATAGGCGCGTTCGCTGACACCTACAGACTGAGCGGCGATACCGAGACGGGCGCCGTTCATGAGAGCCATCACATATTTTATAAGACCCATACGGCGGGAGCCGCAGAGTTCTGCTTTGGCGTTCTTATAGACGAGTTCGCAAGTGGGTGAACCCTTGATACCCATCTTGTTCTCGATGCGGCGCACTGTCACACCGCCATCGCGCTTGTCATAGATGAACATCGAGAGGCCACGGCCGTCGCGGGTGCCATCCTCTGAGCGGGCGAGAACGAGATGGATGTCGCTGTCGCCGTTGGTGATGAAGCGTTTCACGCCGTTCAGGCGCCAGGTGCCGTCAGGCTGCTCGGTTGCCTTGAGCATGACTGACTGGAGGTCAGAACCGGCATCGGGTTCGGTAAGGTCCATTGACATGGTCTCGCCTTTGCATACGCGGGGAATGAAGCGCTCCTTCTGTTCGTCGGAAGCGAATTCATAGATTGTCTCGGCGCAGTCCTGAAGACCCCAGAGGTTCTCGAAACCTGTATCGGCACGGCTCACAATGTCAGCGGCCATGATGTAGGGAGTGATGGGGAAATTCAGACCTCCGAGACGACGGGGCATCGACATGCCCATCAGACCGGCCTTGCGGCAGAGATCGAGGTTGGCTTTGGTGCCTTCGGCATATTCCACATGGCCGTCAACAACACGGGGACCTTCATGGTCAACGCCTTCGGCATTGTCGGCTATAGTGGTGCCGCAGATTTCACCTACGATTTCAAGAACCTTGTCGTAGGAATCCATGGCGTCGTCGAAGTTCAGGGGAGCATAGTCATATTTTTCCGCATCTGAGAAATCGCGTTCTTTGAGAGCCACGATTTTTTGCATCAGAGGATGATTCAGATGATGCTTTAATTCGGGATTGTCAGTATAGAAGTTAGCCATAGCTGAATTTACTTGGAGTTTTTCTTGTAATACTTGATGAGTTTAGGAACGACATCCTCGACATTGCCGGTGATTACAAAATCGGCGATTGTGTTGATGGGGGCATCGGGGTCGTTGTTGATGGAGATTATGATGGAGCTCTCCTGCATGCCGGCAATATGCTGGATCTGACCTGAAATGCCACATGCAATGTAGAGTTTCGGACGAACGGTCACACCTGTCTGGCCTATCTGGCGGTCATGCTCGCAGAATCCGGCATCGACGGCTGCACGTGAAGCGCCTACCTCGCCGCCGAGTGTTTCGGCAAGCTGATAGAGAAGGTCGAAGTTTTCACGTGAGCCCATTCCGTAACCTCCGGCCACGATGATGGGAGCGCCTTTGATGTTGGTTTTGGATTTCTCGATGTGGCGGTCAATGATTTCAACGGCGAAATCCTCGGGCTTGACATATTTCGAGGCGTCAAGCTCCACAACGGTGCCTTTGTGTTCGGGGTCGAAGATTTCTTTCTTCATGACGCCTTCACGCACTGTGGCCATCTGGGGACGGCAGTCGGGGTTGACGATTGTAGCCACGATGTTGCCGCCGAAAGCGGGGCGGATCTGATAGAGCAAGTCGGTGTATTCCTTGCCGGTCTTGGGATCCTTGTGGTCGCCGATTTCAAGAGCCGTGCAGTCAGCGGTCAGACCGCTGTGGAGGCATGATGAAACGCGAGGACCGAGGTCACGTCCGATACATGTAGCGCCCATCAGGCAAATCTGCGGTTTGATTTCGCGGAAAAGGTTGATGAGCACAGCTGAATGGGGATTGGAAGTATAGGGATAAAGGCGCTTGTCAGCAACTTTGTAAACGGTGTCGACACCGTAGGGGAAGAGCTGGTTTTCAATGCCTTCAAGATTGTCGCCAATGACGATTGCTTCAAGTTTCACGCCGAGCTTGGTAGCGAGCTGGCGGCCTTTTGTAAGGAGCTCGAGGCTGACGTCGGCCACATGGCCTTCGTCAAACTCACAGTAAACTATAAGGTTGTTATTGTCAGTCATGATTGATGATGGGTTGTGAGTGAGGGTGATTAACCGATTGTATGGTTGGCTATGAGCTCTTTGATGAGTTCTTCGAGCTGCTCGTCGTTGTTTTCCACGCAGCGGCTTTCCTTGGCTGTGAAAACAACGTTTTCAATTGCCTTTACCTTTGTGGGCGAGCCGGGCAGACCTATCTGTTCGGGATCGGCCTCAACGTAGGCTGCGCTCCATTCGGGAATGTTGAGATAGTCGCGTTTGTCAAGAAGGGCCTGACGTTCCTCGCTGAGTTTTGCTTTTTCGGAAGTGGAGGCCGCATATTTGTATTTCTGGAGACGCATTGCGTTTCTGGGGCGGCATTCGGCGGCAGAGCCGTTGACGGTCACCACGCAGGGGAGAGGCGCACGGAGAGTCTCGACACCGTTTTCCAGACGGCGTTTCACGGTTATGTTCTTGGGGTTGATATCAAGGATTTCCTCGGCGTATGTAACCTGAGGAAGGCCGAGCTTTTCAGCTATCTGGGGGCCAACCTGAGCGGTATCGCCGTCGATGGCCTGACGGCCGCCGAGAATGAGGTCATAGTTGCCGAATTTGTTGACCGCACGAGCCAGAGAGTATGAGGTGGCAAGAGTATCGGCACCACCGAGCACACGGTCTGTAAGAACGATTCCGGCGTCAGCGCCGCGGTACATAGCTTCACGAATCACTTCGGCAGCTCTCGGGAGTCCCATGGTAAGAATTGTCACAGTGGTGCCGGGGTTGGCATCTTTGATGCGGAGGGCTTGCTCAAGGGCGTTCAGGTCTTCTGGGTTGAAGATTGCCGGCAGGGCGGCACGGTTGATCGTGCCATCTTCTTTCATCGCATCTTTGCCCACGTTGCGGGTGTCAGGTACCTGCTTTGCGAGCACAATGATGTTATAACTCATAAGATTAAATTATTGGGATAGTTAATGTTTTCGATCGGTTTCAGGTAATCACAGCCACACGGCTGGGGTTATCACTGCAAAGGTACACAATTCATCTGAAATTCACAAGCCTAAACTTGCTTAACAGCTTGATTATATAACTTTAAGGCATTTACCGGGGCAGTGGTCAGCGGCAGGTCCCGTTTCCGGGCCGGATGCAAGTCAGCGAATAATAAAGAATTGCACATGACAAATCCGTCATGTGCAATTATGATAGTAACTGTTTGGCTGATAGCTTAAATTTAGTTAACGGGGGTGTTTGCGCCCGTGTGCGCCGGTCAGTCATGGGATGATCCGTCGAAGCAATGGGTGCAGATACGGCATTTGGGCAGTCCGATTGCATTGACCATGTTCTCCATGGAGCTGAATTTCAGAGAATCGAGACCGAGTTCGGTGCGTATTTCCTCGACCATGCGGTTGTAGCGTTCGGAGCCGTGTGTGGCATACTCGTCAAGGTGCGCGTCGTGACGGCCTTCGAGTTTCTGGATCACGCGGCGTGTGATATAGTCAAGCTCGCTCTTCGACGACGTGAAGTTCAGGAACTTGCACGGATAAATGAGGGGCGGGCAGGATATGCGCATGTGGATTTCCTTGATTCCCGCATCGCGGAGGTCGGTCACATTGTCGCGGAGCTGGGTGCCGCGCACTATTGAATCGTCGCAGAAAATCACTTTGCGACCTTTGAGCAGCGATTTGTTGGCTATCAGTTTCATTTTCGCCACGAGTTCGCGGCGCTCCTGGGTGCTGGGAGTGAAGCTTCTGGGCCAGGTGGGGGTGTATTTGCATATTCCGCGCAGATACGGCACGCCTTTACCCTGGGCATATCCGAGGGCCATTCCGATGCCGGAGTCAGGTATGGCGCTAACGAAATCCACCTCGGTGTCGTCCTCGCGGGCCATGTCGCGGCCATCGACGTAGCGCATGCGGTCAACGTTGCGGCCCTCGTACTGACACACGGGATAGCCGTAGTAGGTCCAGAGGAAGGAGCATATCTGCATTTCTTCACCAGGCGCCTTGAGCTGCCTGATGCCGTCGGGCTTTATTTCCACTATTTCGGACGGCCCGAGCTCATAGCAGAGTTCGAATCCCAGATTGGGGAACGAGCAGGATTCCGACGAAACGGCGTAGGCATCGTCCTTTTTGGCCACGAGCACCGGAGTGCGTCCGTAGTGGTCACGCGCGGCTATGATACGGTCCTCAAGAAGCAGAAGCAACGAACAGGAACCGCGGAGATGGTTGAACATGTTGGTTATGCCGTCGACAACGTCCTTTCCTTCGCTGATCAAAGAGGCAATCATCTCTGTGGGGTTGATTATGTCATAGCTGTGTTCGCAGAAATGATGTCCTTTTTCAAGCAGTTTCTTCTCGAGTTCGGAGATGTTGTTGATGCGGGCTACCGTGACAATGGCGAATTTTCCGAGATGGCAGTTGACAATGATGGGCTGGGCGTCGGTGTCGGATATGACTCCAATGCCCGAGTTGCCGGTGAAGTCACGCAGCTCGTTCTGGAATTTCGTGCGGAAGTAGTTGCTCTCTATGTTGTGGATAGACCGGCTGAAGACGCCACCGTCCACAGTGACCATACCGGCACGTTTGGTACCCATGTGACTGTTGTAGTCTACTCCATAGAATAGCTCGTCAATACATTTGTGTCTGGCTGTTACGCCGAAAAAACCTCCCATATCTTGATGAAGTGATTAGAAATTGAGGAATATGTGTAAAGAATTGGAAACTTTTGAGTGAGATAAGGAGTGCGGGAGCTATGCCCTTGGGTTGTTGTTCCCTCGGCAAGCTCCCGCCTTGTGTCATTTGCTCTTTCCGGTGTGCTGTTCAATCCAGCGCCGGGCGTTGATGAATGCGTCAATCCAGGGGGTGACATCATCGTTTCGCCGCGAAGAGGGATAGTAGGCACACTGCCAGGGAAAGATAGCGCGTTCGAGATGGGGCATCATTGCAAGATGGCGTCCGTCGGCAGAGCAGAGGCCGGCCACAGCGCCGCGCGAGCCGTTGGGGTTGCCGGGATAGGACGAGTAGTTGTACTTGAGCACTACGTTGTAGTCACTAAGCGGCATGGGCAGGTGGAAGCGGCCTTCGCCGTGGGCCACCCAGATACCGGTCTTCATGCCCGCGAGCGGGCCGAACATCACGGAATTGTTTTCCGGAATGGTCACGCCTACGAACTGCGATTCAAACTTGTGGCTGATGTTATGCTCCATGGTTGCTTTCTTGGGCATCTCTGGGCAAATCAGGTTGAGTTCCATCATAAGCTGGCAACCGTTGCAGACGCCGAGCGAGAGTGTATCCTCGCGTGCATAGAATCTGCGCAGCGATTCGTTGGCTTTTTCATTCCAGAGGAATCCGCCGGCCCATCCTTTGGCCGAACCGAGGACATCGGAGTTGGAGAATCCGCCGCAGAACACTATCATGTTGACGTCGTCAAGAGTTTCGCGTCCGCTCATGAGATCGGTCATGTGCACGTCCTTCACGTCAAATCCGGCAAGGTAGAGCGAATAAGCCATTTCGCGGTCGCCGTTGACGCCTTTTTCGCGGATAATGGCGGCGCGTACTCCCGTTGTGCCGTGATTTCCGTTGACAAGCCCACGCGAGGCGAGCGAGCCGTTGAATCCTTTGGGCAGACGGTAGCGCAGAGGCTGACGCTTGTAGTTCTCGAATCGCATGCGGGCGCACTGTTCTCCGCTCTGCACGGCATCAAGGAGGTATGAAGAGCGGAACCAGACATCGCGCATGTGGTCAATGCCTATGAGGCGTTCGGTGCCTTCATGATTTATGATCAGCGCGCGTTCGTCGACAGGCTTGCCTATGTAGCGGAAGTCAACGCCGGCCTCCCTGAGCAGGCGCTCGGCGGAATCGGCTTTGCTTTCGGCTACCTGAATTACAATCGCGGGATTTTCAGCGAAGAGTATCTTGACAAGGTCTTTCTCGTCCTTGGCGGCAAATGCCTCGGTGTTCATCTCGATACCGCCGTTGACATTGGCGAATGTCATTTCAAGCAGTGTTGTGACGAGACCTCCGGCGGCAACATCGTGCATGGCGAGCAGAGAGCCGCGTTTCACAAGACGCTGCACGGCGTTGAACGCGGCGGCGAATCTGTCGGCGTCGGCAACCGTGGGAGCTTCGTCGCCGAGACGGTTGAGTGACTGAGCCAGAGCGGAGCCGCCGAGGCTCAGGGCCGTTGACGAGAAGTCAATATAATAAATGCGTGATTTGGTGTTGGAGAGCACGGGAGTAACCGTTTTTCTCACGTCGGTAACCTCACCTGCGGCCGATATGATGATGGTGCCAGGGGCAAAAACTTTATCATCGCCGTATTTCTGGGTCATTGACAGGGAGTCTTTACCCGTGGGGATGTTGATTCCGAGAGCGCAAGCGAAGTTGCTGCATGCTTCGACCGCACGATACAGGGCTGCGTCCTCACCCGGGTTCTTGCATGGCCACATCCAGTTGGCGCTCAACGAGATGCCTTTCAGGCCGTCGGCTATGGGGGCGCCGGCTATGTTGGTAAGGGCCTCGGCAATAGCCATCACCGATCCGCGGGCGGAATCAATGAGCGCTACCTGAGGCGCGTGGCCTATCGAGGTGGCTATGCCTTCCTTGCCGCGGTAATCGAGGGCTACGACGCCGCAGTCCGACAGCGGCAGCTGGATTTCACCCTGACACTGCTGGCGGGCTATCTTGCCGGTAACCGAACGGTCAACCTTGTTGGTCAGCCAGTCCTTGCAGGCAACGGCTTCAAGGCTGAGCACATCGCGCAGATAGTTCTCTATGTCGGATTCAACGGCATCGACGGGGAGATAGCTCAGGTTGACAGTGCTGTCAGTCATTACGGTCTTGGGCGAGTTGCCGAACATGTCGGCCATGGCCAGATCTATGGGTTTCACGCCGTCCTTGCGGGAGAATACGAAGCGGTCGTCGCCGGTGGTTTCACCTACGACATACATGGGAGCGCGCTCGCGCTCGGCCACGCGGTTAACATATTCTATGTGCTGCTCGTCGATGACAAAGCCCATGCGTTCCTGACTTTCGTTGCCTACGATTTCCTTGGCCGAGAGGGTGGGATCGCCTACGGGGAGGGCATCGAGATCGATGTGTCCGCCTGTGGCTTCCACGAGTTCCGACAGTGCGTTCAGGTGACCGCCAGCGCCGTGGTCATGGATTGAAACAATGGGATTTTCCTCGGCCTCGGCCAGAGCGCGGATAACGTTGCTCACGCGCTTCTGCATTTCCGGATTGGCACGCTGTACGGCGTTGAGCTCTATGGAGTTGTCATATTGGCCGGTCTCTACGGACGATACGGCGCCGCCGCCCATGCCGATGCGGTAGTTGTCACCACCCATCACCACGACTTTCTCGCCGGGCTTGGGGGTGCCTTTTATTGCATCCTTGCTTGCTGCGAAACCTACTCCGCCGGCGAGCATGATCACCTTGTCGTAGGCATAGAGACGTCCGTTCTCGTCATGCTCGAATGTGAGCAGAGAGCCGCAGATGAGCGGCTGACCGAATTTGTTTCCGAAGTCCGAGGCACCGTTGGATGCTTTGATGAGGATGTCGCAGGGAGTCTGGTAGAGCCATACACGGGGATTGCTCATGAGTTCCCATCTGTGTTCCGGGCTCATGCGCGGATATGATGTCATGTAGACGGCGGTACCGGCTATGGGGAGCGATGCACGGCCGCCTCCGAGACGGTCGCGGATTTCGCCTCCGGTGCCGGTTGCGGCGCCGTTGAAGGGCTCGACCGTGGTAGGGAAGTTGTGGGTCTCGGCTTTGAGAGAGATGACGGTGTCGATGGGACAGATGTCAAACATGTCGGGCCTGTCGGGGTTCTTGGGAGCGAACTGCTCTATGCGGGGTCCTTTGACAAAGGCAACGTTGTCTTTGTAGGCCGACACGAGTTTGTTGGGATTTTCCTGTGAGGTTTTCTTGATGAGCTTGAAGAGGGAGAGCGGTTTTTCTTCGCCATCAATAATGAAGGTGCCGTTGAAGATTTTGTGACGGCAATGCTCGGAGTTGACCTGCGAGAATCCGAAGACTTCGCTGTCAGTCAGCGGACGTCCGAGTTTTTCGGAGAGTTCACGCAGATACTGTTCCTCGTCAGCGCTCAGTGCAAGACCTTCGGAGCGGTTGTATTCGGAAATATCCTCGATGTAGACAATGGGTTCGGGAGTGCGGGACACATCAAACACACGAGAGTTCAGTCCGTCATACAAACGTTCGAGCATGCGGTCATAGCGGGGTGATTCCTCTCTGGTCAATTTGAACTGTTCGATGCGGCTGATTCCCTCTATGCCCATGTTCTGGGTGATTTCCACCGCATTGGTGCTCCAAGGGGTTATCATTTCCTTACGGGGACCGATGAACCGTCCTTTGACCGAAGTGGATGCAAGAGGCTTGGCGCCTCCGAACAGCCACGAGAGTTTCTCCTTTTCCGAATCGGAAAATTTATGGGTCGACTCTACGGCTATGATTTCTGAGGCTCCTTTTTTGAAGTAGATTACCATAATGGGGAAGCGTTGAGGTATGTGATAGGAGATTAGTTCTGATTCAAATGGATAAAATCACTTCTATGCGTGAAATTAAAGTGCAAAATTACTAATTTTTATGATGGCTGACAATAGCTGTTGCCATCATGGGGGCATATTTTATTCCAGTCATATTCACGTGGCCAGTGTTCAAGCGGTATGATGAGCTGATGGTCCATGCCGGAGACTGAAATGACGAGATACCGGCCCATGACCGTGACGTCCGAAATGTCGCCGAACCGGACCAGTTCGGTTTCCGGCGGCCGGTTTTCCTCATCGGCGCTTTCGTAGATGATGGCGATAGAGCCTTCGGGGTGGATTGACAGATGTTTCGGCGAGAGCGCGCGTCGGGCGCCGGCGGTGAGAAGCCGGTCAAAGTAAATGTAGGTCATGGCCATGGGGAACACGAGAAACAGGAGTATGAGAGCCACAAAGCCCCAGCGGATGTCGAAAAACGATGCAATCAGGCAGGCTGCCAGCGGCAATGCCATTATGGCCAGCGACCACAGGAGAGCTTTGCCTGACGAGGCCCTGAGATAAGTGGCGGGCGTTATGCGGAAACATTCCGTGACGAAAGGTCCGTCACCCGATACCCCATTAACGTCACGCGGCACTTCAGTCATGCCGCAAGGTGGTGTCGCTGATGTGCCGTGTGATGTCATTGTTTCAGTCCGAGAGTTTATGGATTACAAGCCCGCTGCGGAGTTTAGGCTCGAACCAGGTGGTCTTGGGCGGCATGATGTTGCCGGTATCGGCAATGTTTATCAGCTGCTGCATCGACACCGGATAGAGGGCCAGCGCCATGGCCATTTCGCCTGAATCCACTCTACGTTTAAGCTCGCCGAGACCACGTATGCCTCCCACGAAGTCAATCCGTTTGTCGGACCGGAGGTCATGGATGCCGAGAATGTCGCGCAGAATCAGGTCGGAAGAGATGGTCACGTCAAGAACGCCTATGGGGTCACTGTCGTCATAGCGCCCTTCGCGGGCGGTAAGCGAATACCATTTTCCGCCGAGGTACATGGAGAAGTTGTGAAGCCCCGATGGACGGTAGGTTTCGGCGCCTTTGTCTTCTACAATGAAATCCTTCTCGAGAGCCTTGAGGAACTGATCGGGGGTGAGTCCGTTGAGATCCTTGACAACTCTGTTGTAGTCTATGATTTTCAGGTGCGATGCAGGGAAGGCCACAGCAAGGAAATAGTTGTATTCCTCATCTCCGGTGTGGTTCGCGTTGGCCTTGGCTTTTTCATCGCCCACCAGAGCCGCGGCGGCCGTGCGGTGATGTCCGTCGGCTATATATAAATAAGGTATATGGCTGAACTCTTCGGTTATCTCATTTATGGTGTCGGGATTGTCGATTACCCAGAAATGATGGCCGAAACCGTCGGGCGCGGTGAAGTCATATTCGGGCGCGGCCGATGTCACCTCCTTTATTATCTGTTCGAGGCGTTCATTGTCAGGGAAAGCGAAGAATACCGGCTCAATGTTGGCATCATTGACCCTGACATGCTTCATGCGGTCTTCCTCTTTGTCCCGTCGGGTCAGCTCATGCTTTTTGATGCGCCCTTCCATGTAGTCCTCCACGTTGGCTGCCACCACAATTCCGTACTGGGTGCGGCCTTCCATGGTCTGCGCATAGATGTAATAGCGGGGCTCCGGGTCCTCCACAAGCCATCCCTCTTTCTGGAACTTCTCGAAATTCATCCGGGCGCGTTCATAGACGCAGGGATCGTGTTCGTCAACCGTGCAGTCAAAGTCTATTTCAGGCTTGATGATGTGGTAGAGAGAGCGCAGATTGCCCTCTGCCTCGGTTCTGGCCTCTTCGGAGTTAAGCACGTCGTAGGGACGGGACGCTACCTGAGTCACAAGTTCGCGTGGCGGTCTGAGACCTCTGAACGGACGTATTTTTGCCATTGCAGTTTAAAGCTGTTACCGGGTTATTTATTCAGGAGCGGTGATTTGCGCAGGATTGTCTGCTCGCGGTCCGGACCGATGGAAACGATTGAAATCGGAGTCATCAGCTCGCGTTCGAGGAATGCGATGTAATCGTTGAATTCCTTGGGGAACTCGTCGGTGGATTTCATTCCGGTCATGTCGGTCTTCCAGCCGGGGATTTCCACATAGACAGGTTTCAGGTCCTCTTCCTCGATGGAGTAGGGGAAGTCAGTGATGGTCTCGCCGTTGATTTCGTAGGCCACACATGCCTTGATGGTGTCGAAATCATCGAGCACGTCGCTCTTCATCATGATGAGCTGGGTCACACCGTTGACCATTATAGCGTAACGTAAGGCAACAAGGTCAATCCAGCCACAGCGGCGTTCGCGTCCTGTAACAGCGCCGTATTCATGGCCTTTGTCGCGGATGGCCTTGCCGGTTTCGTCGAACAGCTCCGTGGGGAACGGTCCGCTGCCCACACGTGTGCAGTAGGCTTTGAAGATACCGAACACTTCGCCGATTTTATTGGGAGCCACTCCGAGTCCCGAGCAGGCGCCGGCGGTTATGGTGTTTGACGATGTGACAAAGGGATAGGAGCCGAAGTCAATGTCGAGCATGGTTCCCTGAGCGCCCTCGCAGAGGACTGATTTGCCGTCTCTGAGGCAGCGGTTGATGAAGTGCTCTGAATCTATGATGTCAAAGGTGAGCAGATAATCAATCGCTTCGAGCCATCTCTTTTCGAGTTCGGTTATGTCGGGGTCCTCGCCAAGTGCATGCAGCTGGGCCAGATGGCGGTTGCGCGCGGCTGTGTATTTGTCCTTGAAGTTATGCAAAGTGTCGCCCAGACGGATACCGTTGCGGGAAATCTTGTCAGTGTATGTAGGGCCGATGCCTTTACCTGTGGTACCTATCTTGGAGCCGCCCTTGGCCCGTTCGTTGGCTGCGTCAAGCAGGCGATGGGTGGGCATTATCAGATGGACTTTCTTTGATATCTTGAGGATTGACCTGAGGTCTACGCCGGAACGTTCCAGACTTTCGGCTTCTTCGCGGAAAAGAACGGGGTCAAGAACCACACCGTTGCCAATTATGTTGGTCTGTCCGTGCTGGAATATGCCCGAGGGAATGGACCTGAGCACATATTTCTTGCCTTCGAACTCCAGAGTGTGACCGGCGTTGGGGCCGCCCTGGAAGCGGGCCACGACGTCATATTTCGGAGTAAGCACGTCAACAACTTTTCCTTTTCCTTCATCGCCCCACTGGAGGCCGAGCAGTACATCTACTTTCATGCTTTTTTAAAGATTGATTGGGATACTATCGGGATGATGTGAATTAAATTCCTGTTTTTTGTTTTTTCGGGGACCGTCTGCCGGAATCGGTACGGCGTGACGAAGCCGAACGGCTACGTCGGATGCACGTGGCACACAAACCGTAGACGTTCAGGTCCATGTATGCTGGATGAAACTTGCCGAAACGGCGTGTATTGAGCATGGCGTCAATTTCCGGGTCCTTGATTTCCTTGATTTTGCCGCACGAAGTGCACACCAGATGGTAATGCTTTGACAGACCCGCTATTTTTTCATATTGCGGAGCCTGCGAACCGAAGGTGTGCCGTCGGACAAGTCCGGCGTCAATCAGCAGCTCTATGGTGTTATAGACCGTGGCGCGGCTCACGTGGTAGCCGTCGGCGTCGACAAGCGAGTGGAGAGTGTCGATGGAGAAATGGGAAGCGGTGCCGAACACCTTCTCCAGAATCGCATAGCGTTCAGGAGTTTTGCGCAGTCTATGTGAAATCATATACTGTGTGAAGGTAGCCATGGCCGCTGTCTTTGCTTTGTCGTCAGTCATAACGCAGCAAAGTTAGCAATTAAATCCGACATCGCCCAACCTTTTCGTATGTTAATGCAGGGCGATTCCACGATTAGCGTATGTTTTCGCGCACACGGTCCAGGAACCGTTTCATTTTGCCTGCATCACGCTCTTTGACAATTTCCTGCAGTTCGGCGAGCTTTTCGCTTATCAGGGCGAGCTGCTCAGGGGTGTTGGGGTTGAACAGAATCTCCGAAAGCAGATAATCGTCCTCGGACATGAGGCCGCTCGCAATAGCCATGTGGCGTTTGAAAGTGGTTCCGGGAGCGTCCTGATGTTTCATCACCGAGCCGAACACGAGGGTGGAGGCGAACGGTATGGACAGCGAGTAGGCTATCGTAAGGTCATGCTCGTCAAAGGTGTAGTCCACAATGTTGAGCTTGAGCCTGCTGTAGAGGTCGCGGAAGAAGCATTGTCCCAGATGCGAGCCTTCTGAGATGATTATGGCGTTCTCGCTGGCAAGATTGGACAGGGAGGCGAACGTAGGGCCGAACATGGGGTGGGTTGATACGAACGGATGCCCGCATTCCCTGTAGAATTCGGGCAGGCCTGTCTTTACCGACGCGATATCGCTGAGGATACACGTGGCCGGCAGGTGCGGCAGTATGGAGCGGAAGGCGGGGAGTGTGTGCTTGACTGTCACGGCATTGATGACCATGTCAGGGGCAAACTCATCGGCCTGATCCGGAGAATCGAACCGCTGCACGCCGTATGTGAACCGCAGCTTTTCCGGAACAGTGTCGAGAACTGCCACTTCATGGTCCGGTTGCAGCAGGTCACAGAAGAACGACCCCATTTTGCCGGCTCCGAGAATGAGAATTTTCATATTTTCGAGCGGTCGTTGATTACTTCAATCTGCTGACGGACGGATTCGTCATGGATGGCCAGAAGCACAGTGCGGAGGAATTCCTCGCCCATTCCCATCTCGGCTCCGAGCTTGACGC
The DNA here is from genome assembly GCA_947627615.1 of uncultured Muribaculaceae bacterium. Classification (GTDB taxonomy): domain Bacteria; phylum Bacteroidota; class Bacteroidia; order Bacteroidales; family Muribaculaceae; genus Paramuribaculum. The sequence goes on along the minus strand of CANQWS010000002.1, from coordinate 98,021 downwards.
GGGTGCGCATGACATCGTTGTAGCGTCCGGCCTGGACTACCGACATGCGGTGCTCGCGTTTGTAGCGTCCGATTTCGCGGCTCACACCCATTCGTTTGCCAAGAATCTCGAGCAGGTCGTTGTCAATGCGGTCAATCTGCTGGCGCAGGAGAGTGAGGCTCTCCGTGGTCTGCTTGGAGTCACGTATTACCAGAGTGCCGAGAATGAAGTTGAGTATTTCCGGGGTTATCTGCTGTGCGGCATCGCTCCAGGCGCAGTCAGGGTTGCAGTGGCTTTCCACGATGAGACCGTTGAATCCCATATCCATGGCCTGCTGCGAGAGAGGGGCTATCAGCTCGCGCTTTCCGCCTATGTGTGACGGGTCGCATATAATGGGGAGCCAGGGGTAGCGCAGACGCAGTTCGATAGGTATGTGCCATTCGGGCATGTTGCGGTAGAGGTGCTTTCCGTAGGACGAGAAGCCGCGGTGAATGGCGCCGAGACGGCGGATTCCTGCGTTGTAGATGCGTTGCATGGCGCCTATCCACAGTTCCAGATCCGGATTCACCGGATTCTTCACGATAACGGTGACGTCGGCCTTATGCTCGGCCAGAGTGTCGGCGATCTCCTGCACGGCGAACGGGTTGGCCGAAGTACGTGCTCCGAGCCACAGCAGATCTATGCCGGCTTTCAGGGCTTCTTCAACGTGATTTTTGTTGGCTACTTCGGTTGCCAGAAGCATCCCGGTCTCTTCGCGGACTTCCTTCATCCATTCGAGACCTTCGGAACCTACGCCCTCGAAACCTCCGGGTTTGGTGCGCGGTTTCCAGATTCCGGCACGGAACACTTTGATTCCGTTCGATGCTAGTTCACGGGCGGTGTCGAGCAGCTGTTCGCGGGTTTCGGCGCTGCAGGGGCCGGCTATCACGAGAGGTCCCTCTATTTCAAGCTGGGGGAACAGGATGGGTTCAATGTCAGTCATAAGGTTGTGGGGGTGTTAAGGGGAGATTTGTAATTTCGTATTCTATCGAGCGCCTTGCGCAGATTCGGTTCGGTGGCGCAGAGCGAGATGCGGATGTATCTGTCGCCGTTATTGCCGAAGATGAATCCGGGGGCAATGAACACACGTGCCTGATAGAGAAGTCTGTCGGCAAGTTTCTCGCTGCTTTCCTCGCTGTCGGGGATGCGTCCCCAGAGGAAAAGGCCAGTCTGTCTGGGGTCGAAACGGCATCCGAGTTCCGTCATGATTTCCTCTGCGACGGCTCTGCGGCGGCGGTATTCGCCATTGACCTCGGCAAACCATTCCTCGCCGAGGGTGAGGGCTTTCGCAGCCGCGAGCATGACGGGGCGGAACTGTCCGGAGTCAATGTTGGATTTGACTTTCTGAATCCAGCTGACGAAGCGTGGACTGGATGTGAGCATGGCGACACGCCATCCGGCCATGTTGTGGCTCTTGCTCAGGGAGTTGAGTTCAATGGCTATCTCCTTGGCTCCGGGTACCTGCATTATGCTCATCCGGTTGGCCGGATCGTTGAGGATGAAGCTGTAGGGGTTGTCATGGGCTATTATTATTCCGTGACGTTTTCCGAACTCAACCAGCCTTTCAAAAAGTTCCTTCGACGCGGGAGTACCAGTGGGCATGTGGGGATAGTTGACCCACATCAGCTTTATCCTGTCAAGGGGCAACTTCTCGAGCGCGTCAAAATCGGGCATCCAGCCGTTTTCCTCCGTAAGGTCATATTTGTAGATCTCGGCCTGCACGAGCTTGGCGGCGGAAGTGTATGTGGGGTAGCCGGGGTCCGGTACGAGGACTCCGTCGCCGGGATTGAGGAAAGTCAGGTCAATGTGCATGATTCCTTCCTTGGAGCCTATCAGCGGGAGGATCTCGCAGGCAGGGTCAAGTTCCACGCCGTAGGACTTCATGTACCAGTCGGCGAACGCCTTGCGGAGTTCCGGCAATCCGGTGGAAATCTGATAGGAGTGCGTGTCGGGGCGCGATGCCTGCTGGCAGAGGGTTTCTATAACTTCCTCATGGGGCGGACGGTCGGGGCCGCCTATGCCGAGCGAGACTATGTCCCGGCCTTCGGCGTTGAGACGGGCCACTTCGCGAAGCCTCCCGGAGAAGTAATATTCGCGGATGTCATTCACTCTGTCGGCGGGAATAATCTCTTTGGCCGGTTGTAATGTTTCAGTATTCATTGGTGCACTGGCAGTATTCGCCGAGGGTTTTAAAGTCAGTAATCAGCGGGCGGACGGCATCGATGGCCTGCAGATAGCGGGCATAGCTTCCGAATGTCAGGTCAACGTAGAAGCGGTATTGCCATTCGCGTCCGATGATTGGTATGGACTGTATTTTGGAGAGGTTGATTTCATAGAAGGATAATATTGTAAGGACTTTTGAGAGCGCTCCCTGAGTGTGGGGCAGGGTGAACACAATCGAGGCCTTGTCCAGATTCTCTTCACGCGGTTTCAGCTCGGGCGCGGTCAGCGGGTCGGCGAGAATCAGGAAACGGGTGAAATTCCGTTTGTTGGTCTCAATGCTTTCGTCAAGGACTTCAAGGCCGTAGATTTCAGCCGCATAACGGCCGCAGACGGCCGCATGTCCCATGAGTTTCTCACGGGCAATCATTTCGGCGCTTCCGGCGGTGTCGAACGTCTCGATCATGCGCATGGAGGGGTGGCGGCGAAGGTATTGTTCGCACTGCATCAGGGCCATGGGGTGGGAGTTGACCTCGAATATGTCATCGATTGTCTGTCCGGGAAGTGCTGCCAGAGAGTGGCTTATGCGCATTTTGTGCTCGCCCACAATTGTTAGAGAACTCCGGCGGAGCAGTTCGTGATTCTGAAGGAGAGCGCCGGCAATGGTGTTCTCAATAGCCATTATGCCGATCAGAGAGGGATCGGTGTCGAGCCGGTCCATCATCTCGGGAAAGCTGTCGCAGGGCAGGGTGGTCAGTTCATCCTGAGGATGGTGGAGACTGAAGTACTGACGCGCCGCGGCATCGTGATAGCATCCGGCAACGCCCTGTATGGTTACCGTGCGGTTCATTCTCGGGTCGATTCGTTTATTATGGCGATGGCCTCGTCGGGGCTGACGAGCTGCTGCTGTCCCGTGGCCATGTTTTTAAGAGTGAGGCAGCCCTGCTGCATCTCCGATTCTCCTACAATGGCCACAAATGGGATGTTGAGCGCATCGGCGCGTCCCATCTGTTTCTTCATCTTGGCTGCATCGGGATAGATCTCGCCTCTGATGCCGGCCTGACGCATTGTTTTCAGCATGCGCATGGAGGCGGCGGCTTCGGCCTCGCCGAAGTTGACGAACATTATCTGGGTGGCTGAGGCGGATTCGGCAGGGTAGAGGTCGAGGGTGTTGAGCACGTCATAGATGCGGTCGGCGCCGAAGGAGATGCCCACACCAGAGAGTCCCGGCATTCCGAACACTCCGGTCAGGTTGTCATATCGTCCGCCACCGGTTATGCTGCCTATGGCCACATCGCGGGCCTTGACCTCGATGATGGTTCCGGTGTAGTAGTTGAGTCCGCGGGCAAGCGAGACGTCGAGGTCGAGTTCGGCACGCAGTCCCAGCGCCTTGACTCCGTCAATCACCTCCTTAAGCTCCTTGACTCCGAGTGTCCCGGTTTCGCTTGCCTGAAGAAGTGTCCCGAGCCGGGACAGACGTTCATCCGTTGTCCCGCTGATGGCAAGGATGGGTTCGAGGGCGGCAATGGCCTGTTCGGGGAGTCCGCGGCCGCGGAGTTCCTCCTTGACATTCTCCATGCCGATCTTGTCGATTTTGTCAATGGCTACGGTGATGTCCGTCAGCTTGTCGGGTTCGCCTATCAGCTCGGCTATTCCCGAGAGCACCTTGCGGTTGTTGAGCTTGATGATTATGTTGATTCCCAGACGGGCGAACACCTCGTCGACAAGCTCTATGAGCTCAATCTCGTTGATGAGCGAATCGGAACCGACAATGTCGGCATCGCACTGATAGAACTCTCTGTAGCGTCCTTTCTGCGGACGGTCGGCGCGCCATACGGGCTGAATCTGGAAGCGTTTGAACGGCATCTGGAGCTCGTTGCGGTGCTGCACCACGAATCTTGCGAACGGAACGGTCAGGTCATAGCGCAGTCCTTTCTCGCATATCTTGGATACGAGTTTCTGAGATTCGGCACCGGAGAGCAGTTCCGGGTCGATGCCGCGGAGAAAATCGCCGGAATTCAATATCTTGAAAAGAAGTTTATCGCCTTCTTCTCCGTATTTGCCCATCAGTGTCGACAGGTTTTCCATGGCCGGAGTTTCTATCTGGCTGAATCCGTAGAGAGCGAAAACAGAGCGTATGGTGGAGAAGATGTAGTTGCGGCGGGCCATTTCTACAGGTCCGAAATCACGAGTTCCTTTGGGAATGGATGGTTTCATTTCTTGGCTGTTATTGTTCTAATCCAGTAATCGAGGTCGGTCAGCATCTGCCTGTGATGGCGGAATTGGGGTCTGTATCCCCACCCGTGACCGCCTGACGGGTATATCATCATTGTGGCGTTTACACCATTATTAATAAGCGAGCGGTAATATCTGAGAGAGTTTTCCACCGGAACAGTCCGGTCATCGCCTGAAAGGAGCATTATGGCCGGGGGAGTGGCGGGAGTTACTTTGTTGTCGGAAGAAAATTCTTTCACCAGGGCTTCGTCGGGGTTCTCGCCGAGAAATCCGTTGCGGGTGCCCCTGTGGGTGATGTCAAGGTCAAGAGAAATGACGGGGTAGAGCAGAATCTGAAACGCAGGGCGGCAGTTTCCCCGCGGGTGAGTGGCCATTGTCGATGCCAGATGTCCGCCGGCCGATGATCCCATTATGCCTATACGCGTCGGGTCGATGCCCCAGACTGCAGCGCTGTCGGCCAATAGGCTGAAAGCGGCTTCCACATCGGCCATTGGCTTTTCGCGGTCTCCGCCGGGCAGGGTGTAGTTGACCACGGCTACAGTTATGCCACGTTCGTTGAACCAAGGCGCCCAGTCGTAACCTTCATGGTCCATGGCCGTCATGCCGTAACCTCCGCCGGGGAGAATCACGAGCGCCGTGCCGGTGTTGAGGTCGCCCGGAGGCAGATAGACCCGGACATCGGGATCGGTGAACCGGAAAGTGCGCGGAGGCTGTGCCGCCGATGAAAGGAGTGAGGCCATTGCTGCTATGAGTAAGAGTAACTGACGTTTCATTTTCAGAGCTACGGAGGTGAAAACAGGGTTTATCCGACAAAATTACGAAATTAAATTTAAAATTTCGCTGCCTGAGGGCATGTCGCTCCCAAAAATGATGATAATTTGGATTCAGAAAGTGAAAAAAACGTGAAAAAATATAGGCGATTTGCATAAATGAATAAAAATACTAAAATAATGTGGTAACTTTGTGGCTGAATTTAATGCGAATATTTATCCGTTAAAGAGAATTTTTCAATGAAACCAGACAAGGTGACAGTGGAGTTTGCACGTGAAGAGCACGCCGTGCATGCCGAACGTATCTGCAATCTGATATATGAGTCGGCACTGCAGCGCGGAACAGGCATAGCACGCCGCTCCAATGATTACATTTCATCAAAGATTACCGGCGGAAAGGCCGTAGTGGCTCTCGATGGAGAGAAGCTTGTGGGATTCAGTTACATAGAATGCTGGGGACATGGAGATTATGTAGCAACCTCCGGTCTGATCGTGGATCCCGAATACCGGCATTTAGGTCTGGCCGGCCGCATAAAGGAAAAGACCTTTGAACTGGCGCGCATGCGTTTCCCTTACGCCAAGATTTTCAGTATCACTACCTCGCTTCCGGTCATGAAGCTCAACTCGCGAATGGGCTACAAGCCGGTGACTTTCTCGGAACTGACTGACGACGAGGAATTCTGGCAGGGCTGCAAGGGGTGTGTGAATTTCGACATCCTGCAGCGCAACAATCGCCGCATGTGTCTGTGTACCGGCATGCTGTTCGACCCGGGACAGCCCTTGCCCGCCAACAACGCTGCCACTCCCTACCTCATGCTCCTTAAAAACAAGATATCCAAAATTTTCAGAATAAAACACTAATCCACCATTTACTATGGAAAAGAAAAAGAAAGTGGTCCTCGCCTTCAGCGGCGGTCTTGATACATCATTCTGTGCCAAATATCTCTCGGCCGATCTGGGCTATGAAGTCCACACCGCCATTGCCAATACCGGAGGCTTCTCCGATGAGGAACTTGAAAAAATAGCCGCACGCGCCAAGGCCCTCGGCGCCGAAAGCCACGCCGTGCTTGACGTGACCAGAGACTACTATGACAAGAGCATCCGCTACATGATAGCCGGTAACGTGCTGCGTAACGGAACCTATCCTATTTCAGTGTCGTCCGAGCGAATATTCCAGGCCATGGCCATAATCGAATACGCTAAGAAAATCGGTGCCGACGCCGTGGCCCACGGTTCGACAGGCGCCGGAAACGACCAGGTGCGTTTTGACCTCACATTCCAGATTCTCGCTCCCGAGATCGAAATCATCACTCCCACCCGCGACATGGTGCTCACCCGCGATTACGAGATAAACTACCTGAAGGAGCATGGCATAGAGGCCGATTACAAGAAGCTCGAATACTCCATAAACAAAGGTCTCTGGGGCACAAGCATCGGCGGCAAGGAGACTCTCTGCTCCGAAAAGACACTGCCGGAAGAGGCCTATCCGAGCCAGGTGACTGCACAGGGCCCCGAGAAGCTTACCATAGGATTCCACAAGGGAGAGCCGGTGGCCGTGAACGGCCGCGAAATAGCCGACCCGATTGAAATAATCCGTCTGGTGGAAAGCATCGGCGCTAAGTACGGCATTGGCCGCGACATGCACATAGGCGATACCATAATAGGCATAAAGGGCCGTGTGGGCTTCGAGGCCGCAGCTCCTATTCTGCTCATCAACGCCCACAAGATGCTGGAGAAGCACACCCTGACCAAATGGCAGCTCTACTGGAAGGACCAGATAGGTACCTGGTACGGAATGTTCCTTCACGAAGCCCAGTATCTCGATCCGGTGATGCGCGACATGGAGGCTTTCCTCGAGCACTCGCAGGAGCATGTGACCGGAACGGTGGAGATTGAGCTGCGTCCCTACAGCTACACGCTTGTGGGCGTGGACTCACCTTACGACCTGATGAAGACCGATTTCGGCGAATACGGCGAAATCAACAAGGCATGGAGCGCCGATGACGTGAAGGGCTTCACTACCATCATAGGCAACCCCATGAAGATATATTACAATGTAACCCGCCGCGGCGACAAGTGCGAGAAATGATAAGGACAGGAATAATAGGCGGTGCGGGATACACTGCCGGCGAACTCATACGTATCCTCCTTAACCACCCGCAGGCTGAGATTGTGTTCGTGCATTCGTCGAGCAATGCGGGCAATCCGGTGGCCGAAGTCCACGAGGGACTTACCGGCGAAACCGACCTCCGTTTCTCGGACAGCTATGACCTGGAGGCGATAGACTGCCTGTTTCTCTGTTCGGGCCATGGCGCCAGCACGGAGTTCTGGAAGCACAACAAGCGTCCCGAAGGACTAAGGGTGGTGGATCTGGCGCAGGATTTCCGCGACGAGAGCTGCGGCTACGTCTACGGGCTGCCGGAGTTGAACCTCGACCGGATAAGCGGGGCAAACCTTGTGGCCAATCCCGGCTGTTTCGCAACGGCCGTGCAGCTCGCACTGCTGCCTCTGGCCGCGGCCGGCAAACTGACGTCGGACGTTCATGTGACCGGCATAACGGGGTCGACCGGAGCAGGTGTAAGGCCTTCGGCCACAACCCATTTCAGCTGGAGGAACTCCAATATGTCGGTCTACAAGGCTTTCTCCCACCAGCATCTGCTTGAAATAAACCGTTCGATTCGCGGGCTGATGCCTGAAACCGGGGCTGAAATCAATTTCATTCCCATGCGCGGCGATTTCGCGCGCGGAATCTTCGTGACGGCCTACACAGACTGTGACCTGACCGAGGAAGAGGCCCGCTCTCTCTATGCCGATTTCTACAAGGACGCGGCATTCACCTTCATGGCCCTTAAAAATCCTGACCTGAAGCAGGTGGTCAACACCAACAAGTGCCTTCTCTGGGTAGAGAAGCATGGCGACAAGCTGCTGGCCATCAGCGCAATCGACAATCTCCTTAAGGGAGCTTCGGGTCAGGCCGTGCAGAATATGAACCTTATGTTCGGGCTGGACCAGAAGGAGGGACTGCGCCTGAAACCGTCGGCATTCTGATTTTGAACAACGTAACGCAACAAATTGAATATGGAACTGTTTGACGTTTATTCGCTTTACGATATAGAGCCGGTGCGCGGAGAGGGCAGCTATGTGTTCACCGCCGACGGCACCCGTTATCTGGACCTCTACGGCGGCCATGCCGTCATCTCCATAGGCCATGCTCATCCGCAGTATGTGAGCGCCATAGCCGAGCAGGTGTCGAAGCTCGGATTCTACTCCAATTCAGTGCGCAATTCACTGCAGCAGACTCTGGCCGAAAAGCTCGGCAAGGCTTCGGGCTACGAGGATTACCGGCTGTTTCTGTGCAATTCAGGGGCCGAGGCCAACGAGAACGCCATGAAGCTCGCCTCGTTCGTCACGGGCCGCAGCCGCATACTGGCTTTCAGCAAGGCTTTCCACGGACGCACATCCGGAGCTGTGGCGGCAACCGACAATCCGGCCATAGTGTCGCCGTTCAACGCTACCGACAAGGTGGTCTTCTGCCCGCTTGATGACATTTCCGAGGCCGAGCGGCTGCTCTCGACGGGCGAGTTCGCGGCGGCTATCATAGAAGGAATCCAGGGCGTGGCCGGCATCAGGGTTCCGTCCGACGAATTCATGAAGGCCCTGCGCGAGCTGACAAAAAAATACGGCACTCTGCTCATTGCCGATGAAATCCAGAGCGGTTACGGCCGCACGGGCAAGTTCTTCGCCCATCAGTATAACGGTATCAGGCCCGACCTGATAACCTGCGCCAAAGGCATAGCCAACGGATTTCCGATGGGGGCCGTGCTGATCTCTCCGGCCATAGAGGCCCGCAAGGGCATGCTCGGAACCACTTTCGGCGGCAACCATCTGGCATGTGCGGCCGCAATAGCCGTGCTTGATGTCATGGAGAGCGAGAATCTGATGGAGAACGCACGCCGCACCGGCGAATACCTGCTTGAGCGGCTGTCGGCATTGTCCCGCTGTCCCGCAGTCCCGGGGGCGGGACAAAATGGACAGGGTGGGACACTCCCGCTGCTCGACGTGCGCGGACGCGGACTGATGATCGGGTTCGATGTCGAAGGCTCAGGCTCGGAACTGCGTAAGCGCCTGCTGTTTGAAAAGAAAATATTCACGGGTGGGGCCGGTGCCTCCACCGTTCGTCTGCTTCCGGCTCTGGGCATCACCACCGGTCAGGCCGACGTATTTATCAACGCACTGACTGAATTACTCCGGAACAAATGAAGAAATTTACCTGCGCGGCCGACATAGGCCCTTGGCGCGAGGCCGTGAAAGAGGCCCTCGACATAAAAGCCAACCGATTCGCTTACACTGAACTGGGGCGTAACCGCACGCTTCTGATGATATTTTTCAACTCTTCGCTGCGTACGCGTCTGAGCACACAGAAAGCGGCCATGAACCTGGGCATGAACGTGATGGTGCTCGATGTGAACCAGGGCGCATGGAAGCTCGAGACCGAGCGCGGGGTGCTGATGGACGGCGACAAGGCCGAGCATCTGCTTGAGGCCATACCGGTCATGGGCTCGTACTGCGACCTGATTGGCGTGCGCTCCTTCGCCGGGCTGACCGACAAGAAGGCCGATTACGAGGAACGTGTCATCGAGCAGTTCATCCGCCATTCGGGCCGTCCGGTGTTCAGCATGGAGGCAGCTACCCGGCATCCGCTGCAGAGCTTCGCCGACCTCATCACCATAGAGGAATACAAGACCAAGGAGCGCCCGAAAGTGGTCATGACATGGGCTCCGCATCCCAAGGCGTTGCCTCAGGCCGTGCCCAACTCGTTTGCCGAATGGATGAACATGACCGATTACGAGTTTGTGATCACCCATCCGCATGGCTATGAGCTTGACCCCACGTTCACCGGCCGTGCTGTCATAGAATATGACCAGCGCAAGGCCCTGGAGGGCGCCGATTTCGTCTATGCCAAGAACTGGTCGGCCTACGCTGATCCGAATTACGGCAAGGTGCTGTCGACGGACCGTTCGTGGACCGTTGACGCCGAAAAGATGGGCCTGACCGACAATGCTTTCTTCATGCACTGCCTTCCCGTGAGACGCAACATGATTGTGACGGACGACGTCATTGAATCCGAACGCAGCATTGTGATTCCCGAGGCCGCCAACCGTGAGATTTCAGCCCAGACCGTCATTAAGCGCCTGTTGGAGTCACTATGAGAAGAACCATAAAAGTAGTCAAGATTGGCGGCAACGTGGTCAACGACCCCGAGGCCCTGAAAATGTTCCTGAGCGATTTCGCGCGTCTGGAGAAGCCTAAGATTCTGGTGCATGGCGGCGGGTGCGAGGCAACGCGGCTCAGCGCGGCCCTGGGGATAGAGACCTGCATGATCGACGGCCGCAGGGTCACGGACCGCGAGACTCTCGACGTGGTCACCATGGTCTATGCCGGCCTGGTCAACAAGCGCATAGTGTCGCAGCTGCAGGCACTTGGCTGTGACTGCATAGGGCTGACGGGAGCCGATGCCGATGTGATTCGTGCCGTCAGACGTCCGGCCCAGCCTGTGGATTTCGGCTATGTGGGCGACATTCTGGCCGATTCGGTGTCGGAGAGCGTGATAGCGATGCTGCTGAAGTCCGATATTGTGCCGGTTTTCTGCGCCATAACCCACGACGGCCACGGCCAGCTGCTCAACTGCAATGCCGACACCGTGGCCCAGGCAGTGGCATGCGCGGCTTCCAGAATAACGGCTACTGACCTGATCTACTGCTTCGAGAAGCCCGGAGTGCTTGCCGACCCGGCCGACGATAGTTCCGTTATACCCGAAATTACGCCTGCCAACTATCTGCAGCTCAAGGAGTGCGGAGCCGTTAGCGGCGGAATGATACCGAAGATTGACAATGCCTTCGCCGCCATTGCCAACGGCGTGAGGCACGTGATAATAAAGTCCGCATCCAGCCTTCTGGCTCCGATGTCGGGCACCACCATAAGAAAACCCTCGGAATGAGCCCTGTAGAACTTCTCCGGCAACTTATTTCAACGCCGTCGTTCTCCCGCAGCGAGGACGCCACGGCCGCACTGCTCTTCGACGCATTTGCCGGCATGGGTTTCGGTCCCAGGCGTTTCCGGAACAATGTGTGGGCTGTCAGCGAGGGGTTCGATGCCTCGCGGCTAACGCTCATGCTCAATTCGCATCATGACACGGTGCGCCCGTCGGATGCCTATACCCGCAACCCTTTCGAGCCGGTAACGGAGGGCGACCGCCTCTACGGCCTGGGCAGCAACGATGCGGGAGCGTCCGTAGTGGCCCTGACCGAGACGTTCCGCCGCATGCGCGGAGCTGCGCTGCCTTTCAACCTGATGCTGGCCATTACGGCCGAGGAAGAGGTGACCGGCGAGAACGGAATGCGAGCCTTTCTGCCTCACGTCCGTGAACTGGGCTACGGGCCGGACATGGCCGTGGTGGGGGAGCCTACGGGGATGCAGCCGGCCATAGGCGAGCGCGGGCTGCTGGTGCTTGACTGCACAAGCCGCGGAGTGACCGGACATGCCGCCCGCAACGAGGGCGTCAATGCCATCTACAAGGCCATGGCCGACATTGAGCGGCTGCGGGCGTTCACTTTCCCCCGCCAGAGCGAGCTGCTCGGCCCTGTCGGCCTGCAGGTCACGCAGATTCAGGCCGGAAGGCAGCACAATGTGGTTCCCGACGAGTGCCGGTGGGTGGTCGACGTGCGCACCACCGACGCCTATTCCAACGAAGAGACAGCCGCCATGCTGCAGCAGGCCATTGAATCGGAAGCGGTGCCCCGCTCGTTCCGTGTCAGGGCTTCGGCTCTGGAAGTGTCGCATCCGCTGGTGCAGGCGGCTGTGGCGCTCGGAAAAACACCTTTCGTGTCGCCCACCACCTCTGACATGTCCCAGCTGTCCCACCCGGGACAGGCGGGACAACTGTCCCACTGTCCGGCCGTGAAGATGGGTCCGGGGCAGTCATCACGAAGCCACAGCGCCGATGAATTCGTGCTCACGAGCGAAATCGAATCGGCCATAAACGATTATATCTCATATCTTAACAACCTCTCTGACCTTCTACGACAATGAAACCATCCAAACTCTGGAGCAAGGACTTCGAGCCTGATAAAATGATTGAACAATTCACCGTGGGCCAGGACCGCGTGCTTGACCTGCGTCTGGCGCGTTACGACGTGCAGGGCTCCATGGCCCACATAAAGATGCTTGAGAGCATAGGGCTGCTGACGGCCGCCGAGTTGCAGACGCTCACCGCTGAGCTGCAGCGCATTATGGACGTGATTGACCGCGGCGAGTTCGTCATAGAGCCGGGAATTGAGGACGTGCACTCGCAGGTGGAGTTCATGCTGACGGAGCGTCTGGGCGACACAGGCAAGAAAATCCATTCGGGGCGTTCGCGCAACGACCAGGTGCTCGTTGACCTGAAGCTGTTCATGCGTGACGAGCTGAAGAACGTGGCCCGCGCCGTGAAGCGTACGTTCGACATGCTCCAGTCTCTGAGCGAACAGCACAAGGATGTGCTCATGCCGGGCTACACGCATCTGCAGGTGGCCATGCCGTCGTCGTTCGGACTGTGGTTCGGGGCCTACGCCGAGAGCCTTGTCGATGACGTGAGGATGCTTGTGGCGGCTTACGATACCGCCGACCAGAATCCGCTCGGCTCGGCCGCGGGCTACGGCTCGTCGTTCCCGCTCGACCGTGAGATGACCACCCGCGAGCTGGGATTCGCCACGTTACACTACAACGTTGTGGCCGCCCAGATGAGCCGCGGAAAGACGGAGCGGGCCGCCGCCATGGCCATAGCCTCCATAGCCTCCACGCTGGGCCATTTCGCCATGGACGTGTGCATGTACATGTGCCAGAACTTCGGTTTCATCTCGTTTCCCGACGAGTACACCACCGGCTCGTCAATCATGCCCCACAAGAAGAACCCCGACGTGTTCGAGATCATGCGCGGCAAGTGCAACCGCCTGCAGAGCGTGCCCAACGAGATAGCGCTGCTCACCGCCAACCTGCCGCTGGGCTACAACCGCGACCTGCAGCTGCTCAAGGACATCATATTCCCCGCCACGACGGAGATAGCCGGGTGTCTGGACATGTGCACTTTCATGCTGCACCACATCCGCGTGAACCGCGACATTCTCTCCGACCCGCGCTATGACTATCTGTTCACCGTGGAGGACGTGAACCGCCTGACGCTCGGCGGAATGCCGTTCCGCGAGGCCTACCGCACCGTTGGCATGCAGGTGCAGCACGGCGAGTACGTGCCTGACCGCAGCGTGAACCACACCCACACAGGCTCCATAGGCAATCTCTGCACCGAGGCCATTGCGCTGAAGATGCAGAAGCTTCTGGAACATATTCTCTGATTCTCTCCCTGATTCCGGCCGAAGGGCTTGGCCGTGTGCGCGGATTTGCGTAACTTTACCGACAGTTTTATCCTTAAATTCAATTCCAAAATTCAGTAAATCGCAATGGAAGATTCCTTGTTCTGGCTTGTACCGGCATCGTCGGTCATAGCCTTGGTTCTGGCCTGGTATTTCTACAGCCGGATGAAAAAGGAGAGCGAAGGCACCGCGCAGATGGCCAAGATAGCCTCGTACGTGCGGCAGGGCGCCATGTCGTATCTCCGCCAGCAGTATAAAATCGTTACAATCGTGTTCCTGTGTCTGGTGGTTCTGTTCGCCGTGATGGCCTACGGATTCCAGCTCCAGAACGCATGGGTGCCCGTGGCGTTCCTTACGGGCGGCTTTTTCAGCGGCCTGGCCGGATTCCTTGGCATGAAGACCGCCACCTACGCCTCGGCCCGCACAGCCAACGCTGCCCGCTCGTCGCTCAACGCCGGCCTTAAAGTGGCTTTCCGCTCGGGTGCCGTGATGGGTCTCGTGGTAGTGGGTCTCGGCCTGTTCGACATCTCGTTCTGGTATCTGATCCTGCAGGCGTTCGTTGACAATGCGTCGCCTCTGGAGAAGATGTGCATGATAACCACCACGATGCTCACCTTCGGCATGGGCGCCAGCACGCAGGCGCTGTTTGCACGCGTGGGCGGCGGCATCTACACCAAGGCTGCCGACGTGGGCGCCGACCTGGTGGGCAAGGTTGAGGCAGGAATCCCCGAGGACGACCCGCGCAACCCCGCCACGATAGCCGACAATGTGGGCGACAACGTGGGCGATGTGGCCGGCATGGGCGCTGACCTCTACGAATCCTACTGCGGTTCCATCCTGGCTACTTCGGCCTTGGGCGCAGCCGCCTATCTGCTGCAGGGCGACCCCGAAATGCAGCTCCGCGCCGTGATGGCCCCGATGCTGATTGCCGCCGTGGGCATAATCCTTTCCATCGTGGGCATTTTCTGCGTGCGCACCAAGGAGGACGCCACCATAAAGGACCTGCTCAACTCGCTTTCCGTGGGCACCAACCTCAGCTCCGTGCTCATCGTTGGAGCCACTTTCCTGATTCTGTGGATTCTGCAGCTCCAGAACTGGGCCCTGATAGGATGCTCGGTAGTGATTGGTCTGTTGGTGGGCATAGTAATAGGCCGTGCAACTGAATATTACACCTCGCAGTCCTACCGTCCCACCAAGAAGCTCGCCGAGAGCGGCAAGACGGGTCCGGCCACCGTGATTATCTCCGGTGTGGGCCTCGGCATGATCTCCACAGCCATTCCGGTGATAGCCGTGGTGGTGGGAATCATTCTTTCCTACTGGTTCGCCTCGGGCTTCGATTTCAATAACGTGGCCATGGGTCTCTACGGCATAGGCATAGCCGCCGTGGGCATGCTCTCCACTCTGGGCATAACCCTCGCCACCGACGCTTACGGTCCGATTGCCGACAATGCGGGCGGAAATGCCGAGATGAGCGGCCTGGGCGAGAATGTGCGCCGCCGCACCGACGCCCTCGATTCGCTGGGCAACACCACCGCCGCCACCGGCAAGGGATTCGCCATAGGGTCAGCCGCGCTGACCGGACTGGCGCTGCTTGCCTCCTACATTGAGGAAATCCGCATTGGTCTGTCACGTCTGGGCGAGACCATGATTCAGGTGGGCGACCGCGTAATTCCCATCCACGAGGCGCAGTTCACCGATTTCATGACCTATTACGAGGTGAACCTTATGAGTCCCAAGGTGCTGTCGGGCATGTTCATAGGCGCTATGATGGCGTTTCTGTTCTGCGGCCTGACTATGAACGCCGTGGGCCGCGCCGCCGGCCACATGGTCGATGAGGTTCGCCGCCAGTTCCGCACCATCAAGGGCATTCTGACCGGCGAGGCCGAGCCTGACTACGCCCGCTGCGTGCAGATCTCGACCCGCGGCGCCCAGCGCGAGATGGTGTTCCCGTCGCTGCTGGCCATCGTGGCCCCGATTGTGGTCGGACTCGTGTTCGGTGTGCCGGGCGTGCTCGGACTGCTTGTGGGCGGCCTGTCGGCCGGTTTCGTGCTGGCCGTGTTCATGGCCAATGCCGGCGGTGCGTGGGATAACGCGAAGAAATACGTTGAGGAAGGCAACTTCGGCGGCAAGGGCAGTGACGTGCACAAGGCCACCGTGGTGGGTGACACCGTGGGCGATCCGTTCAAGGACACTTCCGGCCCGAGCCTCAACATCCTCATCAAGCTCATGTCAATGGTGTCCATTGTGATGGCCGGACTGACGGTGAGCTGGAGTCTCTTCTGACACTCCGGCAAAAGACCTAAACTGATTAGCGGCGGATTCCTCCGGTTGACGGGGGAGTCCGCTGTGTTTTAGCTAAGTTAGCTAAAATAGCTAATTTAGCTAAGATAGCTATAATAGCTGATTGGTGGTTCAGACGGCGATGTCGCCGCGGGCGGTGAGGATGCGGAAGAGCAGGGCGTGGAGCAGGTCATACTCGTTCTGGCGGCTGCCGATGCCCTTGATGTTGGCGTCAAACGTGCGCAGGGCGCTGATGATTTCAATGGACTGGAAGGCGTTGTAGTTGCGCATGCCGGTCATGAAGCGGTTGAGCTGCATGTCCCATTTCAGTCCCAGGGCCGCCTTGAGCGAGGCGGGTGACTTGTCGCGGGTGAACTGGGCCGTGAGCAGCGAGGCGAAGTAGGCGAAGATGTTCGATGCCGTGCGTGCCGCGGGGCAGTTCTTGGGGTTGCGGCGGAAGTAGTCGAGGATGCGGAACATTTTGGCCGCGTCGCGGGCGGCTATGGCGTCGACCAGTTCGAAGTCGTTGTAGTCCTTGCTGACGCCAATGTTCACCTCTATGCTTTCGGGCGTGATCATTGCTCCGGGGCCGAGCACCATGGCCATTTTGGAGACTTCGTTGTAGATTTTGGCTGCGTCGGTGCCGAGATATTCGCAGAGCATTGCCAGGCCTTTGGCTTCGATGTTGAGGCCTTTGGAGCGCACCATGGAGGTGATTATGGAGTCCACGTTGCGGCCGGTGGGGCGCTTTGACTCGTAGATCACGGCTCCGTGCTTGCGTGCGGCTGCCATGAGGTCCTTGCCCTTGGCCTTGTCGCCGCGGAAGCAGACGGCGAGCACCGTCGAGGGGTTCTGCGTGGCCACGTAGGCGTGGAGTTTGTTGATTTCGTCGGCTCTGGCGGCCTGTGCCTCCTTGACTATTACCATCTGGCGCTCGGCCATCATGGGGTAGCGGCGGCAGGCCGCGATGATGGTCTCGGCTTTGGTCTCGGGGGCGTAGAAGGTGTAGAGGTTGAAGTCACGCTCCGCTTCGGGCACCGTCTGTTCGAGCTCGCGGGCCAGTTCGTCGATGAAAAAGCCTTCCTCGCCGTGGAGAATGTAGACCGGACTGAGCCGTCCCTGACGGATTTGCTTGACTAAGTCTGTGAACGAGGGCTGCGGAGCTGTTGCCATGGCTTAAGGGGGAATTGCGGAGGTGGAAATTTTGTTGTAAATTTACGCATTATTTCCAGAACAGCCAAATGACACTGCCCGATGCCCTTTACCCGCCTCTGAATCTGCCGGCCGCCCCTCTGCGGCTGCGCGGCTCCCTTTCGGAGGGTGGTCGCCCGGAGGTCTACGACCCTCTGCGGCGCCGGTGGGTGGCTCTGACGCCCGAGGAATGGGTGCGCCAGCATTTCACGGCGTGGCTTGTCGCGGCCAAGGGCTATTTTGCCGGGCGGATGGCCAACGAGGTGGCGCTGACGCTCAACGGCACGTCGCGGCGGTGTGACACGGTGGTGTTCGCCACTGACCGCTCCGTGGAGATGATCGTGGAGTACAAGGCGCCTTCCGTGGCGGTGACGCAGGCCGTTTTCGACCAGATTGTGCGCTACAATTCGGTGCTCCGTGCCCGTTATCTGGTGGTGAGCAACGGGCTGAGCCATTTCTGCTGCGAGATGGACTACGGAGCCGGCTCCTACCGCTTCCTGCCTGACATTCCCGCGGCTCAGGCCTTGACGTAGAGGCGTTCGCGGGCGGCGAGCACTTTCTCGTCGGTGATGTAGTCGTCGTAGTCCATCATCTTGTCTATGATGCCCGAGGGGGTGAGTTCGATGATGCGGTTGGCCACGGTCTGGATGAATTCGTGGTCATGCGATGCCATGAGCACTATTCCCTTGTAGTTGCGCAGGGTGTTGTTGAATGCCTGGATGGATTCGAGGTCCAGATGGTTGGTGGGGGAGTCGAGCACCAGGGTGTTGGCGTCGCGCAGCATCATGCGGCTTATCATGCAGCGCATTTTCTCGCCTCCGGAGAGCACCGAGGCTTTTTTCATCACTTCCTCGCCGGAGAAGAGCATGCGGCCCAGGAATCCCTTTAGATAGATTTCGCTTGAGTCGTCGCTGAACTGGCAGAGCCAGTCAACGAGGTTCATGTCAGTGTTGAAGAAGGCGGAGTTGTCGAGCGGCAGATAGGCCGTGGTGATGGTCTGGCCCCAGTCGAAGGTGCCTTCGTCGGGGCGGCGGTTTCCGCAGATAATCTCGAACAGGGCTGTCATGGCGCGGGGGTCGTGGCTCAGGAAGGCCACTTTGTCGCCTTTCTCTATCTGGAAGTTGACGTCGCTGAAAAGCACCTCGCCGTCAACGGAGGCTTTCAGGCCGTGGACCTCGAGAATCTTGTTGCCCGGCTCGCGCTGCGGGGTGAAGATTATGCCGGGATAGCGGCGCGACGAGGGCTGGATTTCTTCTATGTTGAGCTTTTCGAGCATCTTTTTGCGCGAGGTTGTCTGCTTTGATTTGGCCACGTTGGCGCTGAAGCGCTGGATGAATTCCAGAAGCTCCTTGCGCTTTTCCTCGGCTTTCTTGTTCTGTTGCTGCTGCTGGCGCAGGGCAAGCTGCGATGACTCGTACCAGTAGCTGTAGTTTCCGGCGAAGAGGGTCATCTTGTTGAAGTCAATGTCAAGGGTATGGGTCGAAATGGCGTCGAGGAAGTGGCGGTCGTGGCTCACCACCATCACCGTGTTCTCGCAGTTGGAGAGGTAGTTCTCCAGCCAGCTTACGGTATCGAGGTCAAGGTCGTTGGTGGGCTCGTCGAGCAGGAGGTTGTCCGGGTTTCCGAAGAGCGCTTTGGCAAGCAGCACGCGCACTTTTTCGTTACCGGAGAGGTCGCGCATGAGCATGTAGTGCTTGTCCTCGCGGATACCGAGGCCGCTGAGCAGGGCGGCGGCGTCGCTCTCGGCGTTCCAGCCCTCGAGTTCGGCGAATTTCTCTTCCAGTTCGGAGGCGCGGATTCCGTCGGCGTCGGTGAAATCCTCCTTGGCGTAGATGGCGTCCTTTTCCTGCATGATGTCCCAGAGCACGGTGTGGCCCTGCAGCACGGTGCTTATCACGGTGCAGTCATCGTACTTGAAGTGGTCCTGTTCGAGCACGCTCATGCGCTCGCCGGGGCCTTGGGTTATGGAGCCGCGGGTGGGCGTCAGCTCGCCCGAGAGTATGCGCATGAGGGTGGATTTTCCGGCACCGTTGGCGCCTATGATTCCGTAGCAGTTGCCCGGAGTGAACTTCATGTTGACGTCCTGAAACAGGATGCGCTTGCCAAACTGCATGGCCAAGTCATTGACTGCGATCATTGCTTATCTTTTTTACCTTAAATTTTTTCAGGGTGCAAATTTACGAATTTTCCTTCACCCCGGCAAGAGGCTGCGGATTCCGGGCCGGTATGTCCCGGTGTCCCACTTGTCTCACCCTGGGACAGTGGGACAGTACGGCTGACAGACTGATTCAGTGTGGAGCGAATTTAGAAATTGACACACTCTCCGGTCTCTCCGTGCGTAACTTTGCAGTACTTTTCTTTTTTCCGGACTGACATACCCAAACAGCCCGAACCCCCACATATATCACAATCCGTCATGACTGACGTATGTGATATCAGCAGGTCCCGATACCTTACATGCAGGTAACAGTATCAAGGCAAATAATCCGGTAACAGTATCAGAGCAAAGTCTCCGGTAACAGTATCAGAGCAGGATTGCTGGCTGAACGTACTGTCCCATTTGTTCCACCTCTGGGACAGTGGGACAGTTCTTATTTGAGGTGGAAAAGATAGCCCAGAGTCACCTGGATGGAGGTGCCTCTCGATGCCGAGAACTCATCGCGCTTGTTGGAGGGGAAAATGTTGCCCAGACCGTAGTAGTAGCGCCCTTCGAGCATCACCGAATGTTTCTTCCTGATAATGAATTCCACTCCTGCACCGGCCGTGATGCCGTAGTCAAAGCGGTTCTTGATGTCCATAGACATCTGGTTGACATGGCGGTTGGCTATGGGGAAGCCTTCTACTGCCCCGGGGTTGCGGTAATCGAAATTGGAGCTGATGCTCTCGGAAATCATGTAGCCCACCGAGGGACCGAGATTCACGAATCCCTTCATGCGGTCGCTGCCGAAATAGATGTGGGTCATCACGGGTAGCTGTATGTAGGTCAGGCGGCGCTGATAGCTGAAATGGGTCTCGTCGAAGGTCTCTTTCCATCCGCGCTGGTCAACGTTGAGCTCGGCTATGAGCCCGAAGAACTTTTCCTCGGTGTAGCGGGCCACGGCGCCGAACGTGAACCCCTGGACCATGGACTGCTCCACGTCGGGCGAGAAAGCCATGCTGCTCATGGTGACTCCGGCCTTTCCGCCAATGGCGAAGTGCGGCTCGTATTTTCGCTGTGCCGTGGCCGTGGCCGAGGCTATTATGATGCATGCGGCGGCTGCCGTCAGGAGGCGAATGAATGGTTTCATCGGTTGCGGGTTCTGTGTGTGGGGGGGTGTTGAAGAAAGGGTCAGATGGTGCGCTTGCTGATGGTCTCGCCCGGGGCCAGATTGATCATCAGGAGCTCGTTGTTGTACCATCCAGCGCCGGGAACGCGGCGCATGGAGAGGGGTATGGTGATTCCGGAGAGATAGGGCGAGTAGGTGGAGAAGTCGCCGCCGTTCACGCTCAGGGCCTTTATGAGGTACATGCCTATGTCGAAGCCCATGTAGTAGCGGCGCGGGTAGTTGGCCATCATTTCGGGGCCGAACCATTTCTCGTAGGCGTCGTCAACGCTCTCGGTGGTGAATTTCTCCGGCAGGTCGGTGCGGGAGTAGATGTAGCAGTCAAGCTCGTGCATCTTGCTGTAGGCCTGACGGTTGGCGAGCCATTCCGGATAGCCCCACACCACTATGTCGTCCTTGAAGTCTCGGGCGTCCTTGACCTCCTGGATGGCGGGAGCCACCTTGTCGAATTCCTCGCGGTGCGACGATGCGGGCAGGAAGGCGTAGCGGCCGTCGGAGGCAAGGTGCTGCCGCAGCACGTCGGCCGACAGCGTGCCCGAATAGCCTATCTCCTTGAACGTGCGTCCGGCGCGGTTGAGCTCGGCTTTGACCACGTCAACGAACTCCAGCTTGTCCTTGCGGCCGTCGTTGCTGATGAGAAACACCGGGGTGAAGTCCTGGAACGAGGCGGTGAAGTCCCTGGCCGCGCGGGCATACATCTCGTCGCGGGGCAGGGCCAGCTGCATGGCAGCGGGGTTGGTCAGATAGGCCGAGTCTCGGTTGTTGAACGGGTTCACCACGGCTATGCCCCTCGTGCGCCCGAAGGCGTTGATTTCCGAGAGCTGGTCCATGTTGTCGGGGGCTATGATGGCCTGAGCCTCGGCCATTTCGGGCCGCGCCAGGATGTCGGCCACGGTGGCCGATGACGAGCGGGTGTCGTAGGTCAGGATGCGTATGGGTTGTCCGGCGTGGCGCATGGTGTCGACGGCCATGAGCACTCCGCGGTAGAATTCCGTGGCGCTCCGGTTGTGCTTGCCCTTGTTCTCAAGGTCAAAGGGGAGCATCACGGCTATTGTAACCCGCGCCGGGGCGTTGGCCGGGTTCACGGTCTGTTCCTCCACGGCGGTCACTCCCTGCGGGAGCTGGATCACGGTGCCTTCGCGGAGTATGTCAATGTCGGGGTTGGCCTCGTAGAGGCTGTTGACCTCAATGCCGTGGCGCGTGGCAATGCCGTAGAACGTGTCGCCGGCCTTCACGGTGTAGGTCGAGCCGGACTGCGCCGCAGGTGAGGCGGGTGCGGCTGCCGGCTTGGCTCCGGCGGGGAGGTTTATCACGGTGCCTGCCTCGTAGCGGGCGGGGTCGAGTCCGGGATTGGCCTTGAGCAGGTCGGAGAGGGGCAGACCGTTGTCGCGCGCAATCTGATAGAGGGTCTCGTAGTCGCCTATGACGTGGGTGCGTCCGGCGCCGGCGGCAGTCTGGGCAGTTGGGACAGTTGTCCCGCCCGTCCCCGTCCGGGACACGGGACTATTGGCCTCAGCCGCGTTTCCCGCGCTCTTCGAGGCGCCGCTCACAATCACAATCTGGCCCTCTTTCACTCCGTCGCGCACACCCGGGTTAAGCCCGTAGAATTCCTCCAGAGTCAGCCCGAACCGCTTGCTGATGCCGAAAGCGGTGTCGTTCTTCTTCACGGCGTAATGGCCGTTGACGGTGTTGTCGCCGGCCGTTGCTCCGGCTCCTGAAGCGCTCGCGGCAGGTGCCGCCTTGGGCGCCGGCGCGGCTTTTGACGGAAGCAGCAGAATCTCCTGACCGGCCTTAAGTCCGGCGGCCACGTCGGGGTTGAGCTTCACCAGCTGCGCCTCGCTCACGCCGAAACGCTTGCACAGGGCATAGATGGTCTCGCTTTTCTTCACTATATAGTAGTGGTAGGTGACGCCCTTGACAGTCTTTACCGGAAGGTCGGTCAGTTCCGACGAAAACGCCGTCAGCGCGGCTGCAATCATCAGAGTGCCATGCACATATCGCTTGAGTCTGTTAGAAATCATCATCAGATGCTATTGGTTGGTCCGTAAATATCATGCAAATTTAGACATATTGGCTGAATTATGCAATGGCGCGGAGCCATTCCCGCCGCCCTGACTGTTTACCATTCCGTTAATAATTCGTAACTTTGCAGCATCATGACAGAATTCAACCCACTCCAGCAGATCAAACGCCGGTTCTTCGCGCTGCGCAACGGCGTCATAGCCGACACGCTCCGCAAGGGCGGCTCCCCGTTCCGTATCATTTTCGGGCTCAACGTGCCCCAGATTGCCGACATAGCCCGCGAGACAGGCCCCGACGAGGACCTTGCCCGCGCACTGTGGAACAACACTTCCACCCGCGAGAGCATGCTCCTTGCCCCCATGCTCATGGACCCCGCCGCCGTGACCCCGGAAAGGGCCGCCGGAATGATTGACCGGTCACCCTGCGCCGAAGTGACCGACATGCTCTGCCACCGCCTGCTCCGCCACGCTCCCGATGCCTTTCAGCTCGCCTGCGGACTGGCACGGAGCCAATCGGACATGCGGCGCTACGCCGCCATGCGCCTGCTATGGCACTTCATCGGTGGCCACACGCAGGAACAGACACTCGCCCTGGCCCGCAGCGAAGCCTCGCGCCAATGCCCGCTGACCCTGCAGCCGGCCCGTCAGATTGTCGATGAAATAGAGTTCATGCGCGAAGAGTAGCTTTATTCTGCGGCAGTGACAGACCGTCACCTTCCCTTTGCCGCCAGCTTCTCGCTCAGAATCACACCCGCCAGAATCATGGCGCAGCCAATGTAGCCCACGGCCGAAATCTTCTCGTGGAGCACGATGTAGGAGGCTATCAGGGTCATGATGGGGCTGATGTAGAGGTAATTGTTGGAGCTTATGATGCCCAGTCTCTTCACTGACTGCGCCCACAGCACGTAGGCCGCCATCGAGGGCACCACGCCCAGGAAAACCAGATTGCCCATGACGGCCGGCTCCGTCAGCACGCTCCACGGCGTGATGGCCGGCTCAACGGCAAGGAACGGAAGCCCGGTCACGAGGCCGTACAAAAACGTCTTGCGGGTGATGAACCACACGTTATACTCCGCGTTGAGCGGCTTCAGCAGAATCGAATAGACCGAGAAGCAGATGGCCGCCAGAAGCGCCAGAAGGTCGCCCAGGGGGTTGATTTTCATGACGAAACTGCTGTTGAAAATCACGCATGCCACACCCATGAACGCCACAAGCGAGCCGGTCATGAATCCGCGGCCCGGGCACTGGCTCCTGTAGATCAGCCCTATGATGAGCGCCGTGATGATGGGGGAGAGGGTCACTATGAGCGACACGTTGGTCACCAGAGTGTACTTCACGGCCGTGTTCTCCGCAATGAAATAGATGGAGTTGCCGCACAGACCGCAGAGCAGAAATTTGAACTCGTCGCTCCACGAATGGCTTCGCAGCGGCTTCGGGCAGAGGATGAGCACGCATAAATATGCTATAAAAAACCGGTAAATATAAATTTCTACGGCAGTCAGTCCGTGCTGCAGCAGGATTTTGGTGTTAATGAACGCAACACCCCATGCGGTGACTGCCAGAAAGGCCCCGACGTGAAACGCGAGCTTCGAGTTGAGGCGGGTGGAACCTATGCCGGAATTGCGGTCGTTATTCATTTTTCATGCAAATTTTGTCGTCTGCAAAATTAATCATATTTTTGTAAACCGCAACCAAACAAAAGAAATCTCTTGGTTGTATAATATTAATAATGCCGTATCCCGCTGCGGAGTGCATGGATATGTAGCGTTAATTCATGAATGTGAAACTTTAAACATAACCGAAATGAAAAGATCAAGACTATTCGTAATCAGTGCCCTGGCACTTTCGCTTCTCGCATCATCAGGTTGCGGCAGCATGAACAACACAGGTAAGGGCGCCCTCATAGGCGGCGGTGGCGGCGGAGCCCTCGGCGCAGGCATCGGAGCCCTCATAGGCGGCGGCAAAGGCGCAGGAATCGGCTCGGCCATAGGCGCAGCCGTAGGTGCGGGAGCAGGTGCCCTCATCGGACGCAAGATGGACAAGCAGCAGCAGGAACTCCAGAAGCAGCTCGCCAACTCGGCCGAAGTGAGCCAGGTGACCGACCAGAACGGACTTCAGGCCATAAAGGTGACATTCAACGGCGGAATCCTCTTCCCCACTAACGGAACCACCCTCAGCGCAGGCGCCAAGACCGACCTCACCAAATTCGCAACCAGCCTCATCAACAACCCGCAGACCAACGTGCAGGTATTCGGCTTCACCGACAACACCGGCTCCATGGCAGTGAACCAGAGAGTATCGGACGGTCGTGCCGACGCAGTGCGCAACTACCTCGTCAACAGCGGTGTGGCAGGCAGCCGTATCACAGCCCAGGGACTTCCAATGCAGGACTATGTGGCTTCCAACGACACAGCCGAAGGACGCGCGCAGAACCGCAGGGTTGAAATCTACATCACAGCCGACCAGAACATGATCAAGGCCGCTGAAAACGGCACTCTCGCCGTGAACTGATTCCCATTCGGTCAGGCGAAAGACCTCAGAATATAACAACGTTACGGGCCGCGGAGGCAATCTCGCTCAGAGAACACTCCGCAGCCCGTCCGTTATTTTCAGCAAGTTGGACAAATGGGACAGTGGGACACCGGGACGCTCCTTTCAGCTCTCCACGAGCGAGTAGAGCCACTCGATTTCATGAGGCCACAGGCTCTCGTCAGGAGTCTCGAGAATCAGGGGAATGCCGTCGAGACGCGCATCGTTCATCATGAAGCTGAAGAAATCAGGCCCTATCATGCCTCGGCCCAGCGACTCGTGGCGGTCAACGTGTGAGCCAAGCTCCCGCTTTGAATCGTTGACGTGCATCCCTGACAGGTATTTCAGTCCGATCTCGCGGTCAAACTCCCGCCACATCGCCTCGTAGCCCTCACGCCGGCTCAGGCCGTAGCCCGCGGCGAAAGCATGGCACGAATCGATGCACACACCCACGCGCTCCTTGTCCGTCACCCCGTCGATAATGCGCGCTATCTGCCCGAAAGTGAATCCCAGATTTGACCCCTGGCCGGCAGTGTTCTCAATCACCGCCCTGACGCCCTCGGTCTCGGCCAGCACCAGATTGATCGATTCGGCTATCCGGTCCAGACACTCGTCGGTCTCCATGCGGCGCAGGTGCGACCCCGGGTGGAAATTGAGCATTGTCAGCCCCAGCTGCTCGCAGCGCCGCATCTCGTCCAGAAACGCAGCCCGCGACTTGGCCAGCCCCTCTTCGTCGGGCGAGCCGAGATTGATCAGATAACTGTCGTGGGGCAGAATCTGGGCCGCCGTGTAGCCGAATTCGGCGCATTTCTCCTTGAACTTCGCCGCCTCCTTGGCCGATATGGGCTTTGACTGCCAGCGCGACGGATTGCGGGTGAAAAGGGCAAACGCCCGCGCGCCAATCTCGTGGGCATTGACGGGCGCGGCACTGACGCCCGTGCCGGTCGAAACGTGGGCTCCTACATATTTCATAGTCTGTTAAAATCATCTTTAAAGTGAAACATCGGGGCAAATCTACGATTTTTTCCGCACCAAAGCACGCTCCGGAGTCAAAAAACGGATAATAATTTCGGATTTTGCATAAAATGGACTAACTTTGTGGCAACCTTAAAAGCACTGAAAATAGAACTATGCTAATAATCGGTATAGCCGGAGGCACCGGCTCGGGTAAGACCACAGTGGTCAACAAAATCATCAACAGTCTGCCCATAGGCGAAGTGGCCGTGCTGCCTCAGGACTCTTATTACAAGGATTCCAGCCACATTCCGCCGGAAGAGCGCTGCAAAATCAACTTCGACGAGCCCGCCGCCATTGAGTGGACGCTTCTCGAAAAGCATCTCGACATGCTCCGGCAGGGCCGGGCCGTGGAGATGCCCACGTACTCTTATCTGACCTGCACCCGCCAGAGCGAGACCGTCAGGGTGGAGCCCCGCGACGTGGTCATAGTCGAGGGAATCCTCGTGCTCGGAGTGCCTGAACTCCGCAAAAGGATGGACGTGAAGGTGTTCGTGGACGCCGATGCCGACGACCGCCTCATCCGCGTCATAGCCCGCGACTGCGTGGAACGCGGCCGCACACCCAAAATGGTCATCGACCGCTACGAGGAAGTGCTCAAACCGATGCACAACATGTACATCGAGCCCTCCAAGCGCTACGCCGACCTCATAGTGCCTCAGGGCGGCAACAACACCGTGGCCATAAACCTCCTTACGGACTACATTGAAGGACGTCTGCGCAAGGAGCATCAGAAAAAATCACAGCAACCGGAATCCGAAAATGTCTGACAAGAACACCGACATAGACCCCATCGGGGAAGCCCGCCGTGAAGTGGCCGACGCAGCCGGTTTCGAGCTCTCCACAGGCGCGGAGAGCACCGAAGTCGCCGAAACGGTTCCCGCCCAGGGCGAACCCGAGAAAATGGTGCTGCGCACGGACAACCTCGTCAAGAAATACGGCCGCCGAACCGTTGTGAACCACGTGTCGATCAACGTGACCCAGGGCGAAATCGTGGGTCTGCTCGGACCCAACGGAGCCGGCAAGACCACCACATTCTATATGACAGTGGGGCTTATCACCCCCAACGAGGGCCGCATCTACCTCAACGACAAGGACCTGACGAACTATCCCGTGTATCGCCGCGCACAGAACGGCATTGGCTATCTGGCGCAGGAAGCCTCCGTTTTCCGCAAAATGACCGTGGAGGACAACATCCGCGCCGTACTCGAGATGACCCCGCTGACCAAAGCCGAACAGAAGGAAAAGCTTGAGACCCTCATAGAGGAATTCTCGCTCCAGAAAGTGCGCCGCAACTGCGGCGATCGCCTCTCCGGCGGCGAACGGCGGCGAACGGAGATAGCCCGCTGTCTGGCCATCAACCCCAAGTTCATAATGCTCGACGAACCTTTCGCCGGAGTAGACCCCATAGCTGTGGAGGACATCCAGTCCGTGGTCCACAAGCTGAAGGCCAAGAACATAGGAATCCTCATCACCGACCATAACGCCAACGAGACCCTGAACATCACCGACAGGGCCTATCTGCTCTTCGACGGTAAGATTCTTTTCCAGGGAACGTCGGAAGAGCTGGCCGAGAACCCCGTGGTCAGAGAAAAATATCTCGGCAGGGGATTCATGTTTAACAGAAAGAAATTTGTCTGAGCACCCGAATCTGCAACAACACAATAATATATTAATATTACCATACATTAACCTTAATCATGACAGAAAAGAAAGAGTTACTGTTCGACCAATTTCCGCCCGTCAGCACTGAAGAATGGCGTGCGAAAGTAGAGGCCGACCTCAAGGGCGCCCCGTTTGAAAAGAAACTGGTCTGGCGCACAAACGAAGGTTTCAATGTCCAGCCCATGTACCGTGCGGAGGACATAGCCGATCTGAAAACAACCGACTCGCTCCCCGGCGAGTATCCCTACGTGCGCGGCACACGCGCCGACAATGACTGGCTCACCCGTCAGGAAATCGTTGCCGACAGCGCCGAAGAGGCCAACAAAATTGCCCTCGATGTGCTCAATAAAGGCGTGAACTCACTGGGATTCAGTATTAAAGACGCTACAAAGGAAGAACTCGACACCCTGCTCAAAGATATAGCCGTGGGTGCTGTGGAACTCAACTTCAACTGCTGCCCCAAAAAGGCCCTCGCATTCGCAAAGGTTCTCGTGGACTACATCAAGGCCGCAGGCGCAGAGATGGAATTCCGCGGCTCGATTGACTTCAATCCCTTCCGCAAGGCCCTCAAGCACGGCACCGAATTCCCCGGCGACATCGCCGCAATGGCCGTGGAGCTGCTCAACGACGTGAAGGACGTGCCCGGACTGAAGGTGCTCGCCGTTGACAGCGTTATGCTCTCCAACGCCGGCGCCTACATCTATCAGGAACTCGGCTACGCTCTGACCTGGGGCGCCGAATGGCTCACCATGCTCACTGACAAGGGCGTGGACGCAGCCGAAGTGGCTCGCAGCATCAAATTCAACATGGGCGTTTCGAGCAACTACTTCATGGAGCTTGCCAAATTCCGTGCCGCCCGCATGCTCTGGGCGCAGGTTGTGAAGCAGTACGGCGTGGACGATGCCGACTGCAAGATGGCCGTGCATGCAGCCACCTCGCGCTTCAACCAGACCATCTACGACGCCTACGTGAACCTGCTCCGCAGCCAGACCGAATGTATGTCGGCCGCCCTGGCAGGCGTTGACTCCATCACAGTCACCCCCTTCGACACTCCTTATAAGAAACCGGATGAATTCTCGGAGCGCATAGCCCGCAACCAGCAGTTCCTTCTCAAGGAAGAGAGCCATCTGGACAAGGTGGTTGACCCCGCCGGCGGAAGCTACTACGTGGAGACCCTCACCGTGGCCATAGCCGAACAGGCTTGGAAAGTGTTCATCGGTGTGGAGGACAACGGCGGTTTCCTCGCTCAGCTCAACGACGGCTCGATACAGAAAGCCGTGCGCGAGACTTCGGAGAAACGTCACACGGACGTGGCCCGTCGCAAGGAAATCCTTCTCGGAACCAACCAGTATCCCAACATCAACGAAATGGCCGCCGACAAGATTGAAACCGGCGCCGGCTGCGGATGCGGCTGTCACCACGGCGATGAGGGCGAAAAGGCCGAAGGCGGTCTGCCCGTGGCCCGTGCTGCAAGCGATTTCGAGGCCCTTCGTCTGGCCACCGAGGCTGCATCCAACCGTCCGAAGGTGTTCATGCTCACAATAGGCAATCTGGCCATGCGTCTGGCCCGCGCACAGTTCTCCACCAACTTCTTCGGCTGTGCCGGCTACGAAATCATTGACAATCTCGGTTTCGATACCGTGGAACAGGGCATAGATGCCGCTATGGAAAAGGGCGCCGACGTGGTTGTGCTCTGCTCCAGCGATGACGAATACGCCACCCTCGCTCCCGAAGCTTACAAGTATCTCAACGGCCGCGCAGAGTTCGTGGTTGCCGGCGCTCCCGCCTGCATGGACGAGCTCAAGGCCCTCGGCATCAACGATTACGTGCATGTACGCTGCAATGTGCTTGATGTGCTTCGTGACTTCAACAAGCGTCTTCTCAAATAATCCGTCAGTTTCACCCCATCCATTATCGAATATCAAACAATGAGACCCGATTTTAAATCCATAGATATTACAAAAGACGCATTCGGAGTGCAGCATGCCCCGATTGCAGAGGGTGAAAACTGGATCACCCCCGAACTCATACCCGTGAAGAGCGTCTACACCAAGGACGATCTCGAAGGTCTTGAACATCTGAACTACGTGGCCG
The DNA here is from genome assembly GCA_947627615.1 of uncultured Muribaculaceae bacterium. Lineage (GTDB taxonomy): Bacteria > Bacteroidota > Bacteroidia > Bacteroidales > Muribaculaceae > Paramuribaculum. Next base: position 68,316 of record CANQWS010000002.1, on the reverse strand, counting down.
GTCTGCCTCCGTTCCTGCGCGGCCCGTACAGCGCCATGTATCCCATGCGCCCCTGGACCATCCGTCAGTATGCCGGATTCTCCACCGCGGCCGAATCCAACGCCTTCTACCGCCGCAACCTCGCAGCCGGTCAGAAAGGTCTGTCAGTTGCCTTTGACCTCGCCACACACCGCGGCTACGACGCCGACCACGAACGTGTCGTAGGCGACGTGGGCAAGGCAGGTGTATCCATCTGCTCGCTCGAGGACATGAAGGTGCTGTTCGACGGCATTCCCCTGAACAAGATGTCAGTGTCCATGACCATGAACGGAGCTGTGCTTCCCGTGCTTGCCTTCTACATCAACGCAGGTCTGGAGCAGGGCGCCAAACTCACCGAAATGGCCGGTACAATCCAGAACGACATCCTCAAGGAGTTCATGGTGCGCAACACCTACATCTATCCCCCCGAGTTCTCGATGCGCATCATCGCCGACATCTTCGAGTACACCTCGCAGAACATGCCCAAGTTCAACTCTATCTCCATCTCCGGCTACCACATGCAGGAAGCCGGCGCCACATGCGACATAGAGCTGGCCTACACACTGGCCGACGGTCTGGAATATCTGCGCGCTGGTGTCAACGCCGGCATGGACATCGACTCGTTCGCTCCGCGTCTGTCGTTCTTCTGGGCCATCGGCATGAACTTCTTCATGGAGGTTGCCAAGATGCGTGCCGCACGTATGCTCTGGGCCAAGATCGTCAAGCAGTTCAACCCCAAGAACCCCAAATCGCTGGCTCTGCGCACACACTCGCAGACATCGGGCTGGTCGCTCACCGAGCAGGATCCGTTCAACAACGTAGGCCGCACATGTATCGAGGCCATGGGAGCCGCTCTGGGCCACACACAGTCACTCCACACCAACGCTCTGGACGAGGCCATTGCGCTTCCCACCGATTTCTCGGCCCGCATAGCCCGCAACACCCAGATCTATATCCAGGAGGAAACCATGATCACCAAGCAGGTGGATCCCTGGGCCGGCTCATACTACGTGGAGGCTCTCACCAACGAGATTGCCCACCGCGCATGGGAGCACATCCAGGAAATCGAGAAGCTCGGCGGCATGGCCAAGGCCATAGAGACCGGTCTGCCCAAGCTCCGCATCGAAGAGGCTTCGGCCCGCACCCAGGCCCGCATCGACTCAGGCCGTCAGACCATCGTGGGTATCAACAAGTACCGTCTCGAGCATGAAGAGCCCATCGACATCCTCGAAATCGACAACACGGAAGTGCGCAAGGAGCAGATAGAGCGTCTCGAAGACCTCAAGGCCCATCGCGACGAGGCCAAGGTGAAAGAGGCTCTCGAAGCCATCACCGAATGCGTGCGCACCAAGGAGGGCAACCTTCTCGATCTGGCCGTGAAAGCTGCCGGACTCCGTGCCACCCTCGGAGAGATTTCAGATGCCTGCGAAGCTGTCGTGGGCCGTTATAAAGCAGTAATCAGAACAATATCAGGCGTGTACTCCAACGAAACCAAAGGCGATGCCGACTTCGAGAAGGCTCAGAAGATGTGTGAAGAATTCGCTAAACGCGAAGGTCGTCAACCCCGTATCATGATTGCCAAGATGGGTCAGGACGGACATGACCGCGGCGCCAAGGTGGTGGCCACAGGTTATGCCGACTGCGGATTCGACGTGGATATGGGCCCGCTGTTCCAGACTCCGGCCGAAGCCGCCCGTCAGGCTGTGGAGAACGACGTACACATCCTCGGCGTAAGCTCTCTCGCCGCAGGTCACAAGACTCTCATTCCTCAGGTAATCGAGGAACTGAAGAAGCTGGGCCGCGACGACATCATGGTCACCGCCGGCGGCGTTATCCCCGCGCAGGACTATGACTTCCTCTACAAGGCAGGCGTGGCCGCCATCTTCGGCCCCGGCACACGCATCCCGCAGTCAGCCATCAAGATGCTCGAGATTCTCAACGATGCCGAATAAGCTCCGCTGAATCACCGACATCAGTGTCACAATAAATCGGCCCGGGGTCCATCGCGGTATCCGGGCCGATGCTTTGGGGCAGGGGCCTGAAAGCTGTCCCGCCGGGACGCAGGGGACAGACGGGACATTTTTTCAGTGTTTTTCAGAGCAGAACCGCAGATTTGGGGGGCGGAATGTTGCAGGTGTTGGGAAAAATGCCTAAATTTGCACTCCGAATTGTGAATAATCAAAAACGAAAAAATAAGTTACGGCAATGAAAAGAACATTTCAACCTTCTAACAGAAAGAGAGTCAACAAGCATGGATTCCGTGAACGTATGTCAACAGCCAATGGCCGCAAGGTGCTTGCCCGCCGTCGTGCCAAAGGCCGTCTGCGCCTCACTGTTAGCTGCTCTATAGCCAGCAAATAAGCATTACGGGCTAACATTTCTGTGAACCCTTACCGATGACCGGTCCCATCAGATGGAGCCGGTCGTTGCGCTATTATCCCGGGCGATGTCCCGCTGTCCCAGTGTCCCGGTGTCCCGGGGGGCTGATTGGACTAAATTGGGCCAATCAGACAAATTGGTTGAGGGGAATGAACAGCAATCGCCGCCCTGACTCTTGGAGTGCGGAGCGGCGACCGTAGAAGGGGATAAGTTGGGGGAGTGCTAATAATCGACCTTGCGGAAGTTGCCGTTGCGGTCAAATTCGAGGTCAACTCCGTTGGAGAGCTCAATCTCGTACTTGTTGCTTTTCACTTCCATGCTCACTATCTTCTGGCCCTTGAAGTTGGCTTTGATGTAGTCTCTGATGGGTTTGAGAATCATTGCCGAGGGGATTCCCCTGGTGCCGGCGTCTATGTCCTTCATGTTGCCCTTGCTGTCGAATTCAATCTCGGTTCCGTCATCGAGAATCACGTCATATTCTTTTCCGCCGAAGGTCTTGGAATCGATTTTGATGTGGTTCACGTTGGATTTGGCGAAATATTTGTTGAGTGTGGCCTGGGCGGTTGCGGGGAGGTCGTTGACGTTGCGTGACACGCGGTCACGTGCGGCCATGGGCATGACGGCTATAAGCGCCATGAGCAGTGTGGTCAGAATCTTGTTCATTTCAGTTTCGTTTTAACGGATGATTTACTGAGATGTAAACGATTGCGGCCCTGAAATGTTCAGCCGAGGATGTCCTTCAGAGCTTCTATGACGCGGCTGATCTGTGCATCGGTCAGCGACGAGCCGGAGGGCAGGCAGAGTCCACGCTCGAAGAGGGCCTGACCGGCACCTCCGCCGTAGTAAGGCGCACGCTCGAACACGGGCATGAGATGCATTGGGCGCCAGAGCAGGCGGGTTTCAATGCGGCGGTCGAGCAGCTGGAGGCGCACCTGATCGGGGGTGAGTCCGCATGCGGGGTCTATGAGTATGGTGGTGAGCCAGAAGTTGGATGCGTAATCGGCCGATACGTTGTCGTGGACGGTGACGGAGGCCACGTCGGCGAGGTGCTCGCTGTAGATGCGGTGGATTTCGCGGCGGCGGGCAATGCGGCTGTCAATGGTCTCGATCTGTCCGCAGCCTATGGCGGCCGATATGTTGGAGAGGCGGTAGTTGTAGCCTATCACCTTATGATAGTAGTAGGGCCGGTCCTCGCGAGCCTGGGTGGAGAGGAACTTGACGCGGCGGGCGGCTTCCTCGTCGGGGCAGATGAGGGCTCCGCCTCCGGAGGTGGTGATCATCTTGTTGCCGTTGAAGCTCATGACGCCGTAATCGCCCCAGAGGCCGCATCTGACGCCCTTGTATTCCGAGCCCATGGCTTCGGCCGAGTCTTCGAGAACGGGGATTCCGTAATTGGCGGCTATGGTGCGGATCTCGTCGAGGCGAGCGGGCATTCCGTAGAGGTCCACGGCCACTATTGCGCGGGGCAGACGTCCGGTCACTTCCAGACGCTTCTCTATGGCCAGCCGGAGCAGCTCGGGCGACATGTTCCAGGAATCGGTCTCCGAGTCCACGAACACGGGCTGCGCGCCCTGATAGCATATAGGGTTGGCCGAGGCGGCGAAGGTGAGGTCCTGGCAGATAACCTCGTCGCCGGCCTTGACGCCGAGCATTATGAGGCCGAGGTGTATGGCTGCCGTGCCGGCCGAGAGGGCCACTACGGGGCGGTCGGTGCCGAGAAACCGCTGCAGACGGCGCTCGAATTCGTCGACCGCAGGGCCGAGGGGCACGAACCAGTCGTCGCGGTAGGCTTCTTCAATCCATTTCATCTCGTTGCCGCTCTTGTGGGGCAGCGACAGCTTTATCCATTCGTTCATATATGTGTGGTTAAGCGGTTGATTGTCATTTTCCTATGCATTTGTAGACGAGGCCTTCCTCGGCCAGCTCGGAGGCTTCGTAGATGTTGCGTCCGTCCACCACGAGGTCGCCTTTCATGGCTTTGCGCACCACGCGCCATGATGGCATGCGGAACTGTTTCCATTCCGTGAGCAGCGCCAGGGCGTCGGCGTCGATTGTGGCGTCGTACATGTCGCGGGCGTAGGTTACGCGGTCGCCCAAGCGGCGCCGGCATTCGTCCATGGCCACGGGGTCGTAGACCGTCACTTTGGCTCCTTCCCTGAGCAGCAGGTCAATGACCACGAGCGAGGGAGCCTCGCGCATGTCGTCGGTCTCGGGCTTGAAGGCGAGTCCCCACACGGCTATGCGCTTGTCGCGGAGGTCGCCGAGCTGACGGCGGAGCTTGTCGAACACCACCCGTTTCTGCAGCTCGTTGACTTCCTCCACGGCTTCGATGATGCGCATGCGGTAGCCGTTGTCCCGTCCCGTCCTGGACAGGGCCTTCACGTCCTTGGGGAAGCAGCTGCCGCCGTAGCCGCAGCCGGGATAGAGGAATTTGGTGCCTATGCGGGCGTCGGTGCCTATGCCTTTGCGGACCATGTTGACGTCGGCGCCCACGAGCTCGCAGAGGTTGGCTATGTCATTCATGAACGAGATGCGGGTGGCGAGCATGGAGTTGGCGGCATATTTGGTCATCTCGGCCGAGGCTATGTCCATGAAGATGACGCGGAAGTTGTTGAGCAGGAAGGGGCGGTAGAGGCGCTCCATGACCTTGCGTGCGCGGGGCGAGTCCGTGCCGATGACCACGCGGTCAGGCGACATGAAGTCCTTTATGGCGGCGCCTTCCTTGAGGAATTCGGGGTTGGAGGCCATGTCGAAGTCCACCTTGCAGCCCCTCCGGGCCAGTTCCTGGTCAATGACGTGCCTGACGCGGCGCGATGTGCCCACGGGCACCGTGCTCTTGGTCACGAAGATGGTGTAGCGGTTGATGAGCGAGCCGAATGTGCGGGCCACGGCCTCCACGTATTTCAGGTCGGCGCTGCCGTCCTCGTCGGGGGGAGTGCCCACGGCGCAGAACACCACGTCGACACTGTCGATGCAGCCGGCGAGGTCCGTGGTGAAGTGCAGGCGGCCTGCCTGGGAGTTGCGGCGCACCAGATCGTCGAGTCCCGGTTCGTAGATGGGGATCACGCCCTGACGCAGCCGCTCTATTTTTGCGGCGTCGATGTCCACGCAGGTCACGTCGATGCCCACTTCGGCGAAACAGGCGCCACTGACCAGACCTACGTAACCGGTGCCTACAATTGCTATGTTCATTTTTTTTCTTGGTGTGAGATTTTGTTGCGGTGCAAAATTACGGAATTATTTCGGCAAAGCGCGGTTCCGGCGGTCCAAAATCTCACCTTATATATAATTAAAGGGCTTTTTTGACGTTGAAGTAATGATGAAACATCCTTTGCGACATATTCTGACTCTTCTGGCCGCGTTGCTTGTTCCGCTCATGGCCATGGCCGACGCCGCCGGCGTGACCATCCACGGAAAGGTGACCGACCAGAATTCAAAGCCGGTGGAGTTTGCCACCGTGCGGATAAAGGGCACGGCTCTGGGAGCCACCACGGGACTCGAAGGCGACTACCGCCTGACAACCGCGCAGCGCGACACTATTGTGGTGATATTCACCTGCATAGGCTACAACGAAGAACGCCGCACCCTGATCAATGCCAAGGGCGACATTACGCTCAACATGCGCATGCGCGAGTCCTCGCGCGAGCTTCAGGGAGTGGAGGTAACCGAGATCAAGAAACAGACAGGCTCGATGCAGAAGCTGGATGTGGACGACTACCGCAAGGGAGCCGCCGACGCCTCGGGCAATGCCGTGGAGTCCATGATAACGACCATGCCGGGCGTCAGCTCAAGCAACGAGCTCTCGGCGCAATACTCCGTCAGGGGCGGAACGTATGACGAGAACTCGGTGTACATCAACGGCATAGAGGTCTATCGTCCGCAGCTCGTCAGCACCGGCCAGCAGGAAGGCCTGTCAATAATCAACCCCGATATGGTGGGGGCCATAGGGTTCTCCACGGGCGGCTTCACGGCCGAGTATGCCGACCGCATGTCATCGGCCCTCGACATCACCTACCGCGACCCGGAACGGTTCGAGGGAGCCGTCAACGCCAGCCTGATGGGCGGAAGCCTCTCCATTGGGCAGAGTTCAAGGCATTTCTCGCAGCTCCACGGCGTGCGCTACAAGCGCAACAATTCGCTGCTGAGCTCGCTGGAGACACGCGGCGAATATGACCCGCGGTTCTTTGACTATCAGACACTTCTGACATGGAAGATGTCGCCGCGCTGGAAAATGTCGGTGCTCGGCAACATTGCGCTCAACGATTACCGGTTCACTCCGGTGGACCGCACGACCAATTTCGGCACCGCCGAGGACGCCAAGCAGTTCAAGGTCTATTTCGACGGCCACGAGAAGGACCGCTTCGAGACCTGGTTCGGGGCGTGGACGCTGGAGTTCCGGCCCTCGCGGTCAACGAATCTGCAGCTGCTCGCCTCGGGATTCCTCTCGAACGAGCTTGTGACCTACGACATCTCGGGCGAGTACTGGCTTGACCAGGCCGGCACCGGAGGCTCGGAGGGAATTGGGGGCGAATTAGGCGTGGGCCGCTACCACGAACATGCGCGCAACCGGTTGAAATCCACCGTGCTTGACGTGTCGCTGAAAGGCAATACCACGGTCGGACGGCATTCGCTGACCTACGGCATTGGGATGCGGAGGCAGACGGTGATGGAGCGCACGCGCGAGTGGGAGAAGCGTGACTCGGCCGGATTCTCGCTGCCCGCCGACCCCGACCTGCTGAAGGTGATATACAATCTCTCGGCCCGGGAGGACATGAACTCCACCCGCATCAACGCCTTCGTGCAGGACAACTGGCGCATAGCCTCGGCAGGCGGCTACTTCAACTTAAACTACGGTCTGCGTCTGAGCCACTGGAGTTTCAACGGCGAGACCCTCTTCAGCCCGCGCCTGAGTGTGGGCTTCATTCCGGAGGCCGCTCCCTCGTGGGCCTTCCGCTTCGCCTCGGGGCTTTACTATCAGGCACCGTTCTACAAGGAGCTGCGCCGAATCGAGACCGATGCCTCGGGCAATGCCTCCGTCACCCTGAATTCCGACATCAAATCGCCCCGGAGCATCCATTTCATTGCCGGAGCCGATTACACGTTCCGCGCATTCAACCGTCCGTTCAAGCTCTCTGGCGAGGTCTATTACAAGGCCATGGACCGCCTGATACCCTACGAGCTTGACAATCTGAAGGTGGTCTACAGCGGCCTGAACGAATCAAAAGGCTTTGCCGCCGGACTTGACCTGAAGCTTTTCGGGCAGTTCGTGGCCGGCAGCGATTCGTGGATAAGCTTCTCGCTGATGAAGACGCAGGAAACGCTGCGCGGAGTGAAGGTGCCGGGCGCCAACGACCGCCGTTACAGCGTGGCGCTCTACTTCACCGACTATTTCCCAAAATTCCCCCGCCTGAAGTTCAGCCTCAGGGGCATCCTGTCGGACGGACTGCCCGTCACCTCGTCGCATTCCACCCGTGACCAGGGCTATTTCCGCACTCCGGCCTACAAGCGCGTTGACATAGGGCTGATGTACGGGCTGCTGACCCCGCGCAGGGAGGGCGAGCCGCGCCGCGGCGGCCTGCTCGGCCATCTCAAGAGCGTGTGGCTGGGGGCCGACGTGTTCAACCTGCTTGATGTGTCGAACGTCAGCAGCTACTACTGGGTCACGGACGTCAACAACATCCAGTATGCCGTGCCCAACTATCTGACCCGCCGCCAGTTCAACATCCGCCTCTCAATCGATTTCTGATTCCCGTCCCGCTGGGCCTAAAATAGCTAAAGTAGCTGAGATAGCTAAAGTAGCTGTTTTAGCTATTAAAAAAAATCAACGGACAGACGGGGTGTCTATCCGTTGGAGCGGGGGAGGTACCTAGCAGAATCGAACTGCTGTACACGGTTTTGCAGACCGTTGCCTAACCGCTCGGCCAAGGTACCGTTTTCGGTTTTGCGATTGCAAAGTTAACATATTTTTTTGAATCCGCCAAGCTTTGGGCTGAAAAAATGTCGGATTTAAATCGGATGGCTGCAAGGCGACTGTCAGAAGAGGGTTGAGGCGAGGGTGTCGCCGGTTTCGGCGAGGGCGTCGTGGAGTCCGCGGAGGTAGCTTGCGGCGGCTTCGGGGCTCACGCGGGCGGTGATGTTGGTGACGCGGGCGTTGATGTCGAGCAGTTCGTCGCGGATCTCGCCTTCGGTGCGGCACTGCGAGTGGAGTCTCAGGCCGTGGCTGTGGCCGAGGCGGTAGGGGGCGCCGTCGGTGGCGGCATCGGTTATGTCGGGCAGGGCCGTGCGTACGGGGGCGGCATGAGAGGGGATTGTCCCGCTGTCCCGCTGTCCCGCTGTCCCGGGGGCGGGAGACTTGGAAGAGGGCGGGACAGTGACGTCGGCGGTGACGTCGTAGGTCACGGTGTCGCCGCTGCCTGAAGAGCATGCCGCTGCTGCGAGCGGGATGATTGCGGCTGATATTATTGCTGACGGGCTGATGTTCATAGGATGGTCATTGCTATTTTGGCACATGCTTCGGCGTCGGCCAGAGCGTTGTGGTGGTTGTCGAAAGGAATGCCGAGGAATTCGGCCAGATAGGGCAGCGAGAAGGAGGGGCAGAGCTGGCGGGGAAATGTGGAGCGGGCCTTGACGAGGGTGCAGAGGAAGGGGAGGTCGGGAAATTCAATGCCGTAGGCTTTGGCCGTCTGGCGCAGGCAGGTCTGGTCGAAGGCTTTGTTGTGGGCCACCAGGGGGAGGTTGCCTATGAAGTCATGCAGCTCGGGCCAGATGCCGGCGAAGGTGGGTGCGTGGGCGGTGTCGTCGGGGCCTATGCCGTGGATTTCCCGGGTGAAGTAGGAGTAATAGTAGTTGGGCAGGGGGCGCACGAGGCGGTAGAATCTGTCGGTTATCACTCCGTCGATGACTTTGACGGCTCCCACGGCGCAGATGCTTGTGCGCTTGCCGTTGGCCGTCTCCACGTCTATCGCTACGAAGGTTTCCATTGCTGCTGCGGGGTTCAGTCGGTGGCTGAGGTGATACGTTCGGCTGCCTCGCGCACCTGCTCCATGAGCCAGCGGGGGGTTGATGTGGCTCCGCACACACCTATGGTGCGGGCGTCGGTGAGCCACTGCGGGTCTATCTCGGAGGCGTTGGCAATCATGTGGGTGCGGGGGTTGGCCTCGAGGCAGTGGCCGAAGAGCACGCGTCCGTTGGAGCTTTTCTTGCCGCTGACAAAGAGCACCACGTCATGGCCTTCGGCGAAGCGGCTGATGAGTTCGGCGCGGTTGGCCACCTGGCGGCAGATGGTGTCGTGGCATGTGACTTCGGCGCGGGCCATGGAGCGGATGGTGCTGCACATGCGGCGGAATCCCTCGGGCGATTTGGTGGTCTGGGAGTAGAGGGCTATGGGGCGGCTGAAGTCTATGGCGTCGAGGCTTGAATCGTCGTCTATGACTATGGCTGTGCCTTCGGTCTGGCCCACGAGGCCGTTGACTTCGGCGTGGCCGGCCTTGCCGTAGATGACTATCTGGGGCCGTTCGGGGGAGTTGAAGGAGCTTTTGATGCGCTGCTGCAGGCGGAGCACCACGGGGCATGTGGCGTCGATGACGCGCAGGCCGTTGCTGGCGGCGGTGATGTAGGTCGAGGGGGGCTCTCCGTGGGCGCGGAGCAGGACGCTGCTGCCGCGGGGGAGCTGCCGGAGGCGGTCGTGGGTGATGGTGGCGAGGCCTTTGGATTCGAGGCGCTCCACTTCGTCGGAGTTGTGGACGATGTCGCCCAGGCAGTAGAGTCCGGAGTTGCGGGCGAGCTCTTCCTCGGCTTTGCCGATGGCTGCGGTGACGCCGAAGCAGAATCCGCTGCGGTCGTCGACCTCTATGGTGACTCCGGCGCTCATGGGCGTTCGGCGGCTGTTTTGAGGAACTGGTCCATGAGCCAGCGGTCCTGCTCGGGGGCTGTCATGGTGGAGTTGTCGAGCACAATGGCGTCGGCGGCGCAGCGCAGGGGGCTTTCCTCGCGGGTCTCGTCGATGTGGTCGCGGCTCACTACGTTGGCCAGCACTTCCTCGAAGTTGGTGCTGACGCCTTTGGCCAGCAGCTCGGTCAGGCGGCGCTGGGCGCGTGTCTGGGCCGATGCCTTGACGAATACCTTGAGTTCGGCATCGGGAAACACGGTGGTGCCTATGTCGCGGCCGTCCATGACTATGCCTTTGTCCCGTCCCAGGGACTGCTGCATGGCTGTGAGGGCGTGGCGCACGCCGGGGATGGCTGCCACGGGCGACACTATGGAGCTGACGGCCATGGAGCGGATTTCGTCCTCCACGTCCTCGCCGTTGAGAAGGGTGTGCTGGGTGCCTCCGGGCTCGGGGCGGAAGTCTATGTGGATCTGCGGCATGGCGGCTGTGAGGGCCCGGGCGTCGACGGTGCCGTCGGGGCGGGTCATTCCGTGGCGCATGGCGTAGAGGGCCGTGGCGCGGTACATGGCTCCGGAATCGATGTAGCGGTAGCCTATTTCGGCGGCGAGGCGGCGGGCCATGGTGCTTTTGCCTGACGAGGAATAGCCGTCGATGGCCACGATGATGGGAGAGGTTGCGGTTGTATGGTTCATAACAGTTCGCTGAGGGATGTTGAAAGGTTGAGCATGAAGGTTGTGGCGCCGGTGTGGGGCTGCGCCAGGGCCACTCCCACGGAGAAGGAGCTGACGCGGATGCCGGCCGAGAGGGAGAAGCCGGAGAGGATGGAGCGGGAGTAGGTTGACATGTCGGTGCGTGTCTTGTAGTTGTAGCCCAGGCCTATGTGGAACTTGTCGGAGGGCACATAGTCGGCCGCGAATACCAGGTGGCGCATGAGGTTGCTGCCGAAGGAGTCCTTGAGGCGCAGGGGCGAGTCCCCGGAGCCGTCGCCGGTCTCGTAGTAGGGCATGTGCCACTTGGTGAGGTTCCAGGCGGTTACGGAGAAGCGCAGGGGGAGGGAGCCGAAGCTCTGCGACCATCCGAGGCGCACGTCGACGGGCAGGCGGTCGTAGCGCTGGTCGAATCGTTTGACCTGACCGCCCAGGTTGGCCACCACGGCGGAGAGCGATAGGTCACGTTCGGGGTCGTAGTAGTTGATTCCGAGGTCCGTGGCCAGTGCCATGGCGGTGTAGTCGCCATAGGAGCTGTGGAGGAATTTGAGGCTGATGCCGCCGCGGAGGCGGTCGGTGATGTCGTGGGAGTAGGCGGCGGAGATGCTTATGTCCTTGGGCGAGAAGGAGCCGGTGACGTTTCCGCCTATGTCGGTGCGGTCCATGGAGCCGTAGCCGTAGTAGCGCACGCCGGCCGACCATGCGCCGTGTTCGCCGGCGGCCATGCCTAAGCAGGCGCCGGCGAAGTTGGAGTCGGCGATGTAGCGCATGTAGGCCAGGCCTATCTGGCTGCCGAATTCGGGTCCGAGCAGGGCGGGGTTCTGGTCGGTGGTGGTGATGTCGTCGTCAACGGTGGTTATGTTCACTCCGCCGAGTCCGTAGATGCGGGTGGAGAGCGGGATGTTCAGGAAGTTGTAGGCCGGCGAAGAGTCTGCGGCCGGGGCCACTGAGGGCACGAGGGCAAGCGCGGCTGCGGCGAGCAGCGCGGAGCGGAGGGGTGATATTTTGCGGCGACGGTTGGTCATCTTTGAAGTTTTCAGGGTGCAAATTTACATATAAATAACGGTTTTTCCATTGCTCTTATTGCCTTTTGTGAGGCGCGGGGCGGCGGAGAGTGTCTGTTGGAATTTAATAGAAATGTTAACTCGGGGGCTGAAATTGTCAACAAACTTAAAACAATGATAATCATTCTCAAAATCATCGGGCAGGATTTGGCCGTAATGCGGCTGTCTATTATTTTTGCCGTGAAAGCTATCGCAACCGATCAGTAGTCTCTCACTCAATCTTTCCAGCATAGGAGCAATGAACATCATCACCTTACGCATATACCTGATTCTTTTACTCGCCGGAGCGTCGGCCCTGAGCGCCGGGGCGCAGCGGTGCAAAGTGACCTATTACTGCCGCACAACCATGACCAGCGTGGAGGCCTACGTCAGTGACGCCGTTGACATCCAGCCCTCTTTTCCCGGGGGCGAGACGGCCATGATGAAATACATCAACCGCGAGCGCCGTTATCCCCGCCGGGCCTACGAAGAGGGCATCGAGGGGCGCGTGCTCTGCGGCTTCATAGTTAATCCTGACGGCGACATCTGCAACGTGGAGGTGATCCGCGGGGTGGAGCCTTCGCTTGACCGCGAGGCCGTGAGGGTGATCCGCAACATGCCTGACTGGAAGGCCGGCAGCATCTCCGACATTGCGGTTCCGGTCTATGTGATTCTTCCCATAGCATTCCGTAGGTGAGAGGGCTGTCCCGCTGTCCCGGTGTCCCGGTGTCCCAATTGGACTAATCAGATTAATCAGACTGATTGGACTGATTGGTCAGACCGGCCGGGCGCGAGAAGCAGCGGCGCGCCATGCGCAGCCATGCCCACACCACCATTATGCCCGTGATGACCCACGATACGGGGTAGACGTCAAGCAGCAGCGTGAAGTCATGGAAGCGGGCGTTGACCGTGTAGATCCACACCAAGCGAAGCACACACGTTCCGAACACCGTGAGCACCATCGGCGTGACCGAGTTGCCCAGACCGCGCATGGCCGAGCCCGAGATTTCGTAGCTGCATGCAAGGAACTGGAACACGAGCACGGCGTGGAGGCGCATGGTGCCGTAGCGTATCACCTCCGGGTCGGTGGAGAAGAGGCTCAGACACTCCGTGGAGTTGAGGGCTATGAGCTGGGTGGCCACGAGGGTGGCGACGGCGCTCAGGACCATGCAGAGCCTCACGGCGCGGCGGCAGCGCTCGTACTGTCCGGCGCCGTAGTTCTGGCTGACGAAGGCCACGGTGGCCTGCGAGAAGGCGGCGATGATGAAGTAGCAGTAGGCCTCGTAGGTCAGCGAGGCGGCCGAGCCGGCAATGGCGTCGGCGCCGTAGGCGTTGATGGCGGCCTGGATGAAAAGGTTGGCTCCGGAGAACACCATGCCCTGCATGCCGGCCGGAACGCCTATGCGCAGCATCTTCCTCAGCTCCGGCAGGGCCACGCGCATGCGGCGCGGGCTGAAACGGTAGGGGTCCTGCTCGCGCATGAGCCACAGGATGATGAAGGCGGCGCTGATGCCGTTGGCGAGCACCGTGCCGAGGGCCACTCCGCTCACTCCCATGCCCATTCCGGCCACGAACAGGAAGTCGAGCCCGGTGTTGGCGGCCGAAGCCACGGCAAGGGCGTAGAAGGGGCGGCGGGTGTCGCCCATGGAGCGCATTATGGCGGAGCCGAAGTTGTAGACCATCATGAAGGGCATGCCCAGGAAGTAGATGCCAAGGTATTCCGAGGCGAGGTCAATCACGTCCATCGGGGCGCCCATGAGCTCCAGAATGGGGCGCGAGAGCGTGAGGCCTATGACAAGGAGCAGCAGCCCGCTGATGAGCGAGAGGGTGATGACGGTGGAGATGCACTTGCGGATTCCGGCCTCGTTGCGGCGCCCTATGTAGTTGGCTATTACAACGTTGGCGCCTATGGAGATGCCTATGAAGAGATTGACCAGAATGTTGATCAGAGGCCCGTTGGACCCCACTGCGGCAAGGGCTTCGGAGGTGGCGTAGCGCCCTATGACGGCCACGTCCACGGCGTTGAACGATTGTTGCAGTATGCCGCTCAGAATCAGGGGTATGGCAAAGGCCAGCAGGCGCGGCGTCAGGGAGCCGTGGAGCATGTCGATTTTGTGTGAATCCGATGCTGTGGCCATTGTTTCGTGTGGTAAAAACGGTGCAAAATTAGCGAATAGGCGGCTCATTGGCAAATGAAAGTCACACTGCCGGACAAATGAAAGTCACACTGCGTTGATAAACAGCCCGGTGGGGTCGGCGCCGGAGTCCATGCAGCGCAGGATTATGTCGTCGAACCCGTCGCCCGGCTCCACGGGGCATGGCATCGAGGCGGCCCGGCGCTCCATCACCGAAGCGGTCATTACGGAGGCGCACCAGCGGCTCAGGTTGGCGGCGCGGGCTTTCCAGAGGTCGAACTTGCCGCGGTCAGGAAACAGCACCACGCGGCGGTGGCGCAGGCAGCGCAGCTTGCCGTAGGGGTCGGCGGCGTCAGGCGGTGCGGAGCCGAGTCCCTCGCAGCCCCCCACGGCTATGGGCAGGAAAGTGCCGTCAGCGCCGCCCCAGGTCAGGAACATCGACATGATCAGGGCCGCCTTCTCGCTCTCGAGCAGCAGCAGGGTGTGGCGGGGGTTGGCGGCTGCGAGATGGGCCCCGAAAAAGCACTGCCGCAGGTTGAATGGGGAGCCTCCGGGGCGTGGCGGCGGCACCAGGCGGTGGGCCCACTCGAACAGCGGCCGCGGATGCTTCACGCGGCGGCCGTCCGTAGGGTTGTAGCCCATGATTTTGCCTGTGCGCACGTGGCCTCCGCCGTCGGTCTGCCAGAACACGGGCGAGCCGCCGAAGAGGGCGGCCATGCCAACGCCGTAGAAGTCAAGCGTGGCGTCCACGCCTCCGGCGCCTATGAGCTGGTCCATGCGGGAGTGGAGAAAGCGCGACAGCGCGTCGGTGTGGCCCCGGCTCATGGAGGCAGCCACTATGGCCGGCGGGATGAAATCGGCAGGAATTATGGCGGGAGCCCGGTGCAGGGGAGCCCGGCGCAGCGGCGACAGTCCGGAGCTGAAGAATTCGCGCGGCGGAAGGTGGTGGCGGCAGTGGTCGCGGCGGTCGCAGCGCCCCACGGTGGGGTCGAGGATGCGGCCGTGGTCGTCGACGTAGCAAACGAAGGTCCGCCTCCCGCATGCCGGGCAGCGATACTTGCGGCTGGTGGTGTCAAGGTGATATCTGTAGCGGTTCATGGTGTCTGAGAGTCTGTTGCGTTGAAAGGTTTTGTCCCGTGTCCCGCTGTCCTGAGGCAGGGACACAGGGACACGGGACGGGAATCTACTGTTGCTTCGAGGCAACCAGTATTCTGCCCACTGCCGATTTCGATTTGCCTGTTCTGGTCGCTATCTCCCTGACGGAGAGGCCCGAGGCATGGAGCTCGGTCACCTGACGGCGCATCATGTCCTCTTCCGAGGGTGAGGGCTGTGCCAGATGCGAGTGCTCGGTGGCGGTGCCTATGGGGCTGAAACAGAGCATGCCGCGGACGTGGGTTATCTCGCACACGAGCACATTGGAGGCGTCATGGACAAACTCGCCCGAGCGTGACTTGATCTGCTTGATGTAGCGCAGATCGGGGTCCTTGGCCGAACGGCCCACGGCAAACACGCTGTCAAAGAAATTGAAGAGCTTCTTGGAGCCCGAGAGGTCGTTCTGGGTGATGGGTGCCGAGAGCTGGCGCTTGGGCGTGTGGGCCAGAATGAGCACCGACAGTCCGCTGCGTCTCTTGAGCTGCATGAGCTTCATCATCAGGGAGCTTGCCGCGTCGCCCTTCTCGGTGACGGAGTTGAGGAAGGTGATGTTGTCCACGATTATCACCTTGGTGTCGGTGCGTCGGGCCAGTTCCTCTATGGCCTCGATGATGGAGTCCTCGATGTCGGCAGCATCGGTCAGCATCAGCGAGTCAGGGTCGATTTCGGCCCTCATGAAGCGGTCCGGGAAGGTGATGATGTTGCCGGTGGAGGGGTCGGTGTAGCGTAGCTGGAACTGCTTGTCGCTCATCTCGAAGTCAAAGTAGATCACGTTGCGCCGTTCGGCTATCCGTGCGCCTATCTGCACAGCCAGAATGGACTTGCCCAGGTTGGAATCGGCAAACAGACAGCACAGCTCGCCCTGCTGCCAGAAACAGTCATAGAGTTTGACGGGGTCGGGCCGTTCGCTCGCCTCTGTCAGCCAGCAGTTGGCGGTGCACACACGGAGAATGTCGGCGGCCGAAGGCTGACGGACCGGCCTGACGGGCTGAGGATTGTTGACCATTCCGATAAATTCGTCTCTGATACTCATAATGGATAAAGATAAAGGTTGATATATGGGTTAACTGGAATTTTCGCTCTGATACTGTTACCTGCGGATTTGCCTTGATACAGTTACCTGCAGGCGGAGGTGTTTCGCACGGTGATATCACATACGGCGCAAGCCGGATTGTGGTATATGCGGGGGTCTGGGCTGTTTGGTTATGTCAGCCCGGAAAGAAACAGAAGAAACACACCGCAAAGTTACGCCCGCAACCACCCCTTGCGTGTGTCAAATCCTAAAATCGTGCAGCCTCTTGTTTCATCCTCCGGACTGTCCCCCGTCCCGCTGTCCACGGGCAGGGACACCGGGACAAGGGACAGCATGGGGCCGGTGGCGGTTAACATTAGTTTGCAAACGTTTGGCTTTATTGCAGCCGCCTCTTTTGGCTTAACGGCGAATAATGAGTAACTTTGCGGCCGTGATTTCAACCGTCACACCATCTGACATGAAGACAACACCTGTAACGCTTATACTCTTTTTAACCATATTTTGCAGTTGCGGAGGCTCGGCCCGCAAAGCCGCCGGAGCCGCCACTGAGGCCGATTCCGATTCCATCGCCGCTCAGGCTCCCGAGGCCCCGGCAGTGAAGCCCCTGCCTGACACCGTCTACGCCTCGGCCCGCGCAGTGAAATATGTGATAGAGACCGTGGACACCTCCGCCTCCGGCGAGCTCAGTTCGCTGGCCGACCTCTACGCCTCGGCCCCCGGCGCCTTCACCTTCCGCAAAGGCCCGCGCCGTCAGGCCGACTTCGGCGGAACCGTCAGCGGCACCCCCTCGGACTTCACCGTCGACTGGACCTTCCGCACTCAGGAGGACTATTCGGAAACCTCCGTGGGCAGCTGGGGCGGCGGCACCGGATGGACCGGACAGCCGCTCTATGTGGAGTGGCCCGACTCCATCCTCGCCCGCATGAAAGCCGCCGGAGCCGTGGAGCCGGACTTCTCAGGCAAGGAGATAATGGTGGGCTCCCTCTTCGGAAGCGTCTACTTCATGGACTTCACCACCGGCCGCCCCTCGCGCAAGGCCATCCCCGTGGGCAACCCCATCAAAGGCACCATATCGCTCGACCCCACGCTCAACGGCAACCTCTACGTGGGGCAGGGCGTTCCCGGCAAGCGCCCCTTCGGCGCCCTGGCCATTGACCTTTTCCGCAACGAGCAGTTCCACTTCACCGCCGAGGACCCCAAGGCGCAGCGCCGCTGGGGAGCCTACGATTCCTCGCCCCTGAGGGTAGGGCAGTTCCTGTTCCGCCCCGGCGAAAACGGCTCGTTCTACAAGCTCCTTGCCTCCGCCGGCTCCCTGAAGCTCCACTCCGTGCTGCGCTACACCGTCGACGGCATGGCCCCCGGCATTGAAGCCTCCATGAGCGTCTATGCCAACTACGGCTTCACCGCCGACAACCGCGGCAACATCCTGGCCATCAACCTTTCGACGCTCCGCCCCGTGTGGCTCTACCGCCTCGGCGACGACACCGACGCCACCCCCGTGCTGGCCGTGGAGGACGACGGCGTGCCCTACCTCTACGTGGGCTGCGAGATTGACCTCCAGGACTCCGGCTCGGCCCGCTTCGTCAAGCTCAACGCCCTGGACGGCACGAAGTGTGGAAAGCCGACATCCCCGGCCGACGCATGAACATAGGCAAGAAGCACTTCGACGGCGGATTCTACGCCACCGCCCTTCCCGGCTCCGGCAACTGCTCCCACCTGGTGATGAGCAACTGCGTGCGCAACACCTCCGGCCAGAACGGCGCCTTCGTGGCCATGGACCGCAAGACCGGCGCCATAGTCTACCAGACACCGCTCAAATACTACGCCTGGTCGTCGCCCGTGTCCATGCTCAACGAGCGCGGCGAAATGTTCGTCGTCACCGGCGACTGCTCCGGCAACCTCTACATAATCAACGGCGCCGACGGACGCATCCTCGCCTCGCGCCGCATAGGCAGCAACTTCGAGTCATCGCCCGTGGTGGTGGGCAACCAGCTCGTCATAGGCTCGCGCGGCAACTCCATCTTCAAAATCACAGTGAAATGAAAAAAACAGTCCTTATCCTCGCCCTTATAATCTCCTTCCTCACCTCCGCGGCCTCGGCCAAGCGCATCACCGCCCACCGCGGCACCGTGCCCGGCGCCTACAACTTCTGGCTCGTGGAACCCGAAGACTCCCTCGAAGCCAAGCCCGTGTTCATCTTCCTCCACGGCGCCAGCCTCTGCGGCAACGACCTGAACCGTGTGCGTCGCTACGGCACCCTCGACGCCTTCGAGAAAGGCCGCGAACTCGACGCCTACATCATAGCCCCGCAGAACCCCGGCGGCTCCTGGAGCCCCGCCAAAGTGATGAAAGTGCTCAAATGGGTCGAAGACTGGTACAACGTGGACTATGACCGCATCTACGTGCTCGGCATGAGCCTCGGCGGCTACGGAGCCATAGACTTCGCCGCAACCTATCCCGAGGACGTGGCCGCCGCCATGGCCTTCTGCGGAGGCGGAACCGTCAGCGACCTCTCCGGACTCAACGACGTGCCCCTCTGGATTGTGCACGGAACGGCCGACCGCGCCGTGGCCGTGGGCGAGAGCGACAAAGTGGTCTCCGCCATGCGCCGCGACCTCAGCTCGACACCCCGCCTGCATTACGACCGCATCCCCGGCATGAACCACTCCCAGCCCGCACGCCTCTTCTACCTGCCGCAGACCTACGACTGGCTCCTGAGCCACAGCCTCAAGGACGAAGGCCGCCCCGCCGCCGACAAATTCAGCATCAGCAACGACCTGCTGCGCAGCGCCTACAACTCCCTGCCGCGCACCTCCCGCCCGTCGAAAAAAGCCACCGTGGGCAAATCCACCCGCAAATCCAAGTCAAAAGCCAGACCCAGCGCCTCGTCCAAGCGCAAATACCGCTCCCGCTCCTGACCCGCTCCCGCCCCGGTGCCTGAAAAAGTTTTGCGGCGGAGACTTGCATAATTGAAAGATAATTAGTAATTTTGTAATCTAAGCAAACTCCGTCATGGCAACTCCTATCAAATCAGTCCCTATACTCACCGGCACTCTGGCAGATGAATTTGTGCGTCAGGCCGAAGAAAACGAGCGGAAACCCCGCCGGGAGCTTTCGGCTGAAGACGAAAGAAAAATAGCCGAGATAATGCGCCGCTCGCGCGAATCCGTCCCCTCCTGGCTCAAATAATGGACAGCTCCGTCTTTAACCTCGCCAATGATGGCACCTTATATAAGCTCAACGGGCTTATATTGCAGAACTGCAGCCGCTTCGATTGCGGCATGGAGGACCTTAACGACTTCTTTATAAACGACGCCATCACTTACGAGAAAGACCTCATGGGCAAAACATACTGTTGGCTGGATAATTCCAACGACAGGAGAATCGTGGCCATGATCACACTCGCCAATGCCGGCATCCAGACAACACATCTGCCCAACAACTCCAAACGACATCTGCACAAGGCCATAGCCTACAACAAGCAGGGCAGGACCTATCCGGCGGTTCTTATAGGCCGACTTGGGGTTGACAAGGACTATCAGGGTCCGGAATTCCGCATCGGCGCTCAGATAATGGATTTCGTCAAGCAGTGGTTTATCAGTGCCGACAATAAGACCGGATGCCGGTTCATTCTTGTCGATGCGATGAACAACAGCCACACCCTTTCATTCTATGAACGCAACGGCTTCAAGCCTCTGTTTCCGCGGGCAAGTGAGGAAAAGGCTTTCTATGACATCGATGAAGCCGATGAATTGAGGACCCGGATGTATTATTTCGATTTGCTCAGTTACTGACTCTTCCTTCCGGATTCATCTTGCTGCCACTGAAAAAGTTTTGCGGCGGAGACTTGCATAATTGAAAGATAATGAGTAATTTTGTGGGCAATTTTCCGGACAGGCCCGGTAAAAGAGCCCGGCACTAATGGTCGGAGCCGCCTGACGGAGCAACCTAACAACGTATTAATCAAACCAATGTACGCAATCGTAGAAATTCAGGGACAGCAGTTCAAGGCCGAGGCCGAGAAGTTCCTGTATGTTCATTATCTCGGCGAAGCCGTAAAAGAAGGTGACAAGGTTGAATTTGACCGTGTGCTCCTCGCTGACGCCGATGGTGACGTTAAGGTAGGCGCGCCCACAGTCGAAGGCGCCAAAGTAGTGTGTGAAGTGCTGACTCCCCTGGTGAAGGGCGACAAGGTAATCGTGTTCAAGAAGAAACGCCGCAAAGGCTATCGTCGCAAAAACGGTCACCGCCAGTATTTTACCAAAGTGTTAATTAAAGAAGTAGTTGCTTAACCCTCAAAAATCCAACGACAATGGCACATAAGAAAGGTGTAGGTAGTTCAAAGAACGGACGCGAATCCGAAAGCAAACGTCTCGGCGTCAAGATTTTTGGTGGCCAGTATTGCAAGGCCGGCAACATCATCAAGCGTCAGCGCGGCACAGTCCATCATCCCGGTCTCAACGTAGGCATGGGCAAGGACCACACCCTCTACGCTCTGATCAACGGTAAAGTGGTGTTCACCGAAGGCAAAAACGGCCGCCGCTTCATCAACGTAGAACCCGTGGAGGCATAAACAGAATTCCCCCGCAGGAATAACAACCCCATAATCGGGCCTCACAGTGGCTTCAAACACTGTGGGGTTCGGTTTTTTTATTGCCGGAAGCAAATTGGCCCAATTTGTCCCATTATTCCCAATTGGCCCAATGGGACACCCGGGACACCGGGACACCGGGACACGGGACAGCCATGCGCCGCCGCCCGAACGCCCTTTTATCCGGCCGAGACTCCAATTGACCCTGCGAAATTATGATTTCAGGCGGAAATGCACTAACTTTGCAGCGATTATAATAATGACAGATGCGAAAAACGTTACATATAGCAGCCCTGACGGCAGTCATGGCCCTGATACCCGCGCTGACCCTGGCCAAAGGGCCGGTGATAGCCCCGTCGTTCGCCTGGGAGATGCTGCCCCCGCTCGGCCTCCACGAACCCGCCACAATCGACACCCTCTTCGAGAACTACGCCCAGCGCTCCGTGCCCGTGGACCAGTATCCGGTCTATGCCACCACCGGCAACCTCGGAGGCCCCGGCATTGACCGCGACTACATGCGCCAGAGCCCCGCAGGCAACTTCTTTTTCCGCGACGCGCTCGCCCACTGGCGCCCCAAAGAAGGGAACCACAAGTTCTACAACACCCGCATACCCATGACCCTCGTGGGCTACAACACCGGCGGCGGACGAGAGAACAAGCAGGACCGACTCGCCATGATTTTCTCCGGCAACGTCAACGAAAAGCTCCAGATCGGCGCCAACCTCGACTATCTCTATTCCAAAGGCTCCTACGCCAACCAGGCCGTCAAGAACCTCACCTGGGGCCTCTCCGGCTCATACATAGGCGACCGCTACGAGCTGCAGGCATTCTTCAACCACTCCAACGGCCTGAACCAGGAAAACGGCGGCATCACCGACGACCTCTACATCACCGACCCCGCCGAGCTGCAGGGCGGACAAGCGTCGATCGACGCCAAATCCATCCCCACCAACCTCACCATGGCCCGCAACCGCCTCAAAGGGCAGGAGTTCTTCATGAACCACCGCTACAAAGTGGGCTTCTGGCGCGTGACCCCGCCCAACGACACCGTGCCAGGCGACACCGTGGAACACCGCACCTACGTGCCCGTCACCAGCTTCATCTGGACCATGGACTATCGCGACGGCAGCCACACATTCTACAACAACTCGCCCTCCGAGGCCGCCACATTCTGGGAAAACCAGTATCTCACCACCGGCCAGAGCAGCAGCCCCACGAGCTACTGGTCGCTCACCAACACCTTCGGAGTGGACCTCCTTGAAGGCTTCAACAAGTGGGCCAAAGCCGGACTCTCGGCCTACGTGACCCACGAGCTGCGCCGCTTCACGCAGTGCCCCGACACCATCCCCATGGCCGGCGACGGACGCCCCGAAGGCCTCACGCCCTATCCGTTCGACCACCGCCTCGCCGCCAAAGGCTCCCAGAACCTGCTATGGGTGGGCGCTCAGCTCACCAAACAGCAGGGCGCGCTGCTCCGCTATCAGGCCACAGCCAAGATCGGCGCCGTGGGCGATGCCGCCGGAGAGCTGTTTCTCGACGGACGCGTGCAGACCCGCTTCAACCTGCTCGGCGACTCGGTGGCCATAACCGGTTTCGGCCGCTTCTCCAACGAGACAGCCCCGTATCTGCTGCAGCACTATGTGTCGAACTACTTTATGTGGGACAACGACTTCTCCAAGACCCGCCGCGTGCGCTTCGGCGGCGAGCTGATGGTGCGCCGTACAGGCACCCTGATCAGCGCCTCGGTGGAGAACGTGCAGAACCTCATCTATTTCAATCAGGCCGGCATGCCGGTGCAGAACGGCGGAAGCGTGCAGGTGGTCTCGGCCTCGCTCACACAGAACCTGGCCTACCGCGCCCTCCACTGGGACAACCGCGTGCTCTACCAGACATCGTCGGACAAGGACGTGCTCTCGCTCCCCACGCTCGCCGTCTACTCCAACCTCTACCTGAAATTCAAGGTGGCCCGGGTGCTCGACGTGCAGTTCGGCGTGGACTGCGACTTCTACACCAAGTACCACGCTCCCTTCTATCAGCCCGCAACCATGGCTTTCTGCAACCAGCGCGACATCAAGGTGGGCAACTATCCCTTCATGAACCTCTATGCCAACATGAAGCTCCGCAAGGCCCGCTTCTACATCATGATGAGCCATATCAACCAGGGCATGACCGGAAAGAACTACTTCGCGCTCCCGCACTATCCCATGAACCCGCGCCGCTTCCAGATGGGAGTGTCCGTTGACTTCGCCGACTGATGAAACGTCCGCAGCCCCGACAGCCGGGCCATCTGGCCGCCTACGTGATTCTCCTGTTCATAGCGCTGGGGCTCATGCTCTCCATCCGTTACTGCAGCTCGCCCCCCGCCGGAACGCCGAAACAGCACCGCGCCTCGGGCGGCGACACCATAGACGTGGCCATTGCCTACTCCCCGATGACCCTCTACCGCTTCGCCGACACCCTCGGCGGCTTCTCCTACGACATGCTCCGCCAGATGGCTCCCGCCGAAGGACTCACGCTCAGATTCCACCCCGTCACCTCAATGGAGCAATCGCTCCGCGGACTCTCCGACGGCCTCTATGACCTCGTTGTGGCCGACATTGCCAAGACCGCCGATTTCGACACCGCCTACGCCTTCACCGACGATGTCTATCTCGACAATCAGGTGCTCGTGCAGCGCCGTGACTCGGCCGGAAACGTGGAAGTGGCCTCGCAGCTGGACCTGGCCGACAGGAAAGTGTGGGTGGAGGCATCGTCGCCCGCAGCCATGCGTCTGGCCAACCTCGCCGCCGAAATCGGCGACACCATCCGTGTGGTCACCGACGCCTCCTACGGCTCCGAGCAGCTCTTCATCATGACCGCCCTGGGCGAGATTCCGCTGGCAGTGGTCAACGCACGCATTGCCCGCATCCTCGCCGCCGACTATCCGCAGGCCGACATCTCCACCGGCATCTCCTTCACCCAGTTCCAGTCATGGATTGTGCGCAGCTCCGATGCCGAATTGCTCCGGCGCGTCAACTCCGCCATAGCCCGCTTCAAGGCCACTCCCGCCTACGCCTCCCTCGGGCAGCGTTACCGCTAAGTGTCCCGCTTTTGTCCCACCTGTCCCACAGTGGGACATGGGACAGACACCCCAGAACAATCGGACCCACACGCCAGATAGACAAAAGAAATGTCCCGCCGTCCCCGTGAAGAAACCGCGGGACAGCGGGACAAGACTTATTCGGATATGTTTCAGTGTCCGTTCAGTATCAGAGCAGTTTCACCGAGCGGCTGATGAACTCGTTGAGCTCCTGGCCGCGCAGAAGGCCGTTGGCCAGCAGGGCAAGGTCAATTGACTGCTTGACAAGCGCCTGCGAAGAGGCATAGTCCGTTGACAGGCTCTTGACCTGATTGCGGCTGTGGGCCACTTCCTCGTCCAGATGGTTCACCTGCTTCTGCTGCTCGTCGGTCAGCTTGCCGTCGGCGGCTCCCTTGCGCACGGCCTCGGCCTCGGCGTTGCGGGCGTCAATGGCGTCGAACTCGGCCGTGAGTTTCGGCATCAGCTCGCTGTCGGCAGCCTCTATCACGCGCTTGATCACGGGGCTCTCGGTGTTGACAATCAGGTTGTAGCTGTCAGGCAGCTCGCCGTAGAAGCTCATTCCGGGCTGCAGGGCCGCCATGTCCTTCATTCGGCGCATGTACTCGTTCTGGGTTATCAGCACCGGATTGGCCTCGGGATTCAGAGCCTCGAACGTAACGAGGAACTCGGCCTTCTCCACCTTGGGCACCTGCGAGCGGAACACCTCGGATAGCATGTCGCGCTGGCGCTGGCTCAGGTCGGCCTGACGGCGGTCGGCCTTGGGAATGAGATTGTCAACCACGTCGGAGTCAACCCTCACGAATCGGCTCTTCTCGATCTTGGACTCGAGCATGCCAATGAAGTGGCTGTCAAGCTGTCCGTCCATCAGCAGAACGTTGTAGCCCTTGTCGGTGGCAGCCTTGATGTAGCTGTACTGGGCCACGGCGTCGGTGGCGTAGAGATAGACCGTGTCGCCGTCCTTGTCGGTCTGCGGGCCCTCGATCAGGGTGCGGTACTCGTCGAGAGTGTAGTGCTTGCCCTCGGTGTCCTTGAGCAGGCAGAACTTCATGGCGGCGTCGCAGAACTTCTGGTCGGTCAGCATGCCGTACTCAATGAAAATCTTTATGTCATCCCACTTGCGCTCGAAATCGGCGCGGTCGGCCTTGAAAAGGTCCTCCAGGCGCGAGGCCACCTTCTTGGTGATGTAGCCGGAGATTTTCTTCACGGCGGTGTCGGCCTGCAGATAGGAACGCGACACGTTAAGAGGAATGTCGGGCGAGTCAATCACACCCTGCAGCAGCATCATGAACTCCGGAACCACGCCCTCAACGGAATCGGTCACATAGACCTGGTTGCAGTAGAGCTGGATACGGTTGCGGGTCACCTCGAAATTGTTGCGTATCTTGGGGAAGTACAGTATGCCGGTGAGGTTGAAGGGATAGTCCACGTTGAGGTGAATCCAGAACAGGGGGTCCTCCTGGCCGGGATAGAGCTCGCGGTAGAATTTCAGATAGTCCTCGTCGGTCAGCTCGCTCGGCTTTTTGGTCCATGAAGGCTCCGTGTCGTTGACGGTCTTGCCGTCGGACATCACCGGAACGGGCAGGAAACGGCAGTACTTGCGCAGCAGGGCGTTGATTTCGGCCTGCTCGAGGAATTTCTTGTTCTCTTCGTCGATGTGCAGGACGATGTCGGTGCCGCGGCCCTCTTTCTCGGTCTCTTCCATGGTGTACTCGGGCGAGCCGTCGCAGCTCCATTTCACAGCCTTGGCGCCCTCCTTGTATGACAGGGAGATGATCTCCACCTTCGAAGCCACCATGAAAGCCGAGTAGAATCCCAGACCGAAATGGCCTATGATGGCGTTGGCGTTGTCCTTGTATTTCTCCAGAAACTCTTCGGCTCCGGAAAATGCTATCTGGTTGATGTATTTGTCGATGTCCTCGGCGGTCATGCCTATGCCGTGGTCGCTCACGGTCAGGGTGCCGGCTTCCTTGTCGGCCTTCACGGTCACGTTCATCTCGCCCAGCTCGCCCTTGAACTCGCCGAACGATGAGAGGGTCTTCAGCTTCTGCGTGGCGTCGATGGCGTTGCTCACCAGCTCGCGGAGGAATATCTCATGGTCACTGTAAAGAAACTTTTTGATGACGGGGAAAATGTTTTCGGTAGTTACCCCGATTGAACCTTTTTGTGCAGTCATATTATATGTGGATATTATTAGTTATTGTCGTATAATGAGCGTTTTCATCTCAGTATTAACACGCGAGCAAAAAAAATGCCACACGGCAAATGTGGCATTTAATGTGAAATAATGTCAATAAAAACTGTCAAAATTACATTTCGGCGCTGTCAGAGGTGACGGATGTGGTTATTTTTTCAGATTCCGCATCGAAATCCACCTTTATCACGGAACCGTCAGGCAGGTCGCCGTCAATCAGAATCTCGGCCAGAGGGTCCTCCAGATACTTCTGGATGGCGCGCTTGAGCGGACGGGCGCCGTACTGGGCGTCGTAGCCGCGTCCGGCAATGTAGTCCTTGGCCTTCTCGGTCAGCTCCAGGCGGTAGCCCAGCGACTCTATGCGGCGGTAGAATCCGTCGAGCTCGATGTCGATGATTCGGAAAATGGCGTCGCGGTCAAGGGCGTCGAACATTATTATGTCATCCACGCGGTTCAGGAACTCGGGCGAGAAAGCCTTGTGGAGAGCCTTGTTGATCACGCTGTGTGACAGCGACTTCTCGTCGGTCTTCGGGGTGGAGAATCCCACACCCGTGCCGAACTCCTTGAGCTGGCGCGACCCAACGTTGGAAGTCATTATCAGAATGGTGTTCTTGAAGTCAATGCGGCGTCCGAGGCCGTCGGTCAGGCGTCCCTCGTCCATGACCTGCAGCAGCAGGTTGAACACATCGGGATGGGCCTTCTCAATCTCGTCGAGCAGCACCACCGAATAGGGGCGGCGGCGCACCTGTTCCGTCAGCTGGCCACCCTCGTCGTAGCCCACATAGCCCGGAGGCGCTCCCACCAGGCGGCTCACGGTGAACTTCTCCATGTACTCGCTCATGTCCACGCGGATCAGCGTGTCAGGCGAGTCAAAGAGCTGTTCGGCGAGCTTCTTGGCCAGATGCGTCTTGCCCACGCCCGTCGGTCCGAGGAACATGAAGGTGCCTATGGGCTTGTTGGGGTCCTTCAGACCCACGCGGTTGCGCTGGATGGCCTTCACGATTTTGTCAATGGCATCGTCCTGGCCAATGATCTTGGCTTTCAGGGCAGGGGCCATCTGGCGCAGACGCCGTCCCTCGGCCTGGGCTATCCTCTGGGCCGGGACACCGGTCATCATGGCCACAACCTCGGCCACCTTGTCCTCGTCGACAATCTCGCGCTTGGTGTTGAGGCTTTCCTCCCAGTGGCGCTTGGCCGCCTCGAGGTCCTGACGGAGCTCCTGCTCCTTGTCGCGGAATCCCGCGGCTTTCTCGAAGTCCTGCTCCTGGGCGGCCTTCAGTTTGTTGGCCGAGGTTTCCTCAATGGCTTCCTCAAGCGATTCTATCTCCTTGGGCACCACAATGTTGGTTATGTGCACTCGCGAACCCGCCTCGTCAAGGGCGTCGATGGCCTTGTCGGGGAAGTTGCGGTCGGTCATGTAGCGCTCCGTGAGCTTCACGCAGGCCTTCAGCGCCTCGGGAGTGTAGGTCACGTTGTGGTGCGCCTCGTATTTGTCCTTTATGTTGGTGAGGATGGCCAGCGTCTCTTCCTCGGTCGTCGGCTCCACGGTCACTTTCTGGAAGCGGCGTTCAAGAGCGCCGTCCTTCTCGATGTTCTTGCGGTACTCGTCGTGGGTCGTAGCGCCTATGCACTGGATTTCGCCGCGCGCCAGAGCCGGTTTGAGCATGTTGGCCGCATCCATGGAGCCAGCGGCCCCGCCAGCGCCCACAATGGTGTGGATTTCGTCAATGAACAGTATCACGTCAGGGTTCTTGGCAAGCTCGTTGAGCACGGCCTTCACCCTTTCCTCGAACTGTCCGCGGTACTTGGTGCCGGCCACCATGGCGGCCATGTCGAGCGACACCACCCGCTTGCCGAACAGCACCCTCGACACCTTGCGCTGCACAATGCGGAGCGCCAGACCCTCCACGATGGCCGATTTGCCCACTCCGGGCTCGCCTATCAGTATGGGGTTGTTCTTCTTGCGGCGGCTCAGGATCTGCGCCAGACGCTCAATCTCAACCTCGCGGCCCACCACGGGGTCCAGACGGTTTTCCTCGGCCGCACGGGTCATGTCGTGGCCATACTTGTCAAGGGTGGGGGTGTCCCCGCCGCCACGTGTCCCGCTGCCGGTCCCGCCCGTCCCGCGCGGGACACCGGGACGCTGGCTGTCGCCCGTCTGCCGCCGGTCGTTGCGGGAGTAGTCTGACGGACCCTCTTCCTCCATCTCGTCCTCGTCGTCGTCAGTGAAGTCACTGCCCATGCGGGTTATCCCCGCCTGGTCGGCCAGAGGCTTATAGAGGTTCTCATACGTTACGTTGGCCCTGCGGAAGGGTTTCATAAAATTCATTTCGCTGATTTCTTGATTGTGGAATATTGCTAAGAGAAGATGTTCCAGGTCAACCTCCTTGCTGCGGAGCATACGCGCCTCGAGCATGCTGAGCTTGACCAGACGGTTGCTCATGGGACTTGCCGAAACCGTGGGCGACGATGCCGACGGCGATGCCAGCCCCATCTCGAACAGCTCCTTGTCAAGCTGCTGCGCGAGCTCGTAGGCCGACGTGCCCGTGCACACGCGGTCAACCATAGCCATGATCTTCCGCGAAGGCTCGCAGAGAAGACCGTAGAGCAGGTGCTCCGGCTTGATGACCGTGGAATTGTGGGTCACGGCTATTCGCGTGCAGTCCTGGATTAACTGATTCAGTTGGGATGTGAACATATATTGTTGTTGATTTATAATCGGATTGGACACTATGTGCGGTTTCAAATATAATTTTTAACGGCTAATATTGCAATTATTGTGCCAGAAAACCGCTTGCGCCGTCCAAAAAATCCTAACAAAGCATAAAACACAAAAACTAACCGAAAAGATGCGGTGGATTCATAAAAAATCGTTATCTTTGCTTGTTAATTGCGCCGTATGCAAGGCCCGGACCGGACTGTTGCCGGCAGGGCGAGCCAAGGCACTGTAATAACCAAAGCTAACAGACAAAATTAGATTTTTTCATCATGTTGGAAGAAGATCGCATTTTAAAGATCAACATTGAAAACGAAATGAAATCGGCCTATATCGACTATTCCATGTCGGTCATAGTGTCGCGTGCCCTTCCTGACGTCCGTGACGGACTGAAGCCAGTACACCGGCGTGTGCTCTACGGAATGAACGAAATGGGCAACACTTCAGATAAACCTCATAAGAAATCAGCCAACTGCGTCGGCGAGGTGATGGGTAAATACCACCCCCACGGCGACTCGTCGATCTACGGTACAGTGGTGCGCCTCGCCCAGGACTGGGCCATGCGCTACACCCTTGTCGACGGCCACGGAAACTTCGGTTCCATCGACGGCGACGGTGCGGCCGCCATGCGTTACACCGAGGTACGCCTCGAAAAAATAGGCGAGGAAATGCTCTCCGACATCGAATCGGACACCGTGGACTTCCAGCCCAACTACGATAACTCCCGCCGCGAACCCGTGGTGCTTCCCACCCGCTTCCCCAACCTGCTGGTCAACGGTGCCTCCGGTATTGCCGTGGGTATGGCCACCAACATCCCGCCCCACAACCTCACCGAAGCCATAAACGCCAGCATAGCTCTGGTCGACAACCCCGACCTGACCATAGCCGAGCTCATGCAGTACATCAAGGCCCCCGATTTTCCCACCGGCGGCACAATCTACGGCTACAACGGCGTGCGTGACGCCTTCGAGACCGGACGCGGACGCATCGTGATCCGCGCCAAGGCCGAGATAGAGACCGAGGCCAATCATGACAACATCATCGTCACCGAAATTCCCTACAACGTCAACAAGTCACTCCTTATATCATATATAGCCGACCTCGTCAACGAAAAGAAACTCGACGGCATTGCCGACATCAACGACGAGAGCGACTACAAGGGCATGCGCATAGTCATCAAGCTCAAATCCGACGCCAACGCCAACGTGGTGCTCAACAAGCTCTACAAGATGACCCAGATGCAGGCCTCGTTCAGCGTCAACAACGTGGCCCTCGTCAACGGCCGCCCCAAGACGCTCAACCTCAAGGAGATGCTCGCCGCCTTCATTGACCACCGTCATGAAGTGGTGATCCGCCGCACCAAATTCGAGCTCAAGAAAGCCCAGGAGCGCGCCCACATCCTCGAAGGACTCATCATAGCCTCGCAGAACATTGACGAGGTCATCCGCATAATCCGCGCGTCGGCATCGACCGAGGACGCCCGCAACACTCTGGCACAGCGTTTCGGCCTCTCCGAAGCCCAGACCGCAGCCATAGTGGAGATGCGCCTCAAGCAGCTCACCGGACTCGAACAGGACAAGCTTCGCGAGAACTACGAAGAGGTGATGGCCGAAATAGCCCGCCTCGAAGAGATTCTGAACAACGACCATGTGTGCCGCGAGCTCATCAAGACCGAACTCGCCGAAGTGCGTGACAAATACGGCGACGAACGCCGCACCGACATTGACTACACCGCCGGCGACTTCAATGCCGAGGACTTCTATGCCGATGACGACATGATCATAACCATATCACATCTCGGCTACATCAAGCGCACGGCCCTGAGCGAATTCCGCACCCAGAACCGCGGCGGAGTAGG
This sequence comes from uncultured Muribaculaceae bacterium, assembly GCA_947627615.1. Lineage (GTDB taxonomy): Bacteria > Bacteroidota > Bacteroidia > Bacteroidales > Muribaculaceae > Paramuribaculum. The sequence continues at coordinate 37,526 of CANQWS010000002.1, read as the reverse complement.
GGCCAAGGGCAGCGACACCCGCGACGAGGACTTCATAGAGTACATCTATCCGGCCTCCATGCACAACCACATGCTCTTCTTCACCCGCAAGGGACGCTGCTTCTGGCTCAAAGTCTACGAGATTCCCGAAGGAGCCAAGAACTCCAAGGGCCGCGCCATCCAGAACCTGCTCAACATTGAGCCTGACGATGCCATCAACGCCGTGATAAGAGTCAAAGGCCTCGATGACAAGGACTTCGTCAGCACCCACAACCTCGTGTTCTGCACCAAGAACGGCATCATCAAGAAAACATCGCTCGAAGCCTACTCCCGTCCGCGCGCCAACGGCGTCAACGCCATCATTATCCGCGAGGACGACCAGCTCATAGCAGTGGAACTCACCAACGGCAATTCCGAGATAATCATGGCCAACCGCAACGGTCGCGCCATCCGCTTCCATGAAAGCAAAGTGCGCGAGATGGGCCGCATGTCAACCGGCGTGCGCGGCATGACCCTCGACGGAGGCGACGATGAGGTGGTAGGCATGATCTGCATGAAGCCCGACACTGAAAACAACGTGATGGTAATCTCCGAAAACGGATTTGGAAAACGCTCCGTGCTCGATGACTACCGCATCACCAACCGCGGCGGCAAAGGCGTGAAAACCATCAACGTGACCGAGAAGACCGGCCGTCTGGTGAGCATCAGGAGCGTCAATGACGACAATGACCTCGTAATCATCAACAAATCCGGCATAACCCTCCGCATCAAGGTGGCCGACATCCGTGTCCAGGGCCGTGCAACCCAGGGAGTCAAGATAATCAACCTCGAGAAGCGCAACGACACCATAGCCTCCGTGTGCTGCGTTGACTCCGACCCCGCCGAGGAATCCGAACCCGTGGAGCAGGACACCGCCGAGACCCCCGAAGGAATAACAATCGACCTCTCTGAACCTGAAGCCTCCGGAGATGTTGATAATCCTGAAACAGAATCAGAAAATTAATTACCTTAATAACTTATGATTTATGAAAAAAATTAGTTTAATCGCCTTAGGTCTGACTGCGACCCTCGCTGTATCGGCTCAGCCTGATGTTGTGAAAAACGTTGAGGGACTCGTTAAGTCCAAGAACTACACGGAAGCTCTTCAGGCTGTCAAGCCCGCAATGACCAACTCCGAGACCATGAACACCGTTCAGCCCTGGTATCTCGCCGGAAAAGCCGGGATCGGATACTGGGACGAAGTGAGCCTTGTCAACATTCAGCAGAAAGCCACTCCCGAGCAGCTGACAGCCGCCTCGCAGGCTCTTGTCGACGCCTACGCCAACCTCGTGAAGGCCCTCCCGCTCGACAGTCTCCCCGACGCTAAAGGCAAGGTTAAGCCCAAATACTCCAAGGAAATAAAGAAACTCATCGGCGAAAACTATCACAACTACCTCACCGCCGGTCTGAACCTCTACAACGCCCAGAACTATCCCGCAGCCTACGACGCTTGGGACATCTACGTTAACCTGCCCCAGAACGCCGCTGCCGACCAGAAATCGTTCGTGGCCGACCCTGACAGCACTGTAGGCGAAATCGCCTATTACCAGTCACTCGCCGCATTCTTCGACAAGAAGTTCGACAAGGCCCTCACTCAGGTCGACAAGGCTCTTGCCAAAGGCTACAAGTCAAAGAACGCCTATCTCGTAGGCCTTGAAGCCGCCACAAACCTCGGCAAGGAAGACGTTGCCAACAAATTCGCAAGAGAAGGCAACAAGAACTACGGTTCCGATGACATCAGCTTCCTCGCGGCCTCAATCTCAGGCCCGCTCAACAGCGGCAACTACCCCGCATGCTATGAGGCCGTCGACGAATCATTCGCAATCGCCGCCAACGATTCCATCAAGAGCCAGCTCTACAACATCAAGGCCATCATCAACGAACGCGAGAACAAGATTGCCGAAGCCAAGGAAAACCTCCAGAAATCAATCGACCTCTTCCCCACAAACGCCAAATCCTACTTCGACATGGGCCGTCTGATCCAGAACGAAGTTGCCGCACAGGAAGACTCGGCCGATGACGCAACACGCACCAACGTGCTCGTTCCCGCCCTGAAAAAAGCCATTGAATTCTACGAGAAATCCTACGAGCTGGACAACAGCCAGAACGAGCTTCCCGGCCACATCTACCGTCTCTACTACAACCTTGACCAGAACTACCACCTCGGCCCCGACTACGCTGCCAAAGCCGAGTACTGGAAGAATCTCTGATTCGGTTGTTGAACAATAATAGTCAGTTAAACGGATGCGGTCTTCGGGCCGCATCTTTTTTTGTATCCGGTAATCCCGAATGGAAATAAATTGGTAAATATGGCTACCTCATGCCGCGTCATTGCAAAAAAAAGCGTAAATTTGTAATCGGTTTCCAACAATTAGGTTATCCTGAGCGATTAGACTATAGACAATCAGGTAAATTCATTCTATCATTCTCATGTCAAGATTCTCGATTTTCATCATATCTCTGTTTGTTTGCATATCCGCGTCAGCGCAGCAGAAGGCGGTCAAAGAAGCCGAGCACATACTCGCCGCGGCAAAGCCCGACTATGCAGCCGCTCTCCGGACCATCCGTCCGGCGCTCACCCACGACGAGACCAAGCAGATGCCCTCCGTGTGGTTCACGGCCGGCAAGGCCGCATTCGGAGTCTGGGACAGAATGCTTCTCAACATGCAGATAGGCCAGGAAGTCAAGGACGACCAGAAGAAAGAAGCCGCCCATGACCTCATCGACGCCTACAACTATCTGATGACCGCCATGCCTCTTGACAGCCTCCCCAACGCCAAAGGCAAGATCAAACCGCAGTATACCAAGGAAATCCGCAAACTTCTTGTGAAATACTACGGCGCCTTCCGCAACGCCGGAATCTTCCTCTACGGACTGAAAGACTATCCCGGAGCCTACGAGGCATGGGACATCTACACCAATCTGCCGCAGCGGCTTAACGCTTCCGGCCACCGCGTTCTCCGCCCCGACGACAAATCGGACCTCGGCCAGATCTACTACTATCAGGCCCTGACCGCCATATCCACCAACCGCAACGACAAGGCCGTAGAGAAATTCCTCGCGGCACAGCAGTCAGGCTTCTCGAGCAAGGACCTCTATCTCTACGGCATGGAGGCCGCCCGCCGCATGGAAGCCGACTCGGTGATGCTCCAGTTCGCCCGTACCGGAGCCGAGCTCTATGGCAATCAGGACGTCAGCTTCCTGCTTGTGCTCATCAACGACCGTCTGGCCGAAAAGGACTATGAAGGCTGCCGACGGCTCGTCAACGAAGCCCTCCGCGTGCAGAGCGATGACAAGGTGAAGAGCCAGCTCTACGACGTGCTCGGTGTCATCGACGAGAATCAGGGACTTCTGGAGGACGCCCTGACCAATTTCCAGAAATCGGTGGTGTTCAACGAGAACTTTGCCAAAGGCTACTTTGACCTCGCGCGAGTCATCTACAACGAATCCCTGAAAATAGCCGAGACAGCCGTTGAGGCCGAAGTCACGGCCAAAGCCGTTCCCGGCCTCAGAAAAGCCGCCGAATACTTCGAGAAAGCCTACAGCATAGACCCCAAGCTCCCCCAGATACCCGAAACGCTCTACAACATCTACTACCGTCTCGGAGTGGGCTACGAGGACAAGGCCGCCTACTGGGAAAAGCTCCAGTAACCCGCATCCGTCCCCTTGCATCCCCCTCCGGGGTGTCCCGGCTTTGTCCTGCCCGGCCGTGGGACGGGACAGCGGGACAGAGGCGGAGGCGTCCGGGCGGTGTTAAATAATGTTATACCCGCATCCATAAAGGGTTGAGTGGTGTTATGATAGTAAAAATAAACTTATTAAAACACTGCCATTATGAAAACTTTAGTCGTTTTAGCTTTTTTATTTGCAATCATCGCTGCCGGTTTCCTGGTAGCCACAGTATTCACCACCGGAAGCACAATGGTTTATGCTTCGCTTAGCGCCGGACTCGCTTTGGCCGCTTTCATCATCCTTTATGTCGCTTATACCTCAAAGACCCCTAAATGAGCCGGTAGGCATTTGACAGATAAATGCCGGTCCACAGTAAGATGGCAGGACTGACAGATAACGAAAACTCGCCGACCGCAGGCCCCGGATCCCACACTCGGGATTCCATGGAAACTGCGGCCGGCTTGTGCATTGTAAGAGCCGGTTGACATTTATCGTTGAACCGGCTCCAAATGCCGAAAATTATCATTAAATTTGCCAGACAAAACTCAAACCACATCAGATCATGCCAGATACCAACCAGCAATTTGACCAGGCGCTGTCAGCGTGCCGCGATATTTTCATCAAGAAGCTCAAGGACTACGGCGCATCCTGGCGCATCATGAGGCCTTCATCCATAACCGACCAGATATTTATCAAAGCCAAGCGCATCCGCACTCTGGAGACCACCGGCTGCGCCATGGTCGACGAGGGTATTCTCCCGGAGTTCATGGGCATTGTCAACTATGGAATAATAGGGCTGATACAGCTTGAACTGGGCCATGTCGACGAGGTGGACATCGATGCCGCCGCGGCCACGGAGCTCTATGACCGCATTGCGCAGGAGGCCAAATCGCTGATGATGGCCAAGAACCATGACTATGACGAGGCCTGGCGGTGGATGCGTGTGCCGAGCTACACGGACTTCATTCTGACCAAGGTGCAGCGCGCAAAGCAGATCGAGGACAATGACGGCGCCACCCTCGTTTCCGAGGGCATCGACGCCAACTACATGGACATTGTGAACTACGCCATGTTCGGTATCATAAAGCTGACGGAATGAAACCGGAAGCTGATGACAGGGAAAAGCTTCCCGTGTGGCAGGTGTGTGCCGTCTGGGCGCTCCGCATTGTAGTAGGGGCGCTGTTCGTCATGTCGGGGCTCGTGAAGGGCATCGACGTGTGGGGCTCCGTGTTCAAGTTCGAGGAATACTTCACCGTGTGGGGCATAGCGGTTCCCGGCTCGCTGACCGTGCTGACGGCCATGGCCCTCTGTTCGGCCGAGTTTCTGCTCGGCGCCATGCTATTGCTCGGCTGTTTCAGGCGCACAACGGTCTGGCTGCTGCTTGCCATGATGGCTGTGATGCTGCCGCTCACGTGCTACATCTGGCTGAAGGACCCGGTGTCGGACTGTGGCTGCTTCGGCGATTTTCTCATTCTGAGCAACGCGGCCACGTTTGTCAAGAACATATTCATAACGGCCGCCCTTGTGGTGCTCGCTTTCATGAACAGGAAGGTGGCCGGACTTTACAATCCTTACAGCCAGTGGATTTGCGGAGTGGCTTGCCTCGTCTTCATTACGCTGGTGGAGCTCTACGGATTCAACATCCAGCCCATGATTGATTTCCGGTCGTTTCCCGCAGGAACATCATTGGTGTCGGCCGATGACGACGATGAATCGGACAGTTCCGTGACTGACAATCTGCGCTTCATTTATGAAAAAGACGGTGAACGCAAGGAATTTTCCGCCAGCGAACTGCCGGATTCCACATGGACGTTCGTTGACCGGGTCACGGTCGGCGGAGGCCGGGAAACGGCATTGGCCGACGACCGCACCGAGCTTACGGTCTTTGATTCCGAAGGCGAGAACATAACCCGCGACGTGATTTCCGGTGCCGGTCCCGAGATGGTCGTAATTGTGCCGCAGTTCGAGCGTGCCGACATCTACTATATCTCCTTCATCAACGAGCTTAACGAGATGATGAACCGTCTCAACGGTTCGCTCGTGGCGCTGACGGACCTTGCCCCTGACAGCATCGAGGCCATGCGCGACGCCTCAATGGCCGAATTCCCGGTCTACAGCGCCGAATCCACCACGCTCAAGGAGCTCTCGCGCGGAGTGGTCTCCATTGTCATGCTCGATGACGGCGTGATTCGGTGGAAGCGGAATCTCGGATCAATCGACGTGGAGAAACTCGTGTCAGCGCCCGAATTGCGCAAGGCGCTTGACAGCCAGAAGCCCGACGGACAGGCGAGACTCATCCGCTGGGTGGTGATTCTCCTGATAGTGCTGCTTGCCATTCTGGCCATAGACCGGTTCCTGACGGCGATAATTATGGCCCGAAAAAATGGTCAGGCTGAAAATAATTCCGTAAATTTGCAACCGGAAGAGGATGGCGGCTCTGTCGCAGATTCCGGACCATCCGAAACCAACCCGGACTAACCATTAATTATATATATAGCATGAGAAAAAATGTTGTAGCAGGCAACTGGAAAATGAATACCACCCTGCCCGAAGGTATTGAACTCGCAAAGTCAGTAAATGAAGCTCTCAAAGGCGTTGATGCCAAATGTGACGTCGTAATCTGCGTTCCTTTCACCCATCTCGCATCGGTCAATGAAGTCATTGACAAGAACCGTCTCGGTCTTGGTGCAGAAAACTGCGCAGACCATCGCTCAGGCGCCTACACCGGTGAGGTGTCGGCTCCCATGGTAGCATCTACAGGTGCCAACTATGTGATTCTCGGTCACAGCGAGCGTCGTCAGTACTACGGCGAAACTTCCGAGACTCTGAAAGAGAAAGTGAAACTCGCTTTCGAGAACAACCTTACTCCCATCTTCTGCATCGGCGAGGTTCTGGAACAGCGCGAGGACGGCACATACTTCGATGTTGTCAAGGCTCAGATCGAGGAAGCTCTGTTTGACCTCTCGGCCGAAGACTTCTCCAAGATAATCCTGGCTTACGAGCCGGTATGGGCAATCGGAACAGGCAAGACCGCTACCGATGATCAGGCAGAGGAAATGCACGCTTTCATCCGTGGCGTGATCGAGAAGAAATATGGCAAGGAAGTAGCTGAAAACACATCCATCCTCTACGGCGGCAGCTGCAAGCCCACCAATGCCAAAGCCCTTTTCGCCAAACCCAATGTTGACGGCGGTCTGATTGGCGGCGCTGCACTTGACGCAGACTCATTCATGGGTATCGTCACTGCATTTTAATGCTATTTAACTTCGCTATAGCCGTTATGTGGTCCTCTGCGGGATAACATTGCGGACTTTCATGAACTCTTGATTAGGCTACAAAGATTAATTTTATTAATTTTGTAGCCTAATTCATTTGAATCAATAATCAAGCCTATGTCACGACGTAGTCTGTTTCTCATATTACTGATATCCGTCAGCTGTCTGCCTGCTCTGGTCTCGGCCCAGAAGCGACAGCCTAAAGCGCCGGTGTGCATCGTAGAGGAAATCACAGCCGACAGCATTCATGTCGTAGAGATGCCCGATGGTCTTTGGGAACTTATAGACTACGATCCGGGAGAACGACGCAAGGAGAAGATGGTCAATTCCCGGCCGTTTACCGTGCAGGTCTATGGCGACAAATCGCGTAACGAGGCAAACGCGCGTGCCAGTCAGGTGCAGTCGCGTTTCCCCGGCTATCATGTGCGGCGCCATTACAGCAGCCCTTATTTCAGAGTCTATCTTGGAGCTTTCGAGACATCACGCGAGGCCCAGGTCCTGGTCAATGAGGTGAAGCGCGCATTCCCGTCGTTTGCCAATGAGGTCCACTGGACCAAGACAAGCGTGGCTGGCAGCAAGAAAAAATGAAAACAGAATCCGGTCTATTAAAGGCAATGGCAGCAGAATTAACAGACGAAAAAACTATCAGCGAAATAGCCCGGCATTATCGAGCCATACTTGAGTTGATTGGCGAGGACCCGTCGCGCGAGGGACTGCTCAAGACTCCCGAACGTGCAGCCCGCGCATTGGCTTTTGCAACGAGGGGATACCGTCAGAACATCAACGATGTGATTCACGAGGCCCTGTTCGAGAATGAAAACGGACGGCAGCTCGTGATTGTCCGTGACATCGAGTTCTATTCTCTCTGCGAGCACCATATCCTGCCGTTTTTCGGTTCGGTCAGCATAGGTTATCTTCCCGGTAAAAAAATAGTGGGACTGAGCAAAATCGCACGTATCGTAGACATGTATGCGCGCCGCCTTCAGGTTCAGGAACGTCTGACAAGGCAGCTTGCCGATGTGCTCATGGAGACTCTCGATGCAGAAGGCGTGATTGTCTGTGCCGAGGCCCGGCATCTCTGCATGGCCATGAGGGGAGTGCAAAAGCAGGAAGCGTCCACGGTCACTTTTTCGGCTGCGGGTGTGCTGAAAGATGACGAGGCTCTCAGGCAGGAATTTTTCGCCTCCATCAGGAAGTGACCTGTTTCTGCATGGTCATTCCGGTGATTGGCTTGCCGGAGTATCGTTTTAGAAAATTATGGTTTTATCCGATTAATGTCCGTTGACTCAAACGGACTTTTTTTGTGCCGTGTCAGTTATTCATTTCCGCGGACCGGGAACGAATGACTCGAACGAGTTGTCGTCATAGTAGACTATGATGTTGACAATGCGTTTTTTTGAATAAGGGTTGAATGTGATGGTCGGTTTTGCCGGATTCACTCCGGCAGGGCCATCGTTTATGTCTATGGTGGCCGAATTCAGGCCCTGAAGACCGTCCGTGACCTCCTGAGAATTATCTGACTCTTTTTCAGAGTAGTTTTTATCGAAGTCTATTCTCGGCGATTGTTCCTCGCTGTCAGTGGGTTGCATGGCGTCAAAACCAAAAATCGAGTCATTTTGAGGCTCTGAGGTTTTAATATTTTCTTCATGCAGCATATCTCCCTCGCCAAACATCAGCCACAACACGGAAAGTTTGGGATAGGCCTCGTGGATTTTACTGATGAATTCATCGCTGACTTTTTTGTTGCGTCCGTTTAACAATTGCGAGAGGGTGGGGCGCGGAATTTTACAGTTGTCGGCGAACTGGGTTATCGCGACAGACTCATGATTGATGAATTCTTTAAGGCGAGTTACTATATCCATTTGTAAATTCCTTGTTGTAATTAGACATTGCAAATGTAATCATTTAAATTAAATCATGCAAATTTGTCTTTTGCGAAAGTTAATTTACAAATGAGTTAAATGAAATAGGGGAGAAGCAAAGCTATTTGTAAAGGCAAATTATTGGTCTGCGCGTGGGCTGCAGTGGGTTGTAGGTATATATATGTAAATGGCTGGTATATACCGCAAAACATTCGTCTCGGAGCTTGTGTGTGAGCCGAGAAGGGGGCGAAAGGCCTGTCGATGCGTGGATTTATGAAACAATCACTTTAAATTTAGTGTGTAACGTATGTGGAATTCAGCAATATACGGTGGTGTGTTAATAAATTAAAACGGTTATATTTACTAATTGTAAATTGGTTGCGTTTCTTAATTTGATTTTTGGATTCGGGTTTTGGACCACGGTGTATTTCTGAAATCTGAAGTTGTTATGTAATCGGTGTGTTTTGGATTTGCTAATTATGTTTTGTAAATTCTTGTTTGTTAATTCGCTTGATTGTGTACCTGAATTTGTGTGTGTTCAAATGTAAACAAGCGGACCAGCTTCATTCTCGCATTCTCTAATGCGGTGACTTACTGTCAGTTCTTGTATATAGAACAATTCGTGTGTACTGAATGGCGCTTATCTGTATATATAATTATACAATATTAACATGCGGATAATCAAGTGTTAACATTCGGCTCAATTTCCTTACTGTATAATAATGTATTTTACTTTGTTTGACTCTTATTAATGAATCTGTGTTTTATTCTTGCCCGTATGCGCCTTTATCTTTGCGATATAAAATAATAATAAAATAAAAACCCACCGTTATGTCAGATTCAATCATTATTTCAAAGCATGTTCTTGAGACAATTAAATCTTTGCCGGGAAAAGAACGCGAAGTCATCGCTAAAGCTCTTGCTTCTGATCTTCTGCTCGGAGATGACCCTGTTGAAAGCTTGTCGTCATTCCAGGCTATGATCTATTCGGTAATCAGATATTACGTGAAGCGTGACACCGAGCGAATGGCGGCAGGGTTGTGTGGCGATGAAGTTCGCTGTGCTGCTTCGTTCTGACGGGAACCTTTAAACTTGTACATAATATAAATTGTGTCCGAGGGCGGAATTGTTTCAGCTCTCGGATTTGTTGTGTTTGTTTCTGTAGGATTCTTTTGTAGGGTAATTGAAGCCGGGACGGCTTGGCACTTGGCTGCGCTTATGTTGTGGCTGAACTTGTATTATAGGGAAGTTGACATGGTGTAGGTAGGGCTGGGGAAATTGGGAAAATGGGTCAGTGAAAGCATAAAACTAATAGATTTAGTTGTGTAACTAAGATATTTAGTTTATATTTTCGTATGTAAAACTAAAGCGATTAGTTATGAAGGTACTTACAGATAAGGAACTCTTGATAATGAATATGTTATGGAAATCAGGTCCATTGTTTGTGCGTGAAATGATTGACAGAATTCCTGAGCCTAAACCCCATTTCAATACCATTTCCACATTCGTACGCATCCTTGAGCAGAAAGGCTATGTAGGCCATGAGTCCGTTGGCAACAGCCACAGATACCATGCGCTGTTGAGTCGTGACGCTTACCGTAGTCTGGCATTGCGTGAATTTATTTCGGAATACTTCAACGGATCCGGAGCCGAGCTTCTGTCAATGCTCTTGAGAGAGCTTCAGCTGAGCGACGACGAGATGTGGGACCTCATGAACGAGTTGAGGCAGTCACGTAAACGTAAGGACTGACATCCATCAGCCCATCTGTCCAATCAGCCCAATTACTCCAATTAGCCCATGGGACACCAGGGACACCGGGACGGCGGGACACGGGACAAAAAACTGCAGCCCCGAATAATCGGAGCCGCAGCAATCAGATGATGATATTTAGTTGAAACGGTTTATCCTTTAATGGCTGCTACGCCGGGAAGAACCTTGCCTTCTATGGCTTCGAGAAGAGCTCCGCCGCCGGTGGAAACGTATGAAACCTGATCGGCAAGACCGAATTTGTTTACACATGCAACGGAGTCACCGCCGCCTACGAGTGAGAATGCACCGTTTTTGGTAGCTTCAACAATAGCATCGGCAATAGCGCGTGAGCCGCCGGTGAAGTTGTCGAACTCAAACACTCCGGCAGGTCCGTTCCAGAGGATGGTCTTGGCGGGAACGATGGCGTCAGCGAAAGCTTTTCTTGATTCGGGACCTGCATCGAGACCTTCCCAACCGTCGGGAATTTCCATAACGGAGCAAACCATTGTATTGGCATCGTTGCTGAAGCTGTCGGCAGCCACGCAGTCGGTTCCGAGCACGAGGTTCACGCCTTTGTCCTTAGCTTTCTTCATGATGTCCAGAGCGAGGTCAAGTTTGTCGTTCTCGCAGATTGAATCGCCAACTTTGCCGCCCATGGCTTTAGCGAATGTATAGGTCATACCGCCGCAGAGGATGAGGTTGTCAACCTTGTCCATGAGGTTCTCGATGATACCGATTTTGGTTGAAACCTTCGAACCGCCCATGATGGCTGTGAAGGGACGCTTGATGTCGGAGAGGATGTTGTCAACGGCCTTCACCTCTTTTTCCATGAGGTAACCGAGCATCTTGTCTTCTTTGTCGAAGTAATCGGCAATCACAGCTGTTGAAGCGTGTTTGCGGTGTGCTGTACCGAAGGCGTCGTTCACGTAAACGTCAGCGTAGCTTGCAAGAGTCTTTGCGAATTCTTTCTGACGTTCCTTCATCTCTTTCTTGGCTGCGTCATAGCCGGGGTCAGCTTTGTCAATGCCGACGGGCTTGCCTTCCTCTTCGGGATAGAAGCGGAGGTTTTCGAGAAGGAGCACTTCGCCGGGCTGCAGGGCTGCGGCTGCTTCAGCTGCCTTGGCACAGTCAGGAGCGAATTTCACATCGGTTCCGAGAGCTTTGGCCACGGCGTCCTTGATCTGTGCGAGTGAGAATTTGGGGTTCACTTTGCCTTTGGGTTTGCCCATGTGGCTCATGATGATGAGGCTGCCGCCGTCCTTCAGGATTTTCTTGAGGGTGGGGAGGGCACCGCGGATACGGGTGTCGTCGGTTATGTTACCGTTTTCGTCCAGAGGCACGTTGAAGTCAACGCGTACGATTGCCTTTTTGCCGGCAAAGTTGAAATCGTCGATATTCATTTTGGTTATATTTAGAAGTTAAAGATTTTATTATCGCAAAATTAATGAATTTATTCCTTAATCAAGCGCAAAATTCATTAAAAAACATCACGGAAGCAGTGTGGCCATCTGATTTGCGAGTTTTGAGGCCTCGCGTCCGGCGGCTTCTGCGAAATCCTCGCCCGATGAAGCGTAGATAATGCCGCGCGATGAATTGACAAGCAGGCCGCAGTCATCGATCATGCCGTATCGCACCACTTCCTCGAGGCTGCCTCCCTGGGCGCCCACGCCCGGAACGAGAAGGAAGCTCTTAGGAGCCACCTTGCGGATGTCCTCGAACATGCGTCCCTGGGTAGCACCCACCACGTACATCATCTCGTCAGGCGAAGCCCACTGGCTCGATTTGTTGATTACCTGCTGATAAAGAGGGGTTCCCTCCTTGTCCTCAATGAGCTGGAAATCGTGGCTGCCCTTGTTGGATGTCAGCGCAAGCAGTATCACCCACTTTTCGGGATAGCCTAAAAACGGAGTCACACTGTCCTCGCCCATGTACGGGGCCACGGTGATTGCGTCAACGTCAAGATGCTCGAAGAAACTGCGGGCATAGAGTTTCGATGTGTTGCCTATGTCGCCTCGTTTTGCGTCAGCAATTATGAACTGGTCGGGATAGTTGGTCTTGAGGTAGGCTATGGTCCTTTCGAGAGCGTCCCATCCCAAGGCCCCGAAGCTTTCATAGAAAGCCATGTTGGGCTTGTAGGCCACGCAATATGGTGCCGTTGCGTCAATGATGGCGCGGTTGAATGTGAAGATAGGGTCCGGACCGTTGGCTATGTGTGCCGGAATTTTCAAAGGGTCTGTGTCAAGTCCTACGCAGAGAAATGACTTCTTGCGGCGGATGTTTTCTACGAGTTTTTCGCGGTTCATGTCTAAAAATGATGGTTTATTTTTTGTGAATATATTTTTTACGTGTAAACAAATAGCCGTTGAGAGATGAGACTCTAACGCCCGTAACCTCTCCGGATGCATTGATTTTCTGAATGATCTCGACGAAAAAGATTGACATTGTCGCATCGCGGCTATTGATGCATTTGATCTCAAACGGCTTCAGTCTGGCAACTCCGTCAAGTCTGCACAGGCTGTCGACAGGTATCTCTGCCTTGTAGCCTTGTATGTCTATTACGTAATGCTCGTCAACGGCGCCGTATTTGTAGTCGCTGACCGAGAATCCGCGCACGTAATCTGCTTTGGCGGGGATTGAGACAGGCAGGTCCGGGGGCGACATAAGTATTATGGTGTTGTGGTCGAATTCGTCGACCGAGTCATAGCCTTTGCGGGGCGGCATCGCCTCGCTGTGGTCTGTGTCGTCAGGCGAGTCTGTATCATCAGGTATCACGGGCGCTGTCTGTGCGTTCAGGATTGTGTCCGCGCCGTCCGTCATATCTTCAGCCTCTTCTTTATTATATGTGTCGGAGTCAGTCTCGTCCGGATTCATTTCCTGCAGTTGATATTCATCGGAGATGCGGCCTGTCATTTTGCATAGCTCCGTTATGTTGGCTATGGGGAAGAACGATGTAAGAAAGAATGCCGAGGCATAGACTGCCGGGACAATCCATATCTTTTTGATGCCGTTCCAGAGCATTTTTCCGAAAATCCCGTAACCGCACAGTGTGAAGATTAAACCGTAGACTCTTGAAGGGGTCAGGCCGTAATCCATGATTCTGTAGATCAGGGCAAGGTCCATCAGCACAAGGAAGGCTATGCTTGCGGCGGGAAGCCCCTTGTTTATAACGATCTTGAACCAGCGCGGGAGCCTTGAATGGGACGGGTAAAGGGCATACATCACACAGTACACTGCGCATACCCAGAAAGTCACTGACCAGCCTATGGTTCCGCGGGGTATTGTCATCTGTGACAGGAGTATCAGCAGATATGACAGCAGGATGACCATGAACAGTCCGAGTAGCGGCGCAAACACATAAAGCCCCACTATGGAGAGGAATTTCTCGGATTTGTCCGGGCGGGAAAGCTCGGATTCGCCTATGTCCGGTGTGCGGCACAACAATATCAGTAAATTGACGGAGAGAAGAAATAAAACTGATAATATCATTGTCAGGACCTCGGGGCTCATGCCGAGAAGTGACTTAGCGGCGTAATTCAGAACTCCGGAAGCTATTCCTATAAGAAAGGAGATAATGGCGCAGACAAGCGCTGAAATAATCTGTGTCCATGAAAACCTCCAGCCTTCAATGCGCCCGCGCAGAGGTGGAAATAGGATGATTGCGGCGGAAACTGCCTGAAGTGACAGGGTGCTTTTTACCAGCCAGCCGTCGGCTTCGGACGATAATCCCATAATTACTCCAAAAACTACTGAAACCGCAATGGCTATACCCTGATAGATGTTGAGATTCTTTCTTTCCCAGTTGAACATCTCGGCAAGCAGATACACTGCAAGAGTCAGGTTTAAGGCAAGCGAGCATCCGGTTATCACTCCCGGATTGAAATCGCCTGTGATTACCGCTATCTCAAGGACGAACAGCATTAGCAGGGCGGATAAGAATGTGAGGGGAAAGCGGTTGAAGGCATGAGCTACCGAAGCCATGCCGAAAAAGCTTTTTCTGTTGTCCTGATAATTGTTGCCCGAGCCGACGTCGTCAAACGGTGGCGGAGCAGGTGGGGTGTGCTGTTCGTTTTCCATGAGAAATGTGATTTTCGGTCAGAGTTTAAAGTTGGGCCTCCTTGAGCCTTTCGGCGTTCTCGGCAACCGTGAGGTGGTCAATGCAGTCCTGAATATCGCCGTCCATGAAAGCCTGAAGATTGTATATGGTGTAATTGATGCGGTGGTCGGTTATTCGCCCCTGAGGATAATTGTAGGTGCGGATTTTAGCCGAGCGGTCGCCGGTCGAAACCATTGTCTTGCGCCGTGAGGATATGTCGTCGAGATATTTCTGATGCTCCTTGTCGTAGATAAATGTGCGCAGGCGGCTCAGAGCTCTCTCCTTGTTTTTCGGCTGGTCACGGGTCTCGGTGCATTCTATGAGTATCTCTTCACTCTCTCCGGTGTTGGGATTTTTCCACATATAGCGCAGCCTGACTCCGGATTCCACCTTGTTCACATTCTGACCTCCGGCGCCGCCGCTTCGGAATGTGTCCCATTTTATTTCACCTTCGTTAATCTCCACGTCAAACGGTTCGGCCTCGGGAAGCACAGCCACTGTGGCCGCCGAGGTGTGGACACGTCCCTGCGTCTCTGTTGCCGGGACACGCTGGACGCGGTGAACGCCGCTCTCGTATTTGAGAGTACCGTAGACATTGTTGCCGGTTATGGCCGCCACGATTTCCTTGAATCCGCCTGCAGCGCCTTCGTTGAATGATGTGACGGATATGGTCCAGCCTTTGGACTCGCAATATTTTGAGTACATCTTGAACAGATCGCCGGCAAATATAGCGGCCTCGTCGCCGCCGGTTCCGCCACGAATTTCCAGAATGGCATTCTTGGAATCCTCCGGGTCGGCCGGCAGCAGAAGCAGTCTGATTTCTTCTTCCAGTGCGGGGATGCGTTCCATGGCTTCCTCCATTTCCGCGCGGGCCATCTCTCTCAGCTCGGCATCCGATTCCGTCTCGAGCACCTCCTTGGCTTCCGCCAGATTGGTGATTGCGGTGCGGTAGCGGTCCGTGGCTTTCATCAGTCGCTCAAGTTCCTTGTATTCTTTGGTGAGGCGTACATAGCGCTTCATGTCAGCTATTACCGAGGGGTCGGTAATCAGGGTGCTGACCTCCTGAAACCGTGCGTCAATGCCGTCAAGTCTGGCAAGAAGGGTGTTGTCTGACATCTTTTATCTGTTTTCTGTTATCTCGTTGCGAAGTTACGAAAAAAAGCCCTAATGAACAATTCAAAGAATCAAAGCGTCTATAAAGAAAAACATTTATAACGATTTCAACTATGAAACCCGGCAGATCCACCAAAATCGCTTTACTGCTTCTGGCGTTGTTCGCAGTTTCAACCATTATGCCTTCATGTGGCACCACGCATGGCTACTGGGGCGTAGAGAATGATTATTATTCAGACGGTTACCACCGCCATCACTACAAGAAGCCAAAACCTCCCAAACACAAAAAACACAAGAAACACAAACATCATCACGACCATGATGATGACGATGACGATTGATTCCACTCCCAAGCCTTCCGCCTTTTTCAGCGTGAATAAAAGATTGTGACATGATATGTTGGAGAATAGATTTGCTCAATCCAGCATAAAATGTTAATTTTGCACGTTGAAAAAACAGCCATCAAATAAATAATCATATAAATCATGAATGTAACAAGCACCAATACAGATCCGGTGAGCATGCGTCTCACTGTGTCAGTGGTAGAAAGTGATTACAAAGACAAAGTGAAAGAAGACCTTAAGAAGATAGGTCGCACACATCAGATTCCGGGCTTCCGTAAAGGCCACATCTCCACCAAGGACCTTGAGCGCCGCTTTGGCAAGCAGGTGACAAGCGATGTGATCAATCAGGTGGTCTATGAAGCCGTGATGAAATATATTCAGGACAATAAACTCAATGTCCTCGGCCAGCCCATGCCGGTAGAGGTTAAGGAACTTGACCTGAAGAATTCAACCGAATTCACATTTGAATATGACCTTGCCGTTGCTCCCGAACTTGATGTCGAGGTCGACAAGAACGTTCATGTTCCCTACTATAACATCGAGGTTACCGATGCCATGGTCGACGAGCAGGACAAGTCATTCCGCAAGCGCTTCGGCGCACAGGTGCCCGGTGAGGAATTCGAACCCGATGCACTTGTCAAAGGCTCCATCATGCAGCTCAATGACGACGGTTCTGTAAAGGAAGGCGACGGCGCCATTCAGGTTGTCAGCGGCATTCTCGCACCCATGTACTTTACCGACAAGGAAGAGGCTGCCAAGTTTGAAGGCAAGAAAGTGGGTGACAAAGTGGTGTTCAACCCCCGCAAAGCCACAGGCGGCAACGTGACGGAACTTTCCTCCATGCTTAACATCGACAAAGCCCGTGTTGAAGAAGTGCAGGGCGATTTCGAGATGGCCATCTCCGAAATCATCGTAGTTCGTCCCGCTGAACTCGGCGAGGAATTCTACACCAATGTGTTCGGAAAGGACAAGGTTCACAATGAAGAGGAATATCGCGCCGCTGTCAAGGACCTGATCGCTTCGGAACTTGCAGGCAACAGCGACATGATTTTCCGTTGGTCGGCACGTAAAGTCTACACCGACAAATACGGTGACATGCAGCTCCCCGCTGAACTTCTCAAAAAGTGGCTCATGAGCCGCAACGACCAGCTCACCGAAGAAAAAGCAGCCGAGGAATTTGCAAAGATGGAACCGGACCTCAAATGGCAGCTCATTCTTGACCGTATTGTCGAGAAGCTTGGCGTGAAGGTCGAGAAGGACGATATGCTCCAGTTCGCAAAGGGCCTCGCAGCCCGTCAGTTCGAGCAGTACGGTATGCTCAACATCGATGACGAGACCATCACCAAGTATGCCGAGAACATTCTTGCTGACAAAAACTATGTTGGTCGTATCGGCGAGCAGGTAAGCGAGGTCAAGACATTCCAGGCCCTCAAGCAGGCCATAACTCTCGATGAGGAGACCGTGTCACTTGACAGATTCAAGGAAATAGCCTCCAACATCTGATAGGTTATCTCTCCTGACAAATAAATAGCTCCCCGCCTCGGCATCCGCCGGACGGGGAGTTTGCTTTAACGCCTCCCTGCATCCATTGTTTCCCCGGAAAATCTTAGTATATTTGCGGCATGAGAGCGCTGTTGTATATAGTAATGTTACTCATTGTCACCGGTTGCGGCTATTCCGGCACGCAGTCCGACGAGCTTGACGCGGCACAGAAACTCATGGCGGGCAATCCTGCCGAGGCTTTGTCGAGGCTTAACGGCATGGATGTGTCGGAGTTTCAGGACTCGGCAACAATGGCGCGTTGGGCTTTACTCTACAGCGAGGCTTTGGCCGAAAACCGCCTTTCGGCACCCACCGACACAATAGTCAACATTGCAATTGACTACTACGGGCGGCATGATAACGCCGACGGACTCCGGAAAGCATTGCACTTTAAGTCTGTGATTATGCCGTCGGATAATTCCGATGCTCTTGCCACGGCTCTCTACCTTCAGAAAGAGAAGGAATATATGCTCTATAAGGAGCGGGCAAAGCGGGAGCGATATTTGTTCTGGGGTATCGTCATTCTACTTGTCGCTGCCGGGACGATAGTGTGGATGAGGCAGAAGATTAATCTTCAGAATGCGCGGAATAACGCATTGATGGCCGAGGCATCCGGACTGAAGTGTCAGATTGATGCGACCCGAAGCGACGTGGGGCGGCTGGAATCGAAACTGCATAATTTGCTTGAAAACCGTTTCGCTCTGATTGATTCACTGTGTCAGACCTATTATGAAATGCAGGGCACGAAAAACGAGCGTAAAGCCATAGCCGATAAAGTGAAATCGGAAATAGATGCTGTAAGGACTGATTCATTCCCGGAATTGGAGCAGGCTGTCAATGATTGCCGTGACAATATTCTTGTGAGGGTAAAAGATAATTATCCTCAGATCAAGGCCGATGATTATCAGCTGCTGGTCTATCTTTTCAGCGGACTTTCCACGCGCACCATGAGTCTGCTTCTCGGTGAATCGGTCGACGTGGTCTATAAACGTAAGTCAAGGCTCAAATCACGTCTTAAGGAATCTGTCGGGCAGATATGTCCCGATGTTATGGACGTTTTCTGACCTTGTTGTTCATTCGGTCAGACTTTTTGGTAGTGATTGGTTTTATGTCTGTGATTCTTAGTCTGATACAATCCGAAGTGTCAGATTGATATTTTGGAATCTCAGCCCTTTTGTGAGTAATTTTGCCCTGAACTTTTAAGGTCATAGCTAAACATTACTCACATGAACACCAGACTAATCATCACAAACATTATCGCAATTTTCATTGCCGGATCAGGCCGGTCACAGAATCCGGAAGTGGCCGACAGTCTTGTGCGGGAATTGCAGGAAGTGGTGGTCGCCGCAAAGCAACACATCACGAAACTTGTAGGTTCTACACTTGTGTCAACCATTCCCGGTTCAAACCTCGCAGACCTTGGCAATGCGCTTGATGTGCTGGATCAGTTGCCAATGATAAAGGTTGAGGACAATGCCGTCACTGTCATCGGCAAGAGCAATGTCGAAATCTATATCGATGGCCGACCCATGTGCGATGGGCGGGAGCTACGGCAGTTGCGTTCTTCCAATTTGAAGAAAGTGGAATTGCTCATGGCGCCGGGAGCCGCTTATGCCAGTACCACGGGAGCGGTGCTGAAAATCACTACGCGCCGCAATTTCATAAAAGGTCTTTCCGTCACTGACCAGTTCCGCCTTCAGCGTCGCCGGAAATGGTACGTGACGGACCATCTCGGACTCAGCTATCGCATCGGAGAGTGGGAGATGTTCGCTGACGGAACCGTGAACCTGAATAATTCGCTGGTTAGAGGCACTACGGTCAACAGACTCAATTATGACGGTAAAGCGACGGTGGTAGGGGGCAGTCAGTCCAATTCCTATCCTGTGACAGCCGGCTCGGTCAAGGCCGGATTCAATTATTCCGGCGGTTCGCAGTCATTCGGAGCATACTACCGTTACAACCCGGAGCTCGGCCGTTTTAACAATTCAGGCGCGGAATGGCTTGACGACAATCCGGCGGTTAGGCGCCAAATTGACAGACGGACCAAGGGCCGCAGCCATCTCGCATTACTCTATTATGAAAACAGATTTGCTGAAAACTGTCAGTTGCACTTTGACGGTGATTTCAGCCGCTTTGACGCTGATAATTCTGTTGCGACATCCTATCCACAGTCCGTGAATCCCGACGTCAATTCCACGGACAGACGTAAATCCGTTCTCTGGGCAGGGAAATTATCCTTGAAATTCCCTCTCTGGGGAGGGGAGACCACAGTGGGGACGCAGGACTGCTACACGCACACATCACTCGATTACCGAATGCTTAACGCTGCTGTCAGTGAATACATTCCCTCTTCACTGACGGACGCAAGTCAGACGTCGGCGGCAGTTTTCGCATCATGGGCACGCATGATGGGACGGTTATCGCTTTCGGCCGGAGCGAGATATGAATATACTGACTATGATTTCAAGGTCAATGGCCTTCGCGATGACAATATAAGCCGCCGTGACCATCTTCTGACGCCTGATGTTTCACTCGGATACTCGTTCAGCGATGACTCACAGCTCACATTAAGTTACAGAATGGCTACGGTGAAACCTCCTTACTCGCAGCTTACAGGGGCGTTGAACTATGTGGGGATGCATGAAATAGAGGGCGGAAATCCGGGGCTGCGTGACGAGAGAATGCATGACGTTCAGCTGTCGGGTATGTGGCGCGGCTTCATGCTTCAGGCCGACTTTACCCGTTCGCTCGATACATACGCCTTTGTCAAGCAGCTTTATCCTGCCGATAATCTCCAGCTGCTCATGCATCCCGTCAATATCGATGTCTCGGCGTTGAATCTCTACCTCGTCTGGGGCCGGCCTCTACGCCGATGGACTCCGAATATAACCGCCGGAATGTACCGGCAGTGGCTCAGACTCGGCGATAATCGATATGACAAACCCATATTTTCCTATTTTATTGACAACACCTTTGCATTGCCGCACGGATGGACGGTTACAGCCAACATCAGCGGAAGCTCTGAAGGCGATATGCACACCAACCGCTTCGGCGCCTCCTGGTTCACCATGGATGCATCGGTCGGAAAAACGTTCATGAACAAATCTCTGACCGTTAAAATGTCTGCCACCGATATATTCAACACATCAAACTACGATTGGACCATGAATACATACGGCATTTCCGTTGACAAACGCCAGAGCTATGACCGGCGTGGCATAGCTTTGCATATTATCTACAGCTTTCAGCCCCGTAAGAGCCGCTACAAAGGCTCGTCGGCAGCCGAAGCGGAACTCAAGCGGCTTGAATAAAGCAAATCTTTGAGGGAAAACAAAAAAGCAGATTCTACGGGGGAGTCTGCTTTAATATTGTCTATTTATTGGAAATCAAAAAAGTCAGTTCACAATGATTTTTTTGGACCAGCGCTCGCATTTCACTATGTAACAACCCGTGGGCAATTCAACTGTGATGGCGCTGTCGGTAACCCGGGCACGTTTTACGAGCTGACCGGTTATGGAGTAGATGAAGAAATTGAATTCCGCGTCCGAGGCTGAGGGCGTCAGAGTGATAGAGCCTTGGTTTACAGTGATACCCGGGGCATCGGTGTGGACATTCATTTCTGTCCGCAAGGCCGGTTCGGGCGATGCAATCGCAGGGACTGTCATCACGCAAGCCAAAATCAATATGCCGAGTATATTCTTCATTTATGTGCAAAATTAATGAATTGCACATAATAATGCAAATATGCTCTTCGTTAGCGCCTCCGTTTAATATAATTTAACCGGATATGTCAGTAGGGGACCTTGTCGGTCTTTTCAGCCCAGCGGCGGAACACCTTGTTGGCTTCGTCGCGCATCATATTGTCGGTTTTTATAGCCCGGTGATAGCGGTCAAGCGCGATTTGCTCATAGATGAAAGAGTCATCGAAGTCAATGGCTTTTGCATCCTCGGCCGTGTTGCCGAACACAATTCTTGACACTCTGGCCCAGTACAATGCACTAAGGCACATGGGACAAGGCTCGCATGAAGAATAGACCGTGCAGCCTTCAAGCGAGAATGTCGACAGGGAGCGGCATGCATTCCTGATGGCGTTTACCTCGGCATGGGCGGTCGGATCATTGTTGGCGGTGACTCTGTTAACACCGATTGAAATTATTTCATTATTTTTAACTATTACTGCGCCGAATGGGCCGCCTCCGTTGTCAATGTTTTCGTTTGATAGATCTATGGCGAGCTGCATGAATCTCGCGTCACTGTTGTCGGAAAATTCTTGCGCTGCTGTTTCCTGGTTGTTTTTATGGCTCATAACTTGCTTGTTGAAAGAATAATAATGGGAGTCATCAAACCGGTATGGCCTTAATGAAATGTCCTCCGATTATTATAACGATTGTCGGACGCAAAAGGATATATTGCTCCGAGGGATTTAAGTCTGTTGCCTTGTAGTGTTCACTTTTATGCACCCCAAGATGTTAAAAATGAGTGACATTAACGCTACAATTGTGCGGTTAGACAAAAAAGTTGTAACTTTGCGCCAAATTATAAATGAGACAATAGTTTATGATTGAACAGACAGAAGAGCTTGACATGCTTTTTGAGACCTCATGGGAGGTTTGTAATAAAATAGGAGGCATATATACTGTGCTTTCGACAAAGTCAAAGACTCTGCATAAATTATACGGTGACAAACTGATATTTATAGGTCCTGACGTATGGACATCCGAGAATCCGTCACCATATTTCAAGGAATCAAGAACAGTACTCAAGGATTGGCGTAAATCAGCGTCGTTCCCTGACGGCGTAAGTGTCAGGGTAGGGCGTTGGGACATCCCCGGCAAGCCCATAGCTGTTCTTGTGAAGTTTGACGGCATGTATGCTGTCAAAGATGAATTCTACGGCAAAATGTGGGACCTCTATGGCGTTGACTCGCTTCATGCCTATGGCGATTATGATGAAGCCTGCGCTTTTTCCCATGCAGCCGGTCTGGTAATGGAAAGTATCTATGACTTTCTCGGTCTGAGAGGCAAAAAGGTCATCGCGCATTTCGACGAATGGACAACCGGAATGGGCCTCCTTTACACCAAATGGAGAATGCCTGAGGTTGCAACTGTGTTCACCACCCATGCCACAAGCATCGGACGAAGCATCTGCGGAAACGGCAAGCCTCTCTATGATAACATGAAGGCTTATAACGGCGATCAGATGGCGCGTGAGCTGAACATGGAATCGAAGCATTCGCTTGAAAAAGCCGCCGCCCATCAGGCTGACTGCTTCACCACAGTCAGCGACATCACCGCGCGAGAGTGCGAGCAGCTGCTTGAGCGCCGCCCTGACGTCGTGACTCCCAATGGATTCGAGCCGAACTTCGTTCCTTCCAAGGTAAAATTCCCCGATGAAAGAGCTGCAGCCAGAGAGCTTCTGCTCGATGTGGCTTCGGCTCTGACCGGTAAGGACTTCGGCGACGACACTTTCATAATGGCTACCTCCGGACGTTGTGAATACCGCAACAAGGGAATCGACGTTTACATTGATGCCGTTGTTGATCTCGCCAATCTGAAACCATGCCGCAATGTGCTCGCATATATTATGGTGCCCGCATGGTGCGACAAAGCGCGCGAGGATCTTCAGCTAGCCATGGCGGGCGAAAAAACCTGTCCGCTTGCCGATGCATGGATGACCCATACCGTCCATAATCCCTACGAGGACGCCATAGCATGCCGGCTGCGGAAGATAAGCCTCCCCGAGAACGTCACTGTAATCTACGTTCCGTGCTATCTTAACGGCTCCGACGGCATATTCAACCGTCCCTATTATGATTTGCTGATTGGAATGGATGCCTCGGTATTCCCGTCATATTATGAGCCTTGGGGCTACACTCCGCTTGAAAGCGTGGCGTTCGGCGTTCCTACGGTCACTACTTCGCTATCCGGATTCGGCCAGTGGATCGACCGCTTTTTCGACAACGGTTTCGAGAATTGCGGCGTGACGGTGGTTGAGCGGACCGACAGCAATTATCCCGCGGTTGTCGATTCCATAGCACGTTCGATTAAATTCCTGACATGTGCCGACGAGCTGCTGCGGAAATTTATCTCCGGCAAGGCCATGGCTACTGCCGCGTGTGCCAAATGGGACTCTTTCGTGAAATTCTATGAGGAAGCCTTCAGCATAGCTCTTGAGAATGAGAGCCGCCGCATGCAGGCATCCTGATTGCAGAAATATTTTTATAAAACAGAAACAGAAACAAACATAATAAACTGAAAATGAAAATCAAAGTAAGCCAAACCAACACGCCTGTGTGGCATGACGCTACCGTTATAGCCGAACTTCCCCACAGACTGAAAGCTCTTGACATCATGTCGAAAAACCTCTGGTGGGTTTGGAACAGCGAGGCAAAATCTCTGTTCCGCGACATAAATCCTGATCTCTGGCGTTCTACCGGTGAGAATCCCGTGATGGTGCTCCAGCGCATCAGCTCCGACCGTCTCTCCGAAATTCAGAAAGATGAAGCGATGATGGAACGCATTGAAAGCGTTTATGCGTCATTCAAGGAATATATGAGCAAGCCGATGCGCAAAGATGTGCCTTCGGTCAGCTATTTCTCAATGGAATACGGTCTTTGCAACTGCCTGAAAATCTATTCCGGAGGTCTCGGAGTTCTTGCCGGTGACTATATCAAGGAAGCTTCTGACAGCTGCATAGACATGACAGCCGTAGGTTTCCTTTATCGTTACGGTTATTTCACCCAGACCCTGTCGGTCGACGGCCAGCAGATTGCCAACTACGAACCCCAGAACTTCAATCAGCTCCCCATTGAGCAGGTGATGGACGAATCTGGCAACCCCATGATTCTTGAGGTTCCCTACTATGACCGAATTATCTACAGCCACGTATGGCGCGTCAACGTAGGCCGCATGAAGCTCTATCTGATGGACACTGACTTCGACATGAACAGCGAGTTCGACCGTCAGATTACCCACAAGCTCTACGGCGGTGACTGGGAAAACCGTATCAAGCAGGAATACCTTCTCGGTATAGGCGGTGTGCTTATGCTTCAGAAACTCGGCATAAACAGCACAATCTATCACTGCAACGAAGGCCATGCCGCTCTTCTCAACCTCCAGCGTCTTGCCGACTATGTTCAGAAACAGGGCCTCAACTTCCAGGAAGCTCTTGAAATGGTTCGCAGCTCGGCTCTCTACACCGTACACACTCCCGTGCCTGCCGGACATGACTATTTCGACGAGGACCTCTTCTACAAATACATGCACCATTTCCCCGAAAAGCTCGGTATCAGCTGGGCCGATCTCATGAACATGGGCCGCGAGAACCCCGACACCAACGAGCGCTTCTCCATGAGCGTGTTCGCACTCAACACATGTCAGGAGGCCAATGGTGTAAGCTGGCTCCACGGTGAAGTATCCAAGAAGATGTTCTCCGGCATCTGGAAAGGCTATTCATGGGAAGAAAGCCATGTAGGCTACGTGACCAACGGTGTCCACATGCCCACCTGGGCCGCTTCGGAATGGAAAGAATTCTATCTCCAGAACCTTGGCGAGCAGGTGTTCAACAACCAGAGCGATCCCAAGGCGTGGGAAGGCATATTCAGCGTAAGCGATGAAGCTATCTGGGATATGCGCACCAAGCTCAAGAATAAATTCATCAACTTCGTCAAGCGTGACTTCAAAGCCCGCTGGCTTGCCAACCAGGGCGATCCTTCGGCAGTGGTCAATGTCCTCGAGAGAATCAACCCCAACGCTCTCATCATTGGTTTCGCCCGCCGTTTCGCAACCTACAAGCGCGCCCATCTTCTCTTCACTGACCTTGACCGTCTGGCCAAGATCGTGAACAACGACAAATTCCCCGTGCAGTTCGTGTTCTCCGGTAAGGCTCATCCTGCCGATGGTGCCGGTCAGGGACTCATCAAGCACATCATGGAAATCTCACGCCGTCCGGAATTCCTCGGAAAGATCATCTTCCTTGAGGACTACAACATGGTCGTTGCAAAACGCCTTGTAACCGGTGTGGATATCTGGCTCAACACACCTACCCGTCCTCTCGAGGCTTCCGGAACTTCCGGCGAAAAGGCCGAGATGAACGGAGTGCTGAACTTCTCCGTGCTCGACGGATGGTGGTATGAAGGCTACCGCTTTGACGAAAAAGCAGGCTGGGCCCTCACAGACAAGCGCACCTACACTGACCAGTCACAGCAGGACAAACTCGACGCAGCTACTATCTACTCGATGCTCGAGAATGAAATCATCCCGCTCTATTTCGCCAAGAACTCCAAGGGTTACTCACCTGAATGGATTCAGTATGTGAAGCGTTCAATCGGTCACATCGCTCCGCACTTCACCATGAAGCGTATGATTGACGATTACATCGAGCGTTTCTATGATCCCGAAGCAAAACGCTTCAAGGCTCTCAAGAAATCAGATTTCGCTCTGGCCCGTGAGATTGTAGACTGGAAGAACAACTTCGTTGACAAATGGGACGGTGTGAAGGTTCTGGATCTTGACATCAATACTCCTTCACAGAGCACAACCGGCAAGGAATATACCGTAAGAGCCAAGATTGACACCAACGGTCTCGGTCGTGATCTCGGTCTGGAATACGTGGCTTACCGCGTTGAGGACGGTGAAGAGAAACTCCACTCGGTAACTCCGTTCAAGGTTGTGGCCGAGGACGGCAATGTTCTGACATACGAACTTCACCGCCGCATGCTCGATCCGGGCGTTTACCGCTATGGATTCCGTCTGTATCCGGTCAATTCAAATCT
Organism: uncultured Muribaculaceae bacterium; assembly: GCA_947627615.1. Classification (GTDB taxonomy): domain Bacteria; phylum Bacteroidota; class Bacteroidia; order Bacteroidales; family Muribaculaceae; genus Paramuribaculum. The sequence continues at coordinate 11,084 of CANQWS010000002.1, read as the reverse complement.
GCCTCACCGTCAGGATTTCGCCTACGTGCGTTGGATCTGATAAGGTAATAAAACTATTTGAAGTGGCGTTCCTCAACAGGGGGCGCCGCTTTTTTTATTCACTTTTTCTGTTCAGGTTTGGATGCATGCCTATAATTCTATAATTTTGTAACAAATCATATCACACAACCAAACATGAAAAAAGAGATAGTAGATTTCAGGGTCATCGAGAACTGTGCGCTGAGTCCGCTCTATTCCCTTCTGAAACTGACGCCGGCCGACGGGCATGAGCTCCCGGAGGTAAAACCGGGCCAGTTTGTTCAGGTGGAAATCGATGGAAGTAAACATACGTTTCTGCGTCGTCCGATATCGATATGCCGGGTGGACCGTCAGACCAATCTGTTGTGGCTGCTCGTAAGGCTTGCCGGAGAGGGGACAGCCGTTCTGCTCGCCGCAGGAGAGGGGCGGATTATCAATATGATACTTCCTCTCGGCAACGGATTCTCCATGCCGGAAGCCGGTGAAAATCCCAAAACGCTTCTGATAGGGGGCGGAGTGGGTGTTGCTCCTTTATTGCAGCTTGGCATAGAGCTTAAAAATGCAGGGATAACTCCCGAATTCCTTATTGGCGCCCGCTCGGAGGCCGATCTTCTTATGATTGAGGAATTCCGTAAACTCGGCGATGTGAACATTTCCACCGACGACGGATCGGCCGGAGAAAAGGGCGTTGTCACCCTCCATTCGGCATTGTCCCGCGGATGGGACAGAATCTATTGCTGCGGTCCCGCTCCCATGATGAAAGCCGTGGCTCGTGTGGCAAAAGAAATCGGGGCCGATTGCGAGGTCTCGCTTGAAAATATGATGGCATGCGGATTGGGCGCTTGCCTCTGCTGTGTTGAAAAGACTGTGAAGGGCAATGTGTGTGTATGCACCGAAGGCCCGGTATTCAATATAAAAGAACTGACATGGTGAACCTTAACGTAAAAATCGGCTCATTGGAGCTTAAGAATCCGGTGCTAACGGCATCAGGAACATTCGGATACGGAACGGAATTTTCCGATTTCATAGATCTCGGCCGCTTGGGCGGGTACATTGTAAAAGGCACCACTCTGGAACCGCGTCAGGGAAATGACTACCCCCGCATGGTGGAGACACCCTCTGGAATGTTGAATGCCGTCGGGTTGCAGAACAAGGGAGTTGACTATTTCATTGACCACATCTATCCCGAGATACGCCACATTGACTCAAAGCCCATCGTAAACGTTTCCGGTGCCAAGGTCGAGGATTATGTGGCGGTGTGCGAGCGTCTGGCTGACCGTACCGACATCGAGGCGATTGAGGTCAACATATCGTGTCCCAACGTGAAACAGGGCGGAATGGCTTTCGGAACCACATGCGCTGGGGCCGCTCAGGTCACAAAGGCAGTGCGCAAGGCATTCCCCGGAACGGTGATTGTGAAGCTCTCGCCCAACGTCACTGACATAACGGAGATAGCCCGTGCCGTGGAGGCGGAAGGCGCCGATGCGGTATCGCTGATAAATACTCTGATGGGTATGGCGATTGATGTCGAGCGCCAGCGTCCTTATCTTTCAACAATAACTGGCGGACTGTCCGGTCCGGCTGTAAGACCGGTGGCCGTACGCATGGTTTGGCAGACGGCAAAGGCTGTCAGCATTCCTGTGGTAGGTCTCGGCGGCATAATGAACGGTCGTGACGCTCTCGAGTTTATCCTTGCGGGTGCCACTGCCATTGAGGTCGGAACCGCCAACTTTATTGATCCCGCTTGTACCGTAAAGATTATCGATTATATAAACGAATATTGCCGCCGTCATTCGGTGAGCGACATAAATGAACTCATCGGGGCCATAAACCGCTGAGACAAATAATAGTATAAGAAACAATCAGGCCTGAACAGAAGCGGCATTGTCTGTCAACTTTCTGTTCAGGCCTTTTATAGTTGATTTTTCCGTGTCGGCGGCTTCGGGCCGCAGGCTTCGGATTTTACTTCTTTGTCTCGGCTTCGTCAGCTGCCTCGGCTGCCTCTGCAGCTTCGTCTTCCTTGATTTCCTTTTCTTTGAATTCCGTGACTCCGGCGGCTATAAGCTGGTTATACCATGAGAATACCTTGCGCATGTCGTTGGTGTACACACGGTCGCGGTCATAGTCCGGCAGATATTCGGCAAACATCTCTCTGATCTGTTCGTCAGTGAGGTTTTTGTAATCCACTTCCTTGCCCTCGTTCTTTTCGCTAATGGTCTCGAATATGTCAGTCAGTGGAACATCGCTTTCCGGTGTATAGATGGCGATATCGCCGAGCGAGACAATCTTGTCATGTGAATAGACGGGTGTGCGCTTGCCGGTGGAGAGTGATTCAACGATCAGCATGTTCTTCCCCTGGTTTACCAGTTTGAAGAGTCCGGGGCGACCGGATATGGATAATATTTTCTTTATCATGGTTATGAAATTTTTTGTTTGTAAAATTTATATACTCATGCAAAATTAGGAATTTTTTGTCAAAGTGACTACCTTTGTAACCCATAAACAACTTGATTTGTTTTTTTAACCCGTAGAATCCTTCATTAAAACGTGTTTTTCAGATTCCTGTTAGATATGCTTCAGCTCATGCTCTCGCCGCGGCGCGGCTGGGAGGATGTGGCCATAGACGATATTCCGTCGCAAAAACTCATGCTCAACGGCTTTATTCCGCTTGTGATCATTGCTTCGGCCACCTGTCTGCCGGCTTACTGGTATCATTCCGGAATATCGCTCGTAGGTGTGATAGAGCAGATGATAGCATGTCTGGTCAAATATGTTGCGAGCTTCTATATAGCATCGTTTTTCATGTCGCTTTACATTCCAACGTGTACCGGCGGAGAGATGAGTCTGAACAAAAACCACACTTTCATCATTTATTCCCTGAGTCTGCTTGTGGTGCTGAATGTGCTGACAAATCTGCTCCCCATGGTGCCCGACATGCTCTACCTTCTCCCCATCTATGTCCTTTTCATAATGTGGCGGGGTATAAATTACATGGAAATCAAATTCGAGGGCGTGATGCAGTTCATTATCCTTGACATTTTCGCCGTGATTCTACCGCCGTTCATATTACAGTATCTTTTTAATCTCGTTATCCCGTCATGAAATTTTCGGAAGTCAACATAAGAAACAAGCGTGCCAATTTCGATTATGAAATAAGCGAGACGTTTACCGCCGGCATCGTACTGACCGGTACGGAAATCAAATCTGTGCGTCAGGGCAAGGCAAGTCTGGTGGATACGTTCTGCTATGTGGCTGCTGACGGGGTCTGGATTAAGAACATGTACATAGCCGAGTATTTCTACGGCTCCTATAACAACCATGAGTCCCGCCGTGACCGCAAGCTCCTGCTCAATAAAAAGGAGATTGCCAGACTGGCCAAATGCGGCAAGGAAACCGGCATGACCATAGTGCCCATGAGAGTCTTCATAAATGACCGCGGGCTGGCGAAGATGGTTATAGGAATAGGTCGGGGAAAGAAGGAATATGACAAGCGGCAGTCCATAAAGGAACGCGAGGACAAGCGCGCCATGGCCCGCATGTTCGAGAAGTGATCATTCCGAATAGTATTCTTCCTCGTAGTGCAGGTCCTTGTAATTCAGCGGTGACGTGCGCGGGCCGTGGGCTATCACGTAGTTGAGGCTGTCAATCACGCGGCGATGACGCAGCGAATCGCCTCCGCACTCCATGTACCTCACAAATCCGTTCTGATCGGCTACTACATGGCTCGGATAGTGTGATTGGTTCGGCAACCATACGGTCATGGTTGAATCGGCTGTGACCTGTGACCAGCGGAAGCCGTACTTTTCCACGCATTTTCTCACTATTTCTTCATCCTGAAAATTTATGGCGAAGAACTCCACGTCAGGATACTCGTCGAGCCACGAATTGAGTTTCGGGATTTCTTTTATGCACGGACCGCAATAAGTGTTGAAGAAATTGAATACAACAATCTTTCCCTTTAGGGATTCGCGGGTCACGTGGTTGCCCTTTGCGTCCACGAAATCTAAATCAGGCAGGGTTGTGGGGCGCCGCCAGTCCTTGTTGTAGCTTCTTATCCGGCCCATATACTCGTAAAACAACGCAGACGTGTCGTCATCAGCCACACGTTGTTCATGGAGCTTGCCGTCCGGCCCAACTATTTTCACATACTTCTCTATTTTAGGCTGATAAATCTCCGGGTGAAACGCATCCTTGTAGTAGGTCTGAACACGGCGGTTTGCTGTCGCGGCCTGTTTCTTTGAGGTGCATGCCATCATGCTGATGATAATTGCCATGATGATGAACGGGATAATCTTTTTCATAGTGTGGGTGATGTTATGATCAGTATGCTTCGGTTATCGGAATCTCTTGTGGCAAACAGCCTTCTGTTGCCTCCTGATTTTATTTTGAGCTTTTTCGCGAGGGCCTCGGCTCCGAGCGGAAAATTACGTGTTGTAATGTCGAATCTGTCGCCATACTCGGCTAGGGCCCGCAGACTTTTTTTGTTGAAGGGGATTACCGCATCGATTCTGTGTCCGCGGCCGGGGAAATCCGATATTTCTGTACGGGAGAAATATACGTGGCTGTTCGGGGCCGGTTTCATGACCGGGTATCTGTTGCACAGTAATTTGAAAGGCGCCGCCTTGATGGTTGCCGGCCAGGGTTCATAAAGCCATTGTCCGGATTCGGGCATGCCGTATGCGGCTTCAGAATCTTTTTCCGCTTCAGGCCGGAAGTCAAATCCGCTCACTATTTCCTCATCCTGAGCAATGGTCACAGCCGACACCAGCGGCGCCCCAGAATAGTTCCTGCGGCACACTATGACGAGTTCCTTGCATTCACGCCTGTCTCCTATGGCCAATATGCGGCTCACATCATGCAGCTCTGCAGCCGAGTGGGAGATGTCGAGCATGGGTGAAGCCTTGATTATCACCGTCTCTGCAACACGGAGCATTTCGCCTAACAGCGAAGTCACATCGGGACTGCAGTCCGCGAGAGCAAACAGCCGCTGACCAGCCTCGCCTCTGCGGGCCGGATCTATGAAAATGCAGTCAAACGAATTGTCCGGAAGATTTCGGAGATAGCTGACACTGTCACCCTCCATGACACAGGCGTTATATATGCCTGCCTGCCGGAAATTTATCGCCGCGCATTCGGCTGTGTGTCCGTTCAGGTCCAATGCGGTTACTTGGCTCGCCTTTGCGGCGATATGCATCGCGTCGATTCCGAGACCGCAGGTCATGTCAAGCACGCGGGCGCCGACGGGAATCAGCGTGCTGTGGAACCGGGCGAGAGAGTCAGAGGTTGACTGTTCGGCCGAAAGGACTGACGGGAACAGAAATTCCGGAATGCGTTCAAGGGTCCTGCATAGCTTCTTGCGGGTCCGTTGCCGGCATTCTATCTGGTCAATGACGGCCACCATCGCGGCATTGCCGTGATGGGCCAGTCGCAGGCTGTTGACGTCCTTGTCAATCAGCTTGTCAACCATTTTCCATTGCTCGTCTGTCAGATTAGCTGCACTCATATTCCGCAAATATAATCATATTTTCAGAATATCTGAGAAACAAATCGGAAATCATTCCGCAGATTAGATAAAATGCAACCTGTTTGGCATAGTATTTGTTACTAACATGTTGTATCTTTGTAGAAATTACACGTTTATGATTGATATATCAAATCTCGAGATAATAAAGGGCCGCATAGGCTCAGAAATTGCGTCCCGACATTTTTCTTCAGCCCTTGAACAGCTTGATTCGATGGCTCAGGTGGCCGGTGTGCCATGGGAAATGCGCAGGGAAGTGTCGCGTCTGAAAGAAAGCTACGGCTATCTCCGCCGATACGCGCTTGACGGGACCGATGACCCGAGCCGCGAAAGAATGCTGGCCGATATTTCATCCGGAATCCTTTCCACCGCCTCGGCAATCATGCGTCATTCGCAGATTGAGGCTTCTCCGAAACAGTATTTCGGTGTGTTGAGGTATGAGAAGATGCAATCCGATTCTTCAATTCCCGGACTTATCGGCTCGTTCATGAAAGTCAATGACGAACTTAGCATGGCGTCGCTGACCGGCGTGCAGCAGTCGTCGGCGGGAGCTAAGAGAATCAGACAGGAGCATGATTCGTTGAGCCGCAGGCTTTTCGACCTTGTCTGGGTCACATATCCGCTGAGTTCGGAGGACGCTGTGGCGCTCAAGGATTTTCTTAACAACGATAATATCCGCATAGAATACCGCGAGCATATCATTTCGGCGATAATGCTCGGTGCCATGACCTACTACGACGAACGTCGCATGGTCCTGCTTGCCGAGACATATTTGCGGGGCGAGAAAAGGATAGAGGTGAAAGCCCTCGTTGCCCTTACGATAGCGATGTGGATGCAGCGTAATGCACTGACCGGCCATAGATTCGCCGCCGTGATGGATACGGTAAGGGAACAAAAGGGTTGGACCGAGGACCTTAAGATGGTGTTTCTGAATCTTGTCCGCACACGTGACGCCGACCGCATATCGCGCACAATGACCGAGGAAGTGATTCCGAAAATGATGAAACTCCGTCCGGAAATTCTCAAGAAAATCAATGAGACCGAAAATCCTGACGAGCTCGCCAAAATAGAGGACAATCCCGAATGGGAAGACCTGATTGAAAAGTCAGGTGTGGCCGATAAGCTTAAATATCTCAATGACCTGCAGACCGAAGGCGGCGATGTGATGCTCAGCACATTCGCCGGACTGAAATCTTTTCCGTTCTTCAACAATGCCGCCAACTGGTTCCTGCCGTTTTTCACCGACCAGACCGATGTGATGGACATTCTGAACGAGTCGGCCGCCGATCTGGGTGAAATGATTGACATGAACCCCATGATATGTGACAGCGACAAGTTTTCAATGGTGTTCTCCCTCGAACGCATTCCTGCCGCCAACCGCCGCATGATGCTTGAGCAGTTCAAGATGCAGAATGTCAATCTGGCCGAACTGAGAAACACGCTGCTCAATCCGGAACTCACGTCACGCAACAATGTCGCCAACCATTTCATTCAGGACCTTTACCGCTTCTTCACGCTCTACCGCAGGAAGGGAGAGTTCCCCAATCCGTTCGGGACTCCCATCAACCTCGCTTCCGTGGAGATGCTTTCATCGGATTTGTCTGACAGTATGTCTCTTGAGGCTGTGGCCGAATTTTATTTCAAACACGGGTATTATTCCGAGGCTCTTGACGTCTTCATGTTGTTGCTGAAAGGCCGGCAGGCAAACTCGGCCCTGTTCCAGAAAGCGGGCTACTGCCGCCAGCAGCTCGGCGACATTACCGGAGCGTTGGACTTCTATCACAAGGCTGAACTGATGTCGCCTGACAGTCTATGGATCATGAGGCGCATAGCGCAGTGCCTCCGTCTGCTCGGACGCCATGAAGAGGCGTTGCCCTATTACCGACGTCTGTCCGAGGCGAAACCGTCGGATGTCGGTATCGCGCTGAATCTCGGACACTGTTATCTGGCTTCCGGTAACTGTGATGAAGCTCTCAAGTGCTATTTCAAGGTGGAGTATATGGACGAAAAGAGCCATAAGGCACTCCGCCCCATTGCATGGAGCCTTTTCCTTACAGGCGATTTTGTCCGTGCGGAAAAATATTATGCGAAGATAATGGCCGATTCACCCAACGCCACAGATTATCTCAACTGCGGACATCTTTATCTCGCCTTGAAACAGTATGATAAAGCTGCCGAATGCTATGGCGCTTTCCTTAAGGAAAAGGGCGGCGATCTGTCGCGCCTCGATGCGGAAATGGAGGCTGACCTCACCGTACTCGAAAAGGCCGGTATTGACCCCACGATGATCGCTCTGGTGGTCGATGCCGCGCAATATCCTGAAAACAACCGGTAAAAAAGATTGGTAATTAAAACAGATTGATATGGAAAATCCATTGTTGAAAGACTTTGCCACGATTCATGGCACTGTGCCGTTCAATGAAATAGAAAAAGAACACTATATGCCTGCCATCGAAGCCGGCATTACCGCCGGCCTCGCCGATATTGACAGGATAACATCATCAACGGATGAGCCAACGTTTGAAAACACTATAGTGGCGCTTGAAAATTCAGGCAAGGAGCTTGACAGAGTGCTCAATGTGTTTTTCCCCTTGCTCTCGGCTGACTCCGATGAAGCCATGATGGAGCTGTCCACTAAGATTTCGCCCATGCTGAGCGAATATTCCACCACCATCTCGCTGAACAGAAATCTGTGGGAAAGAATCCGTTACGTATGGGAGCACAGGGACGATTATGAGCTTGATGCCGAGGACAGCACTCTTCTGAAAGAGACCTACGAGGGCTTTGCCCGCAGCGGTGCTCTGCTTGAAGGGGAGGACCGTGACCGATACAAAGCAATTGTGGCCCGCATCGATGAACTCTCAACGGTTTTCAGTCAGAATGTGCTTCGCGAGCTTAACACTTACGAGATATATCTGAAGGCCGAGGACCTTGACGGCCTTCCGGAAAATCTTATTGAAGAGGCTGCCGAGCTCGCCGCATCAAAAGGCCGCGATGGCGAATATCTCTTTACGCTTGCACAGCCCACTTACATCTCTTTCTTGAAATACTCTTCCCGCCGGGATCTGCGTGAAAGAATATACAGACTCTATTCCGGCCGGAATATAAAGGGCGAATTCTCTAACATGGAGATAATCCGGGAAATGACAGACCTGCGTCACCAACTGGCAGAGCTGCTCGGATTCCGCACATTTGCCCATTATTCTCTGGTTCACAAGATGGCCGGGAATCCGGAAAACGTCTATGAATTGCTCAATTCCTTGCGTGATGCCTACAGGCCTGCTCTTGAAAAGGAAATGGCCGAGCTGTCAAAGTTCGCTTCGGAGACCGAAGGCCATGGGATGGAACTGAAACCATGGGACTACAGCTATTATGCCAACAAGCTCAAGGAAGCGCGTTTCAGTTACAATGAGGAAGAGCTGCGACCTTATTTTGAGCTTGACAAAGTAATCAAAGGTGTGTTCGGACTCGCTACCCGCCTTTACGGACTCACTTTTGTGGAGAATAAGGATATAGAGGTTTATCACCCTGACGTAAAAGCTTTTGAAGTGAAGGACAGCGACGGTTCGTATCTCGGTGTGATTTACACCGATTTTTTCCCGAGGTCCACAAAGCGTCCAGGAGCCTGGATGACTGAGTTCAAGGGACAGTGGCAGACACCCGATGGCATCAGTTCGCGTCCCCACATCTCCATAGTGATGAATTTCACCAAGCCTACCTCGAGCAAGCCGTCATTGCTGACACCCTACGAGGTATCGACATTCCTCCATGAGTTCGGCCACGCGCTGCATGGCTTGTTGGCCGACACACGCTACGCTTCACTTTCCGGCACCAACGTGCGGCGTGACTTCGTTGAGCTTCCCTCGCAGTTCAATGAGAATTTCCTCACATGCCGTGAGTTCCTTGACAGTTTTGCATGCCACTATCGGACCGGCGAACCCATTCCGCAGGAGCAGGTGGACCGTATTGTTTCATCGGCCCGCTTCGGCGCCGCTTACGCATGTATGCGTCAGTTGAACTTCGGATTGCTTGACATGGCATGGCACACGATAACCGGACCTGTTGAAAACGTCGGGGAATTTGAAAAAGAGGCAGGAGAGTCTGTCCGGATATTTGCCCCGGAGCCTGATGCGCTTGTATCGCCGCAGTTCGGTCATATTTTCGGCGGCGGTTATTCAGCCGGATACTACAGCTACAAATGGGCAGAGGTGCTTGATGCCGATGCATTCTCGAAATTCAAGGCCGATGGCATTTTTAATCGTGACACAGCTCTGAATTTCCGCAAGAACATTCTTGAACGTGGCGGAACCGAAGACCCGGAAATACTCTATGAGCGATTCCGTGGACGCAAAGCCACGATTGACGCCCTGCTTGAAAGAGACGGCATCATAAGGTTTTGACATAAAAAGTTACGGGAGATTTCAATGATTGAAGTCTCCCGTAAATATAACAGAGCTTTTATGCGCTGCTTATTTTTTCTTGCGATTACCGTAGCGGCTCATGAACTTGTCTACGCGGCCTGCGGTGTCAACGAGTTTCTGTTTGCCGGTGAAGAAGGGGTGTGATGAGCTGGTGATTTCAAGCTTTACCAGAGGATATGTTACGCCGTCAACGTCAATGGTCTCTTTGGTGGCTACTGTCGAACGGGTGATGAAGATTTCATCGTTTGACATATCTTTGAATACTACTTCACGATAATTTGAGGGATGGATATCTTTTTTCATTTCTGTGAACGGTTAATCTGCGTTATTTCAATTAGTTAAAATTTCGCTGGTAAGGCGTAATTCTGTAATGGCTTGCAAAGATAGCCATTATTTACGTAACAGCCAAACATTTAGTCCTATAAAATCTTCCATCCGTTTCAGAAACTCTCAGAAAGAGCTTATTCAAGCACTCAGTGTTTGGAACATAGTTCCTTCCCGAGCTTTTAAAGAATGTCCGATATTGAAGACTCTTTCGTAAATTATTCTAAAACGATTGCTTGCTTTGTTATGTGAGAAATCTTTTAATCGAAATATGTCGGAGTCATTTCTATTGACTGAAGGGCTGTACGGTTGTGGTTATAACCGACAATCCTTGCCGGATTTCCAACAACAATGGCATTGTCAGGAACATCTCTGATCACTATGGCACCCGCGCCTATTGTTACATTATTGCCTATAGTTATGCCTCCCAGCACCTTGCATCCGCAACAAAAGACACACCCTTCGCCAATAACAGGCGTTTTTCCTTTATTCCATCCAATTGTAATCTGTTGGAAAACTATATTATTCTTGCCCATTGACTCGCAGTTTATAATCGTGGAAAATCCGTGTAAAATGACAAGTCCTTCTCCAATATGAGCCGAATTTATATGACACGCAGTCTGCCCGCGGAAAAACATCATGGGGATAATCCGGAATCTGTTGCGCAATCTGCTGTAAACAACACTCCTGAACTCCGGATACCTCACAAATAGCGATAAAAAGTTATTTCCTGACTTCGTCATTGCGTCACCCTAAACGCCGAGGTAGTCAAAAAGGGGCTTCAGTGAGTTGTGCTCAGG
>CANQWS010000001.1 GCA_947627615.1 uncultured Muribaculaceae bacterium | reverse complement strand
ATCAGTGCGGTGCGTCTCATGGAGGCAAAGGTACAACGGCGGAGGCGGGGTCTGAGTGCGAAAAACTAAAAATGGGAGGGATGGGAGCTGTCATAGCTGTTTTAGCTGTTTTAGCTATTTTAGCTACAATAGAAGGAGATCGATAAGGTGCCTGCGGCGAGGGCTTCAATGGCAACTGAATCAGCCATTCCTTACGCGGGCTCTTGCCTTGAAGAGGGTTGCATATTAAGGAGTATTTGTTTACTTTTGCAGACGGAAGCCTGAAGCTTTTTCAAAAAGTTGCATTAAAATGAAAAATATCCTCGTAACTATATGTGCCAGAGGTGGCTCAAAAGGAATTCCCGGTAAAAACATCAAACCGGTGGGCGGTCAACCGCTGCTGTCCTACTCGGCAAAAATAGCCCTTAATTTTGCCCGCAAACACGGAGCCGACGTAGTGCTTTCAACAGACTCGCAGGAGATTCTCGCCGTGGGGAAGGAATGCGGACTGCCAACAGATTATGTTAGGCCGGCAGAACTCGCCAACGATACGTGCGGCAAGCCCGACGCCATTAAGGATGCGATGTTCTGGGCCGAACGGACCAAGGGCAAACGATATGACTACGTTGTGGACCTTGACGTGACATCTCCGATACGGACTCTGGCCGACGTGGAAAACTGCGTGGCTATGATGGACGACAAACCGGATGCCCTGACGGTCTTTTCAGTCAATCCCGCAGCCCGAAACCCATATTTCAACATGGTGCAGCAACAGCCCGACGGCTATTTCTCTGTTGTGCTCGGCGGACGATACACCACCCGCCAGTCAGCGCCCAAAGTATATGACATGAATGCGTCGGTCTACGTTTACCGCCGCGAGGCGCTTGACTGCGAATCGCCCCGCGCGGTGACACCACGGTCGCTGGCCTATATCATGGACCACATCTGTTTCGACCTGGACGAGCCTTCGGATTACGATTATCTGGCCTATCTGCTCGATACCGGCAGAATCCGCATAGAATAAGGACGAACCATGAACGTACTCATAATAGGTCTCGGATCAATAGCGAAGAAGCATATCGCGGCACTGCAGAACGTGGCACCGGAAGCTACGGTCTATGCCCTGCGGTCAAAGCCCGACGCTCCGACATACGGCAATGTAACCAATATCTCCGACAGCGACCTCGACAGAATGAAATTCGATTTCGCCATAATCTCCAACCCTACATCGCTCCACGCCGAGACCATAGAGAGACTTCTGCCCACAGGGATTCCGCTGATGATAGAAAAGCCGGTGTTCGAGTCTCTTGACCACAAGGAGCTGCTCGAGAAGATACGGCAGTCCGGAGTGGCCACGTACGTGGCCTGCAATCTGCGCTTCCTCGATTCGCTGCGATTTCTCCATGACTACATTTCGAGTCATCCGGAACGCAGGGTGAACGAGGTGAACGTGTATTGCGGCTCATATCTTCCGGACTGGCGCCCGGGCACGGATTTCCGACAGAGCTACAGCGCCATACCGGAACTCGGCGGCGGAGTCAACATAGACCTCATCCATGACATAGACTATGTGAGATGGATATTCGGACAGCCGACGCAAAGTTTCGGGATATGCCGCAATGTGTCATCGCTCGGAATCCGGGCCACAGACTATGCCAACTATATCCTCACCTACCCCGGGTTCACCGCATCGGTGATACTCAACTACTACCGCCGTGACTACCGCCGCAGGATGGAAGTGCTGTTCAGCGACACCACCTGGACTCTCGACGTGGCAGCCAACACCATAACAGACTCCGACGGCAGCATAGTATTCAAAGGAACCAACAACATAACAGACACATACACCGGTCAGCTCCGTTACTTCACAGAGCATATCCGCTCGGGAGAAAGCATGGAAAACGATGTGGACGAAGCCTACGAGACCCTCATAGTATGTTTGAACTATATATAAAAAAGCGTGAACAATGAAAGACCTGAATGAAAAAACAGTCATAGTAACCGGCGCCGGCGGCCTCATAGGCCGTGAGATAGTCAAAGAACTGCAGGAACACGGCGCCACGGTCATAGCCGCCGACATAACCTTCGAGACCGGCGTAACCGACAGCCGCAATTCCAGCTTCCATCTTGACCTCGGCGACAACCGGTCGATAGACGCACTCCTGAACTTCGCCATCGAGAACTACGGACGCATAGACGGCCTGATCAACGCCGCTTATCCGCGCACGAAGGACTGGGGCCGTTACCGTTTCGAGGACACCCCTTTCGCCCACTGGAAGGACAACGTTGAACTTCAGCTCAACTCGGTTTTCTACATAGACCAGCAGACAGCCAAAATCATGGAACGCCAGGGCTCGGGTTCAATAGTGAACTTCGGATCGATCTACGGCATAGTAGGCAATGACTTCACCATCTATGAGGACTACGGCGGCACATCGCCCGCTGAATACTGCGCCATCAAGGGCGGCATCATCAATTTCACCAGATACATGGCCTCGTATCTCGGCAAATACAATGTCAGGGTCAACTGCGTATGCCCCGGAGGCATCTGGGACCACCAGCGCGAGGAATTTCTGCGGAACTACAATCACCGGTGTCCCATGAAGCGCATGGGCAACCCCGACGACATTGCGCCGCTGTGTCTTTTCCTTGTCTCCAACGGTTCAAAGTACATTACCGGACAAATCATAGCGGCCGACGGCGGCTGGACGGCAATCTGATTCGAGAGCCGGCAAGCTAAACCAAACGCCCTGAGCATCAGAGATGACAGCTCAGGGCGTTTGGTTCAATTATGGAAAGATGGTCAATTGTCAGCGGTTGGCGCGTTTACGCTCTATCTCGTCAAGGATTATTTTGCGGAGACGGATGTGATGGGGCGTAACCTCCACGTATTCGTCCTCCTTTATATATTCAAGCGCTTCCTCGAGGCTGAACACAACGGGCGGAACAATGCGGGCCTTGTCGTCGGCGCCCGAGGCGCGCATGTTGGTCAGTTTCTTGGACTTGGTCACGTTGACCACTATATCGTTGTCCTTGGCGTTCTCGCCCACTACCTGTCCGGCATAGACCTCTTCCTGAGGGAAGATGAAGAAACGGCCACGGTCCTGAAGCTTGTCTATGGCGTAGGCATAGGCGGTTCCGGCCTCAAGAGCTATGAGGGAGCCGTTGGTGCGGCGCTCTATATCGCCCTTCCAGGGCTGGAACTCAAGGAAACGGTGGGCCATGATGGCCTCTCCGGCCGATGCAGTCAGCACATTGTTGCGCAGACCGATGATGCCTCGCGAGGGAATGTTGAATTCCATGTGAACACGGTCATTCTGGACGTTCATCGACACAAGGTCGCCCTTGCGGCGGGTCACCATGTCAATCATCTTGGATGAATATTCCTCGGGAACGTTAATGGTCATCAGCTCAACAGGCTCGCACTTCACACCGTCGATTTCCTTGATGATAACCTGCGGCTGACCTACCTGAAGCTCGTAGCCTTCACGGCGCATGGTTTCAATGAGCACTGACAGGTGGAGCACACCGCGGCCATAGACAATCCATTTGTCCTCGTCGGCACCCTTCTCCACGCGGAGGGCCAGGTTGCGGTCCAGCTCGCGGGTGAGGCGGTCGCCGATATGACGTGAGGTGACGTACTTGCCGTCACGGCCGAAGAACGGGCTGTCATTTATGGTGAAGGTCATTGACATGGTGGGCTCGTCGATGGCAATACGGGGCAGAGCTTCGGGAGTCTCGGGGTCGGCGATGGTGTCACCGATTTCAAAACCGTCGATGCCTATGAGAGCACAGATATCGCCGCTCTTCACGCTCTGGACTTTCTTGCGGCCCATGCCCTCGAACACGTGAAGCTCCTTGATGCGCTGACGCACGGTAGAGCCGTCCTTCTTGCAGAGGACAATGTCCATGCCCTCGCGAAGCTCGCCGCGGTGAACGCGGCCAATGGCTATTCGGCCCACATAGCTGCTGAAGTCAAGAGAGGTGATGAGCATCTGGGCGGGGCCTTCGAGAATCTCCGGTCCGGGGATATGCTCGATTATGGCGTCGAGCGCCGCGTTGATATTGTCGGTGGGCTTGTTCCAGTCATCGCTCATCCAGCCCTGTTTGGCCGAGCCGTAGACGGTGGGGAAATCAAGCTGTTCTTCCGTTGCGTCAAGGTTGCACATGAGGTCAAAGACCATTTCCTGCACCTCGTCGGGGCGGCAGTTGGGTTTGTCGACCTTGTTGACCACCACCACCGGTTTCAGTCCCATCTCAATGGCTTTCTGGAGCACGAAACGGGTCTGGGGCATTGGGCCCTCAAAGGCGTCGACGAGCAGGAGGCAACCGTCGGCCATGTTGAGCACACGCTCTACCTCGCCGCCGAAGTCGGCGTGTCCCGGGGTATCGATGATGTTGATCTTATAGTCCTTATAATTTATGGAAACGTTTTTTGAGAGGATTGTTATTCCACGTTCACGCTCCAGATCGTTATTGTCAAGGATTAATTCGCCGGCGTTTTGGTTCTCGCGAAAAAGGTGTCCGGCCAGAAGCATTTTGTCGACCAATGTGGTTTTTCCGTGGTCCACATGGGCTATAATTGCTACGTTTCTGATTTTCTGCATGAGATCTTTTTAATTTTCGGGTGCAAAGTTAGTTGTTTTTTCTCAAAGTGTGGGTATAAATCGTTAACTTTGCGCGTAATTTTACAAACCGAATATGAGTGTAACAATATTGGGAATCGAATCGTCATGTGACGACACGTCGGCAGCCGTGGTCCGCGACGGGCTGCTTCTGAGCAATGTCATAGCCTCGCAGAGCATCCACGAGGAATATGGCGGCGTGGTTCCGGAACTTGCCTCGCGGGCCCATCAGCAGAATATAGTGCCGGTGGTCGACGCGGCCCTGAAACGCGCCGGAGTAGACAAGCACGAGCTTTCAGCAATAGCATTCACCCGCGGTCCCGGCCTTCTCGGCTCACTTCTGGTGGGCACCTCGTTCGCCAAGGGACTGTCACTGGGACTCCGCTGTCCGATGGTGGACGTGAACCACCTCCACGGTCATGTCCTGTCACATTTCATCCGCAGGAAAGAGGATGACCGCGTGCCGGAGTATCCCTTCCTGACACTTCTGATTTCAGGCGGCAACAGCCAGCTCATTCTTGTCAGGAACTACAACGACATGGAAATACTCGGCGCCACCATTGACGATGCCGCCGGAGAAGCCTTTGACAAGTGCGCCAAAGTGATGGGCCTGCCTTATCCCGGAGGCCCCCACATAGACCGTCTGGCCGCCGAGGGCGACAGCAGCAAATTCCGCTTCGCCAAGCCCCACATCCCCGGACTGGACTACAGTTTCTCAGGGCTCAAGACATCGTTCCTCTACACGCTGCGCGACGCCGTGGCACTCGATACCGATTTTATAGAGAAGAACAAGGCCGACCTTGCAGCCTCGCTGCAACGCACGATAATAGAGATTCTGCTTGACAAGCTCGACAAGGCCGTGAAGGCAACGGGAGTGAAGACCGTGGCCATAGGCGGCGGCGTGTCGGCCAACTCGGGTGTGCGCGCCGCGGTGGCCGATTACTGTTCGCGCCGCGGAATAGAGGCTTTTATCCCTGAACGCGCATTCACCACCGACAATGCGGCCATGGTGGCCATGGCCGGCTATTTCAAATATCTCGACAAACAATTCTGCGGTTACGACGAGGTTCCCTACGCCCGGGTGACGGTATAGGAGCCGACCGGACTTCACCAGTATAAACAGCAAACAGACATGCAAGTCTCCATAATAGTCATAGGCGATGAACTGCTGATTGGTCAGGTGACTGACACCAACAGCGGATTTCTGGCCAGGACAATGGCTCCCGAAGGATGGGAAGTACGTGACATAAAGACCGTTGCCGACAACGGCGGCGCTATCCGTCAGGCCATAGAAGAGGCCATGGAGGTTTCGGACGTGGTGCTGACCACGGGAGGCCTCGGCCCAACCAAGGACGACATTACCAAGCCCCTGCTCTGCGAAATATTCGGGGGTGAGCTGAAAGAGGATCCGTCAGTCACGGCAAATATCAACGAAGTGTTCCGCAAACGCGGAATCAGAATGAACGCCCTGACGGCCGCCCAGGCATGGGTTCCGACATCGGCCAAGGTGATACAGAACCGCGTCGGTACGGCTCCGATACTGTGGTTCGAGCGTACGGCCCCGAAAAAGGTTGTAGTGGCCATGCCCGGGGTTCCGTTCGAGACGGAGCACGTGTTTGTGCGTGAGGTCTTTCCCCGGCTTCTGGAGGCATTCCCGCGCCACGACGCGCTGGCCCACCGCACCGTCATGGTAAGCGACATCTCGGAATCGGCACTGGCCATGCGTCTCTCGGACTGGGAAGAGAATCTTCCGGCCAACCTGCATCTGGCCTATCTGCCCAAGCCGGGACTGATCAGACTGCGCCTTGACGCGCACGGCGACGACATGCAGACGCTTGACCGACAGATAGAAACTTACGCGCAGGAGCTCATAGAGCTGTGCGGTGATAATTTCCTCTATTACGGCGACCGCACTCCTGCCGAAATTCTGCTTGAGGCCCTTGGAGAAAAGGGGCTCACGGCAGCCACGGCCGAGAGCTGCACGGGCGGCAACATAGCCCACCTGATCACCTCGGTTCCGGGATCGTCGGCAGTCATGACCGGCGGCGTTGTGGCCTACAGCAACGAGGTCAAGCGCCGCATACTCGGAGTCAGGGAGGAAACACTTGCGGAATACGGCGCCGTCAGCATACCCGTGGTTGAGCAGATGGCCAGGGGCGCCTGCAAGGCTACCGGCGCGGACATAGCCATGGCCACATCCGGCATAGCCGGACCCGGAGGCGGAACGGAGGAAAAGCCGGTTGGAACGGTCTGCATAGCGGCTGCCACATCGTCAGGCCGCGTGAGAAGCGAAACCTTCCACTTCCCCGGCAACCGTCTGAGGGTCATTGACCGCGCATCGACAACCGCACTGCTCATGGCGCTGAAACTTATCCGGCAGTCAGAACCATTTTATGTGACGGAGCCAGATAAGGGCAAACAACGTGAGCAGCAGTGAAATGCAGATAATAATGACGAAGGCGTAGGGGTTGGACGAAAGCGAGATGTCAACGTTCATGCCGTAGAAGCTGGCGATTAGAGTGGGGACCATCAGCACGATGGAAACCGCCGTCATGCGCCCCATCACTGAGTTGACATTGTTGGAAATCACCGAACCGAGAGTATCCATGGTGCTTTCGAGGATTTCGGTGTAGATCTGGACGGTAACGATGGACTGCCTCAACTCTATGCCCACATCGTCGAGCAGCTCAGTATCATACTCCCCGCTGTAGAACCGTTCGAGGCGTTCGAGCATAATCTCATTACCCTGCAGGGATGTGTTGAAATAGACAAGGGTCTTCTGCAGCCGCATGAGTTTCAGCAAATCACTGTTTTTCACACTGCGGTCCATCTCCCGGCCCGCCTGCGTCACGTCATTGTTGATGATCTGGAGATACTTCGCGTACCAGAACGAAGCGCTGTAGACAAGGTGGAGTATGAAATCGGGGCGGTTCGATACGGCGATGCCGCGTTTGCGGGTGTAATCGATGAAGTAGTCTATCACGTCATTGGGATGAAAACAGAGCGTTATGATGACATCGCCATGGAAAATCACGCCTATGGGCACGGTAATGTAAGGTCCATCCTGACCGGAGCCGCGGGCGGGTATGCGCAGAATGGTTATTTCCCAGTCCCCTTCATGGTCCACACGGGGACGCTCGTCGCCGTCACCCACATAATTGACAAAGGACTGCGGCACGTGCATGCGGTCGACAAGTTCATTGATCTCCGCCTCATCGGGACATTCCACATTGATCCAGCCGGGATGGTCCGCGTCAACCGGATGCTCGATGAATCCATTTTCAGTGCTCTTGTAGTTACGCATAATGAAACGGTGTTATGAATCTGTTCTGAAGCTGAAACCTATTAATATATTACTACCGGCCAGACCATTTTGTTCAGTCCGTGGCGTCATATCACCTGCGGCGGCGACACGGCAGAGCGCAATTTATGGCGGATTGTTGTGTGGATTGGCCAAATTTGAGTATTTTTGCATTGTTGAAACCCGGACCATAATGTCCCATCCAAACCCTGACGATGACAAACGCCAACATATTCCGATTAGCCTGCATCATAATACTCTGGATAGCTCTGTGTTATCTGATGATTACGTCACGGCCCTTCACCCTGTGGGTTGCATTTGTCATAGTCGCTTCGGGCATAGTGGTGTTTGTACCTTTATATAAAAAGTACCGAAAAAAATGAGCAACATAGTTTCAGCACGTGCCAATGATTCAGTGGAGCCGCTTGACAGTTCCACCTATCCTATATTATCGGGCATCACGTCACCTGCCGACCTGCGCAAACTGCCTATGGAAAAGTTGCAGGACCTATGTTCCGAGATACGCCATTTTCTTATCAGCGAACTGAGCCACAATCCGGGCCATTTCGGGTCGAGCATGGGTGCCGTGGAGCTTACGGTGGCCCTCCACTATGTGTTCAACACCCCGTATGACCGTGTGGTGTGGGACGTGGGACATCAGGCTTACGGCCACAAGCTCCTTACTGGCCGCGCCGGCCGGTTCCACACCAACCGCACACTTGGCGGACTGAGCGGCTTTCCCTCCCCTTCGGAAAGCGAATACGACACATTCTCGGCCGGACATGCATCCAACTCCATCTCGGCCGCTCTCGGAATGGCAGTAGCGTCGCAGCTTCAGAACGATTCGCCCCAGCGTCAGGTGGTGGCGGTGATAGGCGACGCCTCCATCTCAGGCGGTCTGGCATTCGAGGGCATCAACAATGCGGCCAATGCCAAGGCGAACGTACTTATAATCCTCAATGACAATGACATGTCAATTGACCATAACGTAGGTTCACTCAACTCGTATCTGGCCCACATAAATACCTCTAAAGGCTACAACACAATCCGTTACCGGATCTACCGGTTTCTGAGAGCGCTGCATCTCATCTCGGAGAAAAACCGCAGCCGCATCCTGCGTTTCAACAACTCGCTGAAATCACTCATCACCAAAGAGCAGAACATATTCGAAGGCCTCGACATAAGATATTTCGGACCGTTTGACGGCCACGACCTTCCGAGAATAATCCGTGTGCTGAACGACATCAAGGAGATGGACGGGCCGCGCATACTGCATCTGCGCACGGTCAAAGGCCGCGGATTCACACCCGCCGAAGCCGACCCGGCCTCATGGCACGCTCCCGGCACGTTCGACCCGGAGACGGGAAAACGCACATCGCCGGACAAGGCAGGAACATGCCCGCCGAAATATCAGGACGTGTTCGGCGAGACGCTTGTGGAACTTGCCCGCAAAAATCCGAAAATAGTGGGCATCACGGCAGCCATGCCGTCGGGCACCTCCATATCAAAGCTTCAGGAGGTAATGCCGGAACGCACGTTTGACGTGGGTATCTCCGAGGGCCACGCCGTCACATTCGCCGGCGGCCTCGCCAAAGAGGGCATGCTTCCGTACGTGGCCATCTATTCCTCATTCCTACAGAGGGCCTACGACCATATCATGCACGATGTGGCGCTGATGGACCTTCCGGTGGTGTTCGCCATAGACCGCGCCGGTATTGTCGGCGAGGACGGAGCCACCCACCACGGGCTTTTCGACCTCTCGTATCTTTCGGATGTGCCGGGCATGACCATAGCCTCTCCCCGCAACGAAATCTATCTGCGGCATCTTCTCTACACCTCCCAGCTTCCCGGACGCAAGGGCCCCATGGCCATACGTTATCCCCGTGGAAAAGGGTCTGTGACCGACTGGAGGCAGCCCATGAAGGAGCTCCCCATAGGCAAGGGCGAGAAACTCCGGGAGGGAACCGATGTGGCTGTCCTGACAATAGGCCCCATAGCCGATACCGCTGCCCGAGCCATAGACGCGGCAGCAGAGAAGGGAGTAAGCGCCGCCCACTACGACATGATGTTCCTCAAGCCTCTGGACGAGGACATACTCAATGAAATAGCAAGCAAAGGAATGCCCATAGTCACCGTTGAGGACGGTTCAGTCAAAGGCGGTCTCGGCTCGGCGGTGCTTGAATGGCTCTCGGCCAACGGACACAGCCTGTCTGTCACGAGAATAGGCACTCCGTCAGGCAAGTTCGTGACCCACGGCACCGTAAAGCAGCTCCATGAACTATGCTCTATGGATGAACGTTCCATTGCCGATGCAATAATCATAGCCAAAGAAAAAACACGTAAATGAAAATTGTCATAGCCGGAGCCGGCGAGGTCGGTTCACATCTTGCCCGGCTGCTATCCCGCGAAAATCAGGATATAATAGTAATAGACGAGGACCCGGTGAAAATCGAGAGGCTCGATTCGTCATGCAATCTGCTGGCCAATATCGGGTCGCCCACGTCGGTATCCGTGATCCGCGATGCCATAGGCGGCTACTGTGACCTGTTCATCGCCGTTACGCCCGAGGAAACATCCAATGTGGTGGCATGCACCCTGGCCAAGAATCTCGGCGCCCAGAAGACGGTGGCACGGATAGACAATTACGAATTCATGGAATCGGGCAACGCGCGGCTGTTTGCCTCGATAGGCATTGACGCCATGATCTATCCCGAATTCCTCTCGGCCCGCGAGATTCTGAAATCCCTGCAACGAAACTGGGTCCGCAACTGGTTCGAGCTCCACGACGGCGAACTGATTGTGGTGGGCGTGAAAATCAGAGACAACTCCGAGATAGCCGGAAAAAGCCTGCGCGAACTGTCGAGCGCCAACCATTTCTATCACGTGTCGGCCATCAAGCGCAATCAGGAGACCATTATTCCCGGCGGTAATGACTCGGTGCGACCCAATGACATAATATACTTCACCACCACCCGCGAACACATTGAGGGTCTGCGCAAAATCTGCGGCAAGGTAAAGCATGACATCAGAAAAGTCCTCATAATGGGCGGCTCACGCATAGCCGTGCGTCTCATCTCCATGGCGGGCGACAACTACCGTTTCCGCATAATAGAACAGGACCGCCAACGATGCGAGGAACTCGCGGCAAAATGCCCCGACGCACGCATAACCCACGGCGACGCACGCAACATTGACATTCTTCTGGAGGAAGGCATCACCGAGATGGACGCGTTCGTGGCCCTCACCAACTCGTCGGAGACGAATATCCTAACCTCACTCTCGGCCAAGGAGTACGGCGTCAAGAAGACCATAGCCGAAGTGGAGGACATCCAGTTCATATCCCAGGCCGAAAATCTGAACATAGGCACAATCATCAACAAAAAGCTCCTTGCCTCGGGCAAGATATTCCAGATGCTGCTCGACGCGGATGTGGAATCATCGAAATTCATGGCCCTCGCCGACGCCGATGTGGCTGAAATAGAGGTGAAACCGGGAGCGAAAGTGACCAAAGCCGCGGTCAAGGACCTTGGGCTTTCAAGAGACATGACCATTGCCGGACTGATACGCGACGGCCGCGGAATGCTCGTAAGCGGCCAGACAATGATTCAGGCCGGCGACCATGTACTGGTGTTCTGTCTGGCAAACACAATCCACAAAATTGAACGTCTTTTCAACTGACAGCGCCATGGCATCGAAGTTCCGACACATAAATTACCCTATGGTCCTCAGGGTGCTCGGCTGGCTGCTCATGATGGAGTTCCTTTTCATGCTCGTGCCTGTGGCCACCGCACTCATCTACGATGAACCTGACCTCAAAGGGTTCCTGATTTCGGCCGGAGTGACACTGCTTGCCGGAGTGGTCCTCACTTTCGGCATCCGGCCGAAGAAAACCGACATGGGGCGCCATGAGGGATTTCTTCTCACGGCCCTGGTGTGGGTGGTGTTCTCCATTTTCGGAATGCTGCCGTTCATGCTCATCCCCCAGCATCTCAGCGTCAGCGAATCGTTTTTCGAAGCCATGTCGGGTTTCACCACCACGGGCTGTTCAATCCTCACCTCGGTGGAAGGTATGTCACATTCCATCACCATGTGGCGCGCCCTGACGCAATGGATAGGAGGCATGGGAATCATTCTGTTCACCCTCGCAGTGATACCGATGCTCAACTATTCGGGAGGAATGCAGCTCTTCAATGCCGAAGTGACGGGCATCACGCATGAAAAGCTGAGACCACGCATCAGCTCCACAGCCAAGAGCCTGTGGGCCATCTATATTGGTCTTACAATAATACTCATAGGACTTCTGTGGCTCGGGCCTATGGACCTTTTTGACAGCATCTGCCACGCATTCGCGACCGTATCGACCGGCGGATTCTCCACCCGCGACCTCAGTCTCGGCTACTATAATTCGGACTATCTGACAATCGTAGTCACCATATTCATGTTTTTAGGCGGAACGAGCTTCGCCCTGATCTACAAACTTCTGAGGGGCGACAGGAAATCTCTTCTTCGCAACGACGTGTTCCGGGCCTACATCTGCATAATACTTGTTTTTTACGTGGCCTTTGTGTGCAGCCTGATGACTCGCGGACAGATAGGCAGCTGGCGCGACGCCACTATCTATCCGCTTTTCCAGATCATATCCACCATCACCTCAACCGGCCTCGCGGTGACCAACTTCGAGTCCTGGGGCCCGTTCATTCTGTCACTGACGTTTCTGCTGATGTTCATAGGCTCCTGTGCGGGGTCGACCAGCGGCGGTGCGAAAATAGACCGCATGCTTTTCCTCGTAAAGAACTGCCGCAACGAACTTTTCAGATGCATTCATCCCAATTCGGTGACCAATGTGCGCATAAACGACAAGGTGGTGCCTCCGCAGCTGGTCTCGAAAGTGATTGCGTTTCTGTGTATCTACGTGATGCTTATAGCCGTAGGCGGCATAGCGCTGACCGCTCTCAAGGTACCCATCGTCGATGCGTTTTTCTCGTCATTCTCATGCGTTGGCAACACCGGATTCGGCGCCGGAATAACGGGTCAGGGCGGCAACTTCGACATCATACCCGATGCCGGCAAATGGGTGCTCTCAATGCTCATGCTGATTGGCCGTCTGGAACTTTTCACCATTCTGATTCTGTTCACACCCGATTTCTGGATGAAGTGACTTTACAGATGGAGACCGTCGGTTAAGAAATTTTTTTGTAATTTTGCCGCGTGAGACAGCAGTTAAACCGATTTTTAGCCGCCACAGTGCTTGTTCTGTTCGTGAACTTCATGTTCTCGAACATAGTGTTCATGCACACTCATGAAGATGCTGAAGGACGGACCATTGTCCACTCCCACCCCTACACCCATGCCACGGGCCACACCCACAGCGCCCAGTCCTACAGCCAGATATCGGGATTCAACATTGCAGCGTCGTCAGCACAGGCCTCGGGGATTTATGAGCTTGACACGCCCTGCCCCGTCATCACTTCCGGATATGCGCCATCAGTGCTGTCCGGGGTTCCGAACTCAGGCTGCAATGTCCTGAGCCTCAGGGCACCGCCCGTTGCGTAAACAACTGACAACCAATCCTCTCCGACCGACAATTTCCTTACACGGATATTGCCGGCACCACTCCGCGCTGCCCCGCATCCGCCGCAAGGCTTTATGCGTGAGCCCGGTGCGGGATAACCGAATTCAAGACTATTGCAGAAATAGTTCATACAACAGTTTACGCAACACCACAAATGAACATAAAAACAATCATGGCCATCAGTGCGGCCGTACTGATATGGCCGAGCCATGCCCATGGCGAAACTTCCGAAGAACTGATTCCGGACTCGATAACAGATGCGTTCATGCTTGACCAGGTAGTGGTCACGGCATCGAAAAGCGAGGTAAAACGCCGCAACAGCCCGTCGCTCATCAATGTGATGAAAGGAAGTCTTCTAAACAACATCAGTGCCTGCTCGCTGGCCGACGGACTCGATTTCCAGCCCGGAGTCAGAGTGGAGAACGACTGCCAGAACTGCGGATTCACGCAGGTGCGCATCAACGGACTCGACGGCCATTATTCACAGATTCTGATGAACTCCCGCCCGGTGTTCTCGGCACTGACGGGAGTTTACGGACTCGAACAGATACCGGCCAACATGATTGACCGCATAGAAGTGATGCGCGGAGGCGGCTCGGCGCTTTTCGGCTCGTCGGCAATAGGAGGCACCATCAACATCATCACCAAAGAGCCGAGAGAGAACAGCGCCCACCTTTCACACACGCTGACTTCGATTGACGCCACAGGCGCCCTTGACAACAACACCACCCTCAACGCCTCGGTGGTGACCAATGACAACAAAGCCGGAATCTTCATCTACGGCCAGAGCCGTTACCGCGACGGCTATGACCATGACGGCGACGGCTTCACGGAAGTGCCCATGCTGAAGACGCAGACTCTCGGAGCCAGAACGTTCCTGCGGCCCTCGTCGGCGTCGCGGCTCACTATCGAGTATCACAACACCCATGAATTCCGCCGCGGCGGCGACCAGCTCGACCAGCCGGCCCATCTGGCCATGGTGACGGAGCAGGTAGAGCATGACATTCACAGCGGCGAAGTGACACTTGACCTCTGGCTGCGCGACCGCACCGACAAGCTTACCGTGTTCTCGGCCGTGATGGCCACAAAGCGCAAGAGTTATTACGGTTCCGAAATGGACCCCAACGCCTACGGCCGCACCTCGGATGCCGTTTTCACTGCCGGAAGCCAGTGGACGCATCCTTTCGAGCATCTGTTTTTCATGCCGTCGGAACTCGTGGCCGGAATCGAGTACACCTACAACCGCCTTCATGACGTGACCATCGGTTACAGCCACGACATACTCCAGAAAACCGGAATCTACAGCTGTTACCTCCAGAACGAATGGCGCGATGACAGATGGGGATTCCTGATAGGCGCCCGTCTGGACAAGCATTCCATGATACATCATCCAATTATCTCGCCCAGAGCCAACATCCGTTTCAATCCGTCGGACGAATGCAACCTGCGCCTTTCATATTCCACCGGATTCCGTTCTCCGCAGGCCTACGACGAGGACTTCCATGTGGCCATAGTGGGAGGCGAACGTGTTGTCACCGTACTTTCCCCGGGACTGAAAGAGGAAAGCTCGCACAGCATCAGCGGCTCGGCCGACCTCTACCACAGGTTCGGCAACGTGCAGACCAATCTTCTCATTGAGGGATTCTTCACCGATCTGAGCGACGTATTCGCCCTACGGCAGCTTGAAGGTACGGACGAACACGGCAACGCGGTGCTCGAACGCTACAACGGCTCCGGAGCGAGAGTGGCAGGAATCAATGTGGAAGCAAAGGCTTTCTTTTCGTCACGTTTTGACATACAGTCAGGCGTGACCCTCCAGAGAAGCCGCTACAAAAAGCCGGAGTACTGGAGTGACAACCCCGATGTGAAGCCAGAAAAAAGGATGTTCCGCACGCCCGACATCTACGGCTATCTCACCGCCAACTGCAAGATAACGCCAAAACTGACCGCCATGCTGACCGGCACGTTCACCGGACCGATGACCGTGCAGCATCTGGCCGGGTCCGGTACGGAAACAGACCTGGCGGTCAGGACGGAATCGTTTTTTGACGCATCACTGAAACTCACCTACTGCTTCACCCTGTTCAAGATGGTCGACGTGGATGTCTCGGCAGGCATTTCCAACATTTTCAACTCCTACCAGAGTGATTTTGACAAGGGCGCACACCGTGACTCAGGCTATATCTACGGCCCGTCACTTCCGAGATGCATCTCGGCCGGAATGGCCATAAGCCTCTGAGTGATTCACCCGGTCAGACTCCGCCATCGGCCTCCGGGTCAAGCTCCCGCCCGGGATTGACAAAGGTGATTCTTTCGGTGGCACGTGTGACGGCGGTATAGAGCCACCGGTAGAAGTCAAGTGTGCGATAAGCCTCCGGGGGTATATAACCCACATCCACAAACACCCGTTTCCACTGGCCGCCCTGAGCCTTATGGCACGTGACCGCATAGCCGTACTTGACCTGAAGCGCATTGACGTAAGGGTCGCTCCGGAGAATCCTCATGCGCGTGCGCATGGGAGTTGCCGGAGTAAACAGGTCGGGGTCATTGAGAGCGGCCATGTACAGGGCGTTGTAACGCTCCGGCTCCAGCGCGGCAGTGTCGCTGACAAGGGTATCGAGCAGAATCTTGCAGTCGAAGGCGAGCTCGCGGTCAGGCAGACGCAGATTGACATCGGCGAAACGGAAGCCGTATTTGTCCTCGGTTCCGTAAATGGCGTCGACAATGGCGGTATCTCCGTTGGCCACGAAATCAAGCCCTTTCACCCGGGCGCTCCACAGATAATTGTTTTTTGCCACGAGCAGGAGTTCATCGCGACACAGTTCCTCTTCCCGGTACAGAATATTGGTCCGGACAGCGAGATTGAACTGTGTCGCTCTCTTGTTAGAGCGGGTCACCAGAAGCGTCTCCGTCATTCCCTCGTTATTATAGGCATCCGAGATTTCATCCTCCAGTTCCTCCCCCGTCACTCTGGAAATGTCAGGGAACGGGGCAATCCTGATTCTGGGTTGCGGCAGAGGGTCGTGGAGCATGGCTTTACGGAGCCAGGTGGCATTATACAGGATGCCGGAACTGTCGGCCTGACGCACCACCCGTGTCATAACTGCCCGCGTGACCCTGAGGCCGAAACTTTTGAGGGTGTCAACATTCATTGCCGGACTCTGCTCGCAGCCCACCGGAGGCAGCTGTGCGGTATCGCCGAGCAGAATCATCCTGCACCCCTCGCCTGAATATACATAATGGATCAGATCCTCCAGCAGACTGCGCCGTCCGGACTCATCCATGCCGCCGTTGCCTATCATGGACGCTTCATCGACAATGAATACCGCGCCGGTCAGTGTATTGTCGGCCACAGTGGCGTTGTAGTTCATCAGTCCGCCTTCCGTACCGCGGTATATGCGTCGGTGGATGGTGGAGGCCGGATAACGCGAGAACTTGCCGAAGACTTTTGCGGCACGGCCTGTGGGCGCGAGAAGCACCACCGGGACATCGGCCTCGCGCAAGGCTCTGACAAGCGCTCCTGTCAGCGAGGTCTTTCCAGTACCGGCATAGCCGTTAAGAAGGAACACGGAGTCACTCGGCATTGCGGGCGAACAGAATCTTGCGAGCGCCGCTATCAGCTCTATCTGCTGGTCATTGGGCAGATAAGGCAGATTTAGCAGAATACGCTCGGCAAATTCGTTGATATCCATCCTTCTTCAGACTGTCAGGACGCCGTCACCATTCAAAACCGATGGTGGCGCCGAATGAGCTAAGGGTTATATCCGATGAATTTCTGTACCAGTAGTTCTGCGTCATCAGCTGATAGCTGACACCTATGTTCACGGCCTGTTTTCCGGAATTGTTGAGCGGTATGCTCATACCGATAGTGGGCTTCAGGTAGAAAGCCTGGTCCGAGTCAAGAAAACCGTCGCCTATCTCAAGGTAGTTGTCGCTCAAAAGGAATGAGGCGCCAAGCCGCAGGTCAATGAAAAAAGAAGTGTCAGTGGGAGAGCCTATATTGAACCGGAAATCCGTATAGAGGGGCATTATCCATCCCGTGCGCGAACGGCTGCGGCTTTCATCCCAGTCACCGGGATACTGCCAGGGGTCGTAATTGTCGTTGCGGTCCGTCATGATGGCCTGGACTCCGATACCCACGCCCATGAAGAACCATGAGGAATACTTGAAGCCCTGGGTTGTGGTAAGCTCTACGAAATCAGCCTGACGGGGTCCGACACCGGCGGTGTAGGAGGCATCGACGAATCCTTTGTAATTGAAGTTGCCTGAGAGAGCCGGAGAGATGAGCTGCGGAATCTGGTTGGCAAGTTCGTAATACTGGGCGCTGGCAAAGGTGGTTCCGGCGAGAACGAGCAGACCTGTTGCCATTAGTCTACGGATTTTCATAATATTACTTTTTTAAGTTTGTTCTGTTTCTGGTGCTGATTCCGTTGATGCTGTCCGTGACCCTCACGAGTCTCTGCAGATCAGCCGGCGTAAAGGAGATGTCAAAGGAGTCCGAGCGGTCGGAACTGATGTAGCGGTTGCGGTAACCGAGCGTAGCTTCCGAAATCTCTATGAGGGACTTGCGTGTCAGCGAGTCGGCAAGCTGGAGTCTGAGGGACTCCACCACCGCGTGGCTCACTGAATCGCGGTTTTCCTTCATCATCATGAAGTCAAGTTTCTCTATGTCGATTTCCGTACGGAATGTGACATAGCGGTCCTGTACGGTCATGCTCACCATTCTGACTCCTTCCTCAAGATCGTAGGGCAGGAAACGGTTGTCGTAAGCGACCCTGTTGCGCACTTTCAGCTGGTCGCGCTCACGGACCGAGGGGTTTTCAATCCGTGCGGTCCGCAAATCGGCGGCGGGAACGCGGAATGATATACGCGAGGCTTCGTCCGTCCCTTTGAGGCTGACGCCGATACTGACCGGCACATGCCGGGCCAGGTCAAGCATCCGCGCCACGGCTTCATTGTCAAGCATCATGCCCATGATAAAATATCGGGAAGCCACATCCGACACCAGCGCCGCTGAATCGAGATAGTCATCACCTATGGTCACGGCAAGTGACAGCAGGGAATCGGGGCGCGACAGCCTGACGGAATCCAGAGTTCCCCAGTCGGCCAAGGCCATCGGGGCGGATACCGCTCTTACGGCATCGTCAAGCATGGCCAGAGTGTCGGCGTTGCCGGAAGCTTCTGCGGATTTCCCGTTACGGCAGCCCACGACGGATGTCAGACACATCATGACCAGATACATGGCAATATGCTTTTTCATAATCATAATAATGTAACAACTGAAATCAAAAAACGTTATGCGGCATCGCCGTCGCCGCGGACTCAGAATGCATTTTTCTCGCCGCGGACGGCATTGAACACGGTGCGCACAATGATTTTCATGTCAAGAAGGAATGTCCAGTGCTCGAGATACCAGGTGTCATGACGCACACGTTCCTCCATCTGCCAGAGTTCCTCGGTCTGCCCGCGGAAACCGTTGATCTGCGCCCATCCGGTGATTCCGGGTTTGATGTAGTGGCGCACCATGTAGCTGCTGATCTGAGCGGAATACTGCTCGGTGTGGGTGAGCATGTGGGGTCTCGGACCCACGACCGACATGTCGCCTTTGAGCACATTAATGAACTGAGGCAGCTCGTCGATCGATGTCTTACGCAGGAAATCCCCTACCCGGGTCTTGCGGGGGTCGTTTTTAGTGGCCTGACGGCGGTCGCTGTCGCGGTTCACCCTCATGGTCCGGAATTTCAGGCAGTCGAAGTCACGGCCCTTATAGCCGGTACGTTTCTGCCGGAAGAACACGGGGCCCGGCGAGGACACCTTTATGGCTATGGCCACAGGGATGAAAATCAGCGGGAAGAAAACAAGGGCCACGGACGAGAACAGCAGGTCGAACGAACGCTTCAGCACACGGTTGTACATCACCATAAGCGGCTGATGGCGGACGGAAAGCACCGGAATGGAGCCGATGGCGAAAAGGTCGAACGAACGGCTGATGTGCGACGAGATCGGGGGCACGTAGTAGAATCTGGCGACATTCAGCTCGGAAACACGGAGCACCTCGGCTATGACTGACTCGTCAGTTCCGGGGAGAGTGCAGTAGACCTCATCGATGCATTTATCGGACAGAAAACTGTCAAGCTCGGAGATTTTTCCCTGATAGAGACCGTCAGGGGCATAGGCCATGGTTGAATTGTCGAAGATTCCCTCGACCTTGTAACCGAACCCGAGGTCTGACACGAGTTCCTTGTAGAGACGAAGTCCGGTGACGTTGCAGCCCACTATGACCACTCTGGCAAAGTTGCCGCCCCGGCGGCGGTAGTACTTGATGAACAATCGCGAGGCAAGCCACGATACCGGAAACAGGACAAAGAGCAGCCCGTAGAATTCGGCATAGGAGCGGAGCGAAATATTGTCGATCTGCAGGAAGAACATGCAGGATATGAACAACAGCGCATGGAGTCCCACGGCTTTGACCGAGGAAAGGAAAACATTCTCCATGGCAACCGTGCGCCGGGCCTGAATGCTTGAAAGGAAATGGGCCGCAGGAATATATGCCAGATTGGCCAGAAGCCAGATGAGTCTCGGACGGGACACATCGAACTGAGGTGTCAGCGCCAGCGTCACGAAAAAAACGAAATTAAGAATCAGGAAA
This sequence comes from uncultured Muribaculaceae bacterium, assembly GCA_947627615.1. Classification (GTDB taxonomy): domain Bacteria; phylum Bacteroidota; class Bacteroidia; order Bacteroidales; family Muribaculaceae; genus Paramuribaculum. The sequence goes on along the minus strand of CANQWS010000001.1, from coordinate 147,876 downwards.
TCGACAATTGTAAGCACCGATTTCAGGTATCGTCCGTAACGTCCGCGCTGATTGATTCCTGTCATTATCTTCTTTTTTAAATTTATGGTGCCAGCCTGATGGAAATACAGACCGGCACCTGACAGAAGTTGATTTACGAAAGTTTGCCGTCAATCAGACGAATTTTGCTTTCAAGTTCGCCCAGAGAGTTCTTCAGACGCTCAATGTTGCGTTCAAGTTCGCCGAGCATAGAGGCGCCCTTGCTTGAACGTGCGCTGAGGAATGACAGATTGTTCTCATAGGTGGCCAGTTCCGATTTACGGCCCTCGTAGGCACGCATGAGGCGGTCGCGCTCGCGCAGGAGCTTGGCCTTGTCATCGGAGATGGAATCGATTGAATTCTGGAAGGAATCCATTCTGGCCCTCTTTTCATGGATGTCGTAGCGGTCAAAGAGCTGGCGCACCACCTCGCGGTATGTGTCATGAATCTTGTCCTTTTCACGGAAAGGCACATGGCCGGTTTCCTGCCAGCGGGCGCGCAGGTCATTGATTCTGGCAATGGCTTCCGCACGGTCGGTGTCCTCGGTGTTGAGAGCGTTGAGTTCGGCAATGATGGCTTTCTTTGCCTTGAGATTGGCCTGCTCTGTGCGGCGCACGTCGGTTGTGGCATGCTTCTTGCGATCAAAGAATGTGTTGCAGGCCGTCATGAAGCGCTGCCAGATGGCATCGCTGTGTTTCTTTGAAACGGCTCCGATATCCTTCCACTGCTTCTGGAGGGCCACGAGGGTATCTGTTGTCTTGCGCCAGTCAGTGCTGTCGACAAGAGCTTCGGCTTGTTCGCAAAGGCGTGTCTTGGCGGCCAGATTGTCGGCCATGCTGCTCTTCATTGAACGGAAGAACTCGCCCTTGGCCGCGAAGAAAGCATCGCAGCATGCGCGGAAACGACTGAAAAGCTGATTGTTGGCTTTACGCGACGCATAGCCGAGAGTTTTCCATTCCTTCTGGGCTTCCAGAATTGTCTCGGTGGCCTGATTCCAGGCCGAATATGTAGACAGCTGGGCAATATCTATAGCCTCGATGCGGTCACACAGTGCCGTCTTGGCAGCCTCGTTGACCTGTTCGCGCTGCTTGCGCTCTTCAAAGAATGCCTGATAGCGTTTGTTGATTTCCGCTGAAGCATCCTTGAAGCTTGTCCAGATTTCTTCGCGCAGATCCTTTGCCACGGGGCCTATTCCTCTCCATTTCTCATGAAGTTCCTGCAGACGGCGGAATGCCGTTACCACATCGGCCTCCTGCGTCAGAGCCTTTGCCTCGTCGATAAGGAGCTGCTTTTCTGAAAGATTTTTCTTGAAATCGTAGTCGCGGAGCTCCTTGTTGACTTTCCACTGGTCGTAGAAATGCTCCACGGCATCCTGAAACGCTTTCCATATCTGGGTGTTGTCCTGCTGGGGCACCTCGCCCGTTTCCTTGAACTCGGTCTGGAGTTCCTTGGCTCTGGGATAATGACGGTTGACATTGTCGGTGTCATCGGCCATGGTGTTGATTTCGGCGATTATCTCGCGCTTGCGTTCGAGATTTCTTGCCTGCTCGGCTTCGACACGCGCCCTGTACTGGTTGCGGAGCTCCTTGAGCCTGTTCATCAGCTCTTTGAAGGTCTGCTCTTCCTCCACAGGAATCGGGGTGAAAGCCTCGGCATCGTTTCCGGCAGCTACAAACTCATCACGCTGTTCAGCCATAGTCTCATTGACAAGGTTATAGAATTGCTGCTTGAGTTTCCCTATTTCATCGGGAGTTATAGCCGATCCGTCGCCGGCAGCAAGTTCGTTCAGTCTTTTGATGATGTCAGGAATGGTGATGGCGGGCGAAACATCCGCAACTTCTTCTTCTCCGGCAACTTCAACAGACATTTCTTCCTGTTCCGGTTTTGATGATTCATCGGTAGCATACATAGCAGCCGCCTCGGCAACTTCATTAGTGGCGTCGGTGGTCAAGAGTTGGTCAACCGCTTGTTGTTCAGCTGGATTAACCTTTTCATGGGATTCCATTGTCAATAATATTATGGTTGTTATTACAGTGATGAAAACGCATCGGCTCATTGAAGCCGATACTTATCGGAGGTAAAAATAGTTATAATTTTGTTAACTGACAATTACTTTGTGCCTTTTTCTGCAAATTAACAATGTCAATTAACTTATGACCGCTCCGGAAGGGCTGCCGCGGAACGCTAAACGGGGCGAAACAGGCCGACAAGAAAATCGGCTGTCTCACGACAGCCGGGAATTCTTTAACCTTAAATCTAATACCATGAAAAAAACACAGTGCAAATAGTAATTATACCATATAAACGCGTCAGCATACGGAAGGTTTGCCGCATACGCACATTTAACATGTTTTAACAGGACTTTTTGCCTTTGCTTTTGTATCTTTACACCGTGGAATTACCACCTTCAGTCACATTTCAATCAGGGATGCGGCCATATCAGAGTATAAACCAGAAAAAACTACCGTTAGAATAATGAACGCCAAAATATTAGTCATTGATGACGAAGAGGCTTTGTGCGAGATTCTTAAGTACAACCTCGAGAAAGCGGGCTACGATGTTGACTGTGCCTACAGCGCCGAAGAAGCGCTTGAAAAAGACCTCACAGTCTATCAGCTCATGATTGTTGACATCATGATGGAGACCCTCAGCGGCTATGACTTCGCCAAGCGGGTCCGCAGCAATCCGGAAACCGAACCCATACCCATAATGTTCTGCTCGGCCCTCAACGGAGTCGACGACACGGTGATGGGCCTCAACATAGGAGCCGATGACTATATCACCAAGCCATTTGAAATAGGTGTTGTGCTCGCCAGAGTCCAGGCAGTGCTCCGCAGAAGCAATCCGGCCAACAACCTCCGGCACATAGCAGCAACGGCTGCAGCCAGCGACAAACCCACCTCCGACATTATCTCGTTCAAGGGCCTGTCAATAGACTGCAACGAGAAAATCGGAACTCTCGACGGCGAGGAACTGAACCTCACCAGAACCGAATATGACATCCTTCTTTTCTTCCTCACCCACCGCAACAGAATCTATTCGCGCGAAGAACTGATAGAAAAAATCTGGGACAGCAAAGTAATCATCACCATCCGTACCATTGATACCAATATAGCCCGGTTACGCAAGAAAATTGGCGAATATGGCAACAATATAGTGACCCGTCTTGGTTTCGGTTATGGGTTCAAAGAGAAAATTTAGCATACGCTGGCGCATATTCCTTCCACTTGTAATAGGCATGTGGATCGTAGTGGGGCTGCTGGTAGTGTTCCAGTACCATAGGGAGAACGATCTCCGCAAGGATCTTATAGACCGTCAGCTCAACTTCATCAACACCAGAATCATAGCCGCTTATGAACAAGGCTCTGACATCAAACCGTTCATCCAGTTCATTCAGGACTATTTTGACAATTCGTATTTCGACGACATAAAAATCTCGGCCTACAACGGTCAGGGACAGTTGCTCTACAGCGTAGGCCGTCCGTTCAAGACCCCCGATGACATAGCCAACGCCATAGCTAACACGTCGGGCGGCATTTCAACGAACGCAGAGCGGAAGGTCTACTTCTATAAAATGTCAAAAAGCAATGACGGCAATCTGGCCATCCACACTGCCATGCCGTGGACTGTCTCGATAACCGATGCCATCCAGAGCAACGACACCCTGCTCACCATCATCCTGATCATATCGCTGATAGCCGTCACGTTGCTGGCCTATCTGTCGTCAGGCTTCATTGTCAACAACATTAAAGTGCTCCGTGAATTTGCCAAGAGCGCCAACAACCCGGAGTTTGAGTTTGACGAGACACGCCTGGGCCATGACGAGCTGGGCGACATATCCCGCGACATTATCAAGCTCTACCGCTCACGCGTAGAGGCCAACAAACGCAGCGAAAAGGAACATGCAGTGGCACTGCACGCCATAAAAGAGAAAGGGCGCATGCAGCATCAGCTCACCAACAATATAACCCACGAGCTCAAGACACCCGTCGGCGTGATACGCGGCTACATTGAAACGGTGCTCATCTCGAAAGACATGGACGCCTCCACTCAGCAGTATTTCCTCAAGCGCGCCCTTGACAATGTGGAACGTCTCTGCGCACTGCTTGACGACGTGACCACTATGGCACGTCTTGAAAACGGCTCCGGCAAGGTGATAATGACGGAAGTCAACATCCATGACCTCCTCTACTCCATTCATAACGACATGAATCAGGCAGGCAACCTCGGCTCAATGACATTCAACTTCGACATACCGCTCGAATGCACCGTGATTGCCAATGCCAATCTGCTGACAAGCTGCATAACCAACCTGATCAGAAACGCCGTGATACACTCCCACGGCACGGAAATGAACATGCAGCTCATCGCGGAATCCGAAGAATTCTACACCTTCTCATTCTGGGACAACGGCCGCGGCGTGGGCGAGGAACATCTCCCCCACCTGTTCGAACGCTTCTACCGAATAGATTCGGGCCGCTCGCGCAAATCGGGCGGAACCGGACTCGGACTGCCCATTGTCAAGAACACCATAGAGACTCTCGGAGGCGCCATGTCGGTGTTCAACCACCGCGGCGGAGGTCTCGAATTCCTGTTCACGCTGAAGAAAACACACTAATTTAGTTAAAAAATGCTAAATTCGGTGGATTGTAACGATTTGTTGCGTGATTGTAACATGCAAGTCACACCATCGTGACAGGGGCACTATATCTTTGCAGACGAATAAAGATTCTCGTTTAGATAATAGACCCCTCTCTAAAAGTATACAACAATCTTTACCAATCAAAATCAGCGATAATAGTAATTAAGAAACCATCAATCACAAACTCGCGCAAGCATCGAAGAGATCGCTTGCGCGATATTTTTTATAAAACCCTTTTAGTAAGAGGTCTGTAAAGATATAACGGTTCAGTAGAAAACATCGCCACACACTCAATGAGGTTGACGATGTCGCAGAAGGTCGGTATGATTGGAAGATTGATATAGGTCAGGGGTACAACGATAAAATTATTAAATACGCTTCAATCTCCATGAGTAATTGACAGACGCTTACCCCTTAAATATCGTCTAAATCATTTTGGATTTTAGTTTCAACATTTTGCGAATCTCGATAGCGAATCATTTCAGTAATTTTGTTCTCGGTAATCATAGCTCAAATTCTTGTAAATCTTGTAATTAGACACTATAAATTTACGAAATTTCTGCAAGAATACCAAGAAAATCAGCCACTTAGTCTTATGCTAAATGGCTGATTGTTTTAATATTGAATTATCGAAGTCTTATATCGAACTCACGTTAAATATATATGATGCCGGTAGCTACCGGACCTGAAAAGCGCCAAGGCGTGTGGAATAGTCAGGTGATTTCATGGCCCGGCGTATGGCGTTGACAAACCGGATGCTTTTGCCATCCTCCGCCTTCTCCCGATATTGCTGCGAGCCGAGGACTACCGTATCAGCCCCGTTACGCCGGTTTATGACATCGACAGCCGCTGAAATATCCTGATATTTCTTACGCCGTTCCGGATTGAAAGTGAAAAGATCAGGCTGAACCGCATTGGCGGAGGATATGCCCGAAACCATTATCCCGGCACGTTTATAGTGTATGCCCTTGCGGAATATGACGTCGAGTATCCGGATAGCCACGTCGACAATCTCCGTAGTGGTGTTGGTGGCCGTCATAAAGGAATAGGACGCGCTGCCGTCATACTGCTCCAGATCCTCGCGGAAATGGTTTGACTGTATGAACACGGTCACAAGGGAGCATACGGATTTCTGCTTCCGCAGTTTCAATGCACACCGCGCGGCATAGTTGGCCACATGGCTGCGCACATCGGCAATATCGGTCAGCATCCCGGGGAAACTCCGGCTCGTGACTATTGTTTTCTTCTCCACGCCGTCAAGTCCGTCGACGTCAATCACACTCTCTCCGCGCAATTCAGCCCAAGTCCGTTCGCCGGTCACATGGAACCTGGAGCGTATCCAGCTTCTTGACCGCTGCGTGAAATCGTATGCGGTATTGATGCCGAAATATTCAAGAGTCCGGGTGATGCGCCGGCCTATGCCCCACACATCGCCTACCGGAAAAAGTTTCAACGCTTTCTCCCTCTGTTCGTCATTGCCTATTACGCAGCATTTACGGTAAGCGGGATATTTCTTTGCGTACCGGCTCGCCATCTTGGCAAGGGTCTTTGTGGGCGCAATTCCAAGGCTTACCGGCATACCGGTGCATTTCTGCACTTTCACGCACAGTTCCTCGCCCCATTTTTTCAAATCCAGATGCTCCATGCCCCGCAGATCAAGAAAAGCCTCGTCGATTGAATACTGTATGACCTCAGGCACCGATTCACGCAGAATTGCCATTATACGCGACGACATGTCGCCATACAGCGTGTAATTGGATGAAAAAGCTACAATTCCGGAATCGGGGTATTGTTCCAACAACTGATAATAGGGCATACAGTCCCTTATGCCCATAGCCTTGACCTCCTTTGAGCGCGCCACGACACATCCGTCGTTGTTACTCAGCACTACTATCGGCTTGCCGGCGAGGTCGGGGCGGAACACGCGCTCACAGGAGCAGAAAAAATTATCACAGTCTATAAGTCCTACCATAGTTCCGTACCGAATCTTCTGCGCCGGTTTGCTTTTATTGTGTACAACACCACTCCCCAGACCATAAAACCGCTGTCGGTCGTCACCTCTATCGGTTTGTATTTACGGTTTGACGGCATCAGATACAGACGGTCGGGCGACACGAAATTGAGCCGCTTCAGAGTGAACTCACCGTCAAGGCAACACACTGCGAGATCACCGTGTTCAGGCTCTACGGACTTGTCTATCACAAGAATATCACCCTCTACAATCCCTTCGCCCGACATGGAATCACCCACGACCTTCGCATAGAACGTCGACGCCGGATGTTCGATAAGTTCCTTGTTCAGATCTATCGATTCCGATATGTAATCCTGTGCCGGGCTGGGGAATCCTGCTCTGATTCCCGCGTCGGCATACTGCAACGGAAGCACCGTTGTGGTGTCAATCAGATATAGTTGAAAAGCGGCCATACGTGTTGGATCATTTTTTCCGGCCATAAAGTTAGCCCCACACCTCGGCAACAATCCCGCACCCCCGATTTAATTATAATTAACCCACATAGACTGATGGTGGAGAATGGGTGGGAGGGGCGGGCAATATTGTGAGGGGGGAATGCGTTATTATTTTTAGCATGAGACAGATTTCTATCACCATATTAATATATATTCTTTCGATAATCGCCGCAGAGGCATCTTCGCTCAGATTCTCCGGTAACACGAATCAGGTCTGGAGCCAGAAATGCGAAGCTGCGACAGGTCTGGAGGAAATCTATGTGGCCGAGACACTTGACGGTGTCGCCGCCACCTATTCGGCCTCATCGCCGGCCTCATCGGTCACGGTGACGGAATGGGGGGCGCGCGGAGCCGCATACGCCGAGCCGGTTCCGGAAAGCAGCATCTCCCGCTCCGGCAACGAGGTGACTGTCAGCGGACTGAAAGGCGATACCGGCTATGCGTTCTCGGAACAGGGTCGCACGGTCTATTACTGGGTGGTGGACTATTCGCAACACCGGTTCGTGCCGGAGTCCATAACCGTAAGCGCCGAGCAGGACTGCGGGAGAGCGAGCCTTGACTTCCGGGGCAATGCCGAGGCGATAATCTATCATGGCATCAACGCAAGGTCATGGACACTGAGCCGCGACATAGAGCTTGAGTTCATAACGCTCACGTTCAATCAGGACAGTTTCGAATACACGAGCAGCAACACAACCGAGCGGCTTGCCTCCATTTCGTCGACAATCAGCATCGACGCACCGCTGTGCGATACATATTTCACCCTGTCAGGCGACAGATTCCAGCGGCTGTGGGGCGACGAGCAGGAAATCAGTTCCGGTCTGTACAGAGCCACGACCGTAGCCGCGGAGATACGCACGACACAGACCGACGGAGAGGACGCGGCCAACAGACTTCCCGTGGAGACCGACGGTCTCGGCGGTTCGGCCCCGCTTGACGTCACATTCGAGGCTGTGGTGACCGATGCGGCTGTTTTCCACGAGTGGCAGTTCTCCCGTGACCAGGATTTCTACGACATAACGATGCGCACTCCGGAGCTGACTCTGACTCGCACGTTCACCGAGATGGGCACAACCTACGCACGCTTCGTAGCCGCCAATGACAATGCCACCTGCGAGTATCAGAGCGACCCCATAGCGATATATATCGGCGAGTCCTATCTGGCATGTCCCAACGCATTTTCGCCCGGAGCCACGGAGGGGGTCAACGACGAATGGCGCGTGAGCTACAAATCCATTATCTCATTCGAGTGTTATATATTCAACCGCTGGGGCCAGAAAATGGTCGAGTTCCATGATCCGTCAAAAGGCTGGGACGGACGGTACAAGGGAAAACTTGTGCCTCCGGGAGTCTATTATTATGTCATAAAGGCCACCGGATCAGACAACAAGAGCTATAAACTCAGCGGCGACATCAACATCGTGGGCTTCAAGGGAGAAAAATCCGGAGGCTCAACGTCAAAACCCGAAGAGTGAAACCCGTGAAGTGATCCAGACCTGTCCCGACACGTTAAAAATCACTTCCATCAAACCTATTTCAGACAATGAACAGACTTATTCCTTCAATAATACTCTCGGCAGCGCTCATGGCCTGCGTCTCGGTTCCTGCCATAGCATCCCATCCGACGCCTCTGGCAGCAGTCAGGAACCCCAAGGTTCCCAAATCCATGAAATTCGCGGACCAGAAGGTGGACCTTGACCGCATAGACATGTTCGAGCGGCTTGACCGCGAACTGACGGGCATGTCCTACACTCACGGCAACACGCTGCTCACCATAAAGCGTGCCAACCGCTATTTCCCGGTGATGGCCCCCATTCTCAAAAGCGAGGGAGTGCCGGAGGACCTTCTGTATCTGGCATGCATAGAGAGTTCGCTGAATCCACGCGCTCTTTCTCCGGCCAAAGCCGCCGGTTTCTGGCAGTTCATGCCGGCCACAGGCAAGGAATACGGTCTGGAGGTCAACGAATATGTCGACGAGCGCTATGACGCCGAGAAATCCACCCGCGCCGCATGCCGCTATCTGAAGAACGCCTACAGAAAATACGGCAACTGGGAATCGGCCGCCGCATCCTATAACGGAGGTCAGGGACGAATATCGTCGGAGCTGTCGTCGCAGCAGGTGCCCACGGCCTACGACCTGTGGCTTGCCGACGAGACATCACGTTACATGTTCCGCCTGCTTGCCATGAAGATGATAATGGAGAACCCCATAGACTACGGTTTCATCATATCGGCCGACCAGCTTTACCAGCCACTGGAATATGACACCTACGAGGTCAACACCCCTGTAGCAGACTGGCCCACATGGGCAACCGAACATGGCACCAACTACATGACTCTCCGCGACCATAACCCGTGGATACGCGCCAAATCCCTTCCCAACAAGAGCGGGAAGACCTACATTGTGAAAATCCCGAAGGAAAAATCACTCCGGCGCTCAACCATCAAGAACAAAACCTACAACAAGAAATGGGTCAACAAATGACGCATAAGCCTACAGACGAACAGAATATTCAATCAGCGGACCAGACCTTACAGGGAGACACCATTGACTGGCTCAATGTCTATGGCGCCCGTGTCAACAATCTCAAAAACATAGATGTCAGCATACCCCACAACACGCTGACAGTGATCACCGGCCTGTCAGGCTCCGGAAAATCATCACTGGCTTTCGACACCATCTATGCCGAAGGCCAGCGCCGCTACATAGAGACTTTCTCATCCTACGCGCGCAACATGCTCGGCAACATGGAGCGGCCTGACGTGGACAAAATCACAGGCCTCAGCCCGGTAATCTCCATTGAGCAGAAAACAGTGAACCGCAATCCGCGAAGCACCATAGGCACCACCACCGAGATATATGACTTTCTGCGTCTGCTTTACGCACGCATCGGTCAGGCCATAAGCTACCTGTCGGGGGAACCGATGGTGAAATACACCGAAGAGCGCATCATAAGCCTGATTCTCGAGCGATTCGAGAACCACAAGGTGTACATACTCGCGCCTCTTGTCAAGAACCGCAAGGGACATTACAAGGACCTATTCGAATCCATACGCAAGAAAGGCTATCTTACAGTGAGGGTCGACGGCCATCTGCGTGAAATCACCCCGGGCATGAAGCTCGACCGCTACAAGAACCACTCCATAGAGGCGGTGATTGACAGGCTAAAAGTGAGCGGCAAGGACGAGACCAGATTACGCGACACCATAACCGAAGCCCTCAGGCAGGGCGACAAGCAGATGATGGTCTATGACGTTGACGAGGACCGTACCTACCAGTTCTCCCAACAGCTCATGGACCCCACCACCGGTCTTTCATACCGCGAGCCGGCCCCGCACAACTTCTCGTTCAATTCCCCGCAGGGCTACTGCCCCACATGCAAAGGTCTGGGATATGTCAACACCGTTGACCGCGCCAAGATATTTCCCGATGAAAAGGTCTCGATACACGCCGGCGGCATAGCTCCGCTCGGTCGCTATCATGACTCCATGATATTCCGCCAGATTGAGGCGATATGCAAAAAATACGGATGCACGCTCAAGACACCGGTAGGAGAACTGCCGGAAGAAGCCGTTAGCGACATAGTCAACGGCACGACCGAGCGCCTTGAACTTGACGGAGGCTCGATGCTTGCCCGCTACTCGTTCTCATACGAAGGTCTGGCCAAATACCTGGAAATGCAGCTCGACGACGATGCCGGAGCCTCGGCACGCAAATGGGGCGGACAATTTTTCTCGCGGACCGTCTGTCCGGAATGCGGGGGCAAGCGCCTGAACCGCGAGGCGCTGCATTTCTTTGTCGACGGCCATGACATTTCGTCGCTCGCCTCCATGGACATAAAGAAGCTCTATGAATGGTCGTGCACGGTTGAACAGCGTCTCTCCCCGCAACAGGCCACGATAGCCCGCGAGATACTGAAGGAAATCCGCTCGCGTCTCGGCTTTCTGGTCGACGTGGGACTCGAATACCTTTCGCTTGACCGGGCATCGGCCACACTCAGCGGGGGCGAGAGCCAGCGCATAAGACTGGCCACACAGATAGGCTCGGAGCTGGTCAACGTGCTGTATATTCTCGACGAGCCCTCGATAGGACTGCACCAGCGCGACAATGACAGGCTGATAGCCTCGCTCAAGAAACTGCGTGACGCCCAGAATTCCATCATAGTGGTGGAGCATGACAAGGACATGATGCTCGAAGCCGATTATGTGGTGGACATAGGCCCGCTCGCAGGACGCAAGGGGGGTAAAGTGGTGTTTCAGGGCACTCCCGCCGAAATGCTCGAATCAGGCACCCTCACCGCCGATTTCCTTTCCGGCAAGCGACAGATAGAGGTTCCGGCAACGCGCCGCAAGGGCAACGGACATCATCTTGTCCTGAAAGGGGCCTCGGGCCACAATCTGAAGAATGTGGACCTCGATCTGCCCCTCGGCACCATAATATCCATTGCCGGAGTCAGCGGATCAGGCAAATCCACGCTGGTGAACCAGACCCTGCAGCCGATACTGTCACAGCATTTCTACCGTTCGCATCAGGCACCCCTCCCTTACAAAGAAATCATCGGAATAGAGAATATCGACAAGGTCGTAACCGTTGACCAGTCGCCGCTCGGACGTTCGCCGCGCTCAAACCCCGCCACCTACACGGGAGTGTTCACCGACATACGCAACCTGTTCGTGAGCCTTCCGGAAGCGAAAATACGAGGTTACAAACCGGGGCGTTTCTCATTCAACGTCAAGGGAGGCCGATGCGAGACATGCGGCGGCAACGGCTACCGCACCATAGAGATGAACTTTCTGCCGGATGTGCTTGTGCCGTGCGAAACGTGTCATGGCAAACGCTATAACAGGGAGACTCTCGAGGTGAGATACAAGGGTAAATCCATAGCCGACGTGCTTGACATGACCATAAACCAGGCGGTGGAGTTCTTTGCCGGCATACCCTCCATACTGAAAAAGATAAAGGTACTTCAGGACATAGGACTCGGATACATCAAGCTCGGACAGCCGTCGAGCACCCTGTCGGGAGGCGAGAACCAGCGCGTAAAACTGGCCACGGAGCTTGCCAAACGCGACACGGGACGCACTCTTTTCATTCTTGACGAACCGACCACGGGACTTCACTTCGAGGACATCAGGGTTCTGCTTGGCGTTTTCAACCGGCTGGCTGACAAGGGCAACACCGTACTCATCATTGAGCACAACCTCGATGTGGTGAAAAGCGCCGATTATGTGATTGACATGGGACCGGAAGGCGGAGAGAACGGCGGCCGGATACTTGCCGCGGGAACTCCGGAGGAAATAGCCAGAGGGAACTCCCCCACCGCTCCGTTCCTGCGTAAGGAACTCGAACTGTAGACACCCGCGCCATTTCGCGCTTTCGTATTTTATTGCTAATTTTGCAAAAGATACAAGAGCCATCATACAAACCGGTCATTATGCTTAATTTCAAGAAATTTCTCGTCACAGCCATCTCGTTGTCAGCCATAACCGTTTCGTCGGCGGTAACAGGAGACTCCATTTCCTACGTACCTAACGCCCACGGAACCTTGCGTCCACGCATGGAACTGTCAACCGTCGACAATGCCTACCGTTTCCAGCTGCGCAATGCCAGAGTGAGTCTTGACGGAGCAATCTCTCCATCCATCAACTATTATGCCCAGGTCGACATCTGTGACAGAGGCTCAATGAAATTTCTTGACGGATGGATAAGGGTAGGCCTTTCCAAAGGGCTGAAATTTCAGGCCGGACAATTCAGGATGCCCTTCGGAGTTGACCCGTTCCGCGGCCCGCACACCTACCTGTTCGCCAGCCGCTCATTCATCGGCAAACAGGTGTTCAACCACCGCGCCGTGGGCGCGCAGCTGTCCTATACCCTGCCCAAGGCGCCGATTACCTTGCAGGCCGGCGCTTTCAACCCATCGAAAATTGGCGACCATACTCCATGGAACAACACCGTGGCCTTTGCCTCCAAAGCCGTGGCAACCATTGACCGGGTCAAGCTTTCGGCCGGATTCGCAAGCATTTCACCCGATTCGTCAAGGATGAATTGCCTTGATGCCGCAATAACGTGGAGCCAGGGACGCTGGTACGTGGAAGCCGAGTACGTGAACACGCATTATGCCAACCGCGACACCAAGGACAGCCACGCCTGGAACGCATACGCCGACTATCGTATGCCCATAAAGGCCGGTATCTTCAACCGTCTCTCGTTTCAGGGACGATTTGACGGAATAACAGCCCACAGTTCGGGATATGATGACAAAGACCACCGTCTGATCATGGATAATCCCGCCAGAAACCGCATCACCGCGGGTGCCACAATAAGCTACATCCGTTCCGCCTCCATGTTCCTTGACATCCGTGCCAACTACGAGAAGTACTTCTACCACTCAGGCGTGCATGTAACTCCGGAGATGGGCGACAAACTCGTTCTGGAAATGGTTCTCCGCTTCTGAGCGTCTGTTAATAAAAGTTATATCCCGGCAGGAATCTCCTATTTACGTTTGTAACAATTATGCACACTGCCGCATGGACATGTGCAGGAATAATTTACGGTTGAAACGTATTTGTTAACACGGGTTAATTATTGTATCTCTCAGGGCTTATTTCGGCATAAATTTTAACACTTAGTGGTGAATGCTAATAAACGTTTCAGACATACCCCAAACGTTTAAAAACGTCAAACCATCATCTATCAACACTTTACAATTTGCAGCCCTCCTGATTTTTTCGTAATTTTGCATTGTCTATTAAAAACGGCGCGATAAGCCAATCAATAGTTTTTAATAATTCAAATCAAGAAAATGACACTGCATAATATAGTAATTACGGCCATATTCTGTGGCATCCTGTCACCTTTGACAATATCATCGAAATCACTCCCCAAACAGCATCTCACGATAGCCCGCGAAGAGACATCAGTATCTTCCGAAAATGCGTCCAGCTCATTTGTCACCATGTCAACCGAGCTTGCACGCCGCCAGTCTCCGTTTGCGGTAATGCCCGAGATTCTTACTGAGGACGCCGACGAGCCCGAAACTCAGGCAAGCAGCCTGATAAACTATGCATCACGCTTCATTGGAACGCGCTACATTCTCGGAGCCACCGGTCCCAAGGCATTTGACTGCTCGGGATTCGTAGGTTACGTTTACCGCAATTTCGGCATCTCGCTCAACCGCACCTCGCGCCAGCAGTTCCTTCAGGGCCAGAAAGTCAGCCTGGGCTCTCTTCAGCCCGGCGACCTGCTCTTCTTCAGCTCCCGCAGCAGCGGCAGAGGCAATGTGGGCCATGTGGCTATGGTGACGGAGGTCAACGGCGACGGATCATGCACGTTCATCCACGCTTCGTCAGGCAAAGGCCGCGTGACATACCAGAAATTTCCCGACAACGGCTACTACGAGCGCAACTTCGTAGGAGCGCGCCGAATTCTCGGAACGAGTCTCGCAGCCAACTCAAGCCTGGCGCAGAACTAAAACAAGAAATTAGTGATTTAGGAATATCAAAGATAAAATTAAAGCAGTCAGCCGGACTCCGCGAGGAATCCGGCTGATTATTTTATGACAGGAAGGATATTTCAGACGAGATGGCGGATGTTTTCCTCGCGGTCGCCCGGAAGGAGGTCAATCACGGGAATCTCAATCATAGTGTAGGCTCCGGGGGCCTGCTTCATGGATGCGCGAGCCACGTCCACAAGAATCTGGGCCGTGAGAGCGGGATTGTTGATTTTCATGTCGAACTCAAACAGCTGGTTCTGTGTCTTTCCGCTTACGCCTTTTCTGACCATGTTGACCCCGTGGCCCATGTCCTTGACTTCGTCGACCGAAGCAACGGCCATTACGTGGGTCTCGTCAGAGGCGAAATACGGGTCGGCCTTGACTGCAGCAGCCACTTCTTCAAGGCTGGCGCCATCCTCGAGTTCCACATAAACCATTCGGCGATGTATGCCAGTGCCAAGAGGTATGGTCATTGACAGCGCGTTCTTGACGCCCGGCTTTGACTTGACGCATACGGTGTGGCCCATACTCATACCGGGGCCGAAGTTGGTATATGTGAGACCTTTGGGGGCGGCAGCCTGCATCAGCGCGCGCACCACGGAATCGCTTCCGGGATCCCATCCGGCCGAAATCACGGCAACAGTGCCGTGGGCCTTGGCCACCTTATCGAGCGAACGGCGGAGATCGACGATAGAGGTATGGATGTCGAACGAATCGACCGTATTGATACCCATTGCCAGAAATTCCACGGCATATTTCTCAACTTCACGTGTTGGGGTGCAGAGTATCGCCACATCCACTTTGCCGAGTTTTTTTATGTCGGTCACAACGGGAATGCGGGCAAGTTCCGCGGGGGTTTCGCCGAGAGAACGGCGGACCACTCCGGCAATCTCGAAGTCAGGGGCAGCCTGAAGCGCCTCAACAACGAAATGGCCGATATTTCCGTAGCCTACTACGGCGGCTTTGATTTTATCCATTGACTGAATTATTTTAGGTTTGAAACTATGTTCTGTGTGTCGCGGGCAATCATGAGTTCCTCGTCAGTGGGAACCACGAGAACCTTTACTTTCGATTCCGGAGACGAGATTACGGTCTCGGTACCGCGTGTGCGGGCATTCAGGTCGGCATCTATCTCAACGCCCATGAAGCGCAGGGATTCGCAAACATTCAGGCGCACTCCGGTCTGGTTCTCACCTACGCCGCCGGTGAATACAATCACGTCAAGACCGCCCATTTCGGCAGCGTATGCGCCAATGTATTTGATGATGCGGAGCTCATACATGTCAAGGGCGAGTTTGGCACGCTCGTCGCCGTTGTTAACGGCAGCCTCTATTTCGCGCATGTCATTGCTGATACCGGATACGCCGGCCACGCCGCTCTCCTTGTTGATGAGCTTCTGGATGTCGGCAGCCGACATTCCGTGGCGCGACATGAGGAATGTGATTGCTCCGGGATCGAGATCGCCCGTGCGTGTGCCCATCATGAGGCCTTCGGTAGGAGTCAGGCCCATGGATGTGTCTACGCTGCGTCCGCCGTCAACAGCGGTAATAGAACCTCCGTTGCCGATATGGCAGGTTACCATTTTCAGCGATTCGAGGGGTTTGCCGAGGATTTCGGCCGCACGCTGGCTCACATAACGGTGGCTGGTTCCGTGGAATCCGTAGCGACGCACTCCGTCCTCGGTGTAATACTTGTAGGGAAGAGCATACATGAAGCTGCGTGCGGGCATGGTCTGATGGAAAGCGGTGTCGAACACTCCAACCTGAGGCACGTCAGGCATGAGAGCGGTGATTGCCTCGATGCCGGTGATGTTGGCGGGGTTGTGCAGCGGGGCGAGGTCGTAGCATTCCTTGACCTCCTGAATCACCTCGTCGGTAATCAGGACGCTCGAAGCGAATTTCTCTCCGCCATGAACCACGCGATGGCCAACGGCGTCGATTTCGCTGAACGACTTGATGCATCCCACTTCGGGGTCCGTCAGATTCTCGAGGATGGCTTTCACGGCCTGTTCGTGGTTGATGAGACCGAGTTCGCGGATCTGTTTCGAGCCGTCGGCCATTTTGAATTTCAGGAATCCGTCGGCGAGACCGATTTTCTCCACGCCGCCTTCGGCCATGGTCTTGTCGGTATCAGTGTCTATGAGTTTGTATTTAACGGAACTGCTGCCGCAGTTAAGCACAAGTATTTTCATATTTTTACGGTTCTGTTTGTGTGGTGAATAATTGATGTCAGGCGTTTTCCTTGAGACCTATGGCCTGATTGCATGTCATTATGATGGTTTTGTAGATGTCCTCGGGGAAGCATCCGCGCGAGAGGTCATTGACAGGAGCCGCGAGACCCTGAAGCACGGGACCTACCGCCTGCACGTTGCCGAGACGCTGCACAAGTTTGTAGGCGATGTTGCCCACTTCAAGCGACGGGAACACGAGCACATTGGCACGGCCGCTCAAAGGACTCTGCGGGCATTTTGTGTGGGCCACTCCGGGAACTATGGCGGCATCGGCCTGCAGTTCGCCGTCAATAATGAGGCCGGGGCTCATCTCCTTGGCTATTTCCACAGCCTTGATGACTTTGTCGACACGCTCGTGACGCGCGCTGCCTTTGGTGGAGAAGCTCAGCATTGCCACACGCGGTTCTATTCCGGCTATGTCACGGGCAGTCTGGGCCGCGGAAACGGCTATCTGCGCGAGCTGACGGGAATCGGGATCGGGTACCACGGCACAATCGGCAAACACCATCAGACCGTCGGTTCCGAACGGAAGGCCCTTGGGCAGGAGCATGAGGAACGCTCCGGACACCACATCGATTCCGGGCTGGGTCTTGATTACCTGAAACGCAGCACGCAGCACATTGCCGGTAGTGTTCATGGCGCCGGCCACCTGACCGTCGGCATCGCCGTTCTTCACCATAAGGCATCCCAGATAGAGATTGTTGGCGGTGATCAGGCGGGCTTCCTCCATGGTTATGCCCTTCTTCTTACGAAGCTCGTAGAAAAGAGGCGCATATTTGTCAATGACGGCTTCATCGGCCGGGTCCACAATAGTGGCCTTTGAGATATTATCGAGTTTCAGTTCCTTGGCCATGGTCATGATCTCGTTGGGATTGCCGATGAGGATTATCCTGGCAAGTCCGTCAGAGAGAATTCGGTTGGCCGCGGTCAGTGTACGGGACTCAGTTCCTTCCGGAAGCACTATGCGCTGAGGCTGTGCCTTGGCTTTGATGGTTAGCTTTTCGAAGAGTGTCATGGTTATGATATGACTTAATCAGTTATTGAAGTGATTTAAACTTATTTCAATGTGTCAAAACCGGAAGTGAAGGAAACCGCCGACATGTCATTCAGACAGCTTGAATCACTTCATTGTTTATCATGCAAATTTACACAATCCCGACACAATATCAATGGATTCGGTCATTTTTTATCGCAGTTCGTCCGGTCAGGGAGTCAGTCAGGATGTCATGGAGTCCTGTTTTAAGGTAAAACATTACGATTCCGGAGGATGCGTGTTAAAAAGGCGGTCCGGGATTCTGTTCCGGGCCGCCTTTATGTCAGACAGATACTCGTTATCAGATCACACCCTGTCCCATCATGGCGTTGGCAACTTTCATGAAGCCGGCGATATTGGCGCCCTTCATGTAGTTGATATAGCCGTCAGGTTCGGTGCCGTACTTGATGCACTGCTCGTGGATTTCACGCATGATTCCGTGGAGTTTCTGGTCAACTTCTTCCGATGACCACTGCAGGTGCATTGCGTTCTGGCTCATTTCCAGACCGGATGTGGCAACACCGCCGGCATTCACGGCCTTTCCGGGAGCGTAGGTTATTCTGGCATTGATGAATGTGTCGATAGCTTCGGGCGTACATCCCATGTTTGAAACCTCGGCCACCATCTTCACGCCGTTGTCAACAAGCATGCGGGCATCATCGCCGTTGAGCTCGTTCTGTGTGGCGCACGGCAGAGCGATGTCCACTTTCTGCTCCCACGGTTTTCTGCCGGGGAAGAATGTGGCTTCGGGGAACTGCTCTACGTAAGGAGCCACTATATCGTCGCCAGTGGAGCGGAGATAAAGCATGTGGCTTATCTTCTCGCCGGCTATTCCTTCGGGATCATAAACGTAGCCGTCAGGGCCGGAAATGGTAACAACCTTGGCTCCGAGTTCGGTTGCCTTGAGGGCTGCGCCCCATGCAACGTTACCGAAACCGGAGATGGCAACGGTCTTGCCTTTTATGTCATCGCCCTTGGCGGCAAGCATGCTCTGGACAAAGTAGAGGGCACCGAAACCGGTTGCCTCGGGACGGATACGTGAACCGCCGAATTCAAGAGCCTTGCCGGTCATGGAACCGTCACACTCGTTACGGAGTTTCTTGTACATGCCGTACATGTATCCGACCTCGCGTCCGCCCACGCCTATATCTCCGGCAGGTACGTCACGGTCAATGCCTATGTTCTTCCAGAGCTCAAGCATGAATGCCTGACAGAAACGCATGATTTCGGCATCGCTCTTGCCGCGGGGCGAGAAGTCGGAACCGCCTTTTCCGCCACCCATGGGCAGGGTTGTAAGAGCGTTTTTGAATGTCTGCTCGAAGCCGAGGAATTTGAGTATAGAGAGGTTGACCGAAGCATGGAAACGGATACCGCCTTTGTACGGGCCAATGGCATTGTTGAACTGTACGCGATAGCCAATGTTGGTCTGCACGTCACCCTTGTCGTCGGTCCAGGTCACGCGGAAGGTGAAAATTCTGTCCGGCTCGACCATACGCTCCACGATGCGGGCTTTCTCAAATTCAGGATGCTGGTTATAGACGTCCTCCACACTTATCAGTACTTCTCTGACTGCTTGCAGATACTCTTTTTCTCCCGGATGCTTCATCTCGAGAGCTGACATGATTTTATTAATATCCATAATATTTAATTATGATAAGTTTTTATATGTTTCTATGGTCATTATTAGATTTTCTGCAAATATAATGAATAAAACCTGAGATTTACCCTAAAATGCATGTTTAATTTTAGTTAAAATCCAGCACCTTGCTTACATTATGACAATTAGGCTCTCCAACCACGGCATAAGGGGTGCCCCACAACCGACCGCGCCCCTGTCCGGGACGGGACAAGGGCGCGGTTATAATGGACTGACGGATTGTTTCAGCGTCTTCTTTTCTTCTTGGATGTCTTGCTTTTTGAGGCTGAGGATTTGCCTTTCTTTGACTTACCGGATGACTTGACCGCCGATTTGCCGGGTACCTTAAGTTTCTGGCCGGGCTGAAGCATGGTTTCGTTTTTCTTCATTCCGTTGGCCTTACGCAGAGCGTCGACAGTTGTGCCCGTGCGCTTGGCTATCTTTTCAAGGCTCTCGCCGCTCTTGACTACGTGGACCTGCTGCTTTTCTTTCTGTTTTCTGGACGCAGTCCGTTCGCTGCGGCTCTTCTTTGACTTATATTTCTCGGAATTGCGCTGCGGCACATCGTAGGTCTTCTTGGCAGGAGTTGTGGTTGCAGTGGATTTGCGTGACGAGGCGGCGGAATAGTCCACGGTCTTGTTTGAAGTGGCTCTTACATTGTCGGAGTTGCCGGCGGCATCTTTGGCCGAACGCTGCGAGCGGGTGCTGACAGCCACGGTGTTGCGGTGACGCTGCTCAATGGTCAGTTTGTCGCCTTCACGCACCTTGCCTCGGCGAAGATTGTTCCAGTGCTTTATATCGGTAGCGCTCACGCCATACTGCTTGGCTATGGATCCGAGGTCCTCGCCACGGCCCACCACATGAATCTTGCGCTCAACCTCATCAACGTTCACAGGCTCAACGGCCGGCCGTTCGGCAGCGGTTGCGATTTCGGCCTCAGCCAGCTCGGGCTGCTGCTGTTCCTCTTCCTCCTTCTTCCGGCGGTCAGCACCTATGTCAACGGTGGTACGCGGAGTGTATTTCTCGGCTTCGTAAGCCAGAATGTCATCGCGGCTCGAAATGTAGCTCAACACCTGCTGCGACGGAAGAGTCAGCAGATAGGGATGCGTGGGGCTTCCCGGAATCACATCACGGCGATACTGCGGATTGAGCATCCGGATCTCATCGACAGGAATGTTGAGCACATTGGCTATCTGATTGAAATGAACCCGCTCGCGCACCTCGACGGTGTCAGTTATGAGCGGACGTTTCACCACGGGGCGATGTATGCCGTAGTCATCATGATAGTTCATCACAAAGTTGGCCGCGATGAAAGCCGGCACGTAACCGCGGGTTTCCGGGAGAAGATAGCTGTAGATTTCCCAGAAATCAGAGTTGGCTTCGCCGGCTCTGCGACGGGCCTTGTTGACATTGCCGGGGCCGCAGTTGTAGGCCGCAATGGCGAGCGACCAGTCTCCGTAGATGTTATATAGCTGCTTGAGATAACGCACCGCGGCCCTCGAAGCCTCGCGCGGATCCCTGCGCTCGTCGACGAGCGAGCTGACTTCTATGCCGAGGCCCTTGGCCGTAGCCGGCATTATCTGCCACAGACCGGTGGCGCCGGCCCTTGAGACGGCATTGGGGTTTATGGCACTTTCAATCACCGGGAGATACTGGAGTTCAAGCGGAAGGCCCTCTTTTTCCAGTTCCTCCACGAATATGCTGCCGTAGTAGTCATGCAGTGCAAGCATGTTCGACACGAGATTACGGCGTTTGCCGAGATACATGTCGATAAGCCGGCCTACCACCGGGTTGTACGGGAGTTCGATTCCGGAATTCAGGGCCGCGAGCTTGCGGGTATATTCCTCGTCATTGCCCAGCTTGTAATCTTTGGTGTTCGGTCTCGCATCGGTATAATTGCGGAGGAAGAAATTCTCTTCCAGCACACGTGCCTGAGTCTCGAAACTTTCGGGCGGACGCACATTGTCGTCCCTGAGCGAATGTTTTATGTCAAGCACCGATGGCACGGGCGCGGGAGCCGCCAGCATCATCAGAGCGGGGAATGCAAGAAGAGCAGATGTAATAAAATGTCTCATGGTCTTGTTGCTCATGTTTATAAATTAAAAGTTGAACGCCATCTGGAATCCCAGGGCCGGCAACCGGCTGTTGGAATCCTGAATGAGAGCTGGCGCAACCTGCATGGAAAGATCAGGGGAAATGTCAAAATTGGAAAGCGATGCGTCGACGTAGGCATCGACCATCGCCACAAGATACACGCCCACCATACATATAATGCACAGGTCACGGTTGCGGCGGTAATAGTCCTTGCGGTTCTTGAGAGTCCGTTCGAGCCATGACTTGTTCAGACTTTCCTCCGTGGTGTTGGGCGGGAAGAAGTCCATGTAGGAATTGGTGGACGGGTCATTGTCCATAAAATCATTGTAGGCACGGGTATAATCGCGGAGCATTCCGTTGTTCCACGACGTACCGTAGCCAAGTCCCATAAAGCCGCCCACCACTATGGGCAGTTTCCAGTAACGGCGGTTATAGATCTGGCCCAGACCGGGACAGAGCGCCGAGAGCCACACGGCCCTTATGGGATCGGGGGTGAATATTTTCGTAGCGTTGGGGTTGGGCGAATTGGTCAGCGTGCTGTCCGAAAATAGCTTCATGTTGCCGGAATTGACAATGGCCACGGTATCGACGGGAGTAAACGTGAGCGAATCGCCGTTGACGGTGAAATACTCGTCCTCCACGGCCGACGGAATTCTTGCCGGCTCGTTGCCGAGAGGAATGGTGTCAGGCAGCACGGGGAGCGGCCGGCGTCCGGGTGCTCTGACCGGCATTTCGTCCGGTGAATCAGGCATCGTAAAATTTGCTGAAAAAATGTTAAACGGACTCAACAGCACTGCCAGAAGCATGCTGCAGGTCAGAATCATAGAGCGGCCGGATTTTTTCAAACTACGTTGCACTGATACGAAAATATGTTTACAAACGCCACACGTTCAACAAATTAACTCGCGCCGAACATAAATTCAGCGCGAAGCCATTCAGTTATCGTGAGGCTTTAGATTGTCAAAGATAGTAATTAATCTTTCAAGTTCACTCTCGTTCTGAAACGAAAATGTGATTTTTCCTTTGCCGGACTTGTTGCAGGCGAAGGTTACGGGAGTGGAGAAACGCTGCGAAAGATGCTCTCCGAGAATGTCGAACTCACTCCCCTGCCGTGATTTCGGTCCGCTGTCACGTGACCGGGCGCTGTCCTCGCGGTAGGACTTGGCGAGTTCTTCGACCCTGCGCACCGAAAGGCCCTCCTTGACAATCTTGTTGTAGATGCGGAGCTGCACGGTGGGATCGTCGATTGACAGAAGGGCACGCGCATGTCCCATGTCCACGAGTTTGTCCCTGAGGCCGAGCTGGACCTCGGCCGGCAGCCGGAGCAGGCGCAGGAAATTGGCTATGGTGGCGCGTTTCTTACCTATTCTCTCGCTGAGACGCTCCTGAGTCAGCTGATACTGGTCGATGAGTTTCTTGAACGTCAGGGCTATTTCTATGGCGTTGAGGTCCTCGCGCTGTATGTTCTCTATGAGGGCCATCTCCGTGAGTTCTGCCTCGTTGGCCGTGCGTATGTAGGCCGGAACCGTCTGCAACCCTGCCCTCGACGCGGCGCGGTAACGCCGTTCGCCGGCTATTATCTGGTAGGCGTCGGGGCCTACCTTACGCAGCGAGAGAGGCTGTATGATTCCGAGTTCGCGGATTGAAGCGGCCAGTTCGTCCAGAGCGTCCTCGTCGAAGCTCGTGCGGGGCTGGTCGGGGTTGGCCGTGATCTGTGAAAGAGGTATCTCGTTGATGGCCGATGAGCCCCGTGCGGGAACGTCGTCCATGGAAATAAGCGAGTCAAGTCCGCGTCCTAAAGCGTTGCGTCGTGGTGCTGCCATTTGTCAGATGATGGGATTGATGGTGGTGAAGTGACTGTTTCGTTCTCAAAAGGATTCACACACGCTGGCGGCGCGCGGCCTTGCGGTGTTTGGCTATTATTTCACGTGCCAGAGCCGTGTGCGATGTGGCTCCGCGGCTCTCGGGGTCGTAGAGCAGCGCGGGCAATCCGTGCGACGGCGCTTCGGACAGGCGGATGTTGCGCGGAATAACGGTGGTGAACACCATGTCGCCGAAGTGGCTTTTCAGCTCTTCATAGATCTGATTGGCCAGACGCAGACGGGCGTCGTACATGGTCAGCAGGAAGCCTTCGATCTCCAGACCGGGGTTCAGCTTCGGCTTTATGATACGGATGGTGTTGATGAGTTTGGTGATGCCTTCGAGCGCGAAATATTCGGCCTGCACCGGGATGATCACCGAGTCTGCAGCCGTCAGGGCATTGACAGTTATGAGGCCGAGCGAGGGAGAACAGTCAATCAGTATGTAGTCATATTGGTCGCGGACACTTTCGAGAGCGCGTGACATCACTTTCTCTCTTGCCGGGCGGTTGATGAGTTCGAGTTCGGCGCCCGCGAGGTCTATGCGCGACCCTATCAGGTCGAGTCCTTTCATGCAAGTGGCCACCTGCGAGCCGGCGAGAGGATAGTCGTCGACAAGACATTCGTAGATGGATGAGGACATATCGTCAGGCTTGATGCCGTAGCCTGAAGTGGCGTTGGCCTGAGGGTCGGCATCAATGATAAGCACTTTCTTACCTTCGGAAGCCAGAGAGGCACCGAGATTTATGGTGGTGGTGGTTTTTCCTACACCGCCTTTTTGGTTTGCGATAGCTATGATTTTACCCATAGTAAGGATTAAATACGGTTATATTCAAGTGCAAAGTAATGAATTTTCAATATAATGCCAAAGTTCCGGATGGGCAAAACCGCGTTAAATGTTCATAAATGGGGCATAATGTCAATAACTCGTGGAACATTTTGCGACAATGTTTCACAACAGCAGCTGAGCATCGCCGTAACTGAGAAAACGGAAGCCGTTGGCAAGCGCGTAGTCATACATGCGCCGCCAGTCACCGCCGGTAAAAGCCGACACAAGCAGCAGAAGCGTCGATTGCGGCTGATGGAAATTGGTCACCATGCCGCGGACCACCCTGTAGTCATATCCGGGAGCTATGATTATGCGCGTGGAGGCATGAAGGCGCGTCATTCCGCGGCTGTCGAGCCAGTCACGCAGACGGCTCAAAGATTCCGATACCGGGATACGCATGCCGGACTCGTAGGGATACCACTGCGGCACCTCGTCAGGCTCTTTCCCCTCGGCCACCATGCACCCGAGATGATACAGACTCTCAAGAGTGCGGACCGAAGTGGTGCCTACGGCTATCACACGGCGGTCGCAGCGTGAAAGTTCGTCGATCAGGTCACGGTCAACGGAAATGAACTCGCTGTGCATGCCGTGCTCTCCTATAGTGGCCGATTTTACCGGCTGGAACGTTCCGGCCCCAACATGGAGCGTCAGTTCCCGGCGCCGGATTCCGCGGGAATCTATGGCCGAAAGCACCTCGGGCGTGAAATGCAAGCCGGCGGTAGGCGCCGCCACCGAACCCTCTATGCGCGAGTAGACCGTCTGATAGTCACGGCTGTCAGTCTGCTCCGTGGCCCGGTTCAGGTATGGCGGAATGGGAATCTCGCCCGCCGCCTCTATGATCTGGGAAAAGGTGACAACATCCGGCTCCCATGAAAACTCCACCACGGAACCGCTGTCGGCCTTGCTCAGGCGCGTGGCCGAAAGCATGACCGGCTTGCCGCCCACCGCCAGCTCCATTGTCAGAGGGCCCTCCTTCCATCGTTTGGAATTTCCCACGAAACAGCTCCACGAGCATCGTCCCTGGGCCGAAAATGACTGCTGGTAATCCTTGGGCGACACCGGTTCGAGACAGAACACCTCTATGCGGGCGCCGCCCGGCTTACGGAAACGCAGACGGGCATTGATCACACGCGTATTATTATATACGAGCACGGAGTCAGCAGGCAAGAGCTCAGGAAGTTCTGCAAAGACATGCTCCGAGAGCCGGCCGTCGGGTTCGCGCATCAGGAGCTTGCAACTGTCACGTTTTTCGAGAGGATGGGAAGCGATTCTTGATTCAGGCAGAGGATAGTTGTAGTCCTCGATTTTTATATCGGTAACGTTCATCAGATTTCGTTCATCAAATATTTCTGCAAAATTACTAAAAAGGGCGCACAAATCAGGGTGGCACTGCCATTTTTCAGTCCTTGCACTTGCTTTCCGGAAATTATTTGACTACATTTGTCCGCGAAAGCATCACTTGCAGACAGTAAGAATAATCATGAAAGTGGGTTGGCTATTGTGTGGTCGATTGGTAATCGGGGATAGAGGCGCGGGCGAAATTGCCAAATATTCAGGCGAATGCTTTGATTTCTTAAATAAAAATAGTATCTTTGCGGCCGAATTCGTAATCTCTGGCAGGATATGTGGCCTGCGAATATTGCGAGTAGTGTTAACATTTAATCGAAAAAGAAGAAAATGGATTTAATCAAAATTGCCGAAGAAGCATTTCCCGCAGGCAACAATCAGATTGATTTCACACCCGGTGACACCATCACCGTGGCCTATCGCATCAAAGAGGGTAACAAGGAACGTATCCAGCAGTATCGCGGTGTGGTTATCCGTATATCAGGCGAAGGAAACAAGAAGCGTTTCACCGTGCGCAAGATGAGCGACAACATCGGTGTAGAGCGTATTTTCCCCATCGAATCTCCGTTCATCGACTCTATCACAGTGAACAAGTACGGTAAAGTGCGCCGTGCAAAACTTTACTATCTCCGTGGCCTCACCGGCAAGAAAGCCCGTATCAAAGAGCGTCGCATGCCCAACAAGAACTAAGATTCTTACACAAGAAAATACTCAGGGAGAACGAGCTTCGGCACGTTCTCCTTTTTTATGACAGATACAGACTGATACCGGAAATCACTACGCCAACTATCTGGATGCCGATGCCCAGAAACCAGAGGGGTCTGTACTTTGCCTTGATTTCCGCAGCCTTAATTTCAGTGCGTCCTGACGACCGCTGTTCACGATAATACCTGATCTTAAAGAAATTCCGCACAAAAACTCCTATAAGGAAAACAACGATGCCGCTCCAGAATAATACCATGGCTCAATAGAGATAAACACATTAGAAGATATATTATAAATAATGCTTCGGCATGATATATGTTCCGTCCCGGACCACGACAGCGCCTACCGGCTGCCGGAAACCAGACGATATGTCACGCCGGAGATGCGTGACATGACAGCCGACGCCTCGCTTTCGGTCCCGTCGAAATCCTTGATGAACACCACAAGTGTGTAAGCGTCTCCGCCGGGAAGCACTATGTGGGCGGCATCATTGAAGGCCACGAGCTTCCCCGCGTCGCTGACATATCCCGAGCCGGTCTTGTGGGCTATCTCCACCCCTTCAATTCCGGCAAGCGGGGCCGGCAGACGGTCAGCGCCTGTAGAGCAGCCGCGCAA
Organism: uncultured Muribaculaceae bacterium; assembly: GCA_947627615.1. GTDB lineage: Bacteria > Bacteroidota > Bacteroidia > Bacteroidales > Muribaculaceae > Paramuribaculum. The sequence goes on along the minus strand of CANQWS010000001.1, from coordinate 120,909 downwards.
GGCATCGAGAATGAACTCCTGATTGACCACTGACAGCACACTGTCCGTAAACAGACGCTCAAGCAACATGGCGGCTGACAGCGGTGAGGAATGGTTGCGGTAACTCAGAGAATGGTCCGAAGCCATATCCGATTCCCTGACTTCAAGGCGGAAACCGGTTCGCGGCACCAGTGTGGCGATGAACTCATCAACGGCCATGACATCAATCAGGCTGTCAAACATCACGTTGCTCGCATTGTTGTCACTCTGCTGGAGTGTGTAGCGCATCAATGTCCTTACGGATACGTCAAGCGGCGAGCTGCCTACGGAGTCCTTGAGCATCGGGCTCCAAGTGTCGGGGCTGAGTGACTGACGGTCAATATGGAGGACCGTGTCGATTGAAACTCCCTTCCGCTCCAGATAATGGCACACAGCCACAGCCTGATGAAGCTTGAACACGCTCATGAGAGGATATTTGTCGGTGTCATTGACCGTCACCGTATCGCAACCGTTCACAATAACGGCTATCCCCACCTCGCCCGGAGCTGCGGAGGCTATCTGCGTCAGGCTGTCAGTCAGGGCTTTCACCGTTTCCGGCGCCATCCCTGATGACGCGGTCTGGCACCCCTGCCCTGGGCGCGGGGTGCATGAAATCAAGGACGCAAAAACTAAAACGAGGGATGAGAGCGATATGACTGATTTTTTCATTGCCTGAGTATGTTTAGCGGTTATCCTGTTCCCGGGAGCGATTCATGCGCTTACAGGAATTGCAAATATATGCATTCCCGCCGGATTGACCATAAGTGGCGACGGAATTCGGTCACAAATAAAACACCGGCAATGACCTGACTGCCGATGTTAGAAAGTCAATTGTTATGAAATGTCTCAGGCCAAAGGCATGATGGCGGCGGCAACGTCGGTATCGCCGGCAAGGTCGGCCATGGTGAGCCAGATAATCAGAAGGATGATGAGGATAACTGCGCCTATAGCCACCCAGATATTGGTCCGTTTTACATTGCGTCGGTTGTTCTTTTCCATAATGAATGAATTTTTCGGTTCATGTTTTAATCTTACAACAGCCCCGGCGGCCCGATGGTTCGGCCGGTTACAGAATCGGCCGCTCCCCGTTTCGGAAGGGAGCAGCCGATAATGCTGTTATATGGATTGCCGGATATCCGTCAGTCCTTCAGAGCAAGCAGCTGAGTGCCATGCTCCTTGGTCTTTATCTGTTTCGGACCGATGATATCGGTTATCACACCGTTTTCATCAATGAGAAATGTTGTGCGGAACGTGCCCATATATTTGCGGCCGTACATGCTTTTCTCGCCCCATGCGCCCATCTCTTCCGTGAGTTTGTGGTCGGTATCGGCAATAAGATGGAACGGGAGGTTGTACTTTTCAATGAATTTGCGGTGGGAATCGGCAGTGTTGATGCTGACACCGAGAATTTCATAGCCCTTGGCGCGCAGAGCGTCGAAATTGTCGCGGAGCGAACAAGCCTCGGCGGTACAACCCGACGTGTTGTCCTTGGGATAGAAATAGAGCACCAGCTTGTGGCCTGCGTAATCACTTAGTTTTACTTCGCGTCCGTTCTCGTCAAGTCCGAGAATCTCGGGCGCTTTGTCTCCGACATTCATAATTGCAATATATATTACTATTACTTAGATGTTTTCTTTTCGTCGAGCTTACGGAGCAGATGCTTCACGGCGCCTTCGAGCTGCGCGTCAACACCAGCTTCGGTCTCGCCCGGACGGTTATATATAAGAACATCGGGGTTGAGCTGATGGTTCTCGAGAACCTGACCGTTCATATCCACGGATGTCACCTGCGGGATACCGAAAACGATCGACGGATCAATCTGGGTCTCCCACCAAACGGCGGTCATTGTTCCGGGAACGGGGGCTCCCACCACATCGCCTATGCCGAGAGTCTGATAGACGAACGGCGATCCGTGGGCATCGCTGTAGTTGCTCTCGTTGACAAGCATAACCGAGGGCTTGGTCCACTGCGAGAACGGTTCGGAGCCGATGTAACGGCCACGCGGAGTGAAGCGCACATATTCTTTTCCGGAAAGGAGCAGCGCGAGGTCATTATGGAGCCATCCGCCTCCGTTCCAGCGGGTGTCGACTATGGCAGCCTCGGCATTGCGGTAATGTCCGAGAAGACGGTCATAGACAGTGCGGAAGCTCGGAGAGTCCATGCCCTCGACGTGGACATAGGCAAGGCGGCCTCCGGAGAGGCTGTCAACGAGATGCTCGTTGTGTTCCACCCAGCGCTGATACAGCAGGTCGCTCTGACGACCGGCCGATATAGGCTTCACATTGACGTCTCGAACGGCGCCCTTGGCATCCTTGACCTGCAGACGCACTTTCTTGCCGGTCTTTCCTTCGAGCAGAGGGAAATAGTCTTTTCCGGCAAGAACGGGCTGGCCGTCGATGGCCATGATCACATCGCCGGGCTTCACGTTGACATCCTTGCTGTCAAGCGGACCGCGACGCAGCACTTCGGCTACCTTCAGACCGTCGCCCTTGTATTCCGGATCATAGTAAGCGCCGAGTGTGGCGGTGGGCATGTAATAGACCGGAGCGCTTGACGATGTGCGGCCGCCGGTGTGTGAGGCGTTGAGTTCGCCAAGCACTTCGCTGAGAAGTATGGCGAAATCGCGGTTGTTGTCAATGTGCGGGAGGAAGCGACGGTAATGATTGCCTATCGAGTCCCAGTCAAGACCGTGAAGGTTGGCGTCGTAGAACTTGTTCTTCACCTGATTCAGCATGTGGTCATACATGTAGGCGCGTTCCTGAGAGGGGTGACGGTTGTAGGGGGCTTCGTATTCAATAGGTGTCACTTTGCCGTCGGCGAGCGAGACTTTACTCATGCCGCGACCTGACAGCACAAAGAGGTTCTCGCCTTTCTCATCGGCTTCGAAACCGCCGTTCACGCCGCGGGCAAGCACCTTGGTATCGCCCTTGCGGAGATCGCGGCAGTAGAGATTGGCTCCTGCCTCGGTTGAACCGGCCACGTAATAAAATTTGTCGCCTTTCTTTGACAGATAATAGTCACCGACGGATGCCGAACGGGGTGTAAGGCGGGCCATGCGGTAACGGCGGTTGTCAAGGTCGAATTTGAGCGCTTTGGCGCTTTCAGATTCCTTATCGACATCCTTCTTACCGTCTTTTTTCTTTTTCTTGTCCTTGTTTTTCTTGGAATCCTTCTTGCCCTTGCCGTCCTTGGAGTCAGAATCGGATTTCTCTTTCTCTTTTTTCTCCTTTTCGGCCTGTTCCTTGAGAGCGGCCTCTTCCTCGGTCATGTTGAACTCGTCCCAGGCTTCGGGGTCAAGCACCATGAGCATAATATCGTCCTGATTGCCCCAGCTGCCATGGCTCTTCATGCCGTAACGGCCGGTGGAATATGTCAGCGCGCGGCCGCCGAGAGCCCACTTGGGCTGGTTGTCGCTATAGCCGCTTTCGGTAAGGTCCACTACCTGCGAGCCGTCGGCGGCAACAAGAGCTATGTCCTTGTTGTTCCATCCGCCTTCGCCAATGTAGTCCACGAGCAGCCATTTGCTGTCAGGACTCCATTCAAACGATATGTCACCGTCGGTATAGGAATAGTTGTACTTTCCGTCAAGAGCCGTGGTCACTTTCTTGGAATCCACATCAATGACCTGAAGGATTGTGCGGTCCTCAAGGAACGCCACCTTCTTGCCGTCGGGGCTGAACACCGGCTGCTGGGCCGAGGTTGAGCATGAGTAAAGCGGTTCCTCAACGAATTCCGTCGCGTAGGCGAGTTTCTTCTCGTCCTTGTTCTTGATTCTGGAGATGAAGAGCTGCCAGAGTCCGTCGCGTTCGGAGTCATAGACCACCGAGCGGCCGTCGGGAGCTATGTCCACGCAGCGCTCCTGACCGGGAGTGTTGGTGATGCGCACCGTGGTGGGATACTTGACTGAAGTGGCGTAGACATCGCCACGGATCACAAAAGCGACTTCATCGGCTTTCTTGTTGATGCTCAACGTGGTCGCTCCTGAATTACGGAAACTCTTGACAATGTCGGGGTTATAATCGTCGGCCACGATGTCCACATTGACTTTGGCGGGTTTTGATCCGGGCGTCATGGTGTAGATTTCGCCGTCGTAGCTGAAGGCGAGGGTTCCGTTGGACGAGGCCGACAGCGAACGGACGGGATACTGAGTGAAATCCGTGAGCTGAGTGGCCTTTGTTCCCGGGACAGCCTTTGAGGAATAGACATTGAGATTGTTGTTGCCCTCTTCCGAGAGATAATAGTATGTGTCGCCTGAGCCCCACACGGGATTATGGTCATTGCCGTTGAAGGTGGTCAGCTGGGTGAACTTGCCCTGCGGATTGACCATCCAGATATCAGCGGTGCCCGATGAACGCTCATGCTTGCGCAACACATCCTCGTAGCCTTTGCGGTCCTGATAGAGAATATTGCCCTGTGCGTTGGCCGAGGCCGAAGTCATAGGCACCGAAAGATAAAGTTCGGGGCGTGCGTTCTCGGTCTCTATGTCCAGGACATAAGTCTGGGCGGCGAAAGGAGCCTGGGCGGTGGTCCGTCCCGGCATCATCGATGTCGAGAAGAGCAGACGTCCGTCAGGAAGGAAGGTCAGCGGAGATTCGGAACCGGAATTGGTTGTGAGCCGGCGCGCCGTTCCTCCCTTGGCCGGCATGATGAATATGTCGTCGGAGCCGAGACGGTTTGACGTAAACACTATTCTGTCGCCCGAAGGGGTCCACACGGGTTTACTGTCATAGTACTGCGATGTGGTCAGCTGGCGGGCCTGACCGCCGCTGACCGGCACTGTGAAAATATCGCCCTTGTAGGTGAACGCCACAGTGGAGCCATCGGGGGAAATCGCAGCATTGCGCAGCCACAGAGGGCTCTGCTGCGCGTTGGCCTGGAATGACATTCCGGCAGCCACTGCCGCCAGAAGCACCATGTTCTTTAATTGTTTCATGATTTATTTATAATGAATGATTTAAATTTTCTGTTATCAGCTGATGAAGGAGTCCTTGAATCCGAGGAAATAAAGGATTCCGTCAAGGCCTATCGTGGAGATGGACTGGTCGGAAGCCGCCTTCACCTTGGGTTTTGCATGGAAAGCGATGCCGAGTCCGGCGGTTGAAAGCATCGGAAGGTCATTGGCCCCGTCGCCCACGGCTATTGTCTGCTTGATGTTGAGATTCTCCACCTGCGCTATGAGGCGCAGAAGCTCGGCTTTGCGCCGGCCGTCGACAACCTCTCCGAGATACCGTCCGGTGAGTTTTCCGTCAACAATCTCCAGGTCGTTGGCATAGACGTAATCGAAGCCATAGCGCTGCTTGAGATAATTTCCGAAATATGTGAATCCGCCGGAAAGAATGGCCGTCTTGTAGCCGGTGCGTTTAAGCACCGTCATCATACGGTCCACACCCTCGGTTATTGGCAGATTCTCGGCAATCTCCTTCATCACCGATTCGTCAAGACCTTTCAGGAGCGCCACACGCTCGGTGAAGCTTTCAACGAAGTCAATCTCGCCTCTCATGGCCCTTTCGGTTATGGCTTTCACCTTGTCGCCCACGCCGGCCCGCAGGGCGAGTTCGTCAATCACTTCGGTGCGTATCAGAGTGGAATCCATGTCGAAGCATACCAGACGGCGGCAGCGGCGATACATGGTGTCCTCCTGAAGCGAGATGTCGATGCCCTTCTCCGATGCAATCTGCATGAAACGACGCTGCATCTCGCTGTAGTCGCGCGGCGTTCCGCGAACGGAAAATTCCACGCATGATTTGCGCAGCTGCTTCTCGCTTGAATCGAGAGGCATGCGTCCGGTAAGGCGCTGAATGGCGTCGATGTTGAGATTCTGGTCGGCCACTACTCCGCTGACAAGGGCTATGTGGCGGGCCGACAGCGACCGGCCAAGGATGGTGATTATCCATCGGTTCTTGCCCTGCATGCTCACCCAACGCGCATAATCGTGAGTGGCCACCGGCGAGAAGCGCACCTGCACCCCAAGCTCGTAGCCTTTGAAAAGCACGTCCTTCATTATGTCGCCTGAGACCTCGCTGTCAGTCTTGATGAGGATTCCGAGAGTGAGGTTATGGTGGATGTCGGCCTGACCTATGTCAAGAATCTGCGCGTCATATTTGGCAAGAATCTCCGACAGGGCCGCGGTTACGCCCGGATGGTCCTGACCCGCGATATTTATCATTATCAGCTCCACGGCGGGAGCTTCCTGATTGTTTATTTGCATTTTATTATAGATGGTTCTGTTTGTTATGACGTATATGATATTCGGCCAGCAGCGGCAACGGACGGCGCACCGTGCGTCCTGTCGTAAGGCCGCATTCACGCGCCGCCTTTACGAGCTGTGGGGCAAACACTTCAGCAAGAGACCCCACAAAATTCAGTTCCAGTCCTGCCGGATAGGAGTGCATCACATTATTTCTGAAAAAGCGCACATACTCATCCGTGACCATATTGTCGATTACCGGCTCTGCGATGTGCGATGATATGAAATAAGTCAGCGAAGCGAGAAAGCGGTTGGCTTCCGGCTCCCTGTAGACGCGCCTTATCACCTCGTCTTTGTCAAGTCCGGTCTCGTCCTTAAAAGCTTTCCGCAGGTGCTCCGGAAACCGGCCTTTGAGGATTCCGTTGACAAGCGCTATGCCGAGCCTTGCGCCCGAGCCTTCGTCACCGAGCACGTAGCCCAGAGGCGGAGTGTTGGCCTCGATTTCGCGGCCATTATAGAAACAGGAGTTCGAGCCGGTGCCGAGTATGCATACTATGCCCTGCGAGTCACCGCAGAGGGCCCGTGCGGCGCCGAGCATGTCGGAATTGACCTCCACGCTGCCGGCTCCGGTCACACGTTGAAGCACATAGGCCACCCGCGGGCACTGCGACGGAATGCATCCCGCTCCGTAGAAAAACACCGAGTCCCGGTCTCCGAGACGCACATCCCGAAGGTCCGCGGCGAGCATGTCGGAGAGCATCCCGTCAGTAAACATCAGAGGGTTGATTCCATGACCGCTGAAATCGCGGACCACGGAGTCATTCTCTATGAGCGCCCATTGTGTCTTGGTACTTCCACTGTCAGCTATAAGAATCATTGAAATAATGAATAGCGGTTTATTTGGCAAACTTAACTAAATTTTCCCGTTTGACGAACTATTATTATCAAAAAGTTGCTTTTTTTACATTTAACCTTTACCTTTGTCGCCTGTCGGACTCATGGCGTCCGCCCCGCGAATGCCGTTCCGCATAATAATTCCATGATTAATGCCAACATGACCAAAAACCTTAAGAAATGAACGTTAACGAAATCAAAGAATATCTGCAAGGATGGCGTCAGCGCTATGTCAGTGACCTGACCACAAACATTCTCCCCTTCTGGCTCGAACACGGATGGGATCATGAACACGGAGGCGTGTACACATGCCTTGACCGCGAAGGCAACCTGATGGACACCACGAAATCCGTGTGGTTTCAGGGGCGTTGTGCATGGACTTTTGCCTTTGCCTACAACAACATAGAGCGACGTCCGGAATATCTGGAATTCGCCAAGAGCTGCATTGATTTCAGCGACAGCCACTGCTATGACGAGAACGGACGCATGTACTTTGAGGTCACAGGCGACGGCAAGCCCCTGCGCATGCGCCGCTACGTGTTCTCCGAATGCTTCGCCTGCATAGCCCTGGCGGAATACTCCATTGCCACCGGCGACAAGGCCTACGCCGCACGTGCTCTCGACCTCTACGAGCGCATCATTTATTTCCTTGACACGCCCGGAATTCTCCAACCCAAATACGAGCCTACCATGCAGGCACGCGGCCACTCGATAACCATGATTCTCATAAACACTGCCGCCCGTGTCAGAGAGGCTGCCGGCGATTCTCCCGAACTCGAAGAGAGGATTTCCCGCTCGCTCGACGCCATAAGCCGTTACTTCATGCATCCTGAATTCAAGGCTGTGCTCGAGATGACTGGCCCTGACGGAGAACTCATAGACACGCTCAACGGCCGCGTAATCAATCCGGGACACTGCATTGAAACCTCGTGGTTCATACTTGAGGAAGCCCGTCACCGCGGATGGGACAAACAGCTGACCGATATGGCCCTGACCATCTTCAACTGGAGCTGGGAATGGGGCTGGGACCAGGAATGGGGCGGCATAATCAACTTCCGTGACTGCCGCAATTTCCCGGCTCAGGACTATTCCCAGGACATGAAATTCTGGTGGCCGCAGACCGAGGCCGTCATAGCGTCGCTCTACTGCTATCTCGCCACCGGCGATGACCTCTACATCGAGCGCCACCGTCAGGCCAACGAGTGGATGTATGCCCATCTGCCCGACCCGGAATTTCCGGAATGGTTCGGCTATCTGCATCGCGACGGCACCGTGGCCCAGCCCGCCAAAGGCAACATTTTCAAAGGTCCGTTCCACATTCCGCGCATGCTCGTGAAATCAGTCATGCTCATCGACGACATTCTTGCCAAACTGGCATAAGCCCCTTAGAAACATATCCAACAGCTTCCGCACGTCAGCCCTAGAAAAAGCGCTGCACAGTGCGGAAGCTGCGTTATTTTCCAATCGTTCAAGGCCGGTAAATGAAAATTCCTGACTCAAAAAAGGGGTCCGTAAAGAAATAATGCTTAAATTTGCAACGTATTGCGGGTTAACGCCTGCCATAATAAGACATATCCGACAGAATCAAATCAATTTTAATTCAAATATTCTATATCATGGACATTTCCCACATTGAACACGTAGGCATAGCCGTTCCCTCACTTGACGAAGCAATCCCCTTCTACGAAAACATGCTCGGTTTCAAATGTTTTGCAATTGAAGAAGTACCTGACCAGAAAGTCCGCACAGCGTTCTTCAAGGTCGGCCAGACCAAGATAGAACTTCTCGAAGCAACCGCGCCTGAAAGCGCCATAGCAAAATTCATTGCCAACAACGGCGGCCGCGGCGGCATCCAGCACATAGCATTTGCCGTTGAAGACGGTGTTGCCAACGCTCTCGCTGAAATCGAAGGCAAAGGCGGACGTCTCATCGACAAAGCTCCCCGCAAAGGTGCCGAAGGCCTGAACATAGCCTTTGTTCATCCCAAAAGCAGCTGCGGAACTCTTGTAGAACTCTGCGAAGATCCCGCAAAGAAATAACACAAACACAGATTAATCGACAAAGGAGGCCACTGCCGCGATATCTTTCAGACGGCACGGCCTCTTAATAAATCCTTACACTTTCCTTCATCAACCAATGAGTAATCAGCTTGAAAAAGTACAGGAGCTTATAGCCCTGCGCAATGAAGCCCGCCTCGGTGGCGGCGAGAAAGCCATCCAGAAACAGCATGACCGCGGAAAATACACCGCACGCGAACGCATAGCCCAGCTTCTTGACGAGGGCTCGTTTGAAGAAATCGACATGTTCGTGCGTCACCGTTGCTATAACTTCGGTCAGGAAAAGAAATCATTCCTCGGCGACGGCGTTGTTACCGGTTACGGTACAATCGAAGGCCGTCTTGTCTATGTATTCGCTCAGGACTTCACCGTGTTCGGCGGATCTCTCAGCGAGACCATGGCCCAGAAAATCTGCAAAATCATGGATATGGCCATGAAGATGGGTGCTCCCGTCATTGGCCTCAATGACTCGGGCGGTGCCCGCATCCAGGAAGGAATCAACGCGCTTGCCGGCTATGCCGAGATTTTCCAGCGCAACATCCTCGCTTCGGGTGTGATTCCCCAGATTTCAGCTATCCTCGGTCCGTGTGCCGGCGGTGCTGTCTATTCACCCGCCCTCACTGACTTCACCATCATGACCAAGGGCATCTCCTACATGTTCCTTACAGGTCCCAAGGTTGTAAAGACCGTGACCGGCGAAGATGTGAGCCAGGACGCTCTCGGAGGCGCCGAAGTGCACTCATCGAAGAGCGGTGTGGCCCATTTCGCAGCCGAGGACGGCGAAGACTGTCTGCGCATCATCCGCAAGCTCTTCAGCTACATTCCCCAGAACAACCTCGAGGAAGCTCCGCTGGCCGAATGCAACGACCCCATTGACCGCCTCGAAGACTCTCTCAACGAAATCATTCCTGACTCGGCCAACCGTCCCTACGACATGTACGACGTGATCGGCGCCATAGTTGACAACGGCGAGTTCCTCGAAATCCAGCGCAACTATGCCAAGAACCTCATCGTTGGCTTCGCCCGCTTCAACGGCCAGTCAGTAGGTATCGTGGCAAACCAGCCCAAGTACCTCGCAGGCGTGCTTGACAGCAACGCTTCACGCAAGGGCGCACGCTTCGTCCGCTTCTGCGACGCCTTCAACATTCCTCTGGTAACTCTGGTTGACGTTCCCGGATTCCTCCCCGGAACAGGACAGGAATACAACGGTGTAATCCTCCACGGAGCCAAACTGCTCTATGCATTCGGCGAGGCAACCGTGCCCAAGGTAACCGTCACACTCCGCAAGAGCTACGGCGGCAGCCACATCGTGATGAGCTGCAAGCAGCTGCGCGGCGACATGAACTACGCATGGCCTACGGCTGAAATCGCCGTTATGGGCGGTGCCGGTGCAGTAGAGGTCCTCTATGCCAAGGAAGCCAAATCCGCCGAAGACCCCAAGAAGGTTCTCGCCGAAAAAGAAGCCGAATACAACAAACTGTTCTGCAACCCCTACAATGCAGCCCGTTACGGTTACATCGACGATGTCATCGAACCCCGCAACACCCGTTTCCGCGTAATTCGCGCACTTCAGCAGCTCGCCACCAAGAAACTTACCAATCCGGCCAAGAAACACGGCAACATACCTCTGTGATCCGGAACAGTAACAAGAGCATAAACACTCAATGATTTTTACCGCTAAAAAGTGACATGAAAAAAACTATATTACTGTTACTCCTGGTAGTTGCCGCCTCTGCTTCATTGGTTTCGGCCCAAAGCCGCCGGAATTTACGCATCAATGAAATAATGGTGCTCAATGACAGCAACTATGTCGACGACTACGGCCGACACTCGGCATGGATAGAGCTATTCAACACCACCCACGCTCCGCTCAACATTGCCAGCGTGTTCATCACCAACAACCGGGACGTCCTTAACCCCGACCTCGAAGCCGGCGACCGCAAGGCATTGATGTATGCCGTTCCGCTAGACGACATCCTGACCAAGATTCCCAAGCGCCAGCACGTTGTGTTCTGGGCCGACGGACGTCCGACACTCGGAACATTCCACACCAGCTTCACTCTCCGTCCCGGTGAGGAAAACTGGATCGGAGTCTATGATTCCGACGGCCGCACCCTCATTGACTCAGTGACCATCCCCGCGTCACTGGAAGCCAACCACTCCTACGCCCGCAAGATCGACGGCATAGACACCGATGAAAACGGCAAGAAACTTGGCGCGGCAGCATGGGAAATCCGCGATGATTCAAAAGAGTTCCCCATCACACCGAGCTCATGCAACAAAATCCGTGAGACCAATGACAAGATTGACATGTTTGCCCGCGAGGACGAAAACGGATTCGCAATGGCAATCATGGCCATGGGCATTGTGTTCACCGCGCTGCTGCTTCTCTGTGTTTGCTTCTACATCATCAGCAAGATAGGCGAACGCGTTTCGACCCACAACCGTGCCGTATCCCAGGGCACATCACGCGCCGAAATGCCAACGGAAAAACGCAAAGAGCATGACTCCGGCGAGGCCATAGCCGCTATAGCAATGGCTCTCCACGAGCATCTCGACGCCCATGACCGCGAGAACACCGTGCTCACCATCAACAAGGTGAAACGCGCCTATTCTCCCTGGAGCTCCAAAATCTACAGTCTGCGCAGCCTGCCCCACAAGTAAGCGCCAGCCAATAATTTTCATCCACCCTACATTTCAAATACTAAAATGAAAGAATACAAATATAAAATCAACGGCAACACCTACAAAGTGGCAGTAGGAGACATTGACAACAATATTGCCGAAGTTGAAGTCAACGGTGTTCCCTACAAGGTTGAACTTGACAAGGCCAAAAAGCCCGTCACCATCATCAACGCTCCGCGTCCCTCGGCGGCTCCCCGCACAGCCGAAGGCGCAAAAGTCATAGCCAAGCCCGCATCAGGCGGCGCTGCCGGCCACAAAGTGGTATCACCGCTGCCCGGCACAATCGTATCGATCAGCGCCAAGGTAGGCGACACAGTGAAGGCTTCCGACACTGTTGTGGTTCTTGAAGCCATGAAGATGGAGAACGCCATCCACGCCGGACGTGACGGTGTTGTCAAGAGCGTAGAAGTAAATCCGGGCGATGCAGTGCTTGAAGGCGCCGTTCTGCTCACTATTGACTGATCACTAACCCATCACTTATATATACTATGGATTTTAGTGAGTTTCTGTTAAATAATCTCGAGCAGTTCTGGAATCTGACAGGATTCCACAACGCCACATGGCAGCATTTCGTGATGCTCGCCGTGGGACTCTTCTTCATCTGGCTCGCCATCAAAAAGAATTTCGAGCCCATGCTTCTCGTGCCCATAGGCTTCGGTATGCTCATAGGCAACATTCCCTTTGACACCACTGCCGGACTCGAAGTTGGCATCTATGAGGAAGGTTCCGTGCTGAATATTCTCTACAATGGCGTAAGCGCCGGATGGTATCCCCCGCTCATTTTCCTCGGCATCGGCGCCATGACCGATTTCTCGGCACTTATAGCCAATCCCAAACTGATGCTGATCGGCGCTGCCGCCCAGTTCGGTATCTTCGGAGCCTACATGGTGGCCCTGCTTCTCGGATTCGCTCCCGACCAGGCCGGTGCCATTGCCATCATCGGTGGTGCCGACGGTCCCACAGCCATATTCCTTTCGTCGAAACTTGCGCCCAACCTCATGGGAGCCATAGCCGTATCGGCTTACTCCTACATGGCTTTGGTGCCCGTGATTCAGCCGCCTATCATGCGCCTGTTCACGACCAAAAAGGAACGCCTGATCAAGATGAAACCGGCCCGTGCCGTATCGCAGAACGAGAAAATCATCTTCCCGATTGTCGGAATGCTTCTCACCTGCTTCGTGGTTCCTTCCGGTATTCCTCTGCTCGGCATGCTGTTCTTCGGCAACCTGCTGCGTGAGTGCGGAGTCTGCAACCGTCTTGCAAAAACAGCCTCCAACGCTCTGACCGACATAGTGACCATCCTGCTCGGAATGACCGTGGGTGCTTCCACCCAGGCATCAGAGTTCCTGACAGCCCAGACCGTTGGCATCTTCGCCCTCGGATTCATGGCCTTCATCATCGCATCATCGAGCGGCGTTCTCTTCGTGAAGCTGTTCAACCTCGTGCTCCCGAAAGCCAAGAAAATCAACCCGCTCATCGGTAACGCAGGTGTTTCGGCCGTTCCCATGTCGGCCCGAATCTCCAACAATCTCGGACTTGAATACGACCCCAGCAACTACCTGCTCATGCACGCCATGGGCCCCAACGTGGCCGGTGTGATCGGTTCAGCCGTAGCTGCCGGTGTGCTTCTCGGCTTCCTCGCCTGATAACGGTTCCGGCCGGATAGCCTGACAGGCTTCCGCCGCGCACCCCACAGATACCTTACGGTGCGGATTATATTCGCTGTCATTACCTGACATACGGATATAAGCCGCACCACTTTTTTGCATTTTACCGGAAACTTTTAACACTGCCACGCGTTTATGTATTGAAATGATTTAATCTTATTTCAATATGTTAAAACCTGACAACGGCGGATTCATCGGTTATAAGTACGAATCATTTCACTGAATGATCTGACCAAACAATACTTTGACCATACAATCAATTACCGGAAATGATTACCCAGAAAGATATCGACTCCTTATATAAACAATATAAGAATCCACCGGCCACGCCGGACGATCTTGACATCGATCTTCTGTTCAAGTATCTTCTCGATTTCCATGACATCGCCATTGACGACCATGGGAACCTGATCATAAACAGCATTCCGGCCGAATCGCCGTTCCACAAAATACCCCTGAAACATGTCCACGCCATTGTGGAATTTGAAAGCCGCGTGGCAATAGTGCTCCATTCATCCATTATTTTCCTCAACAAACACAACTCCAAAAGCAACATTAATATAAAAATGCCTAAACGGTCCATCCTGAGCCGCCTCTTTTCAAGACCGGACAATGATGTCTGACAACCGGACCGTAGATCCTGATACAGCGCCCGTTACGGACGCTTCTTTTTTAAACGTGAATGACACAATCTGACTTTATGGCAGAAATATGACAGATATGCACCCATAGACAAACATCTGTAATCCAACTTATTACTATCCTTATCAACTTTTTGGCATAAAATTTGTTTTTATCAATGACAGAAGGGCCCGGAACAAGGCCCTGACAAAAATTGTAATAAAATAAAAAATCATATAACTAAAAACTTTCTAACATTATGGGAAAAATTATTGGTATTGACCTTGGAACTACTAATTCCTGCGTGGCCGTGCTTGAAGGCAACGACCCCGTCGTTATCCCCAATAGCGAAGGCCGCAACACAACCCCTTCAATCGTAGCATTCGTAGATGGCGGAGAACGTAAGGTAGGAGATCCGGCCAAACGTCAGGCCATCACCAACCCCAAGCGCACAATCTACTCCATCAAGCGCTTCATGGGCGAAACTTATGATCAGGTTAAGAACGAAATAGACCGCGTGCCTTACAAAGTGGTGCGCAGCGACAACAACACCCCCCGCGTTGACATTGACGGACGCGAATATACCCCTCAGGAAATCTCGGCCATGATTCTTCAGAAAATGAAGAAAACCGCTGAAGACTACCTCGGACAGTCCGTATCGGAAGCCGTTATCACCGTTCCGGCCTACTTCAATGACTCTCAGCGTCAGGCCACCAAGGAAGCCGGTGAAATCGCCGGTCTGACCGTGAAACGTATTGTCAACGAGCCTACCGCAGCAGCCCTTGCCTACGGTCTTGACAAAACTGACAAGGATCAGAAGATTGCAGTGTTCGACCTCGGCGGCGGTACATTCGATATCTCCATCCTCGAACTCGGCGACGGTGTGTTTGAAGTAAAATCAACCAACGGTGACACCCACCTCGGCGGCGATGACTTCGACCACGTGATCATTGACTGGCTTGCCGACGAATTCCAGAAGGACGAGGGCGTTGACCTCCGTCAGGACCCGATGGCCCTCCAGCGTCTTAAGGAAGCTGCCGAGAAAGCCAAAATCGAGCTTTCAAGCACCACTTCCACCGAAATCAACCTCCCCTACATCATGCCGGTCAACGGAATTCCCAAGCACCTTGTGAAGACCCTTACCCGTGCAAAATTCGAGCAGCTCGCCGACAAACTCATCCAGGCCACAATCAAGCCCTGCGAACAGGCACTCAAGGACGCAGGTCTGACAGCCAGGGATATTGACGAAGTTATCCTCGTGGGCGGTTCAACCCGTATCCCCGCCATCCAGCAGATCGTGGAGAAATTCTTCGGCAAGGCTCCCTCGAAGG
Source organism: uncultured Muribaculaceae bacterium (assembly GCA_947627615.1). GTDB lineage: Bacteria > Bacteroidota > Bacteroidia > Bacteroidales > Muribaculaceae > Paramuribaculum. The sequence continues at coordinate 105,449 of CANQWS010000001.1, read as the reverse complement.
GCGTCAACCCCGACGAAGTAGTTGCCGTAGGTGCTGCCATTCAGGGCGGTGTGCTCTCCGGCGATGTGAAGGACGTGCTGCTGCTTGACGTAGTGCCCCTGTCGGTAGGTATCGAGACCCTCGGAGGCGTGATGACAAAACTTATCGAAGCCAACACAACCATTCCTACCCGCAAGAGCGAGACATTCTCTACCGCCGCTGACAACCAGCCCTCAGTTGAAATCCACGTTCTTCAGGGCGAACGCCCCATGGCAAAGGATGACAAGACTCTCGGCAAGTTCCACCTCGACGGCATAGCTCCCGCACCCCGTGGAATCCCGCAGATCGAAGTGACTTTCGAAATCGATGCCAACGGTATCCTCAACGTATCGGCCAAAGATAAAGCCACCGGCAAGGAACAGAGCATCCGAATCGAAGCCTCAAGCGGTCTGACCGATGCTGAAATCAAGCGTATGAAAGACGAAGCTGCCGCCAATGCAGCCGCCGATGCCAAGGAAAAAGAGCGCATCGACAAGCTGAATCAGGCCGACGCCATCATCTTCCAGACCGAGAAACAGCTCAACGAGCTCGGCGACAAGATTCCTGCCGACAAGAAAGCTCCTATCGAGAACGCCCTTGCCAAACTGAAAGAGGCCCACAAAGCCCAGAACATCGAAGGTATCGATGCCGCAATCAAGGAAATCGAAACAACATTCGGCGCTGCCCAGCAGGATATCCTCAACGCCCAGGCTCAGGCACAGCAGGGAGCACAGGCCGGCCCTCAGGCAGGTCCTACACCTAACCCCGGTAACGGCGACGGCGGCGTAACCGACGTTGACTTCGAGGAAGTGAAATAAGATAACAGACACGAATCATGAACGAAAAAAATGCCGTAATAGAAGCGTTCCGCAAAGCAGGCGAACCGGTCAATGCTACCAAGATAGCTGAGATGACAGGGCTTGACAAAAAGGTTGTGGACAAAATATTTGCCCAGCTCAAAAAAGACGGAACCATAGTCTCTCCCGTACGTTGCAAATACACTCTCGCCTGACAGGCGACAAGTGATAGAACCCGTTGAAAGAGCGGGAACCCGAAACAAACCTCGGGTTCCCGCTTTTTCTGTTTCCAAAAGGATCTGGCTGCGAAATTTTTATTATATTTGTGATTGGAATTCATTATCAGTCAATGGGCGACAGGCAGAAAATATCAATTCGGTTCTTTGACGACCGCGAAGTGCGGGCCGTATGGGACGAGGCGGGAGCCAGATGGTGGTTCTCTGTGCTTGATATTGTCGGAGTGCTCAACGCTCAGGATGATTACGCCAAAAACCGCAACTACTGGAAATACCTGAAAACAAAACTTCGCAAAGAAGGCAATGAGTTGGTTAGTGCCACTAACCAACTGAAGTTACTCGCCTCTGACGGCAAACGCTACCTCTCTGACGTGCTTGACAATGACGGCGTGATAGCCCTGGCCAAAAGCTTCCCTAACAACAAGGCATCCAGATTCATTGAATGGTTCACAAACAGCGACGAAACCATCGACGGCAAGAGCCGGTCCAAGGCATACGCCCTTTTTGAAAGCACCCTTATCGACAACATCGAGGTCGGCACGGTTAAAGGATTGCAGCAGATTCATGCCTACCTTTTCGGAGGCCTTTATGACTTCGCCGGTCAGATCAGGACTGTCAATATAGCCAAAGCGGGATTCCGGTTTGCCATGGTGCAATATCTCGACCGAGCGCTGGAAAATGTGGAGCGTATGCCTGAGGATTCGTTTGACAACATCATTGACAAATATGTTGAAATGAATGTAGCCCACCCGTTCCGTGAAGGCAACGGCCGCTCTACACGCATCTGGCTCGACCTTATTCTGAAAAAGAATCTTAAGCTTTGCATTGACTGGAGTCAGGTTGACAAGTATAAATATCTTGACGCCATGACGCGCAGCGTTGCCGATTCAACCGCCATAAAAGACCTGCTCCGTCCGGCGCTGACCGACAAAATCAATGACCGCGACACCTTTATGAAAGGCATCGACTACTCCTATTATTACGAACAGGACGAATAACAAAGAGACGTTAGCCAGACTTCAGAAAGGGAAAGGAAATGAGGGTCAATCTGGGAAGAGAAGCAGTTCCTGGGTGGGGGTGTGTTTTCGCTCGAGATTCAGGAGGAATTCTTTGGCCGAGAGTCCGCCGCCGTAGCCTGTCAGGGTACGGTCGCGCCCTATGACCCGGTGGCAGGGAACGAAAATTGACAGCGGATTCGCACCATTGGCATTTGCCACGGCCCTCACGGATTTCGGGCGGCCGATATTCCGGGTAATATAGCTGTAGGAAACGGTCACTCCAAACGGGATTCCCAGCAACTCTTTCCACACCGCTTTCTGAAACTCGGTACCTGCGAAAAGCAACGGCACTTCAAACCGCTGCCGTCGGCCCGCAAAATATTCGTCAAGTTGCCGAATCGCTTTTTCCATTACGGGTGACATGCCTTGTTCGTAATCAGCCCTGAACATGCGTTTCAGTCTTGAATCAACGCGCTCTCGGTGTTTTCCGGCCAGCCAGTCACACAGACACAGCCTGTCGCCCAAGGAACCTATCAACAGCTCCCCGCAGGGAGAGCTGTATTCCGAAACCAATATATTTTCTCTCTTTCCGCTTGCCATAGAAATCATTCGCTTTTGCAGCTAAAGTTACAACAATAGCTGTTCATGACAAGTGCTCCGGCATATCTTTTTTGACGGTTGTCAGTTTTTTCACTACTTTTGCATCCGGATCAAACCCGCAGAAACCACAAACAACTATGAAACGGATTCTCACCACTGCCCTGTCAGCCCTTCTGGCCATATCGGTTTATGCCGCCGATACGAACAGCGCGCCTGTGATTGAAGTGACCGGGACAGCCACGATAAACATTGTCCCCGACCGCATAACAATCGAGATAGGGCTTGAGGAATACTTCCGGCCCTCGGCTGCCGACAGCGTCAGAGTCCCGCTGGCCACAATCGAGAAATCGGTGCGCGAAGTGCTTGGCAACGCCGGCGTGGCAGAATCGGACATCACCGTCAGCGATTTCGGCAACTACCGTGACCGCAACGTTTCCTCCGGATTCCTGATGGCAGAAAGACTTTCGGCCATCCTGACCGATTTCAGTCAGCTGGACAAGATTGGGGCATCGCTTCCTGACCGTGGAATAACCAGCATGCAGATAGTCCGTCTTGACAACCGCGACATGGAAAGCTTCAACCGTCAGGGGCTGAAGGCAGCTTTGGATGCGGCCCGCGCCAAAGCTGAATTCATTGCCGACAATGAGAATGTCCGGATCATGCAGCTGTGGGAAGTTGTTGAAAACGGACCTGCCTATTATGAGACTCCCTCCTTCAGCAATGTGGCTTTCGACGGAGGCGCCGGCATGGACAACATGCGCCGCATCACACGGCGCTACAGTGTCCGGGCCCGCTATCTTTTTTCTTTGGACAACAACAAGTGATTGTCCCGTTCCAATAAGTATCAACCGAAACAGAAACCGTGATACAGATCGGACGCTACAGGCTGAGCCACGCAACACTCTCCATAATGGTGGTGTTTCTTGTTTTGAGCGCATGCGCCATAACAGCCGCGTTCCATCAGGCCCGGCCCGAATATCCTATGCCACTCTATCAGATTCTGCTTATCAACGAGGGTATGGCCCTCATCGCCACACTCATCTATGGAATGTTTCTGCATCTCGTTACCGCGATAATAAACAAATTCAAGTGATATAACCCAAACGACAAACCATTTAAAATTATGAAACTGAAAACATTGACATTCCTGGCAATAGCAGCCATTCTCGCGTCCTGCTCAGCCAAAAAAGATAACACCGAAACAGCAGCCGCTCCGGCCGAAGAAGTAGCCGCAATAGACATCACCGGCCAGTGGAATCTCGACAAGATTTCCGCCGATGATTCCACCGTTGTCATCCCGGCAGAAGCCGTGCCCGGCTCGAACCAGTATGTGATATTCACCGACAGCTCCTATTTCATCAGCACAAACTGCAACACCATTTCCGGTCCGCTTATCCTGAAAGGCGATTCGATAACCTTCGGCGACGGCCCCATGACTGAAATGGCATGTGACAATATGGCCACCGAAGACATCCTCCGCAAGGTTCTCTACAAGATTACCACCGTCAAGGCCGAAAATGATTCGATTGTGAGACTCAACGGCGCAACACCGTCGGAATACATTATTCTGCGCAAGACCACGGAAAAGAAATGACACCCGTGTCAGACATCACCCGACACCCATGACCCAACAGTTTGAATTCAGGCTTTCACCGAAACGACGTGGATGCCATCTCATAACAGGGGAGATTCTTCGGAGTCTCCCTGTTTCTCTTCCCGAGGCAGGACTGCTTAACCTCTTCGTGAAGCACACCTCATGCGGCCTGACCATCAACGAGAACGCCGACCCTGACGTACACACCGACCTGAATGCCATTCTTGACCGCTTAGTCCCCGAGGCGCAGACATTCTACGAACACACCTGCGAGGGACCTGACGACATGCCGGCTCATGCAAAATCTTCACTTACGGGCGTATCCGTCACCGTACCGATAACCGGCGGCCATCTGAATCTCGGCACATGGCAGGGAATATACCTGTGTGAATTCCGCAACCACGGCGGCTCCCGCTCCATAGTGGCCACAATCATCAGCTGACCGCTACCCTTGTTCTTCTTTTTAGGCCGGCCTGTAATTTTTTACAGGCAAGGTCTTGCATAACTAAATAATTCGTTATACATTTGCGGCATCAACTAATTATTTAGTCATGAAGAAAGGCAGGCCACGTCAATCACTTACGGAAAAAGAAGCCGTGATAATGCAGCAGCTATGGAACAACGGGCCCTTGTTCGTGCGCCAGATGGTGGAGCTTTACGAGGAACCGCGCCCCCATTTCAACACCGTATCAACAACCGTCAGAATCCTTGAACAGAAAGGCCACGTGGGTCATGAGGTGATCAACGGCAGCCATCGGTTCTATGCCATAACCGGACGCGAGGAAGTCCGCGAAAGCCGTCTGCGCCAGTTTGTCAGGGACTTTTTCTCCAACAGCTATTTCAGCGCTGTCTCCACTCTTGTCGAGGATGAAAAAATCTCGGCCGATGAGCTGCGCGAACTGCTCGCAATGGTGGAGCGCAAGGAAGAAGAAAACAAATCAAAAAACTGACGCCATGGGAACTCTGTTTTTATTCACCTTGGCAATGGGGCTGATGATGGCTGTGATGCTGGTCATCTACCGCCTGCTGATGGCCAATGAGAAACAACCGTCATTCAACCGCGCTGCGCTGCTGGGAATCTATCTGGTCTCAGCCATAGCGGCCTTCACGGTAATCGCGCCGGGCGAAAAGCCGGTAACAACGGGCGCTGAAGTTTCCGATGGCGAGATTATCGAGATGATGATAGCTCAGGCGGCAATGCATGACGCCCCTGCACAGCAGCTCCAGCAATCCGGGTCAGCAGTCTCATGGATTACGGCCGTGGTGTGGGTATGGATCTGCGGTGTTCTCCTTTCAGCAGCATCAGTTGTGCCGGGTCTCATGCGCATCAGGCGTATGATCCGCAATTCCGCACGTCACCGGATTGACGGCATAAGAGTTGCCGTGTGCGACGACGACACCGTCTCGCCGTTCAGCCTTGCCGGCATAGTGGTGATGAGCCGGAAAGACTTCAATGAAAACGCACCCATGATCATGGCCCACGAGATGCGCCACATAGCCCTCCATCACACCATAGACATAGCCATTGGCCGCATCGTTGCCTCGCTGCAGTGGTTCAATCCGGCGGCATGGCTCATGCTGAAGGAACTTAAGTCAGTCCATGAATTTCAGGCTGACCAGGCCGTGATTGATTCCGGAGCCGACATGCACGCCTACCAGCTGCTGCTCCTGAGTAAGCTTGCCAGACACAAATTCACCGCAATGGCCAACTACCTCAACCACGGAATCATGAAGCGCCGGATAATAATGATGCAGCGCGGCGAATCGGGCCACAACAGCCGGATATGGGCTCTGGCCCTCATAGCCATGGCCTTCCTGACGGCCGGAGCGGTAAGCAGCAGACTGCCGGCATCACTGATTGAGGAATTCCGAAGTGTGGCTATGCTCCCCGCGCAGAATGTTCCCACGCAGAAAACGCCCGTTGATGCCGGACCGGAGCAGGAGACAATCCTTCCGGAAACCGAATCGGAAACAGCACCCGAAGCCGCTCCGACAGCTGCCCCGGAAAAACCTGCTGACGGGAAACCGCTGTCCGTAATCCTGCCGGAGACGCAGGTCGTGGCCTTCACATCGGCTCCCGAAATAAAAATAGAGGGAACAGAGACCGAGACCGAAACAGAGGCCGAGAACAAGCCCGAAACCGATTCCGATTTTGAGAAGAAAATCACCGTAAAGGTTGAAGGCAAGGAAGTGCCGTTCGCCGATTTCAAGAAAATGTCACCGGGCTCCATAAAATCCATGAAAATAGATAAGAGCAAAGGCTCCAAGGCCATTCTGGAAGTAACGCTCAAGGATGAAGGAGACAACACGCCGGAGGACAGATTCCTGCCGGAGTATCCCGGGGGCATAAGAAAAATGACGGAATTCATCAAGAGCAACGCCCGGATACCCGAAGGCGTGAAACTTGACAAAAAGAAGCGCACCATAGTGCAGTTCGAGGTCGACCCCTCCGGCAAGGTCATCAACCCACATGTAGTCAACAGCTCCGGAAATCCGCAACTTGACAACGAGGCCCTGAGAGTGATAGGCAGTATGCCTGAGTTCATCCCGGCCACTGAAAACGGCAAAGCCGTCACCGGACAAATGACCATACCTGTCCCGTTCGTAGAAAAAAGCTAATCTCTCACTTTCACATCATGAAACCTGCCTCTATATTATTAGCCGCGGCAATGCTGACGGCTCCCCTGACCTCTTTCTGTAAAAAGAAGGATTACCCGCGTGCCGAGGTCAAAGTAAGCTATTGTTATCACCTGAAATCGCTGCGGGGCAATACCGAACCTTACGAGACGGACATCCCAATGATTCTTCTCGCCAACGCAGACATTTCCAAATTCTACTCCCCGCATACGGAGTTCAAGGATTCACTTGACTCCACCGCTCAGGGACGCGCCTTTGACCGTCAGATGCTAAATGCCGCTGTTGACGCCTATCTCAAAAACAACGACCAGAGCCTGATGGACAGTTATGCCTACAAGACATTTATGTACGTCATGAAAAACCACGCTGATTCCATAACCACGGTCTACGACAAGGCCGGAATGACGGAGTCCGGCCGTTACGACGAACCGTTTTCCGAAATCAGGTGGGAAATCTGCGATTCATCGAAGACTATACTCGGCTATGAATGCATAATGGCCACGACGGACTATCACGGACGCACGTGGACCGCATGGTTCTCGCCCGAGATTTCTGTCCATGACGGACCGTGGAAACTCTGCGGACTTCCGGGACTGATTCTCGAAGCATCCGAACCAAGCGGCCAGCACACATTCACGGCCGACGGAATAGAGAAGTCCGGTCAACCGATACGGCCTGTTTTCGGAGAGAAAAAATATGACCGGATGAACCGCAGGCAGATGCTTAAAGACCTCAGGAACTACCGTAACAACTCCAACGCCATGGTGAAAGCCTCCATAGGTCTTGATCTCGGCAAGGACGCCCCCGCCCAGACCGAATATGATTTCCTTGAAACAGACTACAGGTTATGAAAAAGACTATAGCCCTTATAATCATGGCCGCGGCATGGATTGCGGCAGGAGCCGAAGAACTCCCCGCGGCAATGCTGAAAGCGGAGTACAGGCAGATTACCAATTCGCTCAACTCAAAAACGGGCAAAAGTGAGCCGTTAGCGTACAAATTCGTACTCCAGATAGCTCCATCCATGTCCTACTACTATAATCCGCAGACATTTTATGTGGACTCCATGACCAATGACCCGCAGGGCAAAATCATACTTGACCAGGCTTTCTCGGCCGCCTTGCAGGCGTTTTCCGAGGACAGAACCAAGGATCCTTTCAAAATAATGAAAGAGCAGGGCTACATGTCGGAATCACGCTACCGCTGCCGCAAGGATTTCAACAAGGGAATCATCAGAGTGTGGGACACCTGCACCGGCGACAGCTACCGCTATGACGTGGACATGTCCGACCTGACATGGGACCTGCTGGATTCCACGAAAACCGTTTTGGACTATGAATGCCAGCTCGCCACGGCGGACTATCACGGACGCCGCTGGGAAGCATGGTTCGCGCCGGAAATCACCGTGTCCGACGGGCCGTGGCAACTGTGCGGCCTTCCGGGTCTCATAATGGAAGCCACGTGCGAAGGCGGACTGTATTCGTTTGTCATCACCGGTCTGCAGCAATGCAACGAACCGCTGAAACCTGACTTCGAGAACTCGAAATATTTCCATACACAGAGGAAGTCCGTTCTGAAAATGCGCGATTACGGACGCCGGAACCGGGCTGACCAGATAAGAGCCATGACCGGCGGGAAAGTGAAAATTTCCTCCGATGCCAACTACAAAGGCGAGGATGACCTCATTGAAACCGATTATCACTGAGATGAACCGACTGCTGACCATAACAATCCTTCTTGTCCTGCCGTTGCTTGCATTGCCACAGGTCGATGTCTGCGGCAAAGTCATTGACAAGGAAACCGGCGAGCCTCTTGCCGGAGCATCGGTCATGGTCAAGGGCGCTGACGGAAAAATAAAGAAATTCACCACATCCAAATCCGGCGGAGGATTCTCAATGACAGTTCCTACGGTCACCGGCTGCCGCCTCGAAGTGTCAATGATGAGCTTCGCCCGCCGGACGCTTCAGCTGGACAGTCTGGAATTTCCCGTGACCGTAGAAATGCTGCCCGGTAACATAACACTGAAAGAGGTGGCCGTCAAGGCCGACCGCATACGCGAGCAGGGCGACACCGTAACCTACAACGTCGGGAGCTTCGCCCAGAAACAGGACCGCTCGATTGGCGACGTGCTGAAGCGCATGCCCGGCATAGACGTGGCCAAAAACGGCAAAATCCAGTATCAGGGCGAGGATATCAACCGCTTCTACATTGAGGGTTCCGATCTTCTCGGCGGCAAATACGGCATGGCCACCAACGGCATCAACCATGACGATGTTGGGTCTGTAGAAGTGATGGAAAACCACCAGCCCATGCAGGTGCTGTCAGGCATATCTTTTTCCGACAAGGCAGCCATCAACCTGAAACTCAAGAACAAAGCCAAAGCCACATGGAGTTTCCACGGCGATGCCGGCGGAGGATGGTCATGGCAGCCTGAAGGAGCGTTATGGGACGGCGAGCTGTTTGCCATGGCCGTAATGCCCGATTTCCAGAACATGACTTCGATACGCACGAACAACACAGGCGAAAGCCTCTCGGCCTCGACCATGGATTTTTTCGCACAGCGCCGGCAGACCGCCCTGCGCCGTTACATCTCCACGAATCTGCCATCGGCCCCGTCGCTTAACAGCAGGCGCACACGTTTCAACCGCTCTTTCATTCTTTCGACTAACAATCTGTGGAAACTCAGCAGAGGCGAATTCAAGATGGACCTCGATTATTCATTCAACCGGCTGACGGCGGGAGCATCGGATATAACCACATACTTCCTGCCGGACGACGGCCCGGGCGGAGGCGACCGGGTTATCACCGAAAACCGCGACGGCAAAGCCCACACCCATTCGCTCGGGGCGAAATTCATCTATGAACTCAATCATAAGACCGTATTCGCCAACAACACCCTGCAGACCAATATTGACTGGAACGACACACGCCTCGCCACGACCGGCACCATGCCCTGCATCCAGTCAGCCGACAACCCGGACTATTACATCAGCAACCGCCTGAAAATGATAAAACGGTTCAAAGGCAAACATCTGATAACGTTCCATAGCGTCAACGAATGGGAATCGCTTCCGCAGACGCTTTCAGTCAGTCCTGCAGACGATAAAGAAAGCGGCTCGGAGTTCCGTCAGCATGTGGCCGACCATGCATTCTTCACCCATGAGAGCGTTGACTACGCTGTGGCCATACGCAGTGTCACCGTAGGCCTCGAAGGCGGTATAAAAGGCTGCTTCCGCAAAATGTCATCGGACATGACAGGCCGGACCGACGCACCGGAGTCAATGGAATTTGTGAATACCGTCAACACAGGTTATGTCACACTCTACGCCTCCCCTAAATTCGAATACTGGTACGGAAGAGTCAATTTCAAGCTCAACACACCTCTGAGCATGGCCCGTTACTCATTCCATAACACCATAGCTGACCGCTCGGAAATCTACTTCTCTCCGTCGCTAAGCCTCAACTGGAATCCCAACAACCGCCTGTCAATGACTCTCAAAGGCGGAATCGGACGCTCGCCCATGGACCTCAGTCTCATCCATCCGGGACTGATCATGACCGATTACCGCTCCATGAGCCGGGGTGTCGACGATTTCTACAACACATCTTCCCAGCGGGTTTCGGCCTCGTTCAAGTACAAGCACACGCGCTACGGAATTTTCGCCAATGCCAGCGTGAGTCACAACTGGAATCATGTACCCTACACCATGTCCCAACTGCTGCTGGGTGATTACGTAGTGTATTCCTACTCGGATGCCGACAACGATTCCCGCTCTCTGACAGCGCTCTGCAGCCTGGGCAAGACTCTCGATTTCATGCGGGGCAGCTTCAATGTCAACGGTTTTTACCGCCGCAGCGCATCGAATCTCCTGTCGCAGGACAAGTCAGTGAAATCCATCGGAACCGAATGGCGTGCAGGAGCCGGCCTGAGCGGGTCGCCGCTTGACTGGCTGAGCATTGACTACTCTGTCAACCTATCACGCAACCGGTTGAGCATGAACACCGTGAAGCAGTCATGGCTAACAGGAATGGTCAACGAGCTGAGCCTGACTCTTACCCCGGTTTCCAAATGGCAGTTCCAGATAAGCGGCGAGCATTACCGGAACGAACTGACCGCCGACAACTATAAGAACATGCTGATGCTTGACTGCAAACTATCCTACAGCCCAAGCCGGCGCGTAGAGATTACAGCAAGCCTGACCAATATGCTCAACCGGCTGACCTACAGCTATACCACCTACTCGGAACTGTCAAAGTTCGATTCGTGCCGCATGCTCCGCGGCCGTCAGCTTCTGCTCTCCGTAACCGTCAGAAAATAAACAATACTTAATAAATCCGTCATGAAAAAAATCATACTGATTCTGCTTGTAGCCGTCGCCACGATGGCGAATGCCCGTAACCTAACGGTGAAATATTCCGCCACGTCTCCTAAAGTCATTGATGAAACCACCCGAAAGGCAAAAATGACTCTCGTTTCGGACGGCGAGCATTCGCTGTACTATAACGAGATGAGCCTTTATGTGGATTCCCTGACCTCTACTCCGGAAGGGAAGAAACAGTTGCGGGAGATACAGATGGCTGCGTGGGTCTCCACCGGGCCTGACGGGTCGATAACCGTAAACAAATCCAAAGGGAACGCCCCTGACAAACAGGTCTACACGTATGTTGAAAAAGATTTCCCTTCGGCGTCCATGACGGTCTATGACCGTCTGGCATCGGAACTGTGCCAGTATTCGGAGCCTTTCGACGAGATGCAATGGGAACTTGCGGAGGACTCCACGCGTACGGTTCTCGGCTACCAGTGTATCCTTGCCACTACCGATTATCACGGCCGCCGGTGGAATGTCTGGTTCACCCCGGAGATTCCGCTTCAGGACGGCCCATGGAAATTCCACGGTCTGCCGGGCCTGATACTCAGCGCGGAAGCCGACAACTCCCCTTTCAGTTTCACCGCCACAGAGGTAGGCTACACGGATTCATCCGTTCCGACAGTCTACCGGAAAGACGGATACGACAGGGCAGAGCGCCGTAAAGCCCTCGCAGACCATGAGTATCTGGAAAACAACATTGAGAGTCAACTGGCTTCACGCGGCATTAAAATCGTCAGCACCACCAGCGGGAAGCCGCGTCCCAAATTCCTGAAAGAGCGTCATGCCATAGAGACCGATTACTGACCCTCAGAATCTCCCACGCGAATCCCGGCTACGTAGGAATTCAGTTTGCGGTAGAACGGATTGGAAGCCATGGTCCGCACGTTGCCCACTATTATCAGCTTCATGCGTGCGCGGGTCATGGCTACGTTCATTCGGCGAAGGTCCCGCAGGAAACCGATGTTGCCGTCATCGTTGCTGCGCACGAGCGAAATAACAATCACATCCCGCTCCTGACCCTGAAAACCGTCGACGGTGTCAACGGAAATCAGACGACGGAACGGCTTGAAGAACGGCAGCTTCTTCAGTATGGACCGCAGATAACGGACCTGGGCGCGATAGGGCGAAATCAGCCCTACGTCAATCCGTTCCTGAATGAAACGTTCACGCCCTATCCTGAGAATGAACCGCTGGAGCGCCAGCACGGCAAACAGAGCCTCGTCACGGTTCACGCGTCCATGCCCGGCGCCGGCCAGACTCTCGCGGAAAGCGCTGTCATCATCTTCATCCACAGTCTCGGATTCATCACCTGATTTCGATGCGAGAAATGAGGTGTCAAGCCAGTCTATCGGGGTGTCGAGGTCAAGGATGCCCCTGAAACGCACTTCCGGCGCGGCAATCATGGAACCGCCGTAGAACCATCGGTTCGGAAATTCCATTATGGCCTCGTTCATCCGGTACTGTACGGAAAGACGTGTCACCGCCTCGGGATGCGTCTCGGCAAGCCGCTCCATCAGCGAGACTCCGAGTCCCTGCTTCATGGCCTCGTAACATTTCACCGTGGGCGGCAGCTGGCAGTGGTCTCCCGCCAGAATCACCCTTCCGGCCCTGCGCATCGGAATCCAGCTTGCGGCTTCGAGGGCCTGCGCGGCCTCGTCGATGAACAGTGTCGGGAATTTCATACCGTCAAGCAGTCGCGACGCACTTCCCACCAGCGTCGAGGCAATGACATGGGCATTGTTGAACAGATCGTTATTGATTCTTAGTTCCAGCTCTGTGGCCCGGCTGCGCAGACGGTCCATCTTCTGATGCCACTGGTCGGAATTCCGGCGCGAACCCTTAAGCTCACGCATGGCCTTGCGTACGGCCCACAGATCGGGATAATCAGGATGGCTTTCGAAGCGCCGTTCGTAGGTGAACGAGAGCATTTTGTCATTGACTCTCGACGGATTCCCGAGACGCAGCACATGGATGCCGCGGTCAACGAGTTTCTCACAGATCCAGTCGACAGCCATATTGCTCTGGGCGCACACAAGCACCTGACTCTCGCGGCGGAGAGTCTCGTTGATGGCCTCGACAAGGGTTGTGGTCTTGCCTGTGCCCGGAGGCCCGTGAACTATGGCCACATCCTTGGCCCGCAGGACCTTGTTGACGGCCTTGCACTGGGATTCGTTGAGATACGGAAATCCAATATCCGGCATTGACAGCTCGCCCGCACGTGTCGGCGAATAAAACAGGTCCCTGAGTTCGCCGAGACGGCCTTTGGCCTTGGCGACAGTCTCCAGAGCCTCGAACATGGTCCGGTAAGAGGTTTCGTCAAACGAAAGCATCACTCCCGCCACGGCAGCATCCCTGATTGCGGACAGATCGCAATTGTCAGGAACGGCGACAACCATGCGGTCACCGTCGACATAGCTCACTGTACCCGTAAACGGGAACCGCGGACGACTACCGGCTCTGCAGTCGACAGCGAAAAACGCCACCGGCTTGCCGTATTCAAAGTTGTGGTCATCGTCTCCGTCACTGTTCCGGTACAGCTCCACCACTCTCTGGTTAAGGGAATTGTAATAGGTCCGTTCCAGCCGGATTCCTACCCACGCGTTGCCGCGTTCGGCAAGCCTCTCAAGCCCCAGGGCTTCAGTGATTTTACAGAACGACGCTTTTTCGGCCTCATACTCCATGCGCAGAAGCCGTTGCTGTTCCGACAGAGAACGTAGGGCGTCATTCCTCATAGCCGCGGTAATGATTTATGAGTCAAGGTCCTCGTCATCGAGGAAATCGTCGTCGAAGTCAAAGTCCCATCCGCGGGTAGAGTCATCGTAGACATGCGAGGTGAATTCCTCGAGCTGACGTCCCTCGCGTTTTGTAGGTCGTCCGAGTCCCTTGCGGCGGTCCACGAAACCGGAAATACGGATCACGTCCAGAAGGTCAAGTTCGGACTGCGGCGTGATATTTTCCATGTACTCCGGCACAAGCTTCGCCCCGAGGCGGTTTTCAGTGACGGCCAGCACCCGGAACGAATATGTGACCGGCGGTTTCCTGACCTTCACGATGTCACCGGGCTTTACGGTACGCGAGGGCTTGACCGGTACATCGCCAATCATCACCCTCCCTTTCTTGCAAGCCTCCGAGGCAATAGTTCGGGTCTTGAAGATTCTCACGGCCCATATCCATTTGTCAATGCGTACTTCCTGCTTTCCCATCGCTCATTTGTTGTTATAGGTGTTCATGGCTGTCTGGATTCCGGCGAGGCAGAACGTTCGGATGGCTTCGCAGGCCACGTCGACCCTCACCGGAAGCTGCTGCCTCTGGTCAAGAGTGAAATGCCCGAGCACATAATCAATCTGGCATCCGCGGGGGAAATCGCTGCCTATACCGAACCGCAGACGCGGGTAAGCATCGGTTCCGAGCATCTGCGCTATGTTTTTCAGCCCGTTATGGCCGGCATCGGACCCGCGCGGCTTTATGCGTATCGCACCGAAAGGGAGCGCGATGTCATCGACAATAACCAGAATATGGTCCGTGTCAATGCCCTCTTTCTCTTTCCAATAGCGCACGGCATTGCCTGACAGGTTCATGTAGGTCGAAGGCTTGAGCAACACGAGCTGGCGGTTCTTCAGGCGCATCTCGGCCACATCGCCGTAGCGGCAGGTGCTAAAAGCAGTATTGGATGCCTTTGCAAAGGCATCCAATACGGTAAAACCAATGTTGTGACGGGTTCCCTGGTATTCATCACCGATGTTACCCAGCCCAACAATTAGATATTTCATAGGCTGACCGGCAATTAGTTGGCAGCGGCAGCAGCGGCACCACGTGCGGCACGGGTGAGCTGAACGGCGCAGACAACGGCGTTCTTTGCGTTCATCAGTTCAAGACCTTCGAAGTGAAGTTCGCCAACCTGAAGGGTCTTGCCGAGACCGAGATGGTCAACATTGATAACAAGACGTTCGGGAACTTCAGTGTAGATAGCCTTAACGCGGAGTTTCTTCATTGAGAGAGTCAGTTTACCACCGGCTTTCACACCCTCGGCGTGGCCTTCGAGCTTGACGGGAACTTCAATTGCAACGGGCTTCTTGTCGTTTACTTCGAGAAGGTCCATGTGAAGGATGTTGTCCTTTACGGGGTGGAACTGGATATCCTTGAGCACAGCCATGCGCTTCTCGCCGTGGAGGTCGAGTTCAATGGCAAAAATGTCAGGAGTATAGACGAGGTTGCGCACATCATCAGCTTTAACGCAGAGGTCAGTGGTGATAAGGCCTTTGCCGTTACCAATTTCCACTACTTTCTCGCCGGCGCGGAGAGTGCCTTTGTAAGGGAGTTCAATGATTTCGCCTCCGTTGAGGACTACGGGAATGTTACCGGCAGCACGGACGGCTTTGGCTGCTTTCTTGCCGAGGTCTGTTCTGGGCTCGGCTGCGAGCTTGAATGTCTTCATTTTGTTTTGGACAGTTTAAAAATGTGTTACTAAAAATTAAGAGCTTCTTAATTTCCCATCACACGCAGGGATGCTAAAAAGCGACTGCAAAGTTAGTCATTTTTTCTCATGCCTCCAAGCATTCCGCCCAAACATCTCAAAAGTTTATGCCAGTTTATGTTTATGTTATCCGCAGGTTCAACTGGCAATACAAAATTAGTTGATCTCAGGGAGACTTCGGTCTCCTTTTTTATTTTGTATTGCCAGTATGTTCTGCTACCGTCCGCTCTTGGAGGCGGTTTAGGCCGCCCCCGCCGCTGAGGCATCCCCTCGCCAGAAGGAGTGAGGAGAATGAAAAATTCTTAACTCAAAGTTTTGCACTTCGATTTGGAATCTTCACCAGTTTATGTTATCCTTCCCGTGTCCGCCTCTTGTCAATCCCTTGCCCCTCCCTTGTCCTTCCCTTGTCCGGCAAGAAAAGAGGCGCCTGCCTGACTGCATTTCGGTACCTCTGACATCCGCTCGAATTTGATGCCGTTGCACCGGATTGCGTTTGACAGGCAATTGTTAATTTCGATTATATTCCTTACATTTGTCAACGCATTACTAATATCAACCAATCAACACTATTCAAACAATGAAAAAAACTCTGATGACCATCATTGCCCTCGTAGCTTCAATTGCCGCGTCGGCGCAATACTATGCATTCCCCCAGAACAATAGCGTGACACTGCGCGCCACCCCGTCGACCGCCGGAAAGAAACTCGGCACACTTTACAGCAATTCGGCACCTGTGCTTGTTGTCGGCGAGCCTGACTACGAGGCCAAATGGATAAAAGTGATTTACAACGGAAAAGAGGCATATCTGGCAGCCGATTACACCGGCACTATCATGCAGGAAGCGTTTCCCGAACAGTTTTTCGGAAAAGACATCGAATCCGAGGATGCATGGGACAAGACCCGCTTCAGCGGCACCCTGTGCGTGACCAAACTCGATAACACCCATGCCCTGATAACTATGGAGTGGATGCGCATGGACCCCAAGACCACACGGTCGTTGCCCGCTGAAAACTGGTCATACATCGGCAAGATTGAGGATGGCAAAGTTACCGCCACCCATCAGCTCCCGGAGGGATATGTGGATCCGGAATCCAAACTGGCCGACCTGATGACGGAAGCCTCGCTGCTCGAAGATGCGATTCCCGTTCTGATCGATGAATTCAACGGCAACATCGAATTCAGCGGCGCCCGCTTCACCATGTGGTAAAACTCCCGAACCTTTGATAAATTTAAGCGCACTGCGGTATGGACTCCCCCACGGTCCATATCGCAGTGTCCGCCTTATATACCCACATGGTTCCCTGAGGTCACCAGGGGATAAGCACAAACTCGCCCCTACCAGGGCTATAAGTACTCTGGCTGGCAGATGATAACATGGTGCCTGGGGCGAGGGTTTAATGGCAGCTGAAGCAGCCAGTCCTTGCAGCGCCTGATTCCTCTTTAAGGTAATTTGATGGGATAAGTGGGAATGGGGGAATAGTCAAGGGGGATTATTTGGTTTTGAGTGGGGACTGTGTTATATTTGCCGGGGAGAACGGTTGTTCAATGACCGGCTACAAGCTTTTTCCCTGACTTTACAAAAATAACAGATCTATGGAACCGAATGATGTGCTCTACATAATTGGCAACGGATTTGACCTGCATCATGGCGTAGGGAGCAGTTATGAGAATTTCCGCGAATGGCTTCGCCGAAACGACAGGGAATTGTTCCGCTTATATTCAACCGTGTGCCGCTATGACGCGCTTTGGAGTGACTTTGAGAACGGACTGGCATACGTAGACCGTGATTATTTTATCAACGGAGCCGAACTGTTTCTCCCTGACTATAGCAAAGATCCCGAAGAATGGCAAATTGCGGATATTATGCTGGCAGGAGACGTGGCGCGTGGGCAGGCCTTAGAACTGACAGGCAATCTCAAAAGGGCTTTTTTCAGATGGATAAAGTCACTGAGAGCGCCCAGATCATACGGGTCAAAGAAACTGATGATAGACAATTATGCCAGATTCCTGACTTTTAACTATACGGAATTTCTTGAATCAGAGTATGGCATAGAGCACGACCAGATAAAATACATCCACGGTCACCGGCTCGGAGGAAAGAGTTCCATTGTCATAGGGCATGGCGGCGACGATGAGGCTTTTGACAAGTGGTGGAACAGAAAGCGTTACAATAAACCGCGATACAACCGTAAAGGAAAGAAATATTACCTGAAGGACTCGGCATATAAAACATACCGCAGCGAGCAGCCGGAATACAATGGCATTGCCGAAGGGCTGCAGGAATATTATGAAGAGACACGCAAACCGGTCTCCCGCATTCTTCATGACAATGCCTGTTTTTTCAAGGAGCTCTATGACATACGGGTCATTTATGCATGGGGATTTTCATTCAATCCCATAGACATGCCCTACGTAAAGACTATTATCGAGGCTAATGAGAATCCTGAGGCTCTCAGATGGCATGTGAGTTATTACGGAGAAAAAGAAAAGGAGACTTTAAAGGAACGGCTCGGGATACTTGGTGTAGATACCGAACGGCAGGTCAATTTTCAACCTCTGTCATACTGGAGCCTGAACAGGAAATAGAATCGGACACGGAATTCGGGTGAAATTACGCGGGAGAAGGGAGGG
Organism: uncultured Muribaculaceae bacterium; assembly: GCA_947627615.1. GTDB lineage: Bacteria > Bacteroidota > Bacteroidia > Bacteroidales > Muribaculaceae > Paramuribaculum. The sequence goes on along the minus strand of CANQWS010000001.1, from coordinate 87,094 downwards.
GGATATAAAGAGCAACGAGGCGATGTCTCACGACGTCTCCTCGTTTAGATAATAAACCAATCATTATCACATTTCTTGCAATGGAAAAAGTAATTTTGCTATGTACTTGTAGAACGCGAAAAAATTGTAATAGTTTTGCCATTAACTTAATTTAACACCAAATTTATTCCATACGGCTGAAATATCTGAGTTCTGTGCTGTCGGCCGACAGTTCCGGATGGAATATGGCCACATAATCGGCCATCAGTTTCTCGGGGTGAAAGGGGAATTCGTCGAACAGCGGAGAACGTGACGTGTCACTGACATAGACTCCGCCATCACGCCATGGCCTGAAGTTGGCCACAATGGGGTTATCGGCTTTCATCATCTCCAGTGTCAGCGGACCGAAACTGCGTATCAGCCAGATGTCGGCATTGCCGGCTTTTTCCAGCACGGCTGCGGGGTCAAGCTCGATTGAACCCGAGGCATTGTCGGCAGCCCAGGGATATACAGCCCCTGCATCGGCGAACATGCGGGCCATGTAGCTGCGGCCGCCGGCCACCGCCCAGACTCCGCTTGCGGGCTGTTCCACGAGGACAACCGGCCTGCCGGAGGCTCGGGAGGCCTTTGAGACAAGGGCGGCATAACTGCGGCATACGTCACGGAATATCGAATCGGCCATCTCTTCTTTTCCATAGAGTGCTCCCAGAAATTTAATCCATTCGGCCCGTCCGAGCGGCGTAGGCTCCATATAATCCGCCATCTCTATAATGGATATTCCGAGGGCGTCTATGGCGCCATTACCGGAGTTCTCATAGGGGGACGTAAGGATCGCTTCAGGGGCCACGTCGACAATCATCTCCACGGAGGGCGACATGGAATTACCGACATCGCGTATGCGTCCGGAGGCGATTCTGCTTTTTATGGCGGTGGTTGTAAAATATTTTCCATCAGCCACAGCAGTCACGGCATCGAGGGCCCCGAGCTCGTTGACAGCACCGCCATGGACGCCGCTGTAGACGAGCGAGGATTCAAGCGGAACGCGGACCACAGTGCCTGACGGCAGCGATTTAAGGCTGTCGGACGGGAAGTTCCGGGGCACAAGCAGGTAGGTGGCGAGGCATGACGTGGTGTCCCACGGATTCGTCACCCGGGCCTCGGTGAAACCGTCGTGACGGACAAGGGTCAGCAACCGCGCCTCGGAAGTTAAAGTATCGCCATGTTCCAAACCGGAAGAGGATGCGGAACCACCGCACGAAAACAACGACAGCGGCATCAGGAGAGCCAGCAATATGCAATTAAAAATGTGACGTGACATTTCGATTCTATGTTAATATAGCCTACAAATTTACCATTTTTTGAACAAACACGCGGATATAGCCACCGAATTTACTAATTTTGCATTACGCATCACATCCGCGCCAACCCGAAACATGAGACGAATAGACCGCGAAACAGTTCAGAAAATACTTGACACCGCCGACATTGTCGAAGTGGTGAGCGATTTCGTGAGTCTGAAACGTCGCGGAGCCAACTATATAGGCCTGTGTCCGTTCCACAACGAGCGGACACCGTCGTTCTCCGTGTCGCGCAGCAAAGGCATCTGCAAATGCTTCAGCTGCGGCAAAGGGGGCAGCCCAGTCAATTTCATCATGGAACTTGAGCAGATGAGCTACAACGAAGCCCTGCGTTACCTTGCAAAGAAATACAACATAGAAATCAAGGACCATGAGATGACCTCCGAAGAGAGGGAGCGCGAAAGCGAACGCGAGAGCATGCTTGCCGTCAACGAATTCGCGATGAATTATTTTGAAAACGTGCTCAACGGGAGCGATGACGGGCGTAACATAGGCCTTGCCTATTTCCGCGAACGCGGCATCAATGACGCCATGATCAAGCGTTTCCATCTGGGCTACAGCTATGACCGCCGCGACGACCTGTACCGCACGGCCCTGAAACAGGGATTTCAGGAGAAATATCTGTTTGACACCGGCCTGTGCTACCGTAGCGAGCGCGGCACCGTCAGCGACCGCTTCCGCTCGCGAGTGATATATCCGGTTTTCACCGTATCGGGCAAGGTAGTGGCATTCGGCGGCAGGACCCTGCGCAAGGACAAGGATGTGGCGAAGTACGTGAACTCTCCGGAATCAACCATCTACCGCAAAAGCTATGAACTCTACGGCCTCTATCAGGCCAAACAGGCCATAGTGCGCAAGGACAAATGCATCCTCGTGGAAGGTTACATGGATGTGATCTCAATGCATCAGAGCGGAGTGGAGAATGTAGTGGCCTCATCCGGAACATCACTCACGGAAGGACAGATACGGCTGCTCCACCGCTTCACGGAGAATGTCACCGTGATCTACGACAGCGACCCGGCCGGCATAAAAGCCTCGCTCAGAGGAATAGACCTGCTTCTGGCCGAAGGGCTGAACGTGAAAGTGATGCTACTGCCCGAAGGCGACGACCCGGACTCGTTCGCCCAGAGCCACACCTCGGAGGAAGTGGAAGCCTACCTCGCCGCCAACGAGCAGGATTTCATAGCCTTCAAGACGGCGATACTTATGGAGGGGGTTGAAAAAGACCCAATAGCTAAATCACGCGCCATACAGAATATTGTCCGTTCGATATCGATAATACCCGATTCAATAACGCGGACGGTATATATCGGTGAATGCTCCCGCACGATGGGAATCGACGAGAAGATCCTGACGCTTCAGGTGTCGAAATACTCAGCCGAGCACGCCGAGAAGCAGGAACGCGACGCCCAGCGTGAACGCAACCGCGTCTCGGCCGGACTGCCCCCCGACCCTGCCGACGATGCCGTGACCGAACTCACCCCGGTAGCCGGAAGCACATCCAAAGCGACTGCGGAGAACAGTCAGTCAGGCAGATCGGACGCCGCGTTTCTCTATCCCTACGAGCGGGAACTGATCAGATATGTGGTCAAATACGGCATGTGCTACCTGTGTGACGTGGCCGTTGACGATTCGGGCGAAACGCGCCCCATGAACGTTCTTGAATACGTCAGTCAGGAACTCAGGCTCGATGAAATCAACCTGACGGACCCGATGATGGCCGCGGCCCTCGACATGAGCTGCCGACTGGCCCTCGAATGGCCTGAGGCGCTCGAAAACGAGAAAATGAGGCTTGAGGAAAGGCGCAACGCCGACATGGCAGCCGGAATTGACGAAATCCGGGAATCGGCTGAAGACATAGCCTCGATAGAAACGCGGGAAAAGGAGCTAACAGCCAGAGTGAACGCACGATACGCGACGGCCAAGGAGGATTTCGCCGAAATGTTTCTGCAGCACAATCTGCTGTCATGCGACAATGACAATGTGCGGCGCATCACGACCGACATGGTGTCATCGCGCCACAGCCTGAGCAAAATCCACACGAAGTACACCCACATAGCCACCGAGCGCGACCGCCTGGCCGAGCTTGTGCCGCTGGCCGTCTACAATCTCAAATGCGCGCTCATAGAATGTGAAATACGCAATATAAACAGCAGAATTGCACAGATTTACAAGTCAACGCCCGACAATCTCGAACAGATTACCGAACTATTGACACGCAACCGCGAGCTGAACAATCTGAAGAAGGAACTTTCGGTCTATCTGGGCGAAAGGATACTATCGCCTCACGGACGACACTGACGTCCACATAGTTACATAAAAAAAGTAGGCTGTGTCTCCCGACATTACCTACTGATAACATGTTGTAAAGTGTATACAGGGATGTTCTAAATAAATACTGTTTTTAACACGTATTGTTTCGTGGTCCTTTGTTTTATGTTGCAAATGTAATACAAAATTATTTCAAAGCAAAGCAAAAACGAAAATTTTTTAATAAAAAGCAAAAAATTCTTTATTTTCAACACTAAAGTGTCAAAAACAATCGGGGATTTACTTTTTTTAAGTGCAATTTCAGGCGTGGTCTCCGGTGCTTATTGACTGCATCTCAACAAGGCGGGTGTAGGTTCCGTTAAGAGCCAGCAGCTCATCGTGGGTTCCGCGCTCAACAATGCGTCCGTCATGGAGCACGCATATCTGGGTGGCGTTTTTGATTGTTGACAGACGGTGGGCTATGACCAGTGTCGTACGGTCCTTCATCAGACGTTCCAGAGCCTGCTGCACAAGCAGTTCGCTCTCGGAATCGAGAGCCGATGTGGCCTCGTCGAGGATGAGGATGGGAGGATTCTTCAGGATGGCGCGCGCTATAGAGATGCGCTGCCGCTGACCGCCTGACAGACGGCATCCGCGGTCGCCGATATTGGTATCGTAACCGTCCTCGGTGGCCATGATGAAATCATGGGCGTTGGCTATTCTGGCAGCCTGCTCCACCTGTTCGCGGGTGGCTTCCTTGACTCCGAACGCTATGTTGTTGAAGAATGTGTCATTGAACAGAATGGCTTCCTGATTCACATTGCCCATCAGACCGCGCAGATCATGGACACGCAGGTCGCGGATGTCGATTCCGTCAATTGTAATCGAGCCGGAGTCAACGTCATAGAAACGCGGCAGCAGATCGGCCACGGTCGATTTTCCGCTTCCGCTCTGACCGACCAGAGCCACAGTCTCGCCGGGGCGAATGGTGAAGCTCACATTGCGGGCCACAGGGACATCCTTGTCATAACCGAAGTTCACGTCCCTGTAGCAGACCTCGCCCTTCAGATGGCTGATTGTCTTGGGCTTCTCGGGATCGGTTATGGGATTCACGGCATCGAGAATCTTGTCGACACGCACCATGGAGGCCAGACCCTTCTGGATGGTGTACATGGCTTTTGACAGCTCCTTGGCGGGATTGATAATGGAGTAGAAAATCACCATATAATATATGAACGAGGCCGCATTTATCGACGAATGCCCCGAAATGATGAGCGTGCCTCCGAACCAGAGCACTATGGCTATGGTCAGTGTGCCGAGGAATTCGCTCATGGGATGGGCGAGGCTCTGGCGGCGTGTCACTCGGTTTGACATGGTGAAGAAGCTCTGTGTCTCGCCGTGGAAGCGCCGCTTCACCTTGTCCTCGGCATTGAAAGCCTTGATTATACGGAGGCCGCCCAGGGTTTCCTCTATATTGCTCATGAGCACACCCCACTGGTTCTGCAGCTCGAGAGACTTGCGTTTCAGCCGCCGGCCCACACGCCCCATGCACAGTCCGGCCAGCGGAAGGAGTATGAGCACGAATATTGTCAGCTGCCAGCTTATGGCAATCATCATGGCCAGACAGACGATGATGGCCACGGGATTCTTGAACATCATGTCAAGCGATGACATCACGGAATTTTCCAGCTCCGTCACGTCGCCGCTCATGCGGGCCATCACGTCGCCCTTACGCTCGGCGGAGAAGAAGCCGATGGGGAGATAGACAATCTTGTCATACATCCGGTTACGTATGTCCCTGACAATACCGGAACGCAAAGGAATGATGAAATAACTGCTGAGATAGGCGGTTCCGGTTTTCAGTCCGGTCATTATCACCAGCATGGCGGCAAGCAAAGCAAGCGTGGCCGACTGGCCCCATTCGCTGATGGCCTGCTGGGTATAGTAATAGAAATTGTTGAAAACCACATCCTTGAGCGAACCGTCGGCAAGCGTCATATAGTAATACTGGCCTTCCTTTATCTGGAACAGCATTTCCAGAATGGGGATTATGAGAGCGAAAGAGAAGAGGGTCAGTAAAGCCGACAGGATATTGAATATAATGTTAAGAACAAGATACTTCTTATATGGCGGAACGAATCTGCGTAAAAGAACGAGAAATGAATTCATCAGTCAAGAGTTGGATTTAACGGTGCAAAATTAATAAAAAGAGCCCACACAGCCTAAAAATACGGCATCATAGATTCCAAAATGAGCCGAAACATTGTCAGACTCCCCGCTTTTAAGTAATTTTGCCTTCTGACGTCAGTCCGTCCGGACTTGGCCTTTTTAACATAACTACATCCTGAACATGCATTATTTCATATCCGCCGGCGAGCCTTCGGGCGACCTACATGCTTCGGAACTGATGGAAGCCATAAAAGAGCGGAACCCTCAGGCCCGTTTCACCTTTCTCGGTGGCGATCTCATGACACGAGCCGCAGGACATGGACCGGTAATCCATTACAGCCGCATGGCATTCATGGGTTTCAGCGAGGTTCTGCGCAATCTCCGGACCATAGCCGGGAATTTCTCGACAGCGAAGAAAGCCATAGAGAGCGCCGAACCTGACGCCCTGATTCTTGTGGATTATCCCGGATTCAATCTCAAGCTCGCACGTTTTGCCAAGGAACACGATCTGAAAGTTTTCTACTACATCTCGCCGAAGGTATGGGCGTGGAAAGCATGGCGCGTGAAACAACTGCGCAGATACGTTGACCGGCTGCTTTCAATTCTCCCGTTTGAAATAGAATACTTCAGCGACAAAGGAGTCAATGCCGTCTATGTGGGCAATCCCTCGCAGGAAGAGGTTGAGCGCCGGCTGAAATCGGCCGGAACGCCCGGGGAGTTCATGAGCCAGTACGGACTCGACCCGCAGAAACCTATCCTTGCGCTTGTGCCGGGCAGCCGCAGGGGCGAAATCCGCAACAATCTGCCAATAATGGACGCCGTGGCCCGTCGACATCCCGAACTTCAGCCTGTAATAGCCGCGGCTCCGGGCATAGCTCCGGATTTCTATGACAGCTACTCGGACTACCCGCGGATTACCGGCGACACATTCCGGCTCATGCATTTTGCCGAGGCGGCACTGGTAACCTCCGGCACAGCCACTCTGGAATGCGCTCTTGCCGGAACGCCTCAGGTGGTATGTTACCGCGCCAACGGCTCTAAGCTGAGCTATAACATAATGAAACAGCTCATAAAAGTTCCGTTCGTGTCATTGCCGAACCTGATAGCCGGACGCGAGGTCATCCCCGAGATGCTCGTGCATCTGTGCACCGTGGATTCCGTGGACTCGCGCCTCTCGGAAATACTCCCCGGTCATGCCGGACGCGAGCTTCAGCTCGAAGGCTACAGGGAAATGCGCCAGAGACTCGGGACTGATACCGCAGCTGCCAAGGCTGCCGATACAATCATCAACAATTTAAAATCGAAATGAATATTCTCAAATACCTCGACATTCCGGCCGTAGGCAAGGCTCTGGCCGGTATAGCGGATCCGGAAAATATCCGCGTGCTTTTCGTGTGTCTCGGCAACATCTGCCGGAGTCCGGCGGCCGAAGGCCTGATGAAAGAAAGCGTGGCCGAAAACCACACCGAATCCCGCTGGACCATAGATTCGGCCGGAACCGGCAACTACCACATAGGCGACCTGCCCGACGCCCGCATGAGGGCCCATGCCCGGCGCCGCGGCCTGGAGCTTACCCACCGCTGCCGTCAGGTCAGGGAGGGAGATTTCGACGATTTCGACCTCATCATAGGGATGGACGATTCAAACGTGAGCAATCTTCGCCGTCTGGCCCCCACACCCGAGACCGAGGACAAGATTCTCCCCATGAGCCTGTTCCTGTCGCCGCCCACTATATGCGATCATATCCCCGACCCATACTATCAGGGGGCCGAAGGATTCGAGAACGTACTGGACCTGCTGACCGACGCCACACGCAATCTGCGTGACACAGTGGAAGGTACGTTAGCCAACTCTTTGGCATGATATTTGTTATTCATGATATAGTAATCAAACAACAGAAATCAAATAACAGTAAAATTATATGGAAAAAATCAAACCCGGAAAATACGTTGAACTCGGTTATGACCTTTATGAAGTTACCCCCGAGGGCGACAAACTCGTGCATCAGACAACAGCCGAAGACCCCGAACGTTTCATATTCGGAGTGACCAAAGGTGTAATCGAACCCCTCGAAGCTGCCATTGACGGTCTTGAAGCCGGCGGTGAATTCGATGTAAAAGTGGAAGCCGTGAAGGCATTCGGTCCTTACGACCCCGAACAGGTGGCCACACTGCCCCGCGACATTTTTGAGGTGGAAGGCAAATTTGACGGTTCCGTTGTGAAACCCGGAGCAGTCCTCCCCATGATGACCGCCGACGGCTACAGAATCAACGGCGTGGTCAAGGAAGTCACCGAATCCGATGTGAAGATGGACTTCAACCATCCTCTTGCAGGAAAAGACGTTCGCTTCAAAGGCAAAATCACCCTTGTGCGCGACGCCACACCCGAAGAGCTTCAGCCTGCCAGCGGATGCGGTTGCGGATGCTCCAGCTGCGGTGATGACTGCGGATGCGATTCCGAGAAATCATGCGGCGACTCTGCATGCGGATGTGGAAAATAATACTCAAAAAACTCCAAACATACTTTATGCGCCGGAACGTCCGTTCCGGCGCATTTTGTTTCATACCGGAGGGGCAAGCTGCTACATAGTGCCGCAAAACAGAGCCACAAAACATCATTTTTCTACATTTTCGCGATTTTTATCTGAATTTTGTTGTATATATCCGAGATTCACTTTACATTTGCAGCATAAAACTCAGTTTATCCCAAAACAAGATTGTGTTACCGGTATTTGTGACGCGGCATTAAATTTTCAGGCTATCACTTTCCAATAGTTCAGTTCACACACATAAGTACATCAAACATATTTTAAAAGGCATTGAAAAACACGCACATACGATAGCCTTTAAAGTCCGCGAAACAATAAACAACCCTGTAGGAACCGAATGAGATGGTTCTTATGGGGTTGTTTGTTACTTATTTTTTAGTAACTTTGAGACATCAAATCATTATCACATCATGAAAATTACAGGACTCATGGCAACCGCAATACTGCTGACGGTTGCCGGAAACTTTTCAGTAAGCGCACAGCGCACCCCGCTCATGGGATGGAGCTCATGGAACACTTTCGGGCTCGACATCAACGAACAGCTTATCCGCGGCCAGGCCGACGCCATGGTCTCTACCGGCCTGAAAGACGCCGGATACAAATTCATAAACATCGACGACGGATTCTGGAACGGTCGCGCCGACGACGGTACCCTTCTGGTAGATAACGTAAAATTCCCGTCAGGAATGCGTGCGTTATCGGACTACATCCATTCGCTCGGACTTAAGGCCGGGATCTATTCCGATGCCGGCGACAATACATGCGGCTCGCAGAACCGAATACCCTACGGCCTGAACGTAGGGCTTTTCCGCCATGAAAAAGAGGACTGCCACACATATTTCATTGACTGGAACTACGATTTCATAAAAGTGGACTATTGCGGCGGAATCCACCATGTGCTCGACGAGCGGAAACAATACACCAAAATAGCCGAAGCCATAAAAAACTGCGGACGCGATGACATCCAGTTCAACATCTGCCGGTGGGCCTATCCCGGCACATGGGTCTCGGACATAGCCGATTCATGGCGTACAACCGGCGACATCTATGACGGCTGGCAGTCCGTGAAGGACATCATTTTCGAGAATCTGTGGATGTCGGCATACTGTCATGACGGACATTACAACGACATGGACATGCTTGAGGTGGGACGCAGCATGACCGGAACAGAGGACCGGACACACTTCGCAATGTGGTGCATACTGAGTTCTCCCCTGCTCGTAGGCTGCGATATGCGCGACATGCGGCCCGAGACCATAGAGCTTCTGACCAATCCGGAGCTGATAGCGGTGAATCAGGATCCGCTGCACCTTCAGGCATACGTAACGGACTACACCGACAGCTGCTATGTGCTTGTCAAAGACCTCGAAACACGTTTCGGCGACACACGTGCCATAGCGGTCTACAATCCTTCGGAGTCAGAACGGACCATCGACATTGACCTGCCGAAACTCGAACTGGGAGGCAAGGTTGCGCTGCGCGACCTCACGGAACGCAAAGACCTCGGCTCCGCCAAGGGAAAATACAGCGTCACGGTTCCGGCCCACGGCACAACCGTCATGAAGGCCAAAGCCGAGAAACGCCTTGAGCGCAAGCGTTATGAGGGCGAATGCGGCTACATAAGCGATTATCAGGAGCTTGCCAACAATCAGGCAATGCGCACCGGCTCATACGCCGCCGACGCCTCCTGCTCGGGCGGTGCAAAAGCCGTGTGGCTCGGCTACAAGGACGAGAATGACCTCCGTTTCAATGACGTTTACAGCAAGAACGGCGGCAACTATGAACTGACAATAGCTTTCTTATCCGGAGAGGACCGCGATATAGACATAGACGTCAACGGTGTCAGAGTAGGTCACGTCACCGCCAATTCCGGTGACTATAACCGTACGGCCACCGTGACCGTACCCGTTACGCTGCGGAAAGGCATCAACACTGTCCGCCTCTCGAATCCGGATTATTTCATGCCTGACATTGACTATATAGACCTTAGTCTTAGCAGGTGATATTCAGAAACGCACCTGCAGCGTGGCAAGCAGTTCACGGGGGCGTATCCGGTAGTTGTAATCGGTCCGGGAAAGAGGTCCGAATGTTGTGTAGCTGTAAGTGTGGCGGTCAAGAAGGTTATTTACCACCAGAGACAGCCGCGTGCGTGGACCGATGAGCCATGTAGCCGAGGCATCCAGCAATACCATACCGGATTTGCGGCCACCCTCTCCGAAATCGGTGAAATAATGCTCGGCTCCCATTACCACATTCAGGTTATCAAGGGGCTTATATGTGAATGAAAGCTTCTGACTGAGCGATGACGACCGGTCCGGCGACGTTCCGCTTATCTTCAACAGATTGAAGGCGGCGTCAAGGGAATAATGCATGGAAAGCCACCGGCAGAGGCTTCCTTTGAAATACGCATTCAGCGTCACGCAGTCCTGACGGAATGGAATCCTGACACCGTCGCGCATGCTTGCTGATTTTGTCCGGGAAAACCCCGCATCCATGCCGCCCACAAGCCGGCCATGCACAAAACCCTTGCTTACGCCACCTTTCAGCATGTAGCCGTAGGTGCCGTAGTTCAGAGGCCGGAATGTGGTCACAATGAATCCGTCGGAAAACAGGCGGTCAGTGATGAGCGGCGAGCGGCTGTAGCTGAAGCTTCCCGACACGTTAGCAAAAAAGGAAGAGAGCGGATTCCGATAACGGTAAGTGGCTGACACGAATGTATTGCCCTCGGTCCTTCCCGAGGGTGTAGCGGCGTAAAGATTGCGGTAGTCCGTCAGAAATACGCAGTTGACAAACATGGACGGCGCCGGCGCCGAGGAAGAATATGCGGCCGAAAAAGTCACATCGGACTTAGCTCCAAGCTGCCGGCGCACCCTGACATTCGGGCTGAGACAAAGGAACCGATGGCTTCCGTTTATACCGTAATGAGTCAGGCCAACAGGCGCGCTGACGTTAATTCTCCATCCCCGCTGCTCGTATTCGGCCTGAGGTGTCAGCGTGAATGATGCAAGAAAAGCGCCGTTGTCAGCCGAACGGATGAAATAGCAGTCAAAATCCTTGAGCGCGGCATCCAGATGCCGGTATTCCAGATCCAGATTTCCGGTGAGATAGACACGCCAGTATCCTGCAAACCATCCGTAGCGGCTCTCTGTGATGCTGCGGAAATCCGAGGTCCGGACTGTCTGCGACGGATTGCCATTCCTGAAGGCAACGTTCAGGTCTGACAGATTCCGGGAATATTCATTGCGCGAGGAAAGCGAAAACACCTGTTCGTCGGTCTTGCGTATCAGCCTCAGGTCGTTTCTTGCCATGAGAGATATCCTGCGTATCTTCTGGACGAGGTCCATGGAGCCGGTTATGGCCGAACGAGACCTGTCGGAACCGGTCGCGAGAATGAAATTATTTTTGAGGAAGTAATTTCTGCGGTAGACCTCCGCGCGCATCTCGCCCGACAGAGACTGCCTAAAAGGGCGCAATGCATTTCCCTGAGTGAAATTCTCGATGTCGGGGCTGAAATAATCGGTGGTGAATCCGGTGTCATAGTCAATCCTGTCTCCGGAATAATTGACTGTCAGTCTTTTGGACACACCGCTGCTTCCCCATGATGTTATTGCGTTGGCGAGACAGGATAAATTGTCGCGTATGCGGGACTCGGAAAGCGGTGAATCCACACGGTCGGCAGTTATGTATTCCTCCCATCGGTTTTCTTTGAAATCTCCTGAAAACAGTGGGGTCATATCCGGTGTCCCTTATCTCGTTGTCAGGATTCCACCCGGTGTTGCCACACCTACCCAGCGGGAACGGGCATCCTCTTTGAGCTTAAGGTTTATTCCCGCCTGTTCGGAAAATTCTATATCCTCGAGAGCTTTTATAGGCTGGTGGTTTTCCATTACCTCAACGGCCGCCACATCGTCCTTCGATATATTGTTTGTGGCGAGTCCGTACCGGTCGCCCGCAAAATCGTTGCCGTCGATGTAGAATTTGTTTATCGGCCTGCCGTTATACATTATCTGCCCGTAGTTCTCCACTTTGATTCCGGGCAAACGTCTGATTACATCGAGAATAGCATTGTCGGCCGCCGTGGCATATTTCCCCACATTGAACACAAGAGTGTCACCGCGCTGATATATGTCAGGGGCGCTGACCACCACCTCCCTGAGTTTTGTCTCCTTCGGAGTCAGGCGTATGTCGGATTCGGGCAAAGGCAAGGTCAGCTCCATATCCTCATAGCCCATGCACCGGACAGAAAAGCCTGAAACTCCCTCATTCAGGGGAAACCGCCCACGGGCATCGGATGAAGTGTAGGACCGGCCTCCGGAAATCCTTATAATCGCTCCGGACACAGGCTCACCCGTAACGGCATCGAGCAGACGTCCGCGGAAGCCATCGGAGGATGTTGCAGAACTCCCTCGAGTTCATGGATACCCCCGTGACCGCAGTGAACCGGTGGGCAGTAGCCCCCATACACAAGCCCGCACCAGCGGCCGTGCTCCTGGTAGCAATACATCCGGGTTATTAATCGACCTCTCGAGGTTATAAATACCCCTAACCATCTGTAGCCATGGCAGCTAAAGCAGTCACTCCCGCCTTCACCTGCTAAGGCATTTTTCAGCCTCGGAGAGAGGCGTACCGAGTTGAAGCTGTGTGGAAACGCGGGGTGATTCCCCCTCTCTAAACATTTTTTGAAAAAATCTTCCGGAAAATTTGGTTTATAATATAAACCTGTTTATATTTGCATCGAATTAGAGCGGTAATCGCGAGTGCCGCTCTTTTTCAGAAGTACATTGTTTATATTATAAACCGATTTATCAATTCTCAAAGAAAGAAAAGAGTTATGGAAGAAAAGAGAATCTCCGAGAAAGAAAGCCTTGAAATCATCACGGCAATGATAGCAAGGACCAAAGACCGTTACATAGGCAACGGAAACATCATGCTCCTGTGGGGATACCTGACAGTGGCAGTCAGTCTGGCCGTCTGGATTCTGCTCGCCGTCACACTCAACGGCGCATGGAACCGGCTGTGGTTCCTGATTCCGGCAATTGGCCTCACCGTCACCCCATTCATGGACCGCAAACATCAGCGTGACAACGGCGTCAAGACGTTCTCCGACGTGGTTACCTCCCGCCTTTGGGCAATAGCAGGAGGCTCGGAAATCGTGGTAACGATTGTCTGCTTGATAATCCGATATCTCACGGGTGCAAACTGCTGGAGCGCGATGCTTGTCTACACCCTGATTGCCATGCCGATTGCCGAGATTGCGCAAGGGCTGATCATCAAAGAGAAAAGCCTCACGGCAGGCGGTGCTGTCGGACTGGCCGTCGGCATTGTCACGGTGTGCTGCGTGGCAGGACATATATCCCTCGTCGCCAGCTGGTATATGCCGCTGTTCATACTCGCATTCGTGGCCATGATGATTGTTCCCGGGCATATACTCAACTCAAAATCAAAACAGCAATGAAAGAACTGAATCCATTACTGCATTCTCAGTTGAGGCTGGCTGTAATGTCGATTCTGATGAATGTGGAGGAAGCCGATTTCGTCTACCTCAAGGAGAAAACCGAATCGACAGCAGGAAATCTGAGCGTGCAGCTTGACAAACTGTCATCAGCGGGTTATATAACCGTCACGAAGGGCTTTGTAGGCAAAAAGACCCGTACAGTCTGCCGTATCACGGCAACCGGGCGTGATGCATTCGAGGAATATGTCGACGCACTCCGGCAATACATATCGTTATAGATCAGCCGCATCCACTGAACATTACTTCCGATGCGTTGCCGTTTTGAGCGGCAACGTATCGGCTTTGACTGTCTGAAAACTATCTGCCGGACAGATTATTTTCCGTTCCTGCGGTTATAATTCTTATGTGCACGAGCCCCGATGATTCCGCCGATTACAGCACCCAGCAACGGCAAGAATATAAAAATGTATTTGATCATAAAGCATCTTATGTTATAGTGTCTCAATATCTGACGCCGATACCCCCTGAAAAATTTCACCGTGCCTCCAAAATTTTTTTCTAAAACAACTTCGGGATAATCCAACGAGACTGAATTTTATTTATGTAAGCTTCTACCTTTTTATTCTGTACTTGTAGTAAACTCGTAATTAATATCTCTATTTTAGTAGATGACAAAAATTAATTTTTGTCATCTACTAAAGTCTACATATTTAAATAATCGAATCTCCACCCTCACAAACTTATGATAAACGATCAGGTTATCAGGATACTGGTTTTTATAATCCCGGTTCTGTCGGGATTTTTTTTTGAATATTACTAAATTATTATTGGTGGGGGGTGGTATGGGCGATTTCCGTACATTTGCATCATGGAACGGAAAATAAAGACACTGTACATATTCACTATATGCTGCATTGTGGCTCTTATTGCGGTACAATGCGTGTGGCGTGGCAATATCGCCTCTCGTTGACCGAACAGAAAACCGGGATGTTTGCTAAAATGAGCCGTGCCATGGATATATATCATGACCTGCGGGTGAAGTCCGGCTCTAAGAAAACCTTGGATTCTATCAGCTGGACCAATTCCAACATTGATTACCATCAGCACTTGTCAATGCTATCGGCCGTTGTGACATTGACATTCCATGACTGCAGCGTGCGCCGGATTCTGGGGCTGCCGGATTCGGCCGTCGTGACTGATATGCTGAAACAGCTCGCCTCCCAAAAGCTGAAAGAAACAGAATCCGACCGGTCCGATTGTTTCATAAAGAAATTCAAGGTTGATTCCGTTTCCCAGAAAAGAAATATCTGGGAGGCCGCCGACGAGGTCATATTAAACCACAATAATCCTTTCACTGTTGCCGGCATAGATTCAGTCATGAGAAAAATGGATCTGGACGCGGAATCCAGACTCATAACGCTGGATACACTGATGTGGAAACCGGAACATCATCTCTCGGAATTATTTCCGAACCCTTCGAGTGTGCTGTATTCCCCTACAGCACCCTGGAAAAGAAAGCCGTAGCCGTCACTTGTGATATTCCGGTCACGGATGTCCTGAAGTCAATGGCCACGATACTGTCTATAGGCATTGTGCTCTCGGTGCTTCTCCTTATCTGCCTTGTGTGGCAAATCAGGACAGTGATGCATCTGGTCAGGATTGATTCGGTACGTAACTGTTTCGTCCACACAATGATACACGAACTGAAACGTCCGGTAGGCACACTCAAGATTTGCGTTTCGTCACTTGAAAATCCGCGTATGGCATCGTCCGAATCCGACCGCCGCGCCATTATATCCGAGTGCCGTCAGGCAATAAACAATCTGTCAACTTACTTTTCACGTCTGCGCGACATCGCGTTCAACGAGTCCGACCAGATTCCGCTTGATCTCTCGTCATGCCATCTGCGGCCTATTGTGGACGATGTGATTTCAAAACCGGCCGTTCCTTCGTGGAAAAAGGTGGAATTCCGCTGCAACATCCCGCAAGAAGCCGAGATTGTATGTGACAGGATGCATCTGTCACAGATGATTATGAATCTCGTTGAAAACGCCATCAAATACTCCGGCGAATGCGTAGTCATAGACATTGATTTCTCCACGGACGGCGATGTGGCTTCAATCTCGGTTTCCGACAACGGCAACGGCATTTCGGAAACTGACAGCCGGAAAATTTTCGAAAAATTCTATCGAAGCCCGAAAGCGGTGCAGAGCGGAGAGCCCGGCGTGGGTCTCGGCCTGGCCTACATGAAGCTGCTCGCCGAAGCCCACGGAGGCACCGTTTCAGTATCAAGCCGCGAAGGCCGCGGAAGCACTTTCTCCATCAGAATACCCCAGTCATGAAACCCGAAATACTTCTTGTTGACGATGATGTGAAAAACCCCATGCTGCTTGGACGTTTTCTGAAAGCCGAAGGTTTCAGCGTGACATACGCCAACAATGGCGCCGTAGGGCTTGAACTGTATCGTGACCTGAATCCCGATCTGATACTGCTTGACATAAACATGCCGGTGATGAACGGATTCGAGATGGCCGCCGAAATCCGCAAGACGGACCGGAAGGTGGACATCTTTTTCCTCACCAACCGCACCGAAAAGGCCGACAGGCTGAAAGGATTCGCGCTCAAAGGCAACGATTACATACCCAAGCCGTTCTATCCGGAGGAACTCGTGGCAAAAATCAACGAGCGGTTCGAAAGCGCGATGCTGCAGTCAGAGAGCATTTACTCATTCGGCGATACCGTGTTCCGTCCCAACCTGTCGTCCGTGACATTCAGGGGCGAGACCCACTCGCTGACTGTCCGGCAGGCCGAAATTCTTCAGCTGCTCGCCGAAAATTCAGGCTCGATTGTGGACCGCGACACTATTCTTGAACAGGTGTGGGGCAACTCAAGCTATGCCAATTCACTGTCGCTCAACGTACAGATCTCCTATCTGCGGAAACTGCTTGTGGATCCGTCAGTAACCATCACCGCTGTCAAGAAACGCGGTTACATCCTTTCGGCAGAGCATTAATCCTTAACGACAATAGCCACTATCTGTTGCGGAGTCAGACCGTTGTCGGCAAGGACACGTTCTGCGTCATAACGGTCAAGGAATTCCTTTTTCAGACCGAGCACATGGACCGCGGGCCCTGCGCAGCCTAGATATGCCGCCACTTTCTGCCCGAAACCGCCGTCGGTTATGCCGTCCTCAAGTGTGATGACCGTCTTGTATGTCTTGAGCGAATCCAGGCATTCCGTATCGAGATGCGAGAGAATACGCGGATTTATAAGGGTCACTTCAACGCCTTTCTTCTTCAATATTTCCGCCGCCTCCGAAGCCATTGCGAAGAAATCGCCGGCGCCTATTATCGCCACGGAGCCACCGCGGCTAACCACATCGTAACGGAAGAAATCCATGTTCACAGCCCTGCCGCTATGGGTCACGGCCGAGGAAGGTGTGCGCAGAAATACCGGATGTTCGGTCTGGTCTATGGCCCAGTCAAGCATGGCTGTGTATTCATCAGCGTCTGCCGGAGCGAGAAACACGAAATTCGGGATGTTCGAGGCCATGGCTATATCAAAGAAACCCAGATGGGTCATATCGGGAATTCCATGGATGCCACCGGCAAAATCCACTACCACTGCCGGGAGGTTGTTGATGGCAATGTCCTGCGACAACTGGTCGTAGGACCGCTGGATGAACGTGGCCATGACGCCGAATACCGGACGCGCGCCCCCTTTGACAAGGCCTGCCGCCACGGCTGTTGCCGCCTGTTCGCAGATGCCGACATCAACAAACTGCTTTCCGGTCACCTTGCGCCGCTCCGGAGTGAAGCCTATAGCACCGGGGGTGCCGGCCGTTATAGCGATTACCCGGCGGTCCGCCTGCATTCTGTCAAGAATATGTCGGGCAAAGACATCGGTATAATCCTCCGACCCTGACGGATGAAGCGGGGCTCCGCTCTTAAGGTCGAAAGGAGCGGCATAGTGGAATCTCTCCTTGTCAGCCTCCGCCACTGGCAGGCCGGCGCCCTTCATGGTGTTGATGTGGACCACCACGGCATGGTCAGTGCCGCGGACACTCTCGAAAGCCCTGATCAGCTCGTCAATGTCATTGCCCTCCCGGACATAGACATACTGATAGCCGAGAGCCTTGAAAATATTGTCAGGAGCCGTCCCGTTGCTGTTACGCAGATCCTCCAGATGCCGGTACAGTTCTCCGTGGTTCTCGGCTATTGAACGCTGGTTGTCATTGACCACGATTATGAAATTGCTTCCGAGCTCAGGTGCGTAATCAAGGGCTTCAAGAGCTTCTCCGCCTCCGAGCGAGGCATCGCCTATGAATGCCACCACATTCTCCTTGCCTCCGAGAACATCCCTGGCTTTGGCAAGTCCCGTGGCAAGAGCTATGGAGGTCGACGTATGTCCCACCTCGAACAGGTCATATTCACTTTCGCGCGGACAGGTATAACCGGTCACGTCATCATAATGGGCCGGATCTATGAAAGCCTCTATTCGGCCGGTCAGCATCTTGTGGATATAGGTCTGATGGCTGACATCGAACACAAGCTTGTCCGTCGGCGCGTCGAATACATAATGGAGCGCCACCATTGCCTCCACCACTCCGAGATTCGGGCCGACATGGCCGCCGTGGGCCGACAGTTTTTTCATCAATACGGCACGCAGCTCTTCTGCGAGATTCTTAAGTTCCGTCCGGTCCAATCCTTTTATATCAGCGGGCGAATGCAAGTCTTTCAACTGTATCATCCGGGTTATGTTTTTCTTATAATTTTCAGTGTTATTTCATTTTATCAGCGAGCACCTTGCTCAACTCCACGGCGTTATTGTGCGCCGTATCCTTTGACGAGAACAGCAATGTCACCGTGTCATGCGTCTCCACGGTCTTCACCAGATTGTCCAGATCAGGATTAGCTTCAAGTTCCGCCTTGTAGCGGCGCGCGAATTCGCCCCACGAGGCACCGGGGGTGTGATGGAACCACTCCCTGAGAGCGTCAGAAGGAGCAATCTTCTTGTCCCACAGGTCGTAACTGAAAGTTTCGTGTGAAAGGCCTCTCGGCCACAGGCGGTCAACGTAGATGCGGAATCCATCCGACGCCTCTTTCGGGTCGTAGGCCCTCTTAAGTCTTATATAAGTCATGGCGGTTGTCAGCGACATAGTTCATTAATGTCCAAACAACCGCCATGATGCTTTTGTTGCAACGGCAGGAATCAGAAATTGTAACCTACCGTTATGTCAAAGAGATTTGCGTGCATGGATGCATCTTCCTTCATCTGGTCGCAAAGACCCACGGCTCCTGAAATAGCGCCGTAAAGATGATTGGCAAAGGTGGCTCCGACACCGAAACGCCACTTGATGTCAGGACGGTTCATGGCACCGTCATCGCCATAAACGCCTTCCGACATGGAGAGACTTCCGACCTTCATGTGGGATTTTCCTTTGAGGGCTATGCCGAATTCCGGACCGGTGAAAACAGAGAGCGACAAAGCCGGCAGAATGTTGAGTCTGTATCCGCCGATGACCGGCACTCTGAGGCCCCACATTCTCACGGAAGCGTCACTGACGGTGACATTCGGAGACTGCATTTCGTCCTGAATGAAATCATTGACAAGGCCCTTGTTCAGAGAAAAAGTATTGTAATACAGGGACACACCGGGTTCAAAATAGAAACCGAAAAACACCGGGATATTGTAGACCACGCCGGCAGAAAATCCGGAGCTGTTGCCGAACATGTTTGTTTTCAGCATATCATTGATTTTGACATCGCCCGGGCAGGAGAGTTCATAACTCAACCTCACGCCGAACGAACCCTGTGCTTTCGCTCCTACGGACAATCCCAACACTACCGCTAAAACTAATAGAAATCTTTTCATACTTTAATAACCGATTAAGTGATATAAGTTGCTTTCAATGCAAATTTAATACAAATTCACCCACTCCCCAATAAAAAACCGAAAATTATTTCAATGAGGCAGAGGGCGGCGGCAATGGCGGAGGACGGGAGGAATATAAACGGCGAAAATCGCAAAAGGCATGAAGCCAATTGCGATTTTCAGAAGTGTCCGAAATGAGACTCGAACTCACACGATCCAATGATCACTACCCCCTCAAAGTAGCGCGTCTACCAATTCCGCCATCCGGACAAGTTGTTTCCTCATATCATCACTGCTGATGAATAAAAGAGAATGAATCAGAGCGAAAAACGGGACTCGAACCCGCGACCCCGACCTTGGCAAGGTCGTGCTCTACCAACTGAGCTATTTTCGCATGTTTCAGCGTTGCGATTCAGAGGAAACTATTTCAATGTTCTTTGAGCGAAAAACGGGACTCGAACCCGCGACCCCGACCTTGGCAAGGTCGTGCTCTACCAACTGAGCTATTTTCGCGTTGGTCACAAGCGGCGTTTTTCCGATTGCGATGCAAAGGTAGACATTTTTTTGATTCCGACAAAATATTTCAGCCATTTTTTACGCAGATAAATTTCGCCGCAGTGCATCACCGGCAGTTATAGACCTGAAAACAAGAATCATAACCCCCATCATGTTTTTCTCAACATTTTCACGCGACAACCGGACAAATACTCCGGCAGGGATAGACATGCACTTCTTGAGGATTTTTATTAACTTTGCATTCTCAAACAACAACCGAATGGCAGAACAAATTACAGAAAACACAGGGAATGACCTGGCAGCCCTTTCAGACCCGTGGGACCGCGAGCACCTGTGGCACCCTTATACATCCACCATCAATCCCCTGCCCACCTATAAAGTAACTTCGGCATCGGGAGTGAGACTGAAACTCTCCGACGGACGCGAGCTTATCGATGGCATGTCGTCATGGTGGTGCGTTATCCACGGCTACAACAATCCGGAGATAAACCGCGCCGCCAAGGAGCAGATTGACCGCATGGCCCATGTGATGTTCGGCGGCCTGACCCACGAACCGGCCATAGAATTAGGCAAGCTGCTGCTCGAGACCGCTCCGCCGTCAATGCACAATATATTCTATGCCGATTCCGGTTCAGTGGCGGTGGAGGTGGCCATGAAGATGGCCGTGCAGGCGGCCATAGCCCGCAGCGGCTCGCACGAGAAGACCAATTTTGTGACTATCCGCCGCGGCTATCACGGCGACACCTGGAATGCCATGAGCGTGTGTGACCCGGTGACCGGAATGCACACCGCTTTCGGCACGTCTCTGCCAATAAGATTTTTTGTGGATGCGCCTTCCGTGAAATTCGGTGAGGAATGGAATCCCGAGGCGATGAACGAACTCGAAACCGTAATCAGGGAACATCATCATGAACTGGCGGCACTGATTCTCGAACCTGTGGTTCAAGGCGCCGGCGGAATGCGTTTCTACCATCCTCAGTTTCTTGTCGAGGCCAGACGTCTGTGTGACCGCTACGGGCTATATCTGATTTTCGACGAGATAGCCACCGGATTCTGGCGCACCGGAAAACGCTGGGCCTGGGAATGGGCCGGCGTGGAGCCTGACATCATGTGCATAGGAAAGGGACTGACAGCAGGATACATGACAATGAGCGCCGTGATGACTACGAAGGACGTAGCCGACACTATTTCAGGCGGCGAGGCCGGAGTGATGATGCACGGCCCCACCTTCATGGCCAATCCGCTTGCCTGCGCCATAGCCGTCGCCTCGCTGAGACTGCTCAACTCTCAGGATATGGCCGCCCGCGTGGCCCACATAGAGAGCATGCTCAAGAAGCTGCTGATGCCGGCCGCCGAAATCAAAGGCGTCAGAGAGGTGAGGGTTCTCGGATCGATAGGCGTGATAGAACTTGACAGTCCGGTTGACATGGCCTCGTTCCAGCGCAGATGTGTTGAAGAAGGAATCTGGGTGCGTCCGTTCGGGAAACTGGCCTACGTGATGCCACCTTATATTATAAGTGACGACGATCTGACGGAACTGTGCGTCAAAATGGTCGGAATCATCGGTGAAAACAGTCACGAATCATGAGTTATTCATCAACGCTGGCCGGGCTGCGTGAGGCCGGCAATTTCCGGAGCATTCCATCGCCATCACGAGCCGACGGAATAACTGATTTCTCGCTCAACGATTATCTCGGTCTTGCCGCACGGGAGGACCTGCAGCGTGAGTTCTTCAGCGACGAGGCAAACCGCCGCATTGCAATGACATCGTCGGCGTCGCGTCTGCTTGCAGCAGACCAGGATGAATTCAGCCGCCTCGAACACCGCCTGAGCGAACTCTACGGCGGCCGCCCCGCCCTGCTGTTCAACAGCGGCTATCACGCCAACACGGGGCTGATTTCGGCGCTCGCCTCGGAAAAGTCCACCCTCATAGTGGCCGACAAGCTTGTCCACGCAAGCATAATCGACGGAATCACCCTGAGCCGCGCACCGTTCAAACGGTTTGTCCACAACGATTTCAACAGACTTGAAAGCATTCTCGAAAAAGAACACGACAGCTGGGACCGCATCATAGTGGCCGTGGAATCCGTCTACTCCATGGACGGCGACATGACCGACCTTGACGCCCTGACAAGCCTCAAACGCCGGTTCCCGAAAGTGATTCTCTATGTTGACGAAGCCCATGCATTCGGCGTCATAGGTCCGGAGGGACTCGGCCTTTGCCGGGGCCATGCGGGATTCGATGAAATAGACGTTGTTGTCGGGACATTCGGCAAGGCCTGCGCCTCGGCGGGGGCTTTCGCCGTAATGAGCCGGGAACTCAGAGATTACGCGGTAAACAAAGCCCGCAGCTTCATATTCTCCACCGCGCTGCCGCCGATGACATGCGCGTGGACCCGTTTCATGATCGACACTTTCCTCGGAATGGACCGTGAACGTCAGAAGCTCGCCGAACTGTCCGGCAGACTGGCCGCAGGACTCGGAGCCGACAATCCACGCTATATCATGCCCCTGATAATTGGTTCCGCCGACGGCGCCCTGACACTCTCGCGTCAGCTGCTCGAAAGAGGCTACAAAGTACTGCCGATACGCACACCGACTGTACCGCCCGGCACGGAACGCCTTCGCATAAGCCTGAGCGCCGCAATGACCACCTCGCAGATCGACGGATTCATAAACTCATTAAACTACCTGCGCAAATGAGGATAGAATACGTCTCATCAGGTCATGCGCCCAGACTGCTGCTGCTTTTCGCCGGCTGGGGAATGGATGAAAAACCATTCAGCGCCATCAGCCACCATGCCTACGATTTCGCAGTGGTCTTCGATTATTCTTCCGAGGACCCGATTGAAATACCTGACCGCTACCGAGAAGTGGTCGTAGTGGCATGGTCATTCGGAGTAATTGCAGCCGACAGATTCATCCGCCGGCATCCGGAGCTTCCGGTAACGCTCCGCGTGGCCGTCAACGGCACTCTCCATCCGGTCCATGACAGCTACGGGATTCCCGAAAAGATATTCAGACTGACGCTTGAAACGCTGTCAGAATCATCGCTGCTGAAGTTCCGGCGGCGTATGTGCGGGGGCACACGCGCCATGGCGGACCTGCTTCCCCGCCTTCCGCAACGGACTCTGGAATCCCTGCGCGACGAGCTAATCGCCATAGAAAGCATGGAAGCGTCACATTCCGGCTGGGATTTCGCATGGGTCTCGGAAAACGACCAGATAATTCCCGCCGCGAACCAGATAGCGGCATGGGAGAAGGAAGGCGTGGCGGTCCGGAGAGCCGAAGGCAGCCATATCCCCGATTTCGACACCCTGCTGCATTCGATAATAACCGACAAGCCGCTCGTGGCGGAGCGTTTTGACAGCGCGGCGGAGACATACGAGGAAAACGCCACACTTCAGAATGACGTGGCCATGCGTCTGTCGGAAATGTGGAGAGCCAATTGCGAAGGCGTTCTTGACAAAGCCATAGAAGTAGGACCGGGAACAGGTCTGTTCACCCGATACTACACCGGATGGACCTCGATAAAGGAACTCGAACTCTGGGACCTCGCGCCGATTCCCGGGAATCTGCCCGGCATCCACAGGCAATGCGATGCAGAGACAGCCATACGCGAAATCCGGTCCGAATCAGTTGATGCAATCATGTCGGCATCGGCCTTACAGTGGTTCAACTCCCAGCGCGCGTTCATCCGGCAGTGCTCCCGGACTCTTCGCAAAGGTGGATGGTTCGTGTTCTCGACATTCGGCCCCGAGAATTTCCGCGAGATAAGGAATGCAGCCTATCCCTCCATGCCTCAACTGATGCAATGGCTTGAAGAATACGGCTTTGACACCATAGACAAAGAGGAATATCTGCACACGCAGAAATTCGCATCGCCAAGAGAGATGCTGCGTCACATAAAACTGACAGGGGTCAATGCCGTGGGCGGCACATCGGAAGGAGTCACCTCGGCCCGCCAGCTGATTTCACGCGGAATGGACACCCTGACCTACCACCCTATCATCATTGTGGCCCGGCGAAGATAACCCAAAGGCTGCTGAATCATTTTAATCCATAAAAACGAGCCAGACCGCCCCGACAAGGAGGAAACAGGCCAGAATATGGTTCCATTTCAGACTGAACTCCTGAAATGCGAGCAGGCTGAATATTATGAACACCACCAGAGTGATCACTTCCTGAATAACTTTCAGCTGCATAAGCGAGAACGGGCCTCCGTTGCCCTGAAAACCTATACGGTTGGCCGGCACCTGAAAACAATATTCAAGCAGGGCTATACCCCATGAAAAAAGGATAACCACGAAAAGAGGCCAGGATGATGAAATACCTGCCGAAGAAAGTTTCAGATGGCCATACCAGGCGAAGGTCATGAAAATGTTGCTCACCACGAGCAACAGCAAAGTCAATAATGCGGGATTCATCTCAAATCACGTCTTTTTCAAAATTTCCGGGTGCAAAATTATTAAATAATTCAATGCCACACCGTGAAATCCAATGATTTTTTATACGACACTCAAAAAAAACGGCCGGATTGGAGTATATTACCAAAAGAATGTTTAACTTTGTGGAAATTTATATAAAAATGGCCGCCAATCTGCAGCAACGACTTGACAGCATCAGAAGCAAAGCACTACTCCTGACGGAGCGCTACAGCGAGATGCTTGAACAGAAACGAGCCGCCGAAGCCCAAATCGCAGAGCTTCGCGCCCAGCTGCAACGCCAGCAGCGGGAGATGTCCATCATGAAGCAACAGATAGAGAACCTTCAGGTGGTCACCACCCTTGCTCCCAAGCGGGAGGACGTGGAGCGCAGTCGTGCCTTTTTATCCCAATTAGTACGGGACATTGACAAATGCATCGCCGAACTAACAGACTGATGCAATGAAAGATAAACTTGATATAACGCTCAAGATAGCAGGTGTGGGGCTCAGCCTCAGCATTGACCGGAACGAAGAGCAGCTTCTCCGGGCCGTGACAAAACAGGTCAACCATGCCTATATGAAATACAGCGATATGTTCGCCGACAAGTCCTCGGAAGAGGTTCTTGCCATGGTGACTCTCCTATTCGCAAAAGGGTTTCTCCAGATGAAGCAGCAGGTTGCCGAACTGGACTCTTCCCTTGTAGGTCTTGACGAAGAGCTCTCGCGGCTCCTTCGCAATGACTGAAAGAGTGTATCATTCTTATCATTACAGTCACTTTCCCATACTGATTGGCCGCTGACAGATCCGGAATCTGTCGGCGCAGGACTCGTTGCCGGCAACGTCAGCCGCCGGTCATCAGGCCCTGTGTCGCTTGATTAACTTTAAATTATAACTTAAAAACATCATAACTGCCAATTAAATAACTCATGGAAATAGTAATCTACGTTTCGATAGCCGTAATAGCCCTTGCGATAGGCATTGCGGCAACACTCATAATCCAGCGAAACATGGCCCGTTCGCGTGCGAACGTAATTCTCGAAGAAGCCAGAAACGAGGCCGAAGTAATCAAGAAAAACAAGCTTCTCGAAGCCCGCGAGGAAGAGCTCAAGATTGTAGCCGACGCTGAAAAGCAGGCATCACAGCGCATGCAGCGCGTGCAGCAGAACGAAAGCCGCCTGAAACAGCGCGAACTTCAGCTGAACCAGCAGCAGAGCGAGAACCAGCGAGCACGCAACGAGAACGAGCAGACCAAGACCCGCCTGCAGGAGCAGATAGCGCTTGCCGAGAGCCGCCAGGACGAACTCGAGGCGCTCAAACGCCATGCTCAGGAAGAGCTTGAACGCGTTTCAGGGCTGTCGTCGGAGGAAGCGAAGGAAAAGCTCATAGAATCCCTCAAAGACGAGGCCAAGACAGCCGCCCAGAGCTACATCAACGACATCATGGACGAGGCCAAGCTGACCGCCAACAAAGAAGCCAAACGCATTGTGGTCCAGTCCATCCAGCGGGTGGCTACAGAAACCGCAATCGAGAACTCAGTAACCGTTTTCCAGATTGATTCCGACGAAATCAAGGGCCGCATAATAGGCCGCGAAGGCCGCAACATCCGCGCTCTCGAGGCCGCTACAGGCATAGAAATCATTGTTGACGACACCCCCGAGGCCATAGTGCTCTCCGGCTTCGACCCCGTGCGCCGCGAGATAGCCCGTCTGGCACTCCATCAGCTCGTGACCGACGGACGTATCCATCCGGCCCGTATTGAAGAAGTAGTGGCTAAGGTACGCCGTCAGGTGGAGGAAGAAATCATAGAGACCGGAAAACGCACGGCCATTGATCTCGGAATCCACGGTCTGCATCCGGAACTCGTTCGCCTCGTAGGCAAAATGAAATACCGCTCCAGCTACGGCCAGAATCTGCTGCAGCACTCGCGCGAGACAGCCAATCTGTGTGCCGTGATGGCTTCGGAACTCGGCCTCAACCCCAAAAAGGCACGCCGTGCCGGTCTGCTGCATGACATAGGCAAAGTGCCTGATGAAGAGCCCGAACTGCCCCACGCACTGCTGGGCATGAAACTGGCTGAGAAATACAAGGAGAAGCCGGAGATATGCAATGCCATCGGCGCACACCACGACGAAGTGGAGATGACATCGCTGCTCGCCCCCATCGTACAGGTCTGCGACGCCATTTCAGGCGCCCGCCCCGGAGCACGCCGCGAAATGGTTGAGGCCTACATCAAGCGCCTCAACGACCTCGAACAGCTGGCTCTGAGCTATCCGGGCGTGATAAAGACCTACGCAATCCAGGCCGGACGCGAACTCCGCGTGATTGTCGGAGCCGACAAGATTGACGATGTGGAGACCGAAAAACTTTCTGCAGAAATAGCCAAACGCATTCAGGATGAGATGACCTATCCCGGACAGGTGAAAATCACCGTGATCCGCGAGACCCGTTCCGTAAGCTTCGCTAAATAACAACATTTCTGTCACCTAACGCAAAATGCCTATGGATTCACAGAAACCGTTTGACCAGAACAGCAACGAGGAACCGGAAGCCCAGCTCGGCTCTGACTACGAGCAGAGACTGAGCCGATGCCGCCGCAACGAGCATCGCGAACCTCCGCGCGGAAAACTGACATGCTATGACTGGATGGCCGACATTCCCGGCGCATCGGAAGGATGCGACATGGTCGAGGTCCAGTTCAAGAACACCCGCAAGGGATTTTATCTCAACTCCCTGCACATACCCCTGAAAATCGGCGACATGGTGGCCGTTGAAGCGTCGCCGGGCCACGACATAGGACAAGTCACGCTGACCGGAGCCCTGGTGAAGCGCCAGATGAAACATGCCAATGCAAAAGCTAACGCCGAAGTGCGCAGAGTGCTCCGGAAAGCCCGTCAGGCCGATCTCGACAAGTTCGAGGAAGCGAAGGCAAAGGAAAACGACACCATGATACGCTCCCGCAAAATCGCCGAGGAACTGAAACTCAACATGAAGATTGGCGACGTGGAGTATCAGGGCGACGGCAACAAGGCCATATTCTACTATATAGCCGACGAGCGAGTGGATTTCCGCCAGCTCATCAAGGTTCTTGCCGAGACATTCCGGGTGAGGATAGAGATGAAGCAGATAGGCGCCCGTCAGGAAGCCGGACGCATAGGCGGCATAGGACCTTGCGGACGTCCGCTGTGTTGCGCCTCATGGATGACAAACTTTGTCAGCGTGGGCACCGCCGCGGCCCGCTTTCAGGACATTTCCCTGAATCCGCAGAAACTCGCCGGACAGTGCGCCAAACTGAAATGCTGCCTGAACTTTGAAGTGGACGTGTATGTGGAGAGCATCAAGCACCTCCCGCCCAAGGACATAAGGCTTGAAACCGCCGACAACACCTATTTCCATTTCAAGTACGACATATTCAACCGCACCATCACCTACTCCACCGACAAGTCCATGCCGGCAAATCTGGTGACCATTTCCGCCGACCGCGCCTTTGAGGTGATAGCGATGAACAAGGCCGGAGAGAAGCCTCTGAGCCTGACGCCGGAATCGGACGAGAAAACCGCCGAAAAGAAACCATACGCCGACCTGCTCGGTCAGGACAGCATAGCCCGTTTCGACAACAACCGGAAAAAGAAGAAACGCAAATCCAAGTCCAAGGCCAAAGCCGACGGACAGCAACCGGAAAAGGACGACAACCGGCAGCCGGCAAAACAGGATCAACAAAGTCAGCCCAAACAGCCGAAACAGCGCAACGACAAACGCCGCCAGAAGCCCCAGGGCCAGAAGAAACCCTCGGGAGAAGGACCGGAACGCCAGCAGAATCCTCAGAATGAATAAGGGCGCCCTCATAATGGCACTGGCGGTCATGATCCTGAGCGCGGGATGCTCTGACCGGCATGACGCTTTCGGCAGGTTCACCCGTCTGCCCGAGGAAGGCTGGGCTTACAACGACACCGTGAGGATAACCGCCTCCGGACTGGATTCCGTAGCCTCGCCCAAGAATTTCAGGATTGGAGTGGTTCATGACAATGACTACGAATTCCGGAATCTGGTCCTTGAGGTAACATGCCGCACAGGCAACAGAATCCGGCGCGACACCATAGACCTGGAACTTGCCGATGCCTACGGGGCATGGAAAGGGAGCGGTCTCGGTCCGGAATATCAGGCCGAGGCATCGGTCTCGCCGAAAGTCATGATAGGCGACAGCTCCGAAATCTTCGTGCGACACGTCATGCGGACCGACACTTTGCGCGGAATAAACAAAATTGGCATAATAATTGAAAAACCTTGAGACCCCGTAACCGTTATTACATTCGGATACTAATTTTTTAACAGACAGTTATGGAACTTCAGCTGATATTGCTTTCCGCCGACGAGGCCGCCCTTCGTCTTGAAAAGGTCCGCAAGGAAATGTCCTGTCACGGAATCGACGCCATTGTCATCTCGGACAATGCCAATAAGTATTATCTTACCGGACGTGTGTTCGCCGGCTATATCTATATTCCGGCGGAGGGCCAGGTGACCTACCTTGTGCGTCGTCCGGTGGAGATGAAAGGACAGGGAATAGCCTATATACGCAAGCCCGAACAGATACGCGAGCATATCGGGCCTGACGTTCCCGCAACCGTGGGACTCGAGACCGACATCATGTCCTACAACATGGTGAACCGCATAATGACCCAGTTCCCTGAATCACGCCTTGCCGACGCCACAGCCGTGATGCGCGGAGCAAGGGCCGTGAAGACTGCCTCGGAACTTGAAAGCATCAGGCTTTCAGGAGTAAAGCAGGACCATGTCTACAGCCTGATACCGTCGCTCTACACCGAGGGCATGACTGACATTGAGCTTCAGGTGGAGATTGAGCGCGCGAGCCGCCTCGAAGGCTGTCTGGGACAATTCAGAATCAGCGGGGATTCCATGGAGCTCTACATGGGCAACCTTCTTGTGGGCGAGAACGCCGATACCCCCACCCCATACGATTTCGCCATGGGCGGCGAGGGCATGAACCCCTCATTGCCCGTGGGCTGCAACGGCACTCTAATCAAACCGGGCGACACGATAATGGCCGATATAAACGGTGACTACACCGGTTATATGACTGACATGACCCGCACGTTCTACATCGGTGAAATCAGAGAACTCGCAAAGAAAGCCCACAAAGTTTCAATCGATATATGCCACAGACTGGCTAAAGAAGGTACGCCGGGAACCAAAGCGAGCAGCCTCTACGACACAGCCATGGAAATGGCCAAAGATGCCGGCCTCGAGAACTACTTCATGGGCCACAGACAGAAAGCCGGTTTCATAGGCCATGGCGTTGGAATCGAAATCAACGAACTCCCGGTCATAGCGCCGCGCAGCCGTGACATCCTTCAGCCCGGCAATGTCATAGCGCTGGAGCCGAAATTTGTGATTCCCCACACCGGGGCGGTCGGAATAGAGAACACATACGTGGTGACTGCTGACGGAATGCAGCCGCTGACACACTCTCCCGAAGAACTCATATCCCTTATATGAATCCGGAAATCCTTACTGAAAAGATAAATCGAAAACCGTTTACCTCAGTCGGTGAAGCCGCCGACAGTCTCGGCATACCCTGCTACGTGGTTGGGGGATATGTCCGGGACCTCTTTCTCGGACGCCACTCCAAGGATATTGATTTCGTGTGCGTAGGGCCTGAAAGCGGAATAGCCGTAGCACACAAAGTGGCCGCAACGATGGGACGCGGAGCGCATGTCAGCGTGTTCCGCACCTACGGCACGGCCCAGGTCCGGCGCGGCGACATGGAACTTGAATTCGTGGCTGCCCGCCGCGAATCCTACAACAAGGACTCACGCAACCCAATCGTGGACCAAGGGACACTTGACGATGACATCTCGCGGCGTGACTTCACCATCAACGCCATGGCGATATGCATCAACAGGGATTCGTTCGGAACCCTCATTGACCGTTTCAACGGGCTCGAGGACCTGCATGACAGAATAATACGCACGCCCCTTGACCCCGACATAACTTTCAGTGACGACCCTCTGAGAATGATGAGGGCCATCCGTTTTGCGACCCAGCTGGATTTCTCTATATGCCGGGAAACGCTTGATGCCATAACGAGAAACGCCGAGCGGATAAAAATCATAACCGTTGAGCGCATTGCCGTTGAGCTCAACAAAATAATGGCGTCAGAAAAACCGTCGACCGGATGGAAACTTCTGGCCGCCACAGGTCTACTGGACCATATCCTTCCGGAACTTGCCCGAATGCAGGGCGTGGAGGTTGTCCACGGGCGCGGACACAAGGACAATTTCGAGCACACCATGCTTGTTCTTGACCGCGTTGCAGCCGCTTCCGGCGACATCTGGCTGCGCTGGGGCGCATTGCTCCATGACATAGCCAAGCCGGTCACAAAAAAATGGGCCGACGGAATCGGATGGACCTTCCACAACCATAACTTCATAGGAGCGAAAATGGTGAAACAGATTTTCCGCAAACTCCGGCTCCCGATGGGCGAACCGCTGAGATATGTGCAGAAGATGGTGGAACTCCACATGCGCCCGATAGCACTCGTTGAAGATACGGTTACGGACTCCGCCGTCAGGAGGCTGATAACCGATGCCGGACCGGACCTGAAAGACCTCATGACACTATGCCGCGCCGACATCACCTCGCGCAATCCGGAAAAAGTGAGGACCCATCTGCAGAACTTCGACAATGTGATCGCAAAAATGGAGGACGTCACCGAACGCGACAATCTCCGCAACTTCCAGCCCCCGATTGACGGTTCCGAAATTATGGAAGCCTTCGGACTTCCGCCGTCACAACCCGTAGGGACGATAAAAGCGGCCATAAAGGAGGCCGTGCTTGACGGCATCATCCCCAATAACCATGAAGCCGCGCGGGAGTACATGTTCAGACTCGGCGCGGAAATGGGCCTGGAGCCTGTGAAAAAGGATTCCTGATTTCTTAGAGCCGGCTCTTATAATGCAGTGACCTTGAAAACAACCGGGCGGGTACCGTCGGGGCAACACACCACGGCCTGATTCCGGGACATGGCCGAGGCGCATTCCACGGTCTCGCCTTCGGAAAGAGCCGCCAGAACATACGGTTCAAGAACCCGCCATGCGTTCTGACACATCCTGCCTTCCTTACAGAAAGCGCTGAAATTGGACGGAGTGATTTCAAAACTGTCGCCCACCCTGAACCGCCCGCAGGGACCGGGATCGGGGTCTTCGAGATAACGGCCCTGCAGGTCACTGAAACACTGGCAGCGGATGACCTCGACCCTGCACCTGCCGGACAGCGACAGCCTGTTACCTGCGCCGGCCATGAGACGGCCCGGGGCGAACATCGCGCCTATGGCGCCCAGCACGGATATCTGACAGAATTTTCTACGTGAAATCATTTTTCCGGTTCTTATTATACCACAAAGATAGCTATTGCCGGTGTAATATAAAAATCCGCGGTTTCAAACTTTTCGTCCCCGCTGATGTTATGTTTATAACTTGTGGCCCGAGAGACACCGGACCGCCCTTTTAACAGATTATTATATTAACTACTATTATCTAAATCCTATTATTATGTCAACCGCACCCCTACAAGGAATTAAAGTTGTAGACTTCACCGCTGTTCAGTCAGGTCCTTCATGTACTCAGATGCTCGCATGGCTTGGAGCCGAAGTAATCAAAATCGAACGCCCCGGCTCAGGCGACGCAACACGTAAGGAACTTCAGTTCCTGCCCGACGAACCAAGCTACTACTTCCTGCAGCTTAACTCCGACAAAAAATCTCTGACCCTCGACGCAGCAACACCTGACGGAAAGGAAATCCTCACAAAACTGATTAAAGGAGCCGATATTTTCGTAGAAAACCTTCACCCGGGAGCCATGGACAAACTCGGATTCAGCTGGGAAGTGGTTCATCAGCTCAATCCTAAATGTATCTACGGTACCATCAAGGGTTTCCCTCTTTCATCGCGTTTCAAAGACCTCAAGGCCTACGAACCCGTTGCACAGGTAACTGCCGGCGCAGCCTCCACCACAGGCTGGTGGTCAGGTCCCGACAATGTGCCTACACAGAGCGGCGCCGCCCTCGGCGACTCCAACTCCGGAATGCACCTTCTGATCGGTCTGCTCGCAGCGCTCCAGCTCCGCGAACGCACCGGCGAAGGAACCTACGTCTATCAGTCCATGCACAACGCATGTCTTAACCTGTGCCGTATCAAGACCCGTGACCAGCTCACCCTTGACCGTATCGGCGAACTGACCCAGTTCCCGCAGTATCCTAATGAGAAATTCGGAGATTTCGTGCCCCGTTCAGGTAACCAGGAAGGCTCCGGCGTGCTCGGATGGACCTACAAGTGCAAGGGATGGGAAACTGACCCCAACGCCTACGTTTATGTGATTCTGCAGCGCGGCGCCAAGCAGTTTGAACTCGCATGCAAGGCCCTCGGCTTCGAGGACTGGCTGACCAACGCCGACTTCAATACCGCCGATGCCCGTGACCGCCACAAACAGGAAATCTACAAACGTGTTGAATCCTTCACCATCACAAAGGATAAGATGGAGGTGACCGAACTCCTTTCAAAGGCCGGAGTGCCGGTAGGTCCTGTTCTTTCCACCAAGGAAATCATGGACGACGAGAGCCTCTATGACGGCAACTCGCTTGTCAAAATCAATCAGGGCGGAAAAATCGGTGAATTCGTCACTGTGGGATGTCCGTTCACCATCAGCGGATACACACCTACCTACGGCCCGTGTCCTACCCTCGGCGGCAATACCGACGAAGTGCTCGGCAACCTCGGCTACACTCCTGACCAGATCAAGGAATTCGCAGCCAACGGAACCACCGCGCCCGCACCGAAACCCGAAGCCAAATAACTTTTCACTTCAAAGCATCCGGTAAATAAAATCAACTCATAACCAAAATCCAAAGTATATGTCAACCACACCAACAACACCCACACCTGACAGCAAAGCACCCCATTATCCCGATCAGGTGACAGGCATGTACATTCTGGCCCGGGCTCTCAAAAACTTAGGCATAGACACCATGTACGGTCTTGTAGGCATTCCCATCACGGAATTCGCCTATCTGGCCCAGATGGAGGGCATCCGGTTTGTAGGATTCCGTCACGAACAGCAGGCAGGCATGGCCGCCGCCACCCATGGTTTTCTCACCAAGAAACCGGGCGTGCTGCTGACAGTGTCGTCACTCGGATTCATGAACGGTCTGACAGCGACAACAAACGCCACCGTCAACTGCTATCCCATGATACAGATTTCCGGCTCCAGTGTCCGCGAACCTATCGATCTCGACCAGGGGACCTACGAAGGCCTTGACCAGCTCAACGTTGCGAAGGGACTCGTGAAGGCGGCATACCGCGTTAACAAACCCGAGGACATACCAACGGCTGTGGCCCGCGCCTACAGAGCCGCCATATCCGGCCGTCCCGGCGGAGTTTATCTTGATGTCACCACCCCCTGCCTCGGAGCGATAATGGACCGTGCCGACGCCGAAAAGCTGTTCTTCCAGCCCGTAGACGTCTGCCCCGCAATGGTACCTTCGCCCGAATCGGTGGACAGAGCCGTTGAAATGCTGGCTTCGGCAAAGAAACCGTGCATTCTTCTCGGCAAGGGAGCCGCTTACGCTCAGGTCGATGACAAAATCAAGACCCTCATCGAATCCACCGGCGTTCCCTTCTATCCCATGTCAATGGCCAAGGGCCTTATGCCCGACAACCATCCGCAGAGCGCAATTTCCTGCCGCTCCACAATCATGGAGAAGGCCGACGTGGTGATGCTCATAGGCGCCCGCCTCAACTGGCTGCTGTCACGCGGCCACGGCAAGTGGAACCCCGAAGGCAAGTTCATTCAGCTTGAGATAGACCCGAAGGAAATTGACTGCAACCGCCCGATAGCGGCTCCGGTCGTAGGCGATATCGAAAGTTCGCTTGATGCCATCCTCGCAAAACTTCAGGGCAAGAAAATGGCCATGGATCCCGACTGGGTACCGTCACTGCAGGCCGAAAGCAAGGCCAAGAACGAGAAGTTCCTCCAGAGACTTGTTCCCCAGACCGTGCCCATGACTCACTGGAGCGCCCTGAGTGCCGTAAAGAAAGTGCTTGAGGCCCATCCCGACACAATTCTTGTCAACGAAGGCGCCAACACTCTTGACGATACCCGTGACGCCATCGACATGTTCCTGCCGCGTCACCGTATTGACTGCGCAACATGGGCCATCATGGGCATGGGCATGGGCTCCACCGTAGGAGCCGCCATTGCCACCGGCAAGAGCGTAGTGGCCGTGGAGGGCGACAGCGCGTTCGGATTCTCCGGTATGGACTTCTCCACAATCTGTCGATTCAAT
The DNA here is from genome assembly GCA_947627615.1 of uncultured Muribaculaceae bacterium. Lineage (GTDB taxonomy): Bacteria > Bacteroidota > Bacteroidia > Bacteroidales > Muribaculaceae > Paramuribaculum. Next base: position 52,165 of record CANQWS010000001.1, on the reverse strand, counting down.
CTGCCGTGTACGGTTGTGATTTTCAACAACGGCGGAATCTATAACGGCATAGGTGTCAACCCGAGCAATAATGGCGATCCGGCTCCGACGACGCTCGATGTGAAGGCTCGCTATGACAAGCTCGGGGACGCCTTTGGCGCACAGACCTACTATGTCACCACTCCCGATGAGCTGCTGAAAGCGCTGACCGAAGCGATAGCTTCGAAGAAACCGTCGCTTATCGATGTTCAGCTCGCCGCAGATTCCGGCAAGGAAAGCGGTCACATAGGATATCTGAATCCGGCCACACTCATACCTTTCACCGTCTGATCTCTGAATCATGAAACCAAATTGTCCGGAAATGCCCATCCGGCATTCCCGGACAATTTATTTACCGTTTCTTCCATAGGGCTTGTAGCCTACGCAGCTATCATCCTCATCTCTACCGCTTTGAATTTATTAACAACCCCTTCAAACAATTATTATGCTCCACGTTATTCTATATGCCATAGTCCCTATTGTGGTAGTTATGCTTGCCGGTTACATAGCCGGTAAAAAAGGAGCCTTCACGGGTGAAGATTCCAAGAAGTTCAACAAGGTTGTGCTTGATTTCGCCCTGCCTGCTGCGTTGTTCGTATCAATAGTGCAGTCAACCCGCGAAATGCTCTACCATGACCTGAAACTTTCCATCATATCGCTGGTGGGCATCATGTTCTGCTTCATGCTGGTCTACTATGTGTTCCGCATGTTCAAGTCCAACACCGGCGCTGACGCAGCAGTCTCCGCACTTATCAGCGGCTCGCCTACCATCGGCTTCCTCGGATTCGCCGTGCTGGAACCTATCTTCGGTACAACTCCGGCAGTGGCTCTCGTAGTGGCCATCGTCGGTATCGTCGTGAATGCCGTAGGTATCCCGGTTGGACTTTCACTGATGAACGCCTCCCTCGAAAAACAGAATCCCGGTTCAGGCTCCAAACAGAGCGCATGGGCTCCTGTGATCAAGGCCCTGAAACAGCCTGTGGCATGGGCCCCTATCCTTGCAGTGGTGTGGGTACTCGTTGGAATTCCATGGCCGAAAGAGCTGAGTCCGTCATTTGACCTTATCGCCAAGGCCAACGCCTCCATGGCCGTATTCTCAGCAGGTATCACCCTGTCTTCAATCAAGGTCTCCATCAACTGGCAGGTTGTCCTCGGCTCTATCATGAAGATGGTCATAATGCCCGCAGTGGTTCTAATCCTCGGTCTTATCTTCAAGATGGATCCTCTGAACCTCAAGATGCTCATCGTGGCATGTGCACTTCCCCCGGCATTCTCTGGCATCATCATTGCCGACGAATATGACACCTACGTTGCCACCGGCACCTCGTCACTGACCTTGAGTGTGATTCTGTTCATCGGGTTCTGTCCGCTGTGGATATGGATTACCGACCTTTGCCTCAAGGCTTTCTGATAACGAATAATTAATTTACCTTTCTCCGGTACCGGCCGAAAACGCCGGTACCGGACTATCTGAAAACCAGAATCCATCAGACATCATGAACCCTAAAAATTTACGCAACATGGACGGCTGCACGGCCGCTACCCATGTGGCATACGCCTTGAGCGAGGTGGCTACGATCTATCCCATAACCCCTGTGGCCTCCATGGGGGAAGTGGCGGATAAATGGGCCATGTCCGGCAGGAAGAACCTTTTCGGCTCCATCCTGCAGGTCAAGGAAATGGAAAGCGAACTCGGAGCCGCAGGCGCAACCCACGGCGCTCTCGCCGCAGGCGCTCTGGCAACCACGTTCACCGCCTCGCAGGGACTGATGCTGATGATTCCGAACATGTATAAGATTGCCGGCGAGCAGCTTCCTGCAGTGTTCCACGTAGGATGCCGCTCGCTCGCTTCTCACGCGCTGAGTATTTTCGGCGACCATCAGGACGTGATGGCCTGCAGGGCCACCGGCTTCATAATGCTTGCCTCGTCATCGGTCCAGGAGACCATGGACCTCGCCCTCGTGGCCCATCTCGCGGCCATAGACGGCTCCATGCCCGTGCTTCACTTCTTTGACGGATGGCGCACATCCAACGAAATGGCCACGATTGATGTCATTCCGTATGAATCCATGAGGCCGCTCGTGGACATGGACAAGGTCAGAGCATTCCGCGATGCCGCCCTGAACCCTGAGCACCCGTCGCTGAGAGGCACATCCCAGGGACCCGACGTCTATTTCCAGATGCGCGAGGCCGCCAATCCGGCATACGACGCTATGCCCGGAATTGTTCAGGCGGCCATGGACCGCGTGGCCGGAATAACGGGCCGCGGCTATCATCTTGTGGAATACCACGGAGCACCTGGCGCCGACCGCGTGATAGTGGCCATGGGGTCATCATGCGAGGTGATTGACGAGACCGTTGACTGGCTCAACAAAAACGGCTACAAAGCCGGAGCCGTCAAGATCCATCTCTACCGCCCGTTCCCGGCAAAAGAGCTTCTCGATGTCATTCCGCCTACGGTAAAGGCCATAGCCGTGCTTGACCGCACAAAGGAACCTGGAAGTTTCGGCGAGCCGCTCTATCTTGATGTGGCCGCAGCCATTCAGGACTCCGGCAGGGAAATCAAGGTCTGCGGCGGACGTTACGGCCTGTCGAGCAAGGATTTCAATCCGGTAATGGTAAAGGCCGTGTTCGACGAGATTGGCCGCCCGGCGCCCCGACGCATATTCACCGTGGGCATCAACGACGATGTCACCGGACTGTCGCTTGACATTTCCGGCGCCCACTTCATTGACACAGACCCGTCACTGACTCAGGTGATTTTCTACGGAATGGGATCGGACGGAACGGTGGGCGCCACGCGTCAGCTCGCCGACATAATAGCATCGACCACCGGAGGATACTCGCAGGCCTATTTCAATTACTCGGCGAAGAAATCAGGCGGCTACACAATCTCCCAGCTGCGTTACGGGCCTCATCCCATACGCTCCGAATACGAGATTATTGAAGCCGATTACGTGGGCTGCAACAAAGACGTCTACGTCAAGAAATTTGAAATGCTCGACAGCCTTAAGGATGGCGGCATTTTCGTGCTTAATTCCTCATGGACCACCGGGGATATGGAGCACCGGCTTCCGGCGGAGATGCGGCGTAAGATAGCCTCACGACACATCCGCTTCTACAATATAGACGCAAACGCGCTTGCCGGCGCCAACGGACTCGGCGCGCGTGTCAACACTATAATGACCACCGTGTTCCTCCATCTGATGTCGGGCCATCTCCCCTACGCGCAGGCTCTCGCCGCACTGAAAGCGCATGTCAGCGACGCCTACATGCACGAAGGCGGGGAAGTAGTGCGCAACAACATGGTTGTGATCGATGCGGCTATATCGGCAGTCAAAGAAATAATCTATCCTTCATCATGGGCCTCGGTTGCCATAGGCGACACTCAGGCAGCGGAAACCACAGTACCCGGATTTGTCAGGGACGTGGCCATGCCATGTCTGAAATTGTTGGGTAATGGACTTCCGGTGTCGGCTTTCGCTGCCGACGGGGTGTTGCCTATGGGCACTGCGGCCTATGAGAAGCGTAGAATAGCCACCCACATCCCGGTCTGGGACGTTGACAAATGCATCCAGTGCACAGAATGCTCTCTTTGTTGCCCCCATGCGGCGATAAGGCCGTTCCTCCTGGACTCGTCCGAGGCCTCGGGAGCGCCGTCAGGCCTGACCATGGCCGGCACCCGGATTCCGGCCCTCAAAGGACTGAAGTTCAGGATACAGGTCTTTCCGGCCGATTGTGTGGGCTGCGGCAACTGCGCTGATATATGCCCCGGCCATGCCCTGACAATGACGCCCATAGATTCGGTGTTCGATCAGGAAAAGATATGGTGCGAATATCTGCAGTCAGACGTCACGGTCAAGGACACGCTGTTGCCGCGAACGAGCATCATCGGCTCCCAGCTGCAGCAGCCTCTGATGGAATTCTCGGGAGCCTGTGCCGGCTGTGGAGAAACGCCTTACGTGAAGCTGCTCACCCAGCTGTTCGGCGACCGCATGATTGTGGCCAACGCAACCGGATGCTCGTCAATCTGGGGCGCAAGCTATCCGAGCAACCCCTATTGCACCAATTCCCGTGGACAAGGCCCCGCTTGGGGCAACTCACTCTTCGAGGACAATGCCGAATACGGCTACGGTATGGCATGCGCCGTGAACTCCCGCCGAGACCTGCTTCTGAGTCAGGTGAAAGCCCTCGCCGCCGACCCGACGACGCCCACCGGTCTCAAGGATGCAGCCCAAAAGTGGATTGCCGCCTTTGACAATCCGGCCGAATCGGCCTCAGCCGGCAAGGAGCTGCTCGCTGCCATAGCCTCTCAGCCGGAATCGGCCTCGGCAAAATCCATATCGGCCTCGGCCGACATGCTCGGAAAGAAATCCGTTTGGGCTATAGGCGGCGACGGCTGGGCCTACGACATAGGTTTCGGAGGCCTCGACCATGTGCTGGCCCAGAACATCGACATCAACATTCTGGTCATGGACACCGAATGCTATTCCAACACCGGCGGACAGACCTCGAAAGCAACGCCGCTCGGCGCCGTGACGAAATATTCGGCCGACGGCAAACGCACCTACAAGAAGGACCTCGGGCGCATGATGATGACCTACGGCAACATCTACGTGGCCTCGATAGCCCTCGGCGCCAACTACAATCAGGCCATAAAGGCTCTTGCCGAAGCCGAAGCCTATCCCGGCCCCTCGATCGTAATTGCCTACTGCCCGTGTATAAACCACGGTATCCGCTCCGGAATGGGCCACTCCATAGCCGAACAGAAACTTGCCGTCAAAGCCGGCTACTGGCAGCTCTACCGCTATAATCCGGCCGACAAGGAGCCACTGACAGTTGACTATCCCGCTCCCGACGGTTCACTCATAACCTTTATCAACGGCGAGGACCGCTATGCCGACCTGCGCATGGTAGATCCCGACGAGGCATCCATCCTTCAGCCCGACCTGAAGACCCGATGCGAACACATTTATTCATTACTTAAATCACTCTCCACACCACAATGACACACAAACCCGCTTTCTTCGTCCGAATGGATGCCCGACAGTGAGATGGGCCACGGATTCGACATGATGATATTTGACCAGGGACAGGATTATTCCGGAAAAGTCCGGTGTACCGTTATCCGCAAGCCCTCCGGCAAACCCTCGAAAAAAGGCATTCTTTACATCCATGGCTTCTCCGATTATTTTTTCCAGAAAGAGATGGCCCTTATGTTCGCCCGCCACGGCTATAATTTCTATGCCGTTGACCTGCGCAAATACGGTCGCAGCCTCATGGAAGGGCAGCGCCGTTTCGAGGTGCGCGACCTGCGCGAATACTTCGATGACATACGTGCCGGCCTCGAGACGATGAAACGCGACGGAGTGGATGAAATCATTCTTGTGGGCCATTCCACCGGAGGTCTCACCTGTGCGCTGTTCATGCAGACTGAGCCTGACGCCGCCATAAAGGCACTCATTCTCAACAGCCCTTTCCTGCGCTGGAACCTGCCGTCGTTTAAGGAGAATGTGGCCATACCGGCCGTAGCGGCTGCCGGAAAGGTCCTCCCCAAAATGCACATAGCCAGCGACGGCACTGACTACTACGGCGCCACCATAGCCGCCGACCGCGAGGGTGAATGGCATTACAGGAAGGAATGGAAGCCCGACACGCTGCCCGACGTTGACGCCGCATGGGTCCGCGCCGTGGAAATAGCCCAGAAAGAGCTTGAAAAAGGCTCCGTCAAGGTTCCGGTCCTGCTGCTGCACTCCGATAAATCGGCATTCCCCGGCGATCCGAAAGAAAAATTCGCTCAGGCCGACGCCGTGCTCGATGTTGACAAAATGGTCAGCGCCGGACGCAAACTGGGCCGCGACGTCACGGATTTTACTGTCTACAACGGACTGCATGACGTCATGCTCTCACGTCCCGACATCCGCGCCGTTGTCTACACCGAAATCTTCTCCTGGCTCAAGGACCAGAAACTCTGACCGACCCATCGCCGTCCCTTCTAACGCACAATAACCATATACACGCCCTCCTTAGCATTATGAACGGAGGGCATTTTTTCGCTCCGTGACAATTACGCCTTAATTTTCCTGCCACATTATATTATTGGAACTTAACCAATTTCAATATATTTATTTGGGATTCAAAAGGTAATGTCAGATATTTTCAGTACATTTGCGGGAAATTACGTAACTAAAAACCGAACCGACAGAATCAACCATGAAACCTATCCACGCATTTCTGATTGCCGTTTTCTGTGCGTTACCGATGACCGCGCAACCGGTGGCGGCAGCCAACCAAAAACCGTTTACCGTACCTGAAATCCGCGAATGGCGCGGCGGCGAAGGCCATCTGCCGACCGACGCTCTGAAAAAGATTGTCTACTCCGACGCTTCGCTTGAGCCTCTGGCCCGACGTCTGGCCGAGGATTTCAACGCGCTGACCGGGATGAAGCCGGAGACGGCAAAGGGCAAGCCGGCCGACGGATGCATAGCTCTCGTCATGCGCCGCGACAAGAAAGCCGGCGCCGAAGAATATCTCATGGATATAGACCCCAAACGGGTAACCATAACCGCCAACGATGCGGCAGGGCTGAGATGGGGTGCCATGACTCTGCTGCAGATGTGCGAGACATCGGGCAACCTGCCCGCGGGCAAGGTGAAGGACGGCCCGGCCTACGGATTCCGCGGATTCCATCTCGATGCCGGCCGCAAGTTCATACCGATGGATTATCTCTACAAGCTTGTGGACATAATGGCCTACTACAAGATGAACAAGCTCAACCTGCACCTGAACGACAATGGATTCAAATATTACTATGACGATGACTGGGACAAGACTCAGGCAGCATTCCGTCTGGAGAGCGAGACTTTCCCGGGACTCACGGCACGTGACGGCTCATACTCCAAGGACGAGTTCCGCCGCTTCCTGAAATACGCGGCCTCGCAGGGCATCGACGTCATTCCGGAGATTGACTTTCCGGCCCACGCGCTGGCTTTCACCCGTTTCCGGCCCTCAATAGGCAGCACCGACGGCGAATACGGCCGTGACCATCTCGACATAATGAAAGAAGAGACCTACGGTTTTCTGGATTCGCTTCTGACGGAATATCTCGAAGGCGACGACCCCGTGTTCGCCGGCCCGAGATTCAACATAGGCACCGACGAATATTCCAACCGTGACTCGCTGGTGGTAGAGAAATTCCGTTACCTCACGGACCGCTACATCCGCCATGCCGAACGCTATGGAAAGACGCCGCTCGTGTGGGGCTCGCTCACCCATGCCAAGGGCAGCCAGCCGGTAAAGGTTGACGGCGTGGAGATGCTCATGTGGAGCAACCAGTATGCGGCGCCCGACGAGATGCGCGCTCTGGGCTACAAGATGATTTCCATACCTGACGGCACCAACTACATTGTGCCCGCGGCCGGTTATTACCATGACTATCTTGACAACGAAGCCCTCTACAACAGCTGGACGCCCGCCGACATCAACGGCGTCAGGCTTCAGGAAGGCGACCCGCAGCTGCTCGGCGGAATGTTTGCGGTGTGGAACGACCATCCCACCAACGGAATAACCGTGAAGGACATCCACCACCGCGTGATGCATTCGCTTCCGGTCATGGCAGCCAAGACATGGTCGGCCGACAAGGTGACGGTGCCTTACAGCGAATTTGCCGGGAACACCGGCAAGCTGTCGGAAGCTCCGGGAGTGAACTACCTGTCACGCCACAATCCGCAGTCACGCTCCGAGGTGCTTTCCCTGGCGGAGGTGACTCCCGGGATGCAGCTGCCCCTGGAAGACATAGGCTATGACTACACCGTGGAATTCGACATTGAAGGAGCCGAAGAGAACAAAGGCACCGTACTGTTCGAGTCACCCTACGCCGTGTTCTGGCTCAGCGACCCCATAACAGGCACCATGGGCTACAGCCGCGAGGACAAGCTCTACAACCTGCGCCACGACATACGCCCCGGAGAAAAGAGCCACGTAAAAATCACCGGCGACAACAAAGGAGTGAAATTCTACGTTGACGGCCAGCTTTGTGACGACATGAATATCAGGCGTCTGAGCTACAACGGAGGCAAAAATCTCATATCCGAAGTGCGCACTCTGGTGTTCCCGCTGGGCAAAGCCGGCGGCTTCCGCTCGAAAGTCACCAACCTGACAGTCAAGAATTATGCTGAGTAAGCATTGAAATATCAAATAAATAACGTAAATTTGCATCCGTTTAAGGCCCGCTGTCACCGACAGCGAGGCCTATTGACACGCTAAATAACTATAAACTATATGATTAATATAACATTTCCCGATAAATCGGTAAAGCAGTATGAAAGCGGAGTCACTCCCCTGCAGATTGCGGAGAGCATAAGCCCGCGTCTGGCACAGGACGTGCTTGCAGCTTCCGTCAACGGACAGGAGTGGGATTTGACCCGCCCCGTTGTCGAGGATGCCGATATAAAACTTTTCAAATGGGACGACCCGGAAGGCAAGCATGCGTTCTGGCACAGTTCCGCCCACCTTCTGGCCGAAGCTCTTCAGGAGCTCTATCCCGGCGTTAAATTCGGTATTGGCCCGGCCGTTGAAAACGGATTCTACTACGACATAGATCCGGGAGAACACGAAATCACCTCGGCCGATTTCCCCAAAATCGAGAAAAAGATGCTCGAACTGGCCCGCCAGAAGCAGCCCATTGTGCGTGCCGACATCGCAAAGGCCGATGCGCTGAAGCTTTTCGGCGACCGCAACGAGGAATACAAGTGCGAACTTATCAGCGAACTTGAGGACGGCCACATCACCACCTACACCCAGGGCAGCTTCACCGACCTCTGCCGCGGACCGCACATCCCCACCACGGCCCCCATCAAGGCGGTCAAGATAATGTCGCTCGCCGGAGCATACTGGCGCGGCGACGAGAAGCGTCATCAGCTCGTACGCGTCTACGGCATCACCTTCCCCAAGCAGAAGATGCTCGACGAATACCTGACACTTCTCGAAGAAGCCAAGAAGCGCGACCACCGCAAGCTCGGCAAGGAGATGGAACTCTTCGCATTCTCCGCCAACGTAGGCGCCGGACTTCCGCTCTGGCTCCCCAAAGGCGCCGCTCTGCGTGACCGCCTCGAACAGTTCCTGCGCAAAATACAGAAGAAATACGGCTACCTGCAGGTAATCACCCCCCATATAGGCAACAAGATGCTCTACGTGACCTCAGGTCACTATGCCAAGTACGGCAAAGACTCCTTCCAGCCCATCCACACCCCCGAGGAAGGCGAGGAATATCTGCTCAAGCCCATGAACTGCCCGCATCACTGCGAGATTTTCCGAGCCCTGCCCCGCAGCTACCGTGACCTGCCCCTGCGTCTTGCGGAATTCGGCACAGTCTACCGCTACGAACAGAGCGGCGAGCTCCACGGTCTGACCCGAGTGCGCGGCTTCACGCAGGACGATGCCCACATTTTCTGCGCCCCCGACCAGATCAAGGAAGAGTTCCTCAAGGTAATGGACATCATTTTCTATATCTTCAAGGCTCTGAAATTTGACAACTACGAGGCACAGATCTCGCTCCGCGACCCCAAGAACAAGGAAAAATACATTGGCTCCGACGAGAACTGGCATCTCGCCGAACAGGCCATCATAGAGGCATGCGAGGAAAAAGGCCTGAAAGCCCGCACCGAACTCGGCGAAGCCGCCTTCTACGGACCCAAGCTTGACTTCATGGTCAAGGACGCTCTGGGACGCCGCTGGCAGCTCGGCACAATCCAGGTTGACTACAACCTGCCCGAACGCTTCCAGCTCGAATACACCGGCTCCGACAACCAGAAGCACCGTCCCGTGATGATCCACCGCGCTCCGTTCGGCTCCATGGAACGTTTCGTGGCCGTACTTCTCGAGCACACCGCCGGCCGTTTCCCCCTCTGGCTCGCGCCCGAGCAGGCCGTTGTGCTGCCCATCTCGGAGAAATTCAATGACTACGCCTACAAAGTGGCCCGCGAGCTTGAAGCCGCCGACGTACGCGCCGTTGTCGATGACCGAAACGAGAAAATCGGCAAGAAAATCCGTGACAACGAGCTCAAACGAATACCCTATTTGCTCATTGTTGGAGAAAAAGAAGCCAATAATGATGAAATTTCTGTAAGAAAACAGGGCGAAGGTGATAAAGGTACGATGAAAATTGCTACCTTTGCAGAAAATTTGACTCGCGAAGTCAATGATATGATTAATAATTAGTACTTCACTGAATGCAGAAAAAACCCTTCAACCCCGGCGGACCTCGCCGACCCAACCCAGTTAACCGGCCCCAGCAGCGTCGTGGACCTGCAACCGCCAAAGACCAATACGCCACCAACGAGCAGATACGCGCCCGCGAAGTGCGTCTGGTAGGCGATAACGTCACCACCGGGATTTACTCCATTCAGGAAGCGCTTCAGATAGCCGAGGACCAGGGCCTCGACCTGATTGAAATATCGCCTACCGCCAATCCTCCGGTGTGCAAGGTGCTGGATTATCAGAAATTTCTGTACCAGCAGAAAAAGCACCAGAAGGAACAGAAGGCCAAAGCCACCAAGGTGGTGGTCAAGGAGATCAGGTTCGGACCGCAGACCGATGACCATGACTACAACTTCAAGCTGAAGCATGCCATGGGATTCCTTCAGGAAGGCGCCAAGGTTAAAGCCTACGTATTCTTCCGCGGACGCTCCATTCTGTTCAAGGAGCAGGGCGAGGTGCTGTTGCTCCGTTTCGCCAACGATCTGGAGGACTACGGCAAAGTAGAGCAGATGCCCGTGCTTGAAGGCAAGCGCATGATTCTCATGCTTTCGCCCAAAAAGAAATAACAAAGAAAAAGAGAACTAACTCGAATTATATTTTTAACACTATTTTTTAAAATGCCTAAGATTAAGACTAATTCCGGTGCCAAAAAGAGGTTCGCCCTTACCGGATCAGGAAAGATCAAGAGAAAACACGCTTTCAAGAGCCACATTCTCACCAAGAAGACCAAAAAGCAGAAACGCAACCTTACACACGTTACTCTCGTTGACAAGACCAACGAAAAGAGCGTGAAGGAAATGCTGGGACTTAAATAAGCTCCAAGGTTTCTTCTGACCGTAATCATTTAATTCGTGTGTGTTTATTACCCACTTTTTACTAACCGAATGTTTAGCACTCAAGAGCATTAGCCGCTAACTTTCACAACCAATTTACTAAAATGCCAAGATCAGTAAATCATGTAGCTTCACGAGCTCGCAGAAAGAAAATCTTAAAACTCACCCGTGGTTATTTCGGTTGCCGCCGCAACGTGTGGACCGTAGCCAAGAACACTTGGGAAAAAGGTCTCACCTACGCTTACCGCGACCGCAAAGATAAAAAGCGCAACTTCCGCGCTCTCTGGATTCAGCGTATCAACGCCGCAGCCCGCATGGAGGATCTTTCCTACAGCAAACTCATGGGCCTTATCCACAAATCAGGTATCGAGATCAACCGCAAGGTGCTCGCCGACCTCGCCCTCAACAACCCCGCCGCTTTCAAGGCTATCGTTGACAAGGTAAAAGGCGCCTGATTCCACCGACAACCACAATTGCGCTCCACCCCGCTGGAGCTGAAACTTACAGAGGCCGTGCCGATTCATTTCGGTGCGGCCTCTTTCTCTGCGGACCAACCGGTCCAGCCAAATTAGCCCGATTTGTCAGAACCTACATCATTCGGTAGCAAAACCCGTCACCGTCATAGCTTGTACATAAGCATCAGATGAAAACCAAGTTGCTTGCTCTCTATTCGTGGATTATAACTTCCATCTACGGCCAGACCATCATAATGAGTATTGCGCACATACATGTCGAATCCTCCAGAAAGGTAAAGCTTCTCCCAAAGCCTGTAGCTTAACGACGCCTCAAAATGATTGAAAGTGGAGTTGGAGGAATCTCCCTGAACATTGACAGGCTTACCGTCAGGCGTTGTTGACCAATCAAAATTCGGATCATAGCCGTTCCATGTATATACTTTATAGAACTGATCCGCGAGATTCAATGAAAGGCGGTCATCCCATAGACGGATTTTAGTACCGGCCTTGATGGCAAATCCCGAGCCCCAGTTGTAATTGCGGTGATAGTCCCTGTAAAAATCGGTGAGGATTCCTGCAAGGACAACCCCGTTGAGATGAAAGAATCCTTCTATATTCAGCATGGGCAATGGTTTGTATCTGAACATCAACCCTCCGCCCACGGCTGCCGGAGCGCCCAACTTGTAGGGTACGGCACATGGGAAGAGATGTGATGAATTTCTCTCTTCACGAATAGTATCAGAGTCAAAAAAATCGAAATGCTGATACAGACCCACGTTGAGGTTGAAATCCGGCCTGCCTACAACTTCCTTCGAAAGGAGTCGTCCCACAATCTCAACTCTGCTTAGAAGTGGCTGTGACTTTATTCCCTGCAACTCAAGCATGAAGGAAAAATAATCGTATGGTGCCCGTGTAGTCTCTGAAAACTTGTCACCATACTCAATGTTTATCTCCGCAGCCACACCTGCTTTTGTCCCTTCATCATTGTCCCAAAGGGTAAGCAGTCTACCCCCTAAAGAGAGTTCCATACTAATCGGAGGAATACCGAAAGTACGTCCGGAGGTTATCCTCTTGCGCCATGCATCGCCCGTGATAACTCGGTTTAGTCCTCTCATAGGATTGACCAGAAAGGCCGCAAATTCTCTGCCGAATCTTTCTCCGCCGGTTGACCGATCATCAAGAATCAGGTCAGATGCTCTGTACAGGACCTCTCCTATTGCCGCTCCGCCTATCGGGGTGGCAATTATGTCATTGGTGGAAGGATACTCACACTCCATGATCATTTCCCACATGGCGCTACCACCGATGGCAAACAGCTCTGACTGCCAGAAATAAAACCGTTTGAACGTCCTGCATTAAAAAATATGGAGCCGTTGTAAGGATGGTCAAACATATTGGTATGCAGATGGTCGTCATCCCACTCAAAGCCATGCCTGAAATTCTCTTTTATTGAATTCCATTATATATAGGCATAATGGCCGTCAAGGACATAGCGATCAAACGCCCACAATCCTATATTAAAACCGACAGTTTCCGATGCCGCACGCCAGAAATGCTTCTTTGAGTTTCTTTCCAGGTCCGCACTATCAGGAAGTACTGGACCCGATATTTTATGGTTCTCTTTTAAACGCGGTAAAGGGAAAACAGCCGTAGAGTCCGAATCGACAGCCGCTATGCTTGCCGAGTCATTCTGAGAATATACCGGCACATCCATGCAACATGCCACCATGTCCATAGCTGTCAGAAAAATTCTTGTTATAGTCATATCAAGGAGTGATTGATAAGTCTATAACAATCCAACAGACGTAATCTTTCAATCACTCACCGATTTTTATGACTGTTTTGGCAGCAATAAATCTACAGCCAGAGATGGACGGGGGTTAGAGTTCGAAGCCTACGTTGTCAATGTAGAGGGTGAGGCCTTCGGTACCTTCGTAGGGCTCTCCGCTGCCGGCACTCATTTCCACTATCACATGTGTGGGCGTAGCATTAGCGTCCCATCCCTCTTCAATCACAGGCACCATCTTGCCCTTGGAGTTGCGGGCATAATAGGCATTCTTCTTGCCGCGGAGGCCGAGCCATCCCCAGCCGGCCTTTTTGGACACATCGCCATAGACAAGCGGAAGTCTGTGTCCGTTGACCCAGTTGGTGGCACGAGTGTATTTCTCACCTCCGGTGGCCACACGTTTTGCATGAATATTGCCTTTGGCGTCCTCCCAGCGGTGCTGCAACATCACAAACGCAACGGCGGCATCACGTCCGGGAAGCGTTTTGGGCGAGCCGAATCCGGTGGCTTTTGTTCGGGTATTGACATTGGGCATCTCCACCCTGTAGTCAAACACGAGATTTTTGGGCCGCTTGTTGTAGGGCACGCCCATCTCCATTTTTGAATAAGGATTGGATGTGCTCGTTATAGGCTCGAACATGCGTCCCAGAAATATGGAACCCGCAACCATCACCTTCATGTCAATGATTCCGAGAACGCTCACGGTTTCCAGACGGGAAGACAGCTTGGCACATTTATTGGAGGCGTTGCCACGAATGGCGGGGAAAACGGCATTGGAGCATTTCTCCACGCCCTTCACCTTTGCATAGACATTGCTGGTGGCCCACGGCGAGCCGCCGAGCGGAGTATAGGCTTTATTTCCGTTTATGGTCTGTTCGGGGCCAATTTCATAGACAGTCTTTTCATTTCCGCCTATTATGCCCGATTCCTTCAGGTGTCGGGTGACCCATGTGTTGAAGTTGCCGTATTTTATAGCTTCCACTGTGGCGCCGGCCTCCGAGAGGCCAAGAATGGCAAGGAAAGTGACCGACATCAACCTGTTAAGTTTCATAGATTAATAGTTTAAAATTTTCATAGATACTATATCGTAATACAAAATTACGCATTTTTATCCATTAATCAGCGTTTTAGCGATTATATATGTAATAACATAGCACGATTTTGACCTTTTGGGCCAATCGTGATGTCAGAACCTCGGAGTTACGGCAATGAAAAATTCAAAATTGATTCCCGGCATGGGACGGGACAGTACCGAGAGATACTGCTCGTTGAAGAGATTGTTTACGGCGAATTTCAGCGACAGGTCCAACGGTTTGAAACGCAGCCCCTTTTCCAGAGTCACGTTGTTCATGAAATAGGCCGGAAGATGCCCGCTGATGCTGTTCTCGTTGCTTGACTGAGTGAATCGCTCGGAATAGAAGCACCATTTGTACAGGAAAGCCCATGACTTCCATCCTATCCGTCCGGTGACGGCGGCCGAATGGCGGGGCACGTAGGGCAACTGCTTCCCTACCGACATGTCGGCGGCCGATATTCTGTCTCCGTCATTGACCGACGGCGTCCAGGAATAGGAGCCGTTGATGTCAAGAAACCAGCCCTTGAACGGCTGCACGCCGAGATTCAGCTTTGTCTCTATGCCGTAGGCATGGACCCGCTTCACATTCCGCGGCGAAAAGAAGCCCTTGGTGGTAGGGAGCCAGATAATCCAGTCATCGATTCGCGAGTCAAACCACGTGACGCTTCCACCGAGACTGAAACGGTCCGACTTGCCTACATCGAAACTCAGTCCGGCATCGTACGTGAAGCCGTCCTCGTCCCTGAGGTCCGGGTTGCCTCCGGGCATGAAATAAAGGTCATTGAGCGTGGGGAAACGATGGTTCTTTGTCACTGACGCCTTGGCCGTGATGTTTCCGGAGCGGGAAATGACGCCGTCAATGAAAAAAGCCGGAATCAGAGGCGACCATTTGTCACCGAACATTTCCTGACGCAGAACCAGCGACAGCCCCATCCGCTCCACAGGCTGCCATTTCACTGACGCGGAGCCTGACAGTTCAATCCTCGCCTTGTCATAGCCCACCAGTCCGTCACCGCCGTTTGCATCGGCCACTTTCCGGTCAATGCTTTTCACGAAATGCTGATGAGCGGCAAGCCCCATTGTAAAATACCATTTGCGCGAAGGCGTGAACTCGCCCTCGGCCTGCCCGTAGAGGGTGTGGATTCGGGAGCGCGAACGGGTCATGGCTGCCATGGGAGCGCCCGGCGCCACCTGACGGCTGTAGTCATATTTGACCAGAGTGTTGACATATCCGCCGCGCAGAGCCGTTTTCCAGCTGCTACGGCTGTGGTCCCAGGAAACAACGCCGCGGAACGTCCGTTCATGTTGCCGGTTGTCAAAATCCGTGTCATCGGCATAGTCCGTGGTCAGCATGGGCAGCTCCCGGTTCGAATTAATGAACCAGGCGTTGAAACCCAGCCGGTCACCGCGCTGATTGTTGTAGTAGACTTCCTGAAGCAGATGCAGGTCCTTATAGGCTCCGCTGCGGTTGCGCTCCGTGGGGAAATACTGTCCGATTATATTATGTTCGTCATCGTAAATGTTCAGTTTCTTGTCATGGTTGACATACTTGAAGTCATTGGGCGATGAGGAATAGACCACGCGTGTCGACGACGCCCACCGGTCATTGCAGTAGGTGAACCGGGCGAACTCGTCGAAAGTGCGGAAAGAGCCTATGCCCTGGACATACTGGGCGCCGAAACCTTCAGGCATGTCGGGAGCGGTTCCGAGCCTGACGAGGCCGCCGAGGCCGCCTCCGGCCTCGTTGACCGACGACGAGCCGTGGAGCAGCGACGCGCGGTCCACGAAGAATGCGGGAATAGTAGAGAAGTCAGTCATTCCGAGCATAGGGTTATTGATGCGCATTCCGTTCCATGTGACCTGAGTGTGCGACGGCGAAGTCCCGCGGAACGCCACTGTCGACAATGCGGCACGGCCGTAGGACTTGACATAGACCGAGGAATTGAACGCGAGAATGTCGGCCATGGACTGCGCTATGCTTTCCTTGAGCTGGGTGGAGTCAAAGGAGGTTTTCTGCACCCCTATTTCCTTCATGGGGCGCGAAGCCGTCACCGTGACATTGCCCAGATTACGCGATTTCTGAGCCGATGTCATAAGCGAGAATGCCAGTATTATGAGGAAAAGCGTCTTTTTCATAGGCTTCAGTTCCAGCAGAAAGCCCCCGGCGTGACTCCCACATAGAACGAGTCGACCGGAGCGGCATCGGACGTAAATCTGTAAATCATTCCCTGCTGCTGATAGTCTATGGCATCGGCCACATAGACATCGCCGCGCACAGGGTCAACTGTCAGGCCATAGAATCTGGTGTCACGCTCCTTTAGGAAAGGGCGCACGGGCGGACGCGTTGAACGGACATCCATGCGCCAAACATCGTTATTGAGCCAGTAAAGGGTGTCGCGCGTGCCGTTGAGTTGCAGCTCCGACGGAGTATCGGAACGGCGGAACTGGAACTGGCGCTCGACCTCAAGGGTGGCCGCATCCACCTTGTAGAGAGATGCGCTCTCATATCCCGCCGGATTGCCGTCATATCCGCCGTCGGTCAGTATCCACAGCTTCCCGAAACGGTCAAGGGAGAGCGACACAGGCTGCACCCCGGTCTCGAACTGCGCGTCTATTCGGTCAGTGCGGGTGTCGATACGCAATATGCGTTTCTGATAGCTCCAGCAACAGCAGTACACGTAATCGCCCCACTGCACCATCTGTTCCGTGGAACCCTGCTCCATTGTCATGTCGGGCACCGTGATGTATCCGGTAATCTGATACGTGCTGGGGTTGACTATGAAAATGCGGTTGTCCCACAGCTGGGTCACGTAGGCTTTTTCAGGTGAAATGAAATGGATGTAACGCGGCGACGTGAAGCCGGTGATTCGGCCGGTCTCCCTGAATGTCACGGGATCAATGGCGAAGATGACATGGGAGTTGTTGACCACAATCCAGCCGCGCCCGTCATAACATGTCATTGACTGGGCCACGTCACCGAGCTTGTATCCGTTTGCCCTGTAGAAGGCATCGTTGATCACGGTGCGGGTTTGGGGGTCATAATATGAGAGCGACGAGTTACCGTACTGGAAATTGCCCTCGCACACTATGAACAGGCCCTCTCCATGGGCCGTGAAATCCTCCGGTTCCCCGTAATCCCATTTCATGCATGAGGCCGAAGCCGCAAGCAGAACGGGAATCACGAAGAGCGCAGAGCGGGATTTCATAGCTTTCAGGATTACGATATGGTTTGACAGAATATAAAGAGTCGGATTATTTTGCGGGTGCGGGAGTAACGTCTATGCGCAGATTGTCTATGCACACATAGCTCGGAGTGTTGAGGCCGTAGGTACCGTAGTCTGATCCCTTGAGGTCTATTTCTATGGCATTGACCTTGCCGAGGGCCGAGAGGTCGCAGGTCTTCCAGGTGCTTATGGTTTCGGTGGCTGTTGCAGAGCCGTCGCGATAGTCACAGAGATAGAACTGTACGGGTTTGCCGCCGTTGACAGGATTGTTGGAGGCATCGAAACCGTAGACCTCGACCATGAACCAGCCTTTGGCCTCCTTGATGTTCTTGTCAGGGTGCGAACCGAAGGGATTGCCCTCCATCAGAGTGCCATACACATAACTTGAGTTGCAGAAATCAACCGATACAAGCGGAAACTCTGCCCTGTTGGTGAAACTCAGACGTGAACGGCCGCTCATGGAATTGTTGTCCTTGTAGCCGAAGCATATACCGAAAGTGTTGGAACCGTCGGCACCGGCGCCTTGATTCGCGCCATCGGTGGAGTTGACATTGTAGACCGAACACTGGTTGTGATAGCTGTACCACCAGTCAACACCGCCCTGACCGGCGGGGTTGGAGCGATAGTTCCACTGCGACAGAGCCATTCCGCCTCCATAGAAGTCTATCTCATCAGTGAACATGCTCTCGTTTAAGCCGAAGTGAAGTTTAACCGAGGGAGTCAC
The DNA here is from genome assembly GCA_947627615.1 of uncultured Muribaculaceae bacterium. Classification (GTDB taxonomy): domain Bacteria; phylum Bacteroidota; class Bacteroidia; order Bacteroidales; family Muribaculaceae; genus Paramuribaculum. Next base: position 33,793 of record CANQWS010000001.1, on the reverse strand, counting down.
GGCTATCTCACCGGAAGTGAACTGGGTGCCTTCATAACCATTGTAAAGATTAGCCCCGTAAGAGGTGGGACCGGCCAGCGTGATGCCCGTATTCTCGAAACCTATTGTCACAATCTCCTTTTTGGGAGTATTGTCATCGTCATCGGAGCAGGAAGTGAAGAAAGAACCGGCTGCCAGTGCGGCCATTGCCATGCAGGCATAACGGATTTCTGATCTAATCATAACAGAATACTTTTTTAATGAGGTTATTTAATTTCGTTTTACATATCAGATAGATTCCAATGTCACCGGGGTGCCGTGAAAACGCTATGGAATCTGCCGATATCAGGGAAACCTCATTGAATACACATATAATAGTATCCCATCCGTTATACCAGACAAGTCCATAGGCCCGTGGACACCTTCAGTCATGAAACAGGCAGGTTTTCTGACTTATCCCATGCTTTCCGGCCTTCCCGGACTCTTGTCCAGTGGCATGTTCGGAAGCACTCGTTACGGGATTTACAGCAGCGGGTACTGTCACGGATTCTCACCGTGTTCTCTCTTGTCTGCTCCGTCGGATGACGGAACACACCTGTTTCGGAGTGCAAAGATATATAAAAAATCTCCGCACCCATCAATAAATTCTGTTAAATTATTTCACAAGCGAATAATCGGCAACTGAGAGCACTTCCGTGGATGACTCGCCGAGAATGCCCAGCTGCTGCATCACGGCGGAGCGGATGCAGACGAAATCCACGTACTGAAGCTTTATGGGGCTGCCATCGGCAAGCACCGCATTGCTTATCTTCAGGCCGGTGCATTGACCGGTGCCGTCCACAGAAGTACCGCCGAAGGAATCGGAGCCGTTGTTATCGGCATATCCCCAGTCAAACGCATTGGTGTGCCATTGCCCCGTCACCTTGTCACGGACTCCGTTTTCGGGAAGCCGCGTACAGTAGAGGGTGTAGGTCGAAGAGGTTATCCAGGCAGGATAATAGCTCTTCTGGTCATGGTAGGATTTCATGAAGTCAATGAGTCCGCGGCCGCCGCGGTTATCGCTCCACTCCACATCCATTCCGGTTCCGGCGGGACGATAATACGTGACGGCATAATCGGTCCGCGTCAGCGGATTGGAATATTCCGAGCCTTTAAGTTCATACCATTCATCATCCGGACGTCCGTTTCCGTTGACATCCTGCATGACCCACACCGTTCCCGGCTCGTTGGAGCTGTCGTAGGAATTGCCCCACACGGCAATATCGTAGGCGGCCTTTCCTGCCGGAATGCTATGGCCGAACCCAACTATGATGTATCCGCCGCATGCGCCGAGCGACACAAAAAGGCGCTTGTCCATGCGGTCCTTAGCCCACAGGGCGGCCGCCTCCGGGGTGTCGACCGATTCCGGCATTCCACCTTCGGAACTGTAATCGCCTATGAACTGTCCCGGCGCGGGGATATACTCCCAGACCTTGTCGGGATAGGCCGAGGCCGGATTGTTGCGGCGCCTCGATTCTTCCGTGGCGTCAACACAAACCACCTCAACCGAGGCCTGCACGCCATCGGCTGAGACCACCACATTATATGCTCCGGCCGCAACGGGAGTGAAAACATATTCCCTGCCCGAAACTCCATCAATTTTCCTGCCGTTGACGCTCCATTCGTACGCTGCCCCCGCATCGATATTGAATGCATCGGGGCGAAGCACCACGGGACGGCCGGCAAACGTGTAGCGCACGGTGCTTTTCTCCAGCAGTGACGGAGAGCGGAACGAGAGCGAGCGCGGCAGTCTGTCAACAACGTTGACTTCCAGATTCAGCTCGTCGGTGCCGTCCTCGTTCTCGGCAACTACCTTAACGCGGTAGACTCCCGTTTCAGATTCCCTGAACCGGAGCGCCATTTCATTCGATACCTCAACTCCGTTGACCGACCACCGGACACGGAATCCGTCGTCGGCCTCGGAATGCTGAAACCGGGGCGCTATCACATATTCCTGATCCGGCAGAATATAGATTCCGCTTTCGGGTACGGCAAAATCGATTACGGGAGGTGTCTTGTCGAGCACGTCTACGCGAGCTTCCTCGCTCGCGGTCCCGGCCGGAGTAGTCACAGTCAGCATGACATAGAAACTGCCGAGTCTGGGCCATGACATTATGAGGTCACGGTCATGCGAAATGATATTCCCGTCCATGGTCCATTCGTATGACGCTCCTTCGCCGTTGCCAATCAGCGGAGCGATCCTGAGCTCATGGCCTATTTTCACGGTGTAGACTCCGTCGGGGGTATCGAATTCAATTGTTGGACGACGGCCCGGAATCAGGTCATTGTCGGAATTACACGCTGCAGTCATCACGGACACAGCCAGAAGTAACAGCAGTTTTATGGCATGGAATTGTTTCATGGCTGCAAATTTACCTATATTTCCAACAAATTTAATAACTTTGCCGAAAAAACCGACGTAACCTTTCTGAACCCATGAAATCCTCCGTTATCCGCCTGACACTTCTTGCACTGTCATTTGCAACCGCCCTCGCCTTCGCTTCATGCAACCGGCACTCGCCGGCACTCGACATTGCCGGAGCGCTGAACGATATTGCAGCCAGCATTGACAAGGCTCCGGACATACAGCAGGCCCACGAAGCCATAGAACACGAGAGCCGTCCGCTCACTGACAGAATCAACTCCATAATAGAGCAGAATCCCGATTATGAGCTCACGCCCGATGACAAAGCAGCCATCAAGGCCTCGCTCCGCTCCATAATGGAAGTCAGCATGAAAAAGAGCCTTGAAACCTCAGGCGAGAAGCCCGAAGGCATTGACGCCACCATCAACTCTCTCATGGAGCTTAATGTCTATCCGGCCGTTGACAATGCCCGGCAGCTCTCCGACCTCGCCCGGCAGGTGAACCTCAGCCCCATGCCCTGAGCCCCCGCACAGTCCGGTCATTTCAGAATACCTGACGAAGCGGAACCTGCTTTGAATTTCAGAGCTCCAGCATCTGCTTGACTTTGTCGGCTGAATAGACGGTGATCTGACATGCGCCGCCGGTCATTACAGTGTTGACTGACGGAGCCATCACCGCCACCCCATTAATCTCCAGCAACACTCTACGTCCGATATTGCGTTCGGTGAACCGGGCCCATTCCTCGGCGTCGCCATTGGTGCGGTTGAAATAAAAATCAAGTCCTATGACAGGCCCAGACTCGTCAATCACATTGATGACAACGGACTTTATCTCAGCCTTGAAAGAGTCCTCGTCCGTGGAGACCCCGAAGGTCCAGTCTCCGATTATATCCCTGAATATGAAAAAGCGATAATCCTGCGGAAGCCCATTGTTCATCCTGCTGACAATTCCGTAAAGTTCACTGCTGTCGGCATCAGGATTACTGAAAGTACATGTAACATCGGTATCAGACATTTGAATCACACTGTCTGCTCCGATATATGACTGCAGCTCCTTTATCGCAGCCCCGAACCGGTCCATGACATCGCGTGGCAAGCTTCCGACCGAGGGAACGGCTCTCACCGTCAAATTCCAATCCACATCATGAACGGTGTTATCATTTCTTTTTCCTGCTGATTTGCATGATGCAAATAAGATAAGTGAGATTGCGCTAAATAGAACAAGTTTATGAACCCTCATATTGTGTAGTCTTTATTGCAAAAGTAAGCAATATTTGTGAAACTGTGGCTGCCAGGCGGCTACAAAATGCTTCGAAGTTATGGCAACAGGAATTCGGCTGAAAACCGTCCAAAAAATGCATAAAGCGGAACAAAAAGCGAAAAAGGACTGAAAAATTTGGGTATTAACGGAAAAAGTTGTTACTTTGCACTCTGTTTTGTGGCTCATCCTGTAAAGCTGTTAAAAAAGATGCGCTTAGCAGTGATATGAGACTGAGATGGCGGCCACAAAGCGAGTCTGAAAAGAAAAGAAATTAAAGTTTAATAGAGCTAAGTAACAAGCAACAGCCATGTCAAAGATTTGTCAAATTACAGGCAAGAAAGCTATGGGTGGCAACAATGTGAGCCACTCCAAGCGCCGTACAAAGCGAAAATTCAATGTCAATCTCTTCAATAAGAAATTCTATTGGGTAGAGCAGGACATGTGGATCTCCCTGACCATCTCGGCCAACGGACTTCGCACCATCAACAAAAATGGACTTGACGCAGCTATCAAAGAAGCCGTTAAGAAGGGTTATTTAACTGAAATCAAATATTTAGAATTCTAAGAAGATGGCAAAGAAAGCTAAAGGTAATCGCGTGCAGGTAATTCTCGAATGCACCGAACACAAAGCCAGCGGAATGCCCGGAACTTCGCGCTATATCACCACCAAAAACCGCAAGAACACCACCGAGCGTCTCGAGCTGAAGAAATACAATCCTATTCTGAAGAAAGTAACCGTTCACAAAGAAATCAAATAATAACACCTCTGAGATATGGCAAAGAAAACAGTTGCATCGCTTCAGAAGGGTGAAGGCCGCACCTACAGCAAGGTAATCAAAGTGGTTAAATCGCCCAAGACCGGTGCTTATACATTCCAGGAACAAATGGTGCCCAACGATGCCGTTAAGGACGCACTCAAATAATTCCACCTTATAAGAATCAATCAATCTCTATATAAGGAAAGAGCTACTCTGACAAGGGTGGCTCTTTTTGTTATATGCAATTGCCCGAAATAAAACCGGGAGAAGAACAGAGACTGCTCCGCTCCCGGCTCAGCCCCCCGTTATGTGCGGTGAGGCATCCGGTAAATATCAACGTAAAGGCAATGATCAGTCAACGACCACCTTTTCACTTCCGAACACGCTTATGCCAAGACGCTTCATCAGATGCGACATGGCTTTGTAGGCCCTGACGGAAACGCCGTCGTCATTGACAACGGGCGAATATGCGGCCACGGCCATCACTCCCGGAAGCACTCCGAGCATGGAGCCGCCGAAACTGCTAAGAGCCGGCAGACCGCTCTTGATGAGCCACGGACGGGCGAGGTGATGCGGCCCCTTGGCGGCCATGTATGCGACAACTCGCGGAGCCACAATTCCGTCAAATGCATACTCTCCCGACAGCGGGTTACGGCCGTCGGCGGCAAGTGTGGCGCCCATCACGGCAAGCTGAGAGGCCGAGGCCTGCAGGGCGACGAGACGGGTGTAGATGTCAATGGCTATGGGCGCGTCGTCATAGAGCGGATAATCCGAGCGGGCTATCATGTTTTCCACATCGGCCGCCTCGTTGGTCTTGGTCATGGATTCATACAAAGTGTCATCAAGCACCGGAGCGCTCCCCATCATGTCGAGGATACGGTCAGAGATAACGGCATATTTTCCGTCGGCATCGCCGGTAGGCTGAATCTTGCTGACAAGACGGATTCCGTTGGCACTTATCGGTAGTCCTTCGGGACGCGGTCCGCCCCCGTGGTTACGGATGGAACGCTTGTCAAAATGGACTTTCTTGGTCTCGTCAAGCTTCTGCAGCCTGTGTTCGAGATAGACAGGCATTCTGACAATGGTGCCCATAGGAGCGGCCACATCCGTGTCACCGACCTTGACCGTACGGCCGTCAGTAAGCATCACGGCAATACCGAATTTATCCGGGTCAACGTCATGCAGACGGGGATCAACCTCACCGTCCACTTCGTAATCCTTGAACTTTTCGTAAACTTCCTTCACTGCTGCCTCGATTTCAGAGAGGCTGATGTGTCTTTCCATATCTGTGTGTAAAATTAAAATTCTACGAATAGCAACAACCGTCAGGTGTCCGGGTTTGTAATCCGGCGTAATATTTTAGTATTTTTTACAGAAAAGCGGCCGGACTATGCCGGGATGCTTTTGCTGCATGGACCGAAATGAGTAAATTTGCGTCACCCATATATTCAATCACCGCAAAACAAGCCCATGAACCTACTGCTTTCGCTACCGCCGAACGTTGCCCGCAATGCCACCTCACTGCCGCTGGACCGCCGGGACACTGTAACATACGTCGATTCCGACCCGCCCGGCTGCAAACTCGGTTCCGGAGGCGGCACCGCATGGATTGCCGACAGATTCAGGGACGCATACCCCGGCAGCAAAGGCCGGACCGTCATCATTCATGCCGGCGGACAGAGCCGGAGGCTTCCCGCCTACGCGGCAACCGGAAAATCACTCACGCCGCTGCCGGTGCTACGATGGGCCGTAGGTGAAAAAATTGACCAAACACTGCTTGACGCACAGCTGCCGCTGCTGGAAAGAATAGTGGCCGAAGCCCCGGAAGGGCTTGACACCCTGGTGGCCAGCGGAGACGTGCTGATACGGTGCGAGGGCAAGCTGCCGGACATACCCCGGGCCGATGTTGTGTGTTTCGGAATGTGGGCCGAACCTACACAGGCCTGCAACCACGGCGTGTTTTTCGCTCCCCGCAGCGGGTCGGAGCGTCATTCGCTTGATTTCATGCTGCAGAAACCGACCATTGAACAGCTTGCGGAACTGAACCGGAGCCATTATTACCTCATGGACATAGGCCTGTGGCTCCTGAGCGAACGCGCTATGCGGCTTCTGCATGAAAGGTCGACCGACCGCGACGGGAATTACCATTTCTATGACCTTTACTCGCAGTTCGGGTGTGCGTTGGGCGCGAATCCGTCGGAAACGGACGCGGAGGTCAACAGCCTCAGCGTGGCGATTGTCCCGCTGCATAACGGAGAATTCTATCATTTCGGGACAACGAGACAGTTGCTTTCAAGCACACTCAGTCTGCAGAACATAGTGGCCGACCAGCGCCGTATACTTCACATACCGGCAAAACCGAATCCGGCTCTTTTTGTCCAGAACTGCATAATGGGGCGGCGCCTCGGCAGTGAGAATGACAACGTGTGGATCGAGAACTCGTTCATCGGAAGCCGCTGGACGCTGACCCGCGGGAATGTGGTCACCGGCGTCCCGGAAAACGACTGGCCGCTGACTCTGCATCCGGGACACTGCCTTGACATAGTCCCGGTGGATTCCGACAAGTTCGCAATAAGACCCTACGGATTCGATGACCCCATGCGGGGCATGACCGACATGGAATCCACCCTGTTTCTGGGACGTCCCGCAAGGGAATGGTTCGCTGAACGCGGACTCGAATGCCCGTCAGGTAACGATATCCAGCAGACTCCCCTGTTTCCTATAGTCACCACAATCCACGAAATGGAGATGACGGCGCGGTGGATGCTTTCGGAACCGGAACTCGACGAGGGCCGGAAAATATGGCTCGACGCAGAGAAAGTCAGCGCCGACGGAATAATGGAACGCGCCAGCCTCGGGAGGCTGCTTGAGATGAGGAAAAGTTTTCTGCGCAGAGACCTGCCGGTGCTTGCATCGAATCCCCGCAGCGTGTTCTATCAGCTTGACCTTGACGACACGGCACAGAAGTATCATGAAATGGGTCTGGAAGTTCCCGAAGCACCAGCGGCCGGCAGCCCTACGGCGCGGCAGTTCCACAGCCGGATGTTCCGCAGCCGTGTGGCCCAGCTATCCGGGAAACCGTACATCGGGGAAGAGGACAAGGCATTCGGAATCATGCGGGATGCCATACTTTCCGCCATTGACATAGAGCGCTCGGTGCCACGAATGAACGTTTACCCCGACCAGATTGTCTGGGGCCGCAGCCCGGTGCGCATAGACCTTGCCGGAGGATGGACCGATACCCCGCCCTACTCCCTGCTCAACGGCGGAACAGTGGTGAACATGGCCGTGGAGCTCAACAGCCAGCCGCCGCTGCAGGTTTTCATCAAGCCATCGGAAAAGCACCACATACTGCTGCGATCCATTGACATGGGGGCATCGGAAACCATATCGGACTTCAATACGCTTACGGATTTCAACCGGATAGGTTCGCCATTCTCGCTGCCTAAAGCAGCGCTGGCCATAGCCGGATTCGCTCCCGGATTCACACCGGAACCATATCCCTCGCTTGAAGCCCAGCTCAGGGAATTCGGCTGCGGAATTGAAATAACGCTCCTGTCGGCCCTTCCGGCCGGCTCAGGCATGGGGACCAGCTCCATTCTCGCAGCCGCAATTCTCGGCTCGCTGAGCGATTTCTGCGGACTTGCATGGACCGCCGACGAAATATGCGAGCGGGTGCTTGCCGTTGAACAGCTTCTCACCTCGGGCGGTGGCTGGCAGGACCAGTACGGAGGTGTGCTTCAGGGCATCAAACTTCTCAACACGGATCCCGGGCTGAAGCAGACGCCGGGTGTGAACTGGCTGCATGACGGTCTGCTGACGGATGCGGAGTATGCTCCGTGCCATCTGCTATACTACACGGGCCTGACACGGACCGCCAAAGGAATACTGACCGAGATAGTCAAACGGATGTTTCTCAATCACGGGCCCTCGCTGCGTCTGCTCGCATCAATGAAAGAGCATGCCCTCGACATGGCCGATGCGATTCAGCACCGCGATTTCACGCGTTACGGCTCTCTTGTAGGCAAATCATGGGAGCAGAACAAAATGCTTGACGCAGGCACTTGTCCCGAAAAGGTCCGGAGCATAATCTCGTCCATAGCCGACCTCTCTCTGGGCATGAAGCTTCCCGGAGCCGGTGGAGGCGGTTATCTCTACATAGTGGCCAAAGACCCCGAAGCGGCCGCCATTATAAGGCGCCGTCTGTCAGGCAACGGCACGGCTCGTTTTGCCGAGATGCGCGTCAGCGATACCGGCCTTCAGGTGAGCCGCTCATAAACGGGCTCAAATGAGCTTGCGGGGCTTTGTGGCCTGAAAATCCTTGAGATATTCCGGCACGGAGTAAGCCAGGTCGATGAACTCGCGGCGGGCATAGCTGCGCTCGGCAAGAGCGAGCATGTCTGTGGCGAGAGGAACTATGCCGGGAATGAAACGCGCGTTGGGCGATGTGATGACCTGACGCGATTTCTCGCTACCGTTCCCAAAAAAGGCTACGACGTTGTCGGCGAGAATATCGGAATAGGAAGATTCGTCAAGAATGAGCGGCTGAGGTTTCATTACCGGAGAAAGAGCGAAGTCATAGACAGCGGTGTAGACCTCCATGCGGCGGGCGTCGATCATGGGGGCCAGCATCCATTCCGGCTCCACCTCGCCGCCGAACATAGCGCTCACGGCCAGCAATTCAAGCGTGGATACACCGATCAGAGGCACATCGAGGGCATAAGCCAGTCCCTTCGCCTCGGAAAGTCCTATGCGCAGCCCCGTATAACTTCCCGGCCCCATACTTACGGCAACCGCATCGAGCGTCATTTCGTGCTCACGCAAATGGTCGAGACAGGCCTTGACAAACGAGCTCAACAGAGCCGCATGATTGCGTCCGTGAAAATCTTCATAGTGACAAAGCACCATACCTTCGGCGGTCAGAGCGGCCGAACATACCTCGGTTGAGGTTTCGATGTTGAGAATTACAGCCATAAAAGTGAAATATTTGGTGCAAAGTTACGGTTTTTCCTCCCTTAATTAGTAATTTTGCGAAAAATATATCAACAGCACATGCTTCTATCAATGACAGGCTTCGGCAAATCCATTGTCGAGCTACCCAACAAGAAAGTAATAGTAGAACTCAAATCGCTTAACAGCAAGCAACTTGACATGTCACTCCGTGTGGCCCCGCTCTTCAGAGAGAAAGAGATGGAGCTTCGCAACATAATAGCGCGCCGTGTGGAACGCGGCAAGGTAGAGGCATCAGTCTATGTGGAAATGCTCCAGCCCGAGGCCTCGATGCAGTTCAACGTTCCCGTAATCAAAGCCTACAAGGCACAGATTGAGGAAATGGCACGTGAACTGGGCATAGCCACGCCCGATGACTGGTATTCGGTGTTGCTGCGCTTTCCCGAGACCTTGAAGACCGAAAGCGCCACATCAGGCACCGACGAGGACTATGAAGCTGCCGTGCGTGCGGTCAACGAAGCCATTGACTCCCTGCTTCAGTACCGTTCGGCCGAAGGCGCCAAACTGGAGGATTTCTTCTCCATCAGAATAGAGAACATACGCAACCTTCTGGCTCAGATTCCGCGCTTCGAGGTGGAACGCGTGGAGCGCATACGCGCCCGCATCATCGACAACCTCTCGCAGCTGCCTCAGGCCGAGTATGACCGCTCGCGTCTCGAGCAGGAAATGATTTTCTATATTGAGAAACTTGACATCAACGAAGAGAAGCAGCGTCTGACACAGCATCTCAACTACTTCATGGAGACCCTTTCACTGTCACACGGACAAGGAAAGAAACTCGGATTCATTAGTCAGGAGATGGGCCGCGAAATCAACACCTTAGGCTCAAAAAGCAACCATGCCGAGATGCAGAAGCTCGTTGTCAGGATGAAGGACGAGCTGGAACAGATAAAGGAACAGGTTCTCAACGTTCTCTGACCCGAATACCCACCGCAAACCAATCCACCCAAGTGCAATGAAAGGAAAAATCATAATCATATCGGCCCCGAGCGGATGCGGCAAGTCAACCATTATCCGTTCCATTATGGAACGCGGCAATGTCAACCTCAGTTTCTCGGTATCCGCGACCAACCGGCCGCCGCGGCCCGGAGAGACCGACGGAGTAAACTATCATTTCATATCAACGGAGGAATTTCAGGACGCGATTGAGCGCGGCGATTTCGTGGAATACGAAGAGGTCTATCCCGGACGGTTCTACGGCACCCTCAAGAGCGAGATAATCCACCGCTGCGAGGCCGGGGAGACCGTGGTGCTTGACATAGATGTCAAGGGGGGCATAAGAGTCAAGGAGATGTTCGGCGACGACGCTCTCAGCCTCTATATAATGCCGCCGTCAGTCGAAGAACTCCGCCGGCGTCTCGAAGGCCGTGCCACGGATTCGCCCGAAGCCATTGACCAACGCGTCAGCAAGGCTGAATACGAACTGTCGTTCGCCCCGCGCTACGATACATGCGTGGTCAACGATGACCTTTCGGCGGCCATAGCCGAGACGGAGTCCAAAATAATGAATTTCACAGCGAAATGAAAGCCGGACGCCACATAGGTGTGCTCGGCGGCTCGTTCAACCCCGTTCATATAGGCCACGTTCTTCTCGCCGATTATCTGCGTCAGTTCCATGGCTTTGACGAGGTGTGGTTCATGCTTTCGCCTCTCAACCCCCTGAAATCCAACCCCGAGGAACTGATAGAGGACCACCACAGGCTCGAAATGCTCAGGATAGCCGCTGAATCGGCGTCAGGACTGGCGGTATGCGACATAGAGCTGTCAATGCCGCGTCCGAGCTACACCATAAATTCCCTCTCGGAACTCGCCCGCATAGTTCCGGATGCGGAATTCAGCCTTATAATAGGCTCCGACAACTGGAATATATTCCACAACTGGAAAGACTACCGCAAAATAATAGAACGGTTCAGCCCCATTGTCTATCCGCGCCCCGGTTATCCGCTGGACCGCGGGACGCTTCCGGCCAACGTCACGGCGGCCGACGCTCCTACATTTGACATCTCCAGCACTTTCCTGCGCCGGGCCATAGCCGACGGCCACGACATGCGGCTCTATCTGCCGGCAGGCGTCTGGGATTACATAACCGGCCATAAACTGTATCTTAAGTGATTCAAACACCATATATCCGCAATGTCAAATCTAACTCCAAACGAACTTGCCTTCATAGCCCTGTGCAATGAATTCTGCGCGGCGGCAGAACACGCTGCCGAGAGTACCCCGGCGGAATTCGTAGCGGCAATGACCCGGATTCTTCCCCGAATCTATATCTCGGCCGCCGACCTTAACTGCGAATCATTCGGCCATGACTATATAGACCCGTCGATGGACGAGGACCAGTACGAGGTAATCCGGTCCGGCATAGCAGCTCTCCTTGGCGCGCACGACACCTATCTGGAAGTGTTCGAGGAAGACATGAAGTTCAGCGACACACCCATTGCCGCGAGCATAGCCGAAGGTCTCGCCGACCTGACGCAGGTGTTCTACAATTTCGTGGAAGTGGTCAGAGACGCACCCGACGAGCTGATAAAATCGGCCGTCGCCGCCGTCGCCGAGGACTTCCGCAACTACTGGAGCCGCATCCTGTGCAACCAGTTGCGCGCCCTCAACGCCCTGAACTACAGCGGCGCACTTGAAGAAGATGAATATTGAACAATACAATTATACCTCAAAATAAAGACCATGATGAAAAGCCATGTCCATGACCTGATGAAGTTTCTTGACGAATCGCCCGTCAACTTCCTTGCAGCCAAAGAAATAACACGCCGCCTCGATGAAGCCGGCTTTACGCGGCTCAATCCTGCTGAAATCTGGACGCTGAATCAGGGAGGAAGATACTACATAACGAAAAACGGCTCTGCGGTGATGGCATTCGAGCTTTCAGAGGCAGGTCCGCAGGCCGGATACAAAATAATTTCGGCCCACAGCGACTCACCCGGTTTCCGCATCAAGCCCCACAGCGAGATGCGTTGCGAAAACGGAGTGGTGAAGCTGAACACAGAGGTGTACGGCGGTCCGATACTCTACACATGGTTTGACCGTCCGCTGTCACTTGCCGGACGCGTGATTCTCCGTGGAGCGGACGTGCTTCACCCGGAAAGCCGCACGGTGTTTTTCCGCCGTCCGTTGCTGACCATACCGCATCTCGCCATCCATTTCAACCGCGGCGTCAACGAGGGCAACCCTCTCTCAAAGCAGAAGGACATGCTTCCGGTCATAGCCATTGTCAACGACACTTTCGAACACGGCAACCTGCTTCTCAACCTCATAGCCTCGGAACTGAACGTCGGCATAGATGACATACTTGACTTCGACCTCTCGCTTTACGACACCACCGGCGCTTGCCTCGTAGGCCTTGACAACGAATTCATCACCTCCGGACGACTCGACGACCTCTCGATGGCCCATGCTGCCCTGACAGCGCTTCTTGAATCGGAAAAAGATGCCGGGATGACGCGCGTGATGGCCATTTTCGACAACGAGGAAACCGGTTCCGGAACCAAACAGGGAGCCGCATCTCCCCTGCTCATGAATCTGCTGCGCAGAATCAACGAGTGCCTCGGCGGAACAGAGCAGGACTATCAGCGTGCCATTGCAGCATCATTCATGATTTCGGCCGACAACGGACACGCACTGCACCCGAACTATCCCGAAAAGCAGGACCCGACCAACCATCCGGCTCTCGGCGGCGGTCCCGTAATAAAAATCAACGCCAACTGCAAATACATGACCGATGCCGATTCGTCGGCCGTGTTCCGGTCCGTGTGCGAACGCGCCGGAGTTCCCGTGCAGTACTTCGTGAACCACAGCGATGTGGCCGGCGGCTCCACCCTCGGCAACATCCTGACCTCGCAGATTGACCTGCGGGGAGTTGACATGGGTGCCGCGATATGGGCAATGCACTCGGTACGTGAAACAGCCTCGACAGCCGATGTGGACCATATAATCAAGGCGTTCACCACATTCTACGGACCTCTCTGTCAATGAGCCGCAAGGAGATATTCGGCATAATATTCTACGGTATCATTGTCCTGCTGATACTGTGGGTTATAGTTCAGGCTTCAATCAGGCTTTACAAGGCTGTCCGCGAGCGTAACGACCGCGCCATAATAAACCAGAGCGCGATACTCGCACTGTGCACAGCCGGTCTTTATCTGGTTCTCGCAGCCGAGATGCATAACTCGCTCTCGGTGCTGAGCCGTCTGTTTCAATAAAATGGAAGAAAAAACCACATCGCCCGTATCCAACCGCCGCGGTCTGCTGGCACTGTCACCGGCAGCGGTCTTCCTCACGCTCTACGTGGCCGTCTCGCTTGCCATAGGCGATTTCTATGTCATGCCCATAACTGTGGCCCTCATAGCGTCATCGGCCTGGGCGGTGGCGATTTTCCGCGGGCCCACTTTCGCCGAACGCATAGAACGGTTCTCCAAAGCCGCCGCCCATTCCAACATACTTTACATGGTGTGGATCTTCATTATGGCCGGAGCTTTCGCGGCGCTTGCCAAAGGAATCGGGGCCATCGACGCTACGGTCCAGCTCACCATGCAGATATTCCCGCCCCATCTGATGCTGCCGGCCATCTTCGTGGCGGCATGCTTCATCTCGCTGTCAATAGGCACATCCGTCGGAACGGTAGTGGCCATAGTGCCGCTCATTGTCGAGCTTGCCCAGGCGGGAGGCGGCTCCGTGCCGCTGTTCGTGGCCACGGCTCTTGGCGGTGCCTTTTTCGGCGACAATCTGTCGTTCATATCCGACACCACAATTGCCGCCACCCGAACCCAGGGCTGCTCCATGGCCGACAAGTTCAAGGCCAATTTCCGCATAGTCTTTCCGGCGGCGCTCATAGCACTCACCACATATTTCATAATAGGACGCGAGACCGACATTTCGATAGTGCCCGTGCAATCCGACGCCTGGCTCATAGTGCCTTATCTTGTCATTATAGCCACAGCACTAGCAGGCATCAACGTGCTCATAGTGCTGACCTCCGGAATAGCGGCTGCCATAGCGGCAGCCCTCGCACGCACTGACATCACTTTGCTTGAATGCTGCCGGCTGATGGGCGAGGGTGTGGGCTCTATGGGCGAGCTGATTGTCATCACCCTCGTGGCCGCAGGTCTGCTCGGCCTGATAAAAGCCATGGGAGGAATTGACTATCTGCTCCAGCGCCTGACCGCCCATGTCAGCGGACGCCGGGGCGCCCAGTTCTGCATAGCGGCACTGGTAAGTCTGGTCAACCTGTGTACGGCCAACAACACAGTAGCCATAATCTCGGTGGGGTCCATAGCCCGATCCATATCGCAGCGTTACAACATAGCTCCCCGGCGCACGGCATCGGTTCTCGACACCTGCTCCTGCATAGTTCAATGCATGATTCCCTACGGCGCCCAGACACTTTTGGCCACCGGTCTGGCCGGAATATCACCCGCGGCGCCGTGGCCCTATCTGTTCTATCCCTGGGCGCTTACGCTCTGCGTCACAATGGCCATACTCCTGCCGTCGCCGCGCGCCAGAAGCTGAACAATAAGCGGCGCTGATGCATTCTATCTGTGAGGCATCCCGTATGCCCCGAAGGATTCATCTATTCAAGCAGAGAGCATCAGTCATGGCCGAGACTTCAACACACCGCCCCTACACTTTTGACCGCGTGGTCCGTATGGTCATATCGCTGGCCATAACAGCCGGATCCATCTGGCTGATCTATGAACTTAAGAATGTGCTGCTGCCGTTTGCCGTGGCCTGCCTCATAGCCTATCTGCTGGAGCCAGCGCTGGAATTCAACCAGAAGCTCCTGCATCTCAAGGGGCGCGTCATAGCCACCTTCATCACTCTTTCCGAACTCACCTTTTTAATTGGGATTTTAGCCTATCTTTTCATTCCGTCCATACTCAAGGAGATTGAACAGATGATGGCCCTGGTGAAGCAATATTATGATTCCGATGTGGAACTGCCGCTGATTCCCCAGGAGGTCCACACGTTCCTGAGGCATTATCTCAATCCGGAGCGCCTTGACAAGTATCTTGACATGAACCACATCTCCGCACTGCTTGACAAGGGCACGTCACTGCTCTCGGAATCGATTGACTTCCTGATGCGTTTTGTTGAGTGGCTGCTCATGTTCATCTACGTGATATTCATAATGATTGACTACCACTATCTCTTCACGGGATTCCGCATGATGGTGCCCAAGAAGCACAGGCCGGTGGTCTATCAGCTGTTCAATGACATGCGCCTCTCCATGAACCATTATTTCAGAGGCCAGTCAGTGCTCGCGCTCTGCGCGGCGGTTTTCTACTGTATAGGTTTTTCAATCGTGGGCATTCCGCTCGCCATTGTCCTGGGTGTGTGCGTGGGCATTCTCTATCTCATACCTTACTTCCAGTATATCACGCTCATCCCTGTCACCATAGTGTGCATTATCTACTCCATGGGCGGCGAAGCCCATTTCTGGACCGTGTGGAGCGAGTGTCTGCTGGTCTACGTAGTCAGCCAGTGCACATGCGATTACATACTGACGCCCAAAATCATGGGCAAGGTCATGGGACTGAATCCGGCGCTCATTCTGCTCTCTCTTTCAGTGTGGGGCTCACTGTTCGGCATTCTCGGCATGCTCATAGCTCTGCCTCTGACCACCCTGATCATATCATATTACGAGCGTTACGTAATTCTCCAGCAGCCCATCCCGTCAAAGCTGCCGCCTAACATCGCCGAGCCTCCTGACCCCAAGCCCCACGACATCTGACTGACACCCGATAATAACAAAGGGCCGTGCCTGAGGCACAGCCCTTGTCATTTAAGTATATCAGTAAGTCCGTGACTTATTTGATTACGTTGCTGAGGTTGTAGTTAGCGAACTCAAGGTCGTTGAGAGCCATGTTGGCAAGAGAGTTGTCAAGCTGGATGGCCTTTGCGAGGTTTGAGGTAACCATTGAATCGTTGTTGGTACGTGCACCGAGGATAGCGCTGAGGTAGTAGGTTGTAGCGTCAGGATTGGCGATTGCACCGAGAGTGTTCTTGGCAGCGGCATAGTTCTTTGTCAGAATCTGAGCGAGAGCTGCATTGTTGGTCTTGCTTGAGCCGAAAGCTTTGACGGCGGCAGCGTTGTCACCCTGAGTCAGATAGTAAACGCCGAGAGCGTCACCGAGACCGTCGAGGCCGGCAGCGTTGCTGAAGCTGCGGTTGGCAGCAGAGTAGTCTTTGTTCACGAGCTGGATAAGACCCTGGTTCATGGCTACTTCAGAGCTGTTGGGAGCGAGCTGGGCTGCTTTCTTCAGGTTGGCGAGAGCGGCGGTGTAGTCCTTGTTGATGTACTGGGCTTTGCCGAGGTTGTTATATCCGCGGTAGTCGTTGGGATAGAGACGTGTAACCTGCTCGTAGATCTGAGCCTTGCGGTTGTTGTCGTCGGTAAGGGTGGCAGCATAGAGAAGTTCGTCGACCGAAAGTTCTTTGGGGTTGGTCTGGGCGAGTTTTGCAAGTTCCTCGTCGCTCTTGCCGATGATGTTGACAGAAGCGGTGATGTGGCTGCGACGGAGCTGAGGAAGAATCTGGTCAGCGAGAGTCTCGAACACAGTTGCGAGGTTGCGGATTTCCTGTTCGCGGACTTCGGGATCTTTCACGTTGGAGAGCACGCTGAGGATAAGATCCTTGTCCTGAATGTCACTTGCAGCGACGAGTTTCTGGAAGCCTTCCCAGTCCTCGGCGGTGAACTGCTTGGTGAGTTCGCCGAATTCGGTGATTTTATCTTTCTTGAGCTGACCCTCCATATAAGAAGTGGTGTTCTGCTCACGTTTTTCAGCAAGCTGCTGGTTGAAATCGTAAGCACCTTCGGGAGAAGCGTAGGAAGAGATGTTGATTTCGGTGATTTCGCGGTTGGGAGCCTCGGCAGCTTCGCGGAGCTGGGTGTTGAGGTCTTTCACGCCCTGAGATTCCAGTTCGCCCTTGCGGATATTGGCCTGATTGATAAGGAAGCGGATATCGGCGGTGTACTTTTCGTTGATAACGCGCTGGAACTTATCGTTGGCGGTTGCGGGGTTGACTGTGGCGGGGTCTGCGAGAGCTGCTGTTGCGATAACGCCGTTGGCCACCTTCACCTGAGGAAGCACATACTGCTTTCCACCCTGCTGAACGTTGAAAGTGAGATAGAGCTCGCTCTTCATCATGTCAGGAGTGTAGACGTAGTTCACGGGGATTGTCAGCACGCCGCCTCTTTCAAAATTGACAACAGGATTGTTTCCGGCAACTTTCTCGCCCTGATAGGCCACAGGGGTCGAAGCGGTCTGCTGTCCGCCATAGACGAGGACAGGTGTGATGGTCACAGAAGCATTTTTCTTGAAAAATTTGGGAGGAATATTACCAGTAACTGTAGCGGGAACATTTTCACCCACAACCTCCAGAGGATTGGGATTGGTTGTGAAGTAGTCAGCCTTAAACTGATTCATCTTGCCGTTACAGCCGGTAAGAAGCATCAATCCTCCAAGAGCCAATGATGAATAAAGAATTTTTTTCATAATGAATTTTAGGTATTGAGTATTGATTTCTTTAAGTAATAAATATCGTTTTCAGTGGTGAAATGTGATTATCGGCAAATTTACATCATTTTTCTGAATTAACCATCCAATAATTTTATATTTTCAACACTTTCGTTGTTTTATCCGTTGTTTCATCAGCCTCGCAAGTGATGACGGCTATATTTTGACACAGTTTCGTGGCGCTTGTTTGGCAACGATAAAAAAATGTGTAATTTTGCACGATTATATTATTAACCCAGACTACAGATATTCACGATGAGAAAATGGCGCATTGAAGACAGCGCGGAGCTTTACAACATCACCGGATGGGGCCGCTCCTATTTTTCAATCAATGACAAAGGTCACATGTCGGTAACCCCGCGCGAAGGCTATGCCTCGGTCGATCTCAAGGAGGTCATGGACGAGCTGCAGATCCGCGATGTCAGCGCTCCGGTGCTTCTGCGATTCCCGGACATTCTTGACAACCGCATCGAAAAGATAAGCAACTGCTTCAAACGCGCCGCCAAAGAATATGACTACAATGCCCAGAGCTATCTGATCTATCCCATCAAGGTCAATCAGATCAGGCCCGTGGTGGAGGAACTCGTGAGCCACGGCCGCAAGTTCAACATCGGTCTCGAAGCCGGCTCCAAGCCGGAACTCCATGCTGTTCTGGCCACCAACATCGCCGACAACGCCCTTATAATATGCAACGGCTACAAGGACCAGAACTTCATTGAGCTGGCCCTGCTGGCCCAGAAGATGGGACGCCGCATCTATCTTGTGGTGGAGAAGCTCAACGAGCTTAGGCTCATACTCGAGGTTGCCAAACGTCTGAAAATAGAACCTAACGTAGGTATCCGCATAAAGCTCTCGTCGTCAGGCTCCGGCAAATGGGAGGAATCAGGCGGCGACCGCTCGAAATTCGGACTTAATTCCAGCGAACTGCTTGAGGCCATAGACTTCCTGCGGAGCAACAACATGGAACGCAGTCTCAAGCTGATCCATTTCCACATCGGCAGTCAGGTCACCAAGATACGCCGCATCAAGAATGCGCTTCGCGAGGCCACGCAATACTACGTACAGCTCTCGAAACTCGGTTTCGACATTGATTTCGTCGATATCGGCGGCGGACTCGGAGTGGATTATGACGGCACCCGCAGCTCGCTGTCGGAGAGCTCCATGAATTATTCCATTCAGGAATATGCCAACGACGCCGTGTCGCAACTCGTTGACGTCTGCGCCAAAAACGGGCTGAAACAGCCAAACATAATCACCGAAAGCGGCCGCTCGCTCGCTGCCCATCATTCAGTGCTCGTGTTCGAGGCTCTGGAAACCGCCCACCTGCCCAAATGGAACGACAATGAGGAAATACCGTCCGAGGCCCACGAACTCGAACGTGAGCTTTACCTGATATGGGACCGCCTGAACCAGCCCCGCCTTCTCGAGAGCTGGCATGACGCCCTGCAGATTCGCGAGGAAGCCCTTGACCTGTTCAACCTCGGCATGCTCGACCTGCGCACACGCGCCAACATAGAGAAACTCTTCTGGTCCATAGCCCGCGAGGTGGGCGAGATTGCATCGTCGCTCAAACACGCGCCCGACGAGCTGAGAAAAGTTTCAAAAATGCTTCCCGACAAATATTTCTGCAACTTCTCCCTGTTCCAGTCACTGACCGACTCCTGGGCCATAGACCAGATATTCCCCATTGTACCCCTGAGCCGTCTTGACGAGAAGCCCAACTGCAACTGTACAATTCAGGACATAACCTGCGACAGCGACGGAAAAATCGCCAACTTCATATCAATGCAGGGTGTGTCAAGCTCGCTTCCGGTCCATACCGTGAAACCCGGCGAGCCCTACTATCTCGGCGTGTTCCTCGTCGGAGCCTATCAGGAAATTCTCGGCGACATGCACAATCTGTTCGGCGACACCAATGCCGTTCACATCAGCGTCTACAAGGACAGCTACGAGATTGACCGCGTCATTGACGGCGAATCCGTGGCCGAGGTGCTGGATTACGTGCAGTATGACCCGAAGAAACTGGTAAGAAACGTGGAAAAATGGGTGGCTGCCTCAACAAAGGCCGGACACATAACTACGGAAGAAGGCCGCGAGTTCCTCGGAACATACCGCTCCGGCCTTTACGGCTACACCTATCTCGAAAAGAACTGACAGGCCACACACCCCAGACGGAACCGACATGCAGCGTTATTTCATGCAGCTTGCCTATCGCGGCGAACCGTTTCACGGCTGGCAGCGTCAGCCAAACGCGTCGTCCGTGCAGCAGATCATAGAGGAAGCTCTGGCCACGATACTCCGCGCACCTGTGCCGATCACCGGAGCGGGCCGGACCGACACCGGAGTGAACGCCCGGCGCATGATAGCGCATTTCGACGCCGACATTACGCCCGCCCGGGCCAACGGAATGATCCGCTCGCTCAACACCCTTGTGGGCCGCGACATAGCCATTGAACGGATTTCTCCGGTCCACGCCGACGCCCATGCCCGGTTCGATGCCACTTCACGCACCTACCATTATTACGCTATTGCCGGTAAATCGCCGTTTTTCCATCAGCTGTCATGGCAGGCGCCTCCGAATCTCGATTACGAAATCATGAACCGGGCCGCACGGATTCTTCTTGAGACCGATGATTTCACATCGTTCGCTAAACTGCACACTGACACCAAAACAAACATCTGCAAAGTGACCCATGCTTGCTGGCACCCCGTAACCGGCACTGACGGCCATGTTTTCGTCATCACAGCCGACCGCTTTCTGCGCAATATGGTAAGGGCCGTCGTCGGGACACTCGTTGATGTGGGACGCCACAAACTGTCGGTCGAAGACTTCCGCACAGTCATCGATGCCCGCGACCGATGCTCGGCCGGCACATCCATGCCTCCCCAGGCCCTGTATCTCTGGGACATCACCTACCCCTTCAGCTTCTGAATCACGGAAGCATAATAGCTCCACATTAGCCGTTGAGTTTCATGCCCTTGCCATCAAAGAGTATGGCCGATTCCGTACCCGGCACACTGCAGTGGAACAGATTCGGCGACAGGCATTCTATCCGGTCATAGAGCGGCGGAGTAAGAGGCTTCCCGTCATGAAAACGAAAATCTATCACCCTCCGGCAAAAAATTCATCCCCTGCCCCAAACGGCTGTCTCCGGAAGTCTCCAATTCCCCCTCGTTATTATTCTCTGCAATCAACCGCGGTGCGCTCGCAATAAAATTGTCGCATATTTTTCATTTTTAAAAGAATTTTTCTTTATATTTGCACAATTAGTTATCATTTTGCAATATTTATTGCATTTTTATCAACACATAATAATTATCGCCCATGGGCTATTCTACTCTATCAGTCAAACGATTTCTATCCATCCTCGTAACAACAGCGTCAGTCTCTTTAGCCGCAATCGCGCAGAACACCGTAACAATCGAAGGCATGACCTTCAGGACCAAGTCAGGAACAGAGTGCGCGCTCTCATCAGTATCGGAAACCGCCACCTCCATCTCCGTTCCGTCAACGGTGACCATAGGGACATCCGAATATCAGGTCACATCAGTAGGCAACGACGCCGCCAAGGACCGCACAGCTCTCACCGAAGTGACCCTGCCCACGTCATTGAAATCAATAGGACGCAATGCTTTCGACGGATGCACCGCCATCAAATCTTTCATAATTCCGGAAGGTGTGACTTCAATAGATTCGTATTCATTCAACAACTGCACCGCCCTTGAAGAACTGACGGTTCCGTCAACGCTTACCACGACCGGCACTTCGGTTTTCTACGGATGTGACGCCATGAACCGCGTCAATGCAGCGGATCTCTCGTCCTGGTGCGGCATCAGTTTCAACGATGCCGAATCGAACCCCGTATCAAAATCCCACTCGCTCTTCATCGGCGGCAAAGAGCTTAAAGAACTGGTAATCCCCGAAGGAATCACGGAAGTCAAGCCCTACGCATTCTACGGTCTCAGCGCCCTCACCGAGGTCACAATACCGTCGACAGTCAAGACTTTCGGCTCTCAGGCATTCACCGGATGCTCATCGCTTAAGGCCGTAAACACCAACGACCTTGCAGCATGGTGCGACATCAACTTCAGCACCAGCACCTCAAACCCGGTCACAACATGCCACACGCTGAAAATCAACGGACAGGAACTCTCGGAGGTTACAATTCCGGAAGGAGCCACAACCATCAAGCAGTACGTGTTCAGCGGATGCGCCTCCATCTCATCGATGAAACTGCCGTCGACGCTCGGATCAATCGGACGCTATGCATTCTACAATTGTACCGGGCTGAAAACCATTGAGATTCCCGAAACCGTCACCACAATAGGAAGTTCGGCTTTCGCCAGCTGCACGGGACTCAGCGAAATCACCATTCCGTCAGGAGTCACCCTCATTGACCAGGCCGTGTTCAACGGCTGCAAATCGCTTAAGAGCGTCACGCTTCCCGAGAATCTGACCGAAATAAAGCAGAATGCATTCATCAACTGCGCGAAACTCGAATCCATCATAATTCCTGACAAGACCGCAAAGATAGGCAACAAGGCATTCCAGAACTGCTCGGGCCTCGCATCGGTCTCATTTCCGGAAAAGATGACCTCTCTGGGCGATTATACTTTCCAGGGAACGGCTCTGGAATCCGCCTACCTGCCCGAGGACCTTACAAAAATAGGCTACAATGTTTTCCTCAATTGCGATAAACTCGTGACTGTATCGATACCGTCGACCGTGACCTCCATCGATGCCAACGCTTTCGGCAACTGCACGGCCATAGCCACCATAATATGCAAGGCAACCGCGGCTCCCGCAGCCAACGAAAGGAGTTTCGCAGCCGCAATCTATCCCACAGCAGAACTGCTCGTTCCGGAAGGGTCAAAAAACAGCTACGCCACGGCCGCCGTGTGGAGCGAGTTCCAGTCAATTGCCGAATCTGATTTCTCAGCCATCGATGGTATTGAATCGGACATGGACAACGCCACTATTTCCGTATGGACCATCTCCGGCATACTGGTCTACACGGGCAAAGCCGACAATCTGGACTCTCTCGAACCGGGAATGTATATAGTCACCGATGGAAAGAGTTCAAAGAAGGTCCTGATTTCCAAATAATTTGAAATAATACCGCATATTTAAAGGGACAGCTCAATTGTGAACTGCCCCTTTTTTATGGCTCTGGATAGGCGACCGTCATCATATTGCCCTCGCCCACATAATATACCGCAGGAAGTGCCGATTCCTGAATGCCCGCCTTGACAATCCTGTAGTTGCACCGGTGGTCAAGCTTGGCAAGGCGGTTGATATCGGCATCCGTGAAAGGCTTCTCCGAAAAGAAGAAATTGCTGTACTGACGGTTCTCCGAAGCATAATCCTCCGAATCAAAACAAGGATACGGCTCGTAAAGCTCCAGAACGTGAATTCCCGGAATTTCCTTACGCGGACCGGTACGCCAGATGCTGCGACCTCCGAATATTGAGTTTTCTACGCGGGCTCTCACCTCCACCGCATTGCGGATTTCGCGCAGACCGTTGAACATACGCCCCAGAATCTCGATTCTCTTGTTGACGGGGACTTCGCTGATCAGTATACCCATAATTTTTTACCTGTTAAGTTGTTAAACAAATTCCGAATTCAATTTTTCTTATCCGGCACTCCGGTTCTGACATGGTGTCCGGCTCCGTCTGCAAATATAGCAAACTTTTCGCGCCATCTCATAATTGCTTTATAGCAAAGAGCCCCTTCGCCGCCTCAATCTATCACCGTCAGTATCAAAAGCTAAGAAAAACCACAAAAAGCCACCTGTTTCAATCAAAAAAAGCAGGTTAAAGTAGTGATGTTGTCATCAATAAACGTTAACTTTGTGACTTAATAACCCATCGATACGCATGGAAAATCTGCTAACGGTAACAATTCCGAAATGACCGACAGGGAAATCATAAAAGGACTGATTGACCGTGACAACCGCGTCACGGAACAGTTTTTCTTTGTCAAATGCCGACCGCTCCTGACCGCAATCATAAGAAACGTGTTCAGCTATCCGGTCAACTATGACGAGCTTGTCAACGAACTCTATGCCCATATCATGGCCGACGACGCGGCCAGGCTCCGCCAGTTCGAATACCGCAGCACAGTCTGCCAGTGGCTTAAGATAGTGGCCATCCGGTTCTTCATCCGCCATCGCGATTCCATGATAGAAGACCGTGCCGGAGAACCTCTTTATGAACAGACGGAGACCGAAGGACTGTCCGACACATCTGCGCTGATAGCCCGGCGCATAGACATAGAGCTGATGCTCGGCATGATGGAGAACCGGCGCTATGCCGACGCCATTCGCCATCTCGTGCTCAATGACGAAGAGCCTGAACGCTACGCCGCCGAAACAGGCGTCACCGTGGGCAATCTCTACAATATAAAACGACGTGCAATGGCCACCTTCATGCACATTGCCATAAAATATTACCACAATGGACAATAACAGAAGGAACATCACCGACGAAGACATAGCCGCTTTCCTTGACGGCAATGTCAGCGGACAGGAAATGGCAGAAATCATTTCGGCCATGTCGGCCGACGGCGAAGTGGCGGAAATACTGTCGGTATCTTCGGCTGTGGACCATGACCTGAAGGAACAGGAATGCCGGATAATACCGATGCACGCCCTCGCCGCGGCAAATCCCGAGAACCTCTGCTCATTTGACTGCGAGACATTCATCATGCAGCGTCACGACATGGACATGGACCGCTGGTCACTTCTCGAGACCGCCAAGGCTAACAACTGGCTCCGCGAGGAAGGGACGCCGCTCCACCACGTTGGACGCCTTCTCGAGCTGAAAGGGATGCACGTAGACCGCCGCTATGACGCATCGGTCCGCGACATTGAAACCGCACTCGGCAATGGCCTTGAAATCATGGCGGTGATTGACGGCTCCATTCTAAATGACAAGGAACCGGATGAACACTCTCCGGCCCACCACGCCATATACCTGACCGGCATTGACGATGAATCCGTTGACTATCTTGACCTTGACACTTTGGAAGAGGAAAGCATAGAAATACGGGATTTCCTCGACGCATGGAAATGCAGCGGCAACTACATGGTGACGGTTTCGGCGGAATCCGACGGATATGACCCGCAGCCCATCTCGGTTGAAGACATTGACCTCGACGCCGATCTGATGGACCTGACAGAAGCCATAGCCGAGAACGCACACGACATTTGGGCCCGCGCACGCATGGACGAGGGATGGACCTACGGCCCCGTGCGCGATGACAGCCTCAAACAGCACCCCGACCTTGTGCCCTACTCCCGCCTGCCGGAAAGCGAAAAAGAATATGACCGCCTGATGGCCATGAACACTCTCCGCCTCGTCCGCCGCCTCGGCTTCTCCCTCACCAACCTCAACGACTAAGAACAGCGTCTAAAACGCAGCAGACAGTGCGTAGTGGCAATATTTCGGTAAAGTTGAAAATCGAATCACTTAATTACTCTGACAAGAACAGACATGCAATCGAACCGATACGAGTATTTCGCTTTCATCAGCTACAAACGTGAGGATGAGAAATGGGCCAGATGGCTTCAGCGAAAACTGGAATACTATAAACTGCCTACATCTGTTCGCAGGAATAATCCGGAGCTGCCCGACAAAATACGCCCCGTATTCAAGGACACGACCGACCTGGAACCGGGAGTTCTCGCACAGAAAATTCAGGATGCACTCGATTCATCGAAGTTTCTTATTGTGATATGCTCACCGCGTTCGGCAAATTCCGTATGGGTCAGCAAGGAAGTCAAATCATTCATCAGCAGCGGACGGGAGAATCAAATCATACCGTTCATAATAGGCGGCACGCCCAATGCGTCAGATCCTAAAGACGAATGCTTCCCTGAGGGCCTCCGGGAACTTGCAGGTGAAAAAGAACTTCTTGGAGCCAACATCAACGAAATGGGGCGCGACGCCGCAGCCATCAAAGTGGTGGCACGCATGTTCAACCTCCGCTTCGACACCCTCTGGCAGCGCTACGAAAAAGACAAACGTAGGAACCGATGGCTCATTGGGGCCGTTGCCTCGCTCCTGATTCTCGTATCTTTAGCAGTGGCCGGTTTCATTGCCAACCAGAATATAAGGCTCGAGCAAGCGAATGATGCAATTAGAATACAGCGAGACAGCATCCAGACTACCAAGAACGAACTCGTTGCCGCCTACGACAGTATCTATGCCAACAATATCAGAATAAGGAACTCTAAGGATAGTCTGACAAATTTGAATCAGGCTTTACTCGAATCCAATAAAAAGATAATGATTGAACGGGATAATGTGAGGAAAGAAGCCATTGAAAAGACAATTAATTCCTATAAACTATTGGCATCTCTTTCTATTAACAATAAGGACATCTCGGACAATATCGACATACTGCAGTCACTTTACAAATGTACGAATTCATATAATAAAGATAATCCGTACATTTCAGACATAATTTATGCAATAAATCGGTTAACAATACCCTCTGACGGGGAAGGATCTGTGAGAAACTGCTTTGACTTTTCGGGTGAAGACGTTATGCCGGACAAGCTGCTGATGTATACAAAAGCCGGAGACTTACTATTTATAGGTACCGACAAAAATCTATACTCCCTGCGGATGTCTGACGGCTCTACATCTCTTCTATACTCCGGCATTGAAGATTGTATTGTTAACTATTATAATAATAAAATTGCATTGTTAAATAATAATGGCATCATAGTCATAGACCCCGAAGAACAGAATAGATACCAGATTCCCCGTAAAAGCGTCAATAAATCTCAATTACTATATGTGGATAACAACCACATTGCGTTATGTGATAATATTGATTACATATATTGCATTGATTATAAGAACAACCGGATTCTCTGGGAGAAAAGCGGCGCGCCTTATTATCAATCAGCTTTCTCCGATGGGATATGTGCCATAGCCACCAAAGGAAGTCCGTCAGAGCCTTCTTTCATTATACGGTTCTACGATATGAGTTCGGGCCTCGAAACGCTCGGCAGTTACGGAGTCCCTGACGTAAAGTTCATCAGTATGCAGTGTTTTGATCCGACCGGACGGATGCTTTCTTTTTCGGACAATAACGGACACCACATCCTTAATCTTGAATCTTCAACACCTGTCTATAACTTCAAAAACACTTATGCTCCATTTTTTTATGATAATAGTGTATTTACTTGCGTTAGACATGGGAATGAAGTAGTAAAATACAACCTTGATTCGGGAGAAAAGGAGCTGCAGTTTTCTATTGACCTCGGCGAGAATTCACTTAAAACAGATGGTCGTAAGCTGAATATAAGAGGCGTAAATTCCAACGCGCTTTTATGCGTTACATCAGATAGGGCAAATTCCTTAATATCTTTGTGGAGTATCATAAGCGGAAAATTTCTTTCAAAAATTCACACTAATGTTGATGTCATAAATAGTTATTTGCTTTGCAATGACTGTAGCATCATAACCACTGATGATAAAGGGCGCTTGATTCAATGGGACACCGGTATTGAAAATGCATTGAGGACTCCGGTTCACTCCGGTAGAATAAATGATATGGCCATATCGGAATCCATTGGGAAAATCCTGACTGTAAGTGAGGATTCCACAGCAATTCTCTCTGATTTAAATGGCAAAACTCTCAAAAAGTTCAAACTGAACTCTCCTGTTGAACATGCTGTATGGCACGAGAAAACCAAGTCATTCATTATCGGCACTTCCGAAGGGAAAATTCACTCCATTGACCCTGTTTCATACAAATTAACCCACTGGCCGGAGGGACATACCAGCACAATTTCTTCAATAGAAGTTTCCAAAAGAGGTGATTTGATACTTACATCCGCGATGGATAATACGGCAAAAGTATGGAATAAGGATAAGGAATTACTATACAATTTATTAGCGTCACCAAACACATGGAACTATGTCGCCCGGGCAAATTTCGGGCATAATAACAAGATTATCACTGCAAACTGGAACAACAAGTCCGTTACGATTACAGACTTCGCCGACCCGGACAAAAGAAATGATCTATCATTCGACAATGACGTTATGCGGGCATTTTTTATCAATGACGACAATTGCTTTGCAGTCCTGTCAGATGCCAACCTCTCCACATGGGAAATAAGGAACAATCATTTTAAGAAAATCGCGGAGGTTAAAGATATATCCTATGTAAAAAAAATTCCGAATCAGAACGCTCTTGTCTGCGCGACCGCAGAAAATGAAATTATAGTGTATGACAAGAACCTCAAACCGATTAACCGTTTTAATATGGGTATGATGAGGACTTATGACATTTCATTTGATTCTTCCGGTCAGAACATGTTACTATGCACTATGTATGGCGATATTTATCAAAGCTGGGTATTGGATTCGAAAAATTTGTCTCCAATAATATCTTACAAATTCAACAATCCTCCGTATTTTGGTCGGATAAGCGATAACGGCTATATCTATTATGCTATGTTTGACGGGACTATAAGAAAATATGCATTCCCGTCTTATAATGCATCAATAAAAAACGCTCAAAAAGCGCTACAAACTCCATCCATAAAAAAGGCCAGATGATAGATTCTTAATTTTAGATGCATCTCTATCAGTAAACGCTATTATTATGAAAAAAGAATACAGACCCGAGCCGGTGGACACTCAGAGCGTGAAGCTGCCGGATGAACTGAAACCGCTTATCGAAGAGATGGCCAGAAATGTGCATGAAGTGTGGGCGCAGAACCGCATAACCGACGGATGGACCTATGGCCCCGTGCGCGACGATGCCGCCAAGAAACATCCCTGCCTTGTGCCCTACGACCAACTGACTGAAAGCGAAAAGGAATATGACCGCGCCACATCGCAGGAAACCCTGAAATTTATTTTGAAATCAGGCTTTGCAATCTCGAAAATTTAACGTAGATTTGCACTTGACCGCTGTTACGCGGCGGCGCCAATCATTTGTCACCCCCACTCACGCCATGAACCTCAACCCTCTGGTCTACCACTACAAATCCTATTCCGGCTGCCCGCTGGCCACCATGCTCAGCGGCACGTTGGCCGGTATTCAGCGTATATTCGCCATATTCTCTACAATCATGATTCTCATATTGATATTCGATGATGTAGGGAATGCCGGCGAGATGATTATCTGCACCTTGGCCATGCTGGTAATGTACGCGATAATAAGACGTTACAAACTCGTATGGTCCGACAGACTCGCCGCGAAAGAGGCCCGGAAGAACGTTTGAGCCATGCCCGTCTTAGCCATTGCCATCTATCTGATGATGCCTGCAATCTCCTATATGGGCATCGAGAAAGCGCTGTCGTTCAAGGGATGTCTGGCACCGGGGGCGGTATGCCGGATATGCAAGGCCTTCATAATCTGCGATTTTCTTATTAAAATCGCTCTCTTGCCACTGTTTCATGACGCCGATGACTATGTGGTCACCGCCATGGTATTAAGCATGCTCCTGCTCGGAATCATCCTTGTACCCCTCTATCTCAAGCTGAAAAAACAGAATCTGAGGACCATAAAGAAATTCCCATCCAACGAGAACTTCACTCTTCTGGGCCTCGGAATATCCGCATGGCTCGTCGCGTCCCTGATTGTGGAATCGGTAGTGCTCTACTCGGCCTGGCGATGGTCCGATCCGTCGGAAGTGAAGGCCATTATGTGTATCGTTGTGTTTTTCTGCCTGATGTGCATAGCCTTCATCTTCATGCAGCTTTCGAGGCTTGACCGCATCAAGGTGCCCGCCATGCGCTCGCTCCGGTCGCTGGAGTCCAACAATCCGCCTATAGTGCTGTTGCGCTCTTTCGAACTTGACAAATATCCGTGGTGGAACAACAAGACCTTCGACGAAGAACTCTGCGGCAACATCGACGTCAACCGGTGTCCCATAGTCTCGCTCTCCGACCCCGACCAGATACTCCCCACCGGCGGAAGCCTTAAAATCCAGTCGAAAGACGATTACTGGAAAACCGTTGTTGACGAGCTTCTGAAATCATGCCGCGCGCTCGTCATTGTCGAAGGCGATTCCGAGGGGCTGAGCTGGGAAATAGAACGCATACGGAGCATCTACGGGCGGCATCCCGACAAGGTGTTCTTCTACATCCCCTCCAACCGCTACCGCACACTGGCATGGTGTGTTGACGGAAGTGCCGGCAACGGCCTTTCGCGCAATCTGATGGCGCTTCTCCTGAAATGGACCTCGCCCCTCGACACCCGCAAACGCCTCAAAGCATGCTGGACCGGCTTCAGCAGTTTTATTTCCGGGAAAGGATTCCGCGTTCCCCAGACATTTCCCGGCGATAACCGCGTCATAGCCTTCGATTCATCCGGCAATCCCACAGTTTTGCCCAAAAGAAACGGAGCGGCCATTTTCAATGAAATCCTGCGGCGCACCGAGGCCTACCGGACCGCCACCTACGATTACCCCGACCTTGCCCGAAAAATCGAGGCCTACGAAGTCAACGGCTTCATGAGCCCCTCGCAGATAAAGGAATACGAGGATATGTCCCGCCGGCTGGCGCGGCGAGTCTACCGCATTGCCGGCGTGCTGCTCGCCCTCAGCCTCCTAATCTGGATAATAAACTGAACCCATCACCCTCACACCCACCCCACCAATGGAAAAAAAAGAATGTTTTGATGTATGATATTTATAATACTGAATATCAGTAGATAAGTATAATTTAAGCGTACTAAAAATGTACTTATTGCGATAATTAGAGGAAATAGAATAAAGCGATTTATGGATTTTTAAGGGGTGTTGGTTATATTTAATTGTCTTTGTTTTCTTGTTGTATGGTAATAGAAAAAGCCGCCCGGATTTGTGAGCGGCTTACTTGAGGTGTATGAATAGGCTGTATTTATTCCTTTATGGAATTGAGGTCACGGAATAGTTTTACGTATTGCGGCCACATATAGACTATGCCGTAAACGATAGCAAACAGTATAGTGGCAACCATCGCCCAAAAACCTGTTTGGTTATAACTCCAAAAGGATTGGAAAAGGAGTGTAAAGAAGATGACGAGGCAAACAATGAAAAACACCTCTCCCGAAATCATCATCAGCTTTATGTTTGCCGTCTTGGAAAATAGATTGGCCGGAGAGAGAGCCGCCACATCTATACGGTTTAGTTGGAGGTACACAAAGATGTACCACATCGCACCAACAGCAAGACAAATTGCCATGCCGATTTTAAGATAGTTGGGGAAGGATTGAGGCTCTATGTTGCCGAGTGCCATTGCTGTGAAAACAATAGCGAGGATGATGCAGGATACAAATCCTTGACGGATTTTTTTGAGTATCTTGGTTTTGGCAGTTTGGGAGGTTGACACATCTATCTTGATGTCAGAGTTTGTCTTTGCGAGCACCTGCTCAAGCGTTGACATACTTTTTTTAAGTTCGTTGAGTTGCATATTACATCTGTTTTGAGAGTTTGTCTTTAATACGGTGGATTTTAACTGCAACAGTGTTGCGTTTAAGGCCTAGAGTATCAGCTATTTCATCATACGAATACTCATCAAGCCAAAGGAGTATTATAGCTTTCTCTATATCTTCAAGTCTATTAATTAGTGAGTGCAGAACTTGAAGATTCTCCTTTTGCGCATCGTCAATCTCGGAAGAGAGGTCGAGTAGACCAAAATCAACCGATACGGTTTCTATATTTGATTTTGACGAACGCAAGGCCATGAGTGCCGAATTTACTGCTACCCGATAAATCCATGTAGATATTTTGCTGTCACCTCGGAACTGTTTTAATCCAAGCCAGATATTGACATAGATTTCTTGCCGGAGGTCATCAAACGGCAATTTATCGGTAGCATAGAAATAGCTGACCTTGTTGATAATTCGGGAGTGCTGCTTTATGAGCGAGGCAAAATCCCTTTCGTTAGTTGGTGGGTCTGTCATACTTCGTTTGTTTTGTTTGCTTTGCCTCGTTAGGTGCAGATTTAGCCCCGAAAGTTTCATATACGCGAATATTTTTTTTAGATTTTTTGTTCCTCTCTGCAAAGTTAGTAATAATCAAGGTACTACGCACTCATATTATGTAAGATAAAAATAACGGCTATCCCTCCGATTGAGGTAATTGTGGAGAGATAGCCATTGTGGTTGTGGTGTTAATGTCAGCGTCTAATGCCGTGGGATTGAGTTGGCCCTTTAGGTTTGAATCCGAGTTTTTCAAGGAACTTACGAGCCATATCTCGGAACCATTGGAATACGCTCACGCCGTCAATATTCAAGATGAAACGGTGCTTATTCTCCGGATCTCTTTCCAATTTGGCAACCGACCCTTCCGTGCGAAAGGTCTGATTGTGTTCCGACGAGAAAAGCGCTCCGGCAAATCCTACCTTTTCTTGGGCAAGGATACGCTGCGTAAAGCTGTCGGGGAAGCCGATATGGGTGCAGTACCGTCCCCAATTCAGCAAATCTTCAAGGTCTGGGAAATACCGGGCAATGTCTGCCTTGAATTTCTTGAAATCTCCGTCCGCCTCGCTGCTCAGTTTTTGCATTTGGAGCCGGGCAACATCATCTGTCAGTTTTGAAGATGTTGCCACAAGCGATTTGTTTTCGGCGGCGAGAGAAGAATTAGCCTCGGTCAAACGGGAATTTTCGGAAAAGAGTTCGCTGTTCTGCTGCCTGATTTGCTCGTTTACTTGTGAGAGCATTTTCTTCCGGCTGTCAAGAGCGATGGCACTACATTCAAGATGCTCGACTTTGCTTTCAAGGGTTCTTTTCTCTTTGTCGAGCTTCCTTTTCTCAATGGAGAGATTGCTGATGTCTTCTTCAAGACCTTTCTTCTTCACCATGCAGTCGCGGTAATATTCGTGCTGTCCGATGTGGCGCGCCTCGGAACCACGGATGCCACGCTCCAGACCGTATTTCGCCATAGCCTCGGCATAGATGTCCTGATAGCGGCTCATCTTTCCGCGCTCCATTATGTCGTCGGCGCACAGCCTCGGACGGTTGGCGGCTTTGGTGCGGTAACGCCTTTTTGCTGTCGCCTCCCTCGCTTTCTTCTTTCTCTCGGCGGTCACTATCGGAACGACGGCGATGTGAAGATGCGGAGTGCGCTCGTCCATGTGCAGTGCGGCTCCGACAACATTGTCGCCGCCGAATGTGTCGCGCGCCCATTTTATGTTTTCGGCAATCCATTCATCGAGCTTGCCGCTGTCGATGATTTTCTGCATACCCTCGTTGTCGGAGGTCATAACCAAGTTGAGGCACCGAACCTGCCTGTCGGAGATTTTTCGTGTAATCCCGGCATTGGATATGCGGTGTTCGACAGCCGCTGCAAGCCCGGTTATCCCGTCGGGATATTCTACCAGATTGTAGCGGTTGAGATGCGTCCTCGACGGGTCTGCGTTTTCGGGATGGGCGGTGCGCTCGATATGCTTGGCTATCGAGTTCAGCGACGAGTTCGCCTTGATGATGTGTAACACTGCGTAGCTCATAGGCGGACGAGTTTAAGTTGCGGAGCAATCGGAGTGTACGGCTTTCTGTTAAGCCGTTCCGGGGTTTCCAAAGGGGTTGACCTCTTTGGCATATTGGGGACATTTTCAGCGTATCGGAACGATATGCGGCTCGGAAAATTCCCTAATATGCTAAGGAATTTCCCGCATGGCTGTAATTTCCGTGCGCGGCAGCACGGATGGAACTGCTCCCCGGATATGGGTCGCAGGGCGGTAAACCACTGTAATGAGTATAGTGGTATACCGGGAAAAAACTCTGTTGTCATCATTTCAAATTCAGGGATAACCCCCGTGCATTCCTTGCACTCTTGCACGGTCGGGAGTGTGCAAAAGTGCAAGGTGTGCATGGGGTAAATTCAAAGTTTGGAATA